>JBBCHK010000001.1:0-35241 GCA_037200745.1 Alphaproteobacteria bacterium
GTGACGCTGACGAGCCACGCCGTGCTGGCGCCGATGACCGGCGTCTCCGACCTGCCGTTCCGCAAGCTGGTCAAAAGCTTCGGCGCGGGCCTCGTCGTCTCGGAGATGATCGCCAGCAAGGCCGTCATCCTGGAGACCAAGAACGCGCTGCGCATGGCGAAGTCCGACGTCTCGGAGCAACCCTTCGCCGTGCAGCTCGCCGGCTGCGAGCCGGAGGTGATGGCCGAAGCGGCGAAGCTCAACGAGGATCGCGGCGCCGACATCATCGACATCAATTTCGGCTGCCCGGTGAAGAAGGTCGTCAACGGCATGGCCGGCTCGGCGCTGATGCGCGAGGAGCCGCTCGCCGCCAAAATCCTCGAAGCGGTGGCCAAGGCGGTGAAGATCCCGGTGACGCTGAAAATGCGCATGGGCTGGGACCACGCCTCGCTCAACGCGCCGAAGATGGCGAAGATCGCGCAGGATGTCGGCATCCGCATGATCACCATCCACGGCCGCACGCGCTGCCAGATGTACAAGGGCTCCGCCGACTGGGGCTTCGTGCGCAGCGTGAAGGAGGCAATCGACCTGCCCGTGCTGGTCAACGGCGACATCACCAGCTTCGAGGACATCGACTCCGCGCTCGAACAATCCGGCGCGGATGGCGTGATGATCGGGCGCGGCAGCTACGGCCGCCCGTGGTTCGTCCACCAGGCCGGCGAGCATCTCGAAGGCCGCGAGGTCGCCGACCCGAGCATCGAAGCGCAGCGCGACATCCTGCTCACGCATTACGAGGACATGCTGCATCTCTACGGCGAGAATGTCGGCGTGCGCAACGCGCGCAAGCATCTCGGCTGGTACGTCTCCGGCCTGCGCGGCGCCTCGGAGTTCCGCAACTCCATGAACCGCATGCTCGATGCCACCGAAGTCAAGGAAGCCATCCGCGTTTTCTACGATCGGCAATTACAGGACGGCGTTTCCACCCGCACGCCCGAAAAAGTGACCGACGGCGAGTGACGGATCCCATACGCCGCTTGCCAGCGCGGCCTGTGTTCCATACCCTGTCCTTCATGAGAACCGCAGGCTTCACGCTCGTCGAGCTCGCCATCGTGCTGGTCATCATCGGTCTGCTGGTAGGCGGCGTGCTGGTCGGCGCCGACCTCGTCAAGTCGGCGCAGATCAATGCCACGGTCAGCGACATCCAGTCCTACACCGCCGCCGCGCTGACCTTCCGTGACAAATACGGCGGCATCCCCGGCGACCTGCGCAACGACAAGGCCGCGCAGGCGGGGCTTACCGTCAGCGCCACCAGTCCGGGCACGGTCGGTGAAGGCGACGGCGACGGGTACATCAGCAATTACAGCGGCGGCCTCAATGGCGGGGCAGGCGGCGAAGTGACGCTGTTCTGGCGCCAGTTGTCGGATGCGGGGTTGATCTCTTTCAAATCCGTCGCGGACGGCACGACCATCGACACCAGTGCTTTCGGCACCGGCAGCAATGCAACGACCGGATTGACCGGTATATTCCCACCGCTACGCATACGTCCCACCGGCTTTATCAATATCTCCGCATTCTATGGCGGCTCCTCCATGACAGGGAATATTTTTACCATCGCCGCCTTCAATAGCAATGGCAGCGCGGCTGGCGTTCTAAAGGGAAATCCTACGCTCAGCGCCCGCGAAGCCCTGGGCCTGGACCAGAAGCTGGACGATGGATACCCCGCCACCGGCACCGTGCTTTCGAGGCCGGTCGGCTTTATCCTCTCGCTCCCGGGGAATGGCGGCACGCCGAGCACCGCGAATACGCTCTGTTACGACAACACGACCACTGCGGGCAGCTACGCGGTGGCGGTCGACGACAACGTCCGCTGTCTTCTGGTCATGCGTCCCGGCATCTAGGTCCCGGTTGCCAATTCCGCCCTTCCCTGCTAGCACTGCCTAAAATTTGGGCAGGGGGATGAACCCCGGCTTTTGCATTGGCAGGTATCTATGTCTCCACGGACCATTCTTCTGAGCGAGGACGATACCGTTCTCATCCAGGTCGGCCCTCGCGGACCGCAAGCGGCGAACGAGAACATTCCGCAATCGATCGAGTCGTTCCTGACGACGCAGTTCCGCAATTACTTCGCGGCGCATGAAGGGCGGCTGCCGCCCGACGGGCTGTATGAGCGCGTGCTGGCGCGGTTCGAGAAGCCGCTCATTGCCGAAACGCTGAAGGCGACCGGCGGCAACCAGCTGCGCGCCGCCGCCGTGCTCGGCATCAACCGCAACACGCTGCGCAAGAAGATGCGCGCGCTTTCCATCGACCCGCACACGGGCGACGCGGCCTGAGATGACCCTGCTCGCCAGCGACAGTCCGGAATCGGCGACATCGCGGCCGCTCGGCTACGGCCTCAGGCGCTGGAGCAACCGCATGCTCGGCGTGATGGCGCTGGTGCTGGTGGCGCTGCTCGCCACGCTGCTGGTGCAGATCAACACCCTCACCTCCGATCCCGCGATGAGCCAGCGCACGATGCTGTTCGTGCTCAGCGGCCTCGCCGTGCTGCTGGTGCTGATGGCCTTCGTCGTCATCCGCCGCGCCAGCCTGCTCTGGCTGCAGGCGAAGGAAGGCCTGATCGGCACGCGGCTGCAGACGCGCATCATCTTCATGTTCTGCGTGGTGGCGATCGTGCCGACGGTCACCGTCTCGGTCTTCTCGGCGCTGTTCTTCAATTACGGGCTGCAGGCCTGGTTCGACGCGCGCGTCTCCTCGGCGCTGGAGGATTCGGTGACGGTCGCCGCCGCCTATATCGAGGAGCACAAGGCGGCGATCCGCAGCGACGCGGTCGCCATGGGCGACGACATCCAGCGCGAGCTGCCGCAGCTGTTCAGCAACCCGCAGCAATTCAGCACCGCGCTCACCGAGGAGACCAACGTGCGCAACCTCTCCGAGGCGGTGGTGTTCGACCGCAGCCGCGTGCTGACGCGCACCGCGCTTTCCTTCTCGCTGATGTTCGAGCGGCTGCCGGAGGAGATCCTCGACCGTGCCGATGCCGGCGACGTCGTCGTCTTCGGCGAGGACCAGGACCGCATCCAGGCGGTGGTGAAGCTCTCGCGCGTGCCGCAGCTCTACCTCATGGTCGGCCGCATGGTCGACGCGCAGATGCTCAAGCACATGGAGGCCGCGCGCACCACCGTGACGCAATACGAGCGGCTGCGCCACGACATCCGCATCATCCAGCAGCAGTTCTTCGCGGTGTTCATGCTGGTGGCGCTGCTGCTGCTGCTCGCCTCGCTGTGGGCGGGGATGATGCTGGCGGTGCGCCTTATCGGCCCGATCACGCGGCTGATGGCGGCGACCGAGCGCGTGCGCGCCGGCGACTATTCCACCAAGGTCCCCGAGGGCAAGAGCGACGACGAGATCGCCAATCTCGGCCGCACCTTCAACCGCATGGTCAGCCAGCTCGAGGCGCAGCGGCGCGACCTGCTCGAGGCCAACCGGCTGCTCGACGAGCGCCGGCGCTTCACCGAGACGGTGCTCTCCGGCGTCTCCGCCGGCATCATCGCGGTGGATGCGAACCACACGATCACGCTGCATAACGGCGTGGCGCTGGCCCTGCTCGGCCTGCCGGAGGACGCCGACATCGCCGGCAAGCCGATCGCCGAGCTGATGCCGGAGGCCGAGAGCCTGCTCAAGCGCGCCGCGACGCGGCCCGAGCGCGTCGCCGAGGACAACGCCACGCTGCTGATGGGCGAGCGGCGCGTCACGCTGCATCTGCAGGCCGCCGCCGAGCGCGACGGCGAGACGATCGAGGGCTACATCGTCACCTTCGACGACATCACGCCGCTGGTCGCCGCGCAGCGCAACGCCGCCTGGGCCGACGTCGCCCGCCGCATCGCGCATGAGATCAAGAATCCGCTGACGCCGATCACGCTATCCACCGAGCGGCTGCGCAAGAAATTCGCCGGCGAGGTCAGCGACGTCGAGAGCTACGAGCGCTACCTCGACACCATCACCCGCCACGTGCGCGACATCGGGCGCATGGTCGAGGAGTTCGTCGCCTTCGCGCGCATGCCGGCACCGGTCTTCCGCGAGGAGGACATCGCCGGGCTGCTGCGCAAGTCGGCCTTCTCCGAGCAGACGGTGCATACGGACATCACCTACACGCTCGAATTGCCGAAGGCGCCGGTGCTCGTCACCTGCGACGAATCGCAGCTCGGCCAGGCGCTGCTCAACCTGCTCAAGAACGCCGCCGAAGCGCTCGAGGCCGGCGGCAAGGACAAAAAAGAGATCGCCATCGCCCTCAAGCAGGACGAGGCGCACGTCATCATCACCCTCACCGACAACGGCCCCGGCTTCCCCGAATCGCTGATCACGCGGCTGACCGAGCCTTACGTCACCACGCGCACGCGCGGCTCGGGCCTCGGCCTCGCCATCGCCAAGAAAACGCTCGAAGAGCACAAGGGCAGCCTGACCCTAAGCAACCGCGACGAAGGCGGTGCCCTGGTGACGCTCACCCTGCCCAAGAATCACTGAAGCTCCGGACGGTCCTAGCTGCGGACGTTCTGCGGAGTCGCCGCAGCCGCCGCCCGCTGGACGGTGGCCGGCGGCAGGACCGTCGTCAGGTCGGCATGTTCGGTGGCGACGCGCGACAGGTTCATCTTGCCCGCGACGTCGAGCGCGGCGAGGCCGGAAAGCACGTCCTTGTCGCTCGGCATGGCCAGCGCCTGGCCGGAAGCCACCGTCGCATCGACGTTGGGCAGGCCGTTCTTGGCGGCGACCAGCATCGCGGCGGCGCGCACGGCGTTCTCGTGCCCGTCGATGCGCGGATCCTGCTCGATGGCGCTGACGAGGCCCTGGAACTGCTTCGAGGGCGAGACCGTGAACTGGTACGAATCCACGCCACGGTTCGCGATGAAGCGGTGGCCGCCGATGAGCTGCAGTACGCTCGGGTTGAAGCCCTCCGGGAAATCGCCGGCGAACTTGATGTTGACCTTGCCGCCATCGGCCGGGGATGCGCCCGGTCTGGCGACGTCCGGCGCGGGCGCGGCCGGGGTGAGCGCATCGGCGACGATCTTCGCCTTGTCGGGGTTCAGGTTGCCCGCGTTGCAGGCGCCATCGATCGCGCTCTCGACGCTTTCGGCGGCCTTGTCGCCCGCGACGGCGGCGAAATGCTCCTTCGTCTCGCGCGCGTTCAGCGAGGCGCGGAGGTAATCGCGCAGCTCGGCGTGCAGCTTGGGATTGTGGCCGAGGTCGAACTCGCGGAACGTGTTCGGCTGCGAATGGATGTAGGCATCGATCGACGCGTCGCTGTATTTTCCGTCGGCGCCTTTTTTCGGCAGCTTGTCCCAGTCGAGCGCGTGGACCCACTGGTCCTTCGGCTGGTCGGCGGCGTCCCAGTTGCCGAAGGTCAGCATGTCGGTGGCCTTGACCAGCTTGTCGAGCGCCTTGCCGAGCGGGGTCGTCGTCACCTGGCTCTTCTGGCAAAGCTTGTCTTTCCATACGTCGTTCTCGGCCTGCGCATAGGCGAGGCCGAGGTCCTGCGGTGTGGGGGTGGCGGCGGTGTCGGACATAAATTCTCCCGGGCGGAATCGGTGGTTTGCTGTCCCCGAATATACCGCCAAAGAGGTAAAGAAATCAAAAACCGTTTATTAAAAAACGGTAAATTCCGGCGTCGCCGGAGCGGCCATGGGCGGAGCCTTGGCCTCCTCACATTGCCGGCTTCTGTGGATACGCGTGCTCCGGTGCGGCGGACCTTGTGTTGCGGAAGCAATGCCGGGGCATGCGGGTTATCACTACATCCTGTATCCCCATTGTTGCTCCACACTACTAAAAGTTTTTCTGGACAAATCTTTGGCCTGGTGTAACTTTCGCGCAACAGATAGAGACAAGAGCACGCTTCGGCAGCAAAAAGTTCAACGAAAACAAAGCGAAGGTTGCTTTTATGGCCGCAGACATCCTCGTCATCGACGACGAAGCCGACATCACCTCTCTCATTTCTGACATCCTCTCCGATGAAAAATACGGCGTGCGCATCGCCAACAATTCCGACGGCGCGCTGAAGAGCCTCGCCGAGCGGGTCCCCGCCGCCGTCATTCTCGACATCTGGCTGCAGGGCAGCGAGCTCGACGGGCTGGGCATCCTCGAGATCATGCAGAAGAAATACCCGCACGTGCCGGTCATCATGATCTCCGGCCACGGCAATATCGAGACCGCCGTCTCGGCGATCAAGATGGGCGCTTACGATTACATCGAGAAGCCCTTCCAGTCGGAGCGGCTGCTCATCATCGTCAAGCGCGCGCTCGAAGCCGCCAAGCTGCGCAACGAGAACCACGAGCTCAAACGCCGCTCGCATTCCGAGTCGGAGCTGATCGGCAATTCGAGCGCCATCAACACCGTGCGCCAGACGGTCGACAAGGTCGCGCCGACCAATTCGCGCGTGCTCATCACCGGCGCGCCGGGCACCGGCAAGGAGCTCGTCGCCCGCCTCGTCCATGCGCGCTCGATGCGCGGGCATGCGCATTTCGTCGTGCTCAACGCCGCGTCGCTGACGCCGTCGCGCATCGAGTCGGAGCTGTTCGGCACCGAGGACCCCAACCCCAACGGCGGCGCCGAGAAGCTCGGCCTGCTCGAGCGCGCCCACGGCGGCACGCTGTTCATCGACGAAGTCGCCGACATGCATCTGGAGACGCAAGGCCGCCTGCTGCGTGCACTGCAGGAGCAGAGCTTCGAGCGCGTGCGCGGCAACAAGCGCGTCTCGGTGGACGTGCGCGTCATCGCCGCCACCAACAAGGACCTGCAGGAGGAAATCTCCGGCGGTCGCTTCCGCGAGGACCTCTATTACCGCCCTCAACGTCGTGCCGCTGCGCATGCCGAACCTGCGCGAGCGCCGCGACGACATCGCCGCGCTCAGCACGCATTTCCTCAAGCGCGCGGCGGACGCGATGGGCCTCGCCCCGCGCACGCTCGGCGAGGAAGCGCTCGCCGTGCTGCAGAGCTACAACTGGCCGGGCAACGTGCGCCAGCTGCGCAACGTCATGGAGTGGCTGATCATCATGGCCTCGGGCACCAGCGGCGAAATTTCCGCCGACGCGCTGCCGCCGGAGCTGATCGACTCCAACATCACCGTCCTGCGCCCCGAGCTTTCGAGCGACATCATGAGCATGCCGCTGCGCGAGGCGCGGGAGACGTTCGAGAAGCAATACCTCGCCGCGCAGATCAACCGCTTCGGCGGCAATATCAGCAAAACGTCGAACTTCGTCGGCATGGAGCGCAGCGCCCTGCACCGCAAGCTCAAGATGCTCGGCATCGGCAACGACGACAAGAACGCGGCCTAGTTAAGTTAAGCGCGGCCCGCGCCTGCATCGATGGATCGTCCTGCCATGAAGGGCGCCAGCTCGGGCACGATGTCGGCCGGCGACCTTGCCGAGCGCCGTCGCGCCGTCCCTGAGGATCCCCCGCATGTCGTCGCCCGTCAGGCCCATTTCCTCTCCGTGCTCGACAAGGACCCGCAGGCGCAGCGCATCGGGATCCGTGATCACGTACCCGCGCATGGCGGGAAGCCGCCGGGCGAATCCCACCACGTCGTCCTCTATGGGTTTTCCCCGCGTCGCCAGCGACAGGAGCGATCGTACCTGGTCGACGCGGGCGGTCTTCTGCCAGGCCTGCATGAACAGGGCGAACTCGTCCTGCGACAGCGGAACTTTCTGCAAAAGAAGCTCTTTGGCCTTGAGGTAGAAAAGCCTCGCCTCCGATGGGCGCCTCGGACGTCATCTCAGCCCACCGACGGCGGTCGCCGGCGCGGCGGGCTTCTTTTGCGCTCAGCGCCTGCTCGGCATGGCTCGCGGCCGGCATGCCCTCGGCGGCGGCGAAACCGCCGCGCGTCAGGTTGTCGGCGATCTGGTTCAGCGCCATGCCGGTCTGGTCGAGCTGGGTGCGCAGCACCAGGTTCTCGCCGACCCAGCCGGTTATGCCGGTCGGCGCAGGTCGCCGGCGCGGTGATAGCCCACGTAGGCACCGACGACCGCCCGCAAGCCCGTGTGATGGCGGCGAGCGCGCCGCCCCATGCGCCCGACCAGACGCGCTGCATATGGCCGAAGATCGAACCGCCGCGCGTCGCCTTATCGAACGCCGCGCAGGCGGTGATGACCAGGCGCCGGGGCCGCCGATGGCGGCGGTCAGGCCGTTCCATGCGGCGGCGATCCTGCCGTCGCCCTGGTATCGGTTGTCCGAAACTGCCCGTGGGTCCATGCCCGCACTATAACGGGCCCGCCGACGGGAAAATATGAAGCTTTTGTGAATTCGGCCCGCCGAAGAAGCTTTTTTCTTGGCGCGATTGCTTTAGAATGACGGCCATGCGCCGCGCCCCGCCAGTCCGCCTTTTCGCTCGTCGAGCTGGCGATCGTGCTCACCATCGTCGCCCTGATCATCGGCGGCGTCCTCGGCGGCGTGGCGCTGCAAAAGGCCGCCGCGATCCGCAGCATCAGCACCGACCTGCAGCGCTTCCAGCAGGCGACGCACCAGTTCTACGACAAATACAAACTCCATCCCCGGCGACATGACCAACGCCACCAGCTACTGGGGGCACCGCCCGGCGGCACCGGCAGCGACACGGCATGCCAGAACGCCATCGTCACCGCCGGCACGGCGACCTGCAACGGCAACGGCAACGGCAACCATCGATACGGTGCTCGAATATTACCGCTTCTGGCAGCATCTCGGGAACGCCGGGCTCATCCCGGGCTTCTACACCGGCGCGCCCGCCTCGCCGCCCAACGCGACCTACGGCTGGAACGACGTCATCGGCACGAACATCCCGGCCAGCAAGCTCAAAGGTACTGCCCTTTGCCGCCTATAGCGCGTGGGCGCAACCCTATACGGCGCTGCGCACCACCAACTGGATCTTCGTGGCGGCGTGCTGCAACAGCGCCTACGGATTCCTCGACGGCGCGACCCTGCGGCCGGAGGACGCCCTGGCGATCGACACCAAGCTGGACGACGGTTACCCCGGCTTCGGAAGCATCCAGCCCAAGACCAATTTCTGGGCCACTTGCACCACGACCAACGTCGCCACCAACCGCGCAATACCTCATCAGCACCATCAATCCCGGCTGCAACGTGCAATTCAATTTCGGGCTTTAGATATCCGCGAAGACGTGCGTCTCGGCCCGCCGCGCCGGGATGCGTCACCGCGCCCTTCTCCGCCGGGCCGACCGCTTGGGCGTATTTCCACAGCGCGCCGGAGGCCGTAATCGGTCGCGCGCGGCTTCCAGCGGGGCGCGGCGCAGGCGGAGCTCCTTCTCGCCGAGATCGACGCAGACGGTGCCTTTCGCCGCATCGATGGTGATGGCGTCGCCGTCCTTCAGCAGCGCAATGGGCCCGCCCACCGCCGCCTCCGGCCCGACATGGCCGATGCAGAAGCCGCGCGTGCCGCCGGAGAAGCGCCCGTCGGTGACGAGCGCGACCTTCTCGCCCATGCCCTGCCCGTAGAGCGCGGGCGGTGGTCGAGAGCATCTCGCGCATGCCGGGTCCGCCGCGCGGGCCTTCGTAGCGGATGACCAGCACGTCGCCCGCCTTGTATTTCTTCGCCTCGACGGCGGGCGAAGCAGGCCTCCTCGGAATCGAAGACCCGTGCGGGTCCCGCGAACTTCAAATGTTTCATCCCCGCGACCTTGACGATGGCGCCTTCCGGCGCGAGGTTGCCCGTGAGCGTCACCACGCCGCCTTCCTTGCGGATGGGCTTGTCGTGCGGGTAAACCACGTCCTGCGTTTTCGGGAACTTCACGCGCTTCAAATTCTCGGCGATGGTCCTGCCGGTGACGGTCAGGCAGTCGCCGTGCAGGTAGCCGCCGTCGAGCAGCGTCCTCATCACGATCTCGACGCCGCCCACCTCGTATAAATCCTTCGCCGTGTATTTTTCCGCCGGGCATGAGGTCGGCGAGGTAGGGCGTGCGCTTGAAAATTTTCCCGACCGCATGCATGTCGAAATCGATGCCCGCCTCGTGGGCGATCGCCGGCAGGTGCAGCGCGCCGTTGGTCGAGCCGCCGGTGGCGGCGACGATGGCCGCGGCATTCTCCAGCGCCTTGAGGGTCACGATGTCGCGCGGGCGGATCTTTTCCTTCAGCAGCCGCATCACCGCCTCGCCCGCGTCGAAACAGAAGCGGTCGCGCGATTCGTAGGGCGCCGGCGCGCCGGCCGAGCCGGGCAGCGCAAGGCCGATGGCTTCGGACACGCAGGCCATCGTGTTCGCCGTGAACTGGCCGCCGCAGCTGCCGCCCGAGGGGCAGGCGACGCGCTCGAGCTCGGCGAGCTCGTCGTCGCTCATCGTCCCGGCGGCGTGCTTGCCGACGCCCTCGAACACATCGACGACGGTGACGTCGCGGCCTTTGTAATGCCCCCGGCAGGATCGAGCCGCCGTAAAGGAAAACGCTCGGCACGTTGAGGCGGACCATTGCCATCATCAGGCCCGGCAGCGCCTTGTCGCAGCCGGCGAGGCCGACCAGCGCGTCGTAGCAAGCAATGGCCGCGCATGGTGAGCTCGACCGAATCGGCGATGAGCTCGCGGCTGACCAGCGAGCTCTTCATCCCCTGGTGGCCCATGGCGATGCCGTCCGTCACCGTGATGGTGGTGAATTCGCGCGGCGTGCCGCCGGCGCTGGCGACGCCCTTCTTCACCACCTGCGCCTGCCGCGCCAGCGTGATGTTGCACGGCGCCGCCTCGTTCCAGGTGGTGGCGACGCCCGACGAGCGGCGCGTGGATCTGCGCCTCGCCGAGGCCCATCGCGTGGAGGTACGAGCGGTGCGGTGCGCGCTGCGGCCCCTCGGTGACGTGGCGCGAAACGAGCGTCGATTTGCCGAATTTCTTGGTCATGATGGTTTTTCGATAGGTGAAAACCGGCGCGATGGCAAGGAAGCGCCGCTCTTTGCCTCCACCTGAAAGGGGGAGGATCAAGGAGGGGGTCCTGAGCGCTTCGATAATCTGATGCATGTGAATAGGAAGCTCAGCAGACCCCCACCCCACCCTCCCCCTTTCAGGTGGAGGGCTTTCCCTACCGCCGGCCTCATCTCGACGGGCGATTGCGGGCGGGCGTTGAAGGCGGGCAGCAGCATGGACTCGCCCATCGCCGAGGCGAGGTCGCGGGCGCTGCGGCCGTCGGCGCCGACGTTCGAGGGATCGGCCCCCGCGCGCGGCGAGCAGGCGCGCGGTGTCGTAGGCACGGTGGCGCACGGCGATGACGAGCAGCGGGTCGCCCCGCCGCGTTGCGCAGGTTAACGCTGCGCCCCGGCATCGAGCAGCGCCCGCGTGCCGTTGATGTCGTTGGCGGCGACGGCGACCATCAGCGCGCGGTCGTAATCTGCGCCGTAGACGGCGGGCGGCAGGTGCCGGTTGTCCTCGTCGTACTGGCGGCGGTAGATGGTCGGCGGCAGGACCTGCCGTGCGTAATTGAAGCGGATGCGCTGCGCGCTCAGCACCGGCTTGAGCTTCGTCTTCCAGGTATGGATCGCCGGCGCCGCCGGGAACTCGATGCCGTTGGCGGCCTTGACCTTGTTCGGCGGGAAGGCGATGCCGGTCGGCGTCCTGCGAGGGCTTCAGCGGCTTGGCCTTATCGGCGGTCTGGGTGGTGTCGGTCGGGCTGCCGGCCGGCGACCGGACCGCCGTTCGGGCCGGGGATCGGCAGCGGGCGGCGGCGTCACCAGCGGCGGCGGCTCGGCGTTGTCGGCGGGTGTCCGTGCCGGGAAGCGGCGGCACGGGAGGCGGGCCGCCCGCCGTGCGGTCGGACGAGCCCGGCAGCGGCGGCGGGGCCGGCGGGAACGGTGATCTCCGGCACCGAATTGGCCGCCGCCGGCGGGTTGAAAGCCGGCTGGCCGGCGATGCCGGGCGGCAGCGGAAGTGGCGGCGGGGGGCGATGAATTGCTCGAAAGCGCATTCGCCGCAGCGGCGGAAAGAGGCGAGGCCCTGCACCTGTGCTGGCATGCACAGGCCCCCACGCGAGCAGCGTTCCTAACCAGAGTAGTTTTTTAGCATCTTCAATGTATTGAAGGCTATATTTCATGGTATGGACGAGTATATCTTTGGTTCTTTCGTAGGGCACCAGCATTTCCCTCTAAGCAGGTCTTTTGGATAATTAAATATCGGTTTTGTGGCATGACCGTTACAATCCTGTGCGCCGTCATCAGGGTGTCATATTGCCATGCTAGTTTTGATGCATGGTTCCCGAACTTGAGAATTTAGTCCGGTTTATCGGCGAAGATGAAGGACTTGTCGCGCGCGTCAGGGAAGCAGTCGAATGGGTCGCCTCCACACCGGAAGGACTGGCCAAGTTGGAAGAAGCACGGGCGTTGCACGGCAAGCCGCTCGACATTATCACCGACCCCTGCTTTGGGCTGCGCGAGATGGGCTACACCGACCTTCATGGCATTCCGGTCAACCCCGATACCGTTAAGGCAATCACGATGTTAACCCGATGATGGCCGGCCCGTCACAAATTCTCTCGAAAGATATTTCTCTCATGAGTTCGTTCATGCGACTCAACCGAGTCTTTGCCCATGGGAGCAAGAGCCAATGCCGAGGCTGCAAAATGGCTCGAGAACCCCTCCCATCCCCCTTGGATCGCTATATGCACCGTCTTCAAGTTACGCAAGATGATGGAGAATTGAGGGAGCTGTTCGGCGAGATATACGATGAGCATCTGGCACCCCACGTTAGAGCTGTGCAAGATTTTCATGAGCAATACGAAGTACCGGCCATTAATTTTGAAAACCTAATGATGACAAAGTACCGTGGTGAATTTACCGCGATCGACAATTCAGCGGAACAGCGCCGAATTCGAACAAGTTTTACCTGCCCCTCGGCCGAGAGGACTTTATCGACGGGGCCATGGGCGCTGCAGGTGCCACCCACGCCCAAAAGGCCAAACCGCTGCCCAGCGGAAAAAATTCTGCCTCGGAGCGTATTGGCGGTCGCAATCCGCAGGAGGTAAGGGTCGGATGCCGGCGCTAAGTCGCAAGAGCCAAATAAAAAAGGTTCTTAAAAACTAACGCGTCAGCTTGCGGATCTCGCGCTCGACGAGGCGCTCGACGATGCCGGTGAGGTTGGCGTCGAGCCATTGCTTGAGCATGGGGCGCAGCACTTCGAGGACGAGGTCCTCGACCGTGTTGCCGGAGCGGAAGACGGGGCCTCGGCGTCGGGGAACCGTCGGGCGCGGCCTGCGGCACCTCGCGCAGGGCGGAGAGCGCGGCGGCGGAGGCGGAGAGCGTCTGGTCGGAGACGAGGCTGTCGGTGGCGGGCTGGGCTGGCATGGCGGGCTCCGGCGGCTTGGGTGGAGGCGGCGGCGGGTGTTTCGGCTTTGGGGGGCGGGTCTCGGCGCGGGCGGCGTCGGCTCGAACTCGTGCATGACGGGCGCGGCGATGATCTCGTCGATCGGACATGGTCTCGATATGGGGCGAGCCGGTGGTCACCGCCGGGGGCGTCGGCGGCCGGGGGATGGGCGAGCCGGTCACGATCTCGGGGCCGGCGGAGGATTTCGCCTTGCTGACGGAGCCGTCCTCCTGCACGAGGTCGGTGAGCTCGAGCACGTCCGAGCCGCCGGGGCGCTTCTCCCTCCTCGGCGATGATGCGCTTGATGGACTGGAGAATTTCCTCCATCGACTGGTCTTGCTCTTTGGCCATTCGCCAAAGTAAAGCGAGAGCCGCATGAATTGGCAAGGATATTCAGTCAGGAGTCGTTAGTCGCTGGTCGTTAGCAAGAATAGTGATTCGCCAAAGCCTCGCTGACGACTGGCGACTAGAATCCGGCAGGCAGCCAGGCGACGTGATGCAGATGCGCCGTCGGGTCGTAGGAGGGCGACCGGCAGCCCGAGATTTTCCGCGCGCCTGCACCTCGTTGATCTGCGCGCTGAACAGCGTCTGCTGGGCGTCGAGCACGTCGAAGACGGTGCGCTGGCCGGCGGCGGATTCGGCGCGCATGCCTTCGAGCTGGATCTGCGCCGCCTTGATCTGCTGCGCGCGCGCGGTCGCGGCGACGGAGGCGGTGGCGTATTGCTGCCATGCCTGCGCGACCGCTTCCTCGACGGTGAGCTTGGTGTCCTGCGAGTCGTATTTCTGCTGGCGCGCGACGGCCTTCGCCGCACGGATCTTGGCGTATTCCGAGCCCGACTGTAGAGCGGGATGCTCACCTGCAGGCCGATCTGGTCCTGGTTGAACTTGTCGGAGCCGAGCAGGCCGATGCCGTCCTGCCGGCTCAGCGTGCCGACGAGCGAGACATGCGGCAGCAGCACCGATTCATTCGTGCGCACGTCGTAATCCGCCGCCTGCGCGGCGTGGATGGCTTCGAGCAGTTGCGGGTTGGCGCGGCGCGCCTGGTCGAGCGCTTCTTCGAGCGAGCCGGGAATTTCGGGAAGGACGACCGGCGACGACAGCGCCGGCGGCTTGTAGCCGACGATGTGCTCGAACTGGGCGACGGCGTTGACCAGCGAGCCCTGCGCGCTCGCCACCTGCGCATGCGCCTCGGCGAGGCCGGCCTGCGCCTGCGCGACGTCGGCGCGGGTGACCTCGCCGTAGCTGAAACGGTCGCTGGTCGAGGCGACCTGCTTGTCGAGCACGTCGGCATTGCTGCGCGCGTCGGCGAGGATCGCCATGTTGGCGACGACGTTCATATAGGCGGTGACCGCCTGCAGCATCACCTGCTGCTCGGTCCCCTGCAATTGATAGGCGCCGGCGCGCACGCGCTGCTTGGCGCTCTGCCAGTTGGCGTAGGTGCCGCCGCCGCGGAACAGCGGCTGCTCGACGCGGAATTCCTTGTCGGAGGACGGGTTGTGCACCCAGTCGCTGTCGTTGAAGGAGGTGCGCTGGCGGCCCTTGTCGTAGGTGGCGCCGACGGTCGGGCGGAAATCGGAGACGGCCTCGGCGATCTCCTCGTCGGTCGATTCCTGGCGCTCGCGCTCGGCGAGGATCTTGGGATTGCGCTGGTAGGTCGCGGTCAGCGCATCGAGGAACGGTCGTTGCTCTGCGTCGCGACGGTGGAAGCGACGGGCGTGGCGGCGCGCGGCGAATCGTCGAACGTCACCGTCCGGGCGGCGGGCTTTTCGTTCTCCAGCGGCGCGGGCGCGGTGGGGAGGACGCTCAGGTCCGCCTGGGCGATGCTCAGCGGCGCGTCGGAAATGGCGGGCGGGAATTCGGGGCCGTAGGTCGCAGCAAGCGCGGCCGCGCCCGGGATGAGGGCGAGCGCGAGAGCGACCGTCGGAATGCGTCGTGGCGAGGACATTCAATTTCCTTGTTCTTTTGTCGCTACTATCGCACGAACTTCCTAACAATCGGTTAGCGCCGGGTTACCATTCGGTTAAGCCCGAAAGATTTTTCCCGCGAAAGATCAGCTTATTAGGAGAATTGGAAGGTTTCGTGGCGGGCGAAGCCGGGCAATAGCGTCACCCCGGCCTCGGTGAGGGCGCTGGCGGTGACCTGCCCGCCGCGCTTGAGCGCCGCCATCAGCGTGCCGAGCCCGGTCGCGGCGCGGCCGGTCGCCGCCGGGCGCAGGGCGCGGTTCTCGACATAGGCGAGCCGCCCGCCCTCGCGCAGCGCGGCGATGATGCTCCTTGGCACCTGCTGCACCGCGCCCTCGATGAGGATGGCATCGAAGGACGGCAGGCCGACGGCCGCTTCCTCCAGCCGCCGCAGCAGCGTCTCGACGTTGCGTAAGCCCAGCGCCGACGTCGCCGCGCGCGCCTGCTCGACGAAGGCGGCGGATTCCTCGACCATCACCACCTCGGCGGCGAGGTGGGCGACGAGCGCCGCGCTGTAGCCGGTCGCGCCGCCGACGATGAGCACGCGCTCGGAACCGGCGAGCTCCAGCGACTGCAGGAGGCGGGCGAGCACCAGCGGCTCCATCAGCATGCGGTTGCCGGCGAGCGGAATCTCCTCGTCGACATAGGCGGTGCCGATGAACGGCGCCGGCACGAAGCGTTCGCGCGGCACGGTCGCCATCGCGGCCAAAAGTTTCGGGTCGGTGATCTTGTTGGTGAGCAGCTGGCCGTCGATCATCCAGTTGCGGGCCTCGGCATCGGCGCTGGGCATATCCACTCCTTCGAGGCCGGCAGACGAGCCGGGGCATTCATGAATCAATCCATCGCGGAGGCGATGGAGGCCGGGGGCGGAATCGAACCGCCGCATACAGGTTTTGCAGACCCGCGCATTACCACTTTGCTACCCAGCCACGCGCGAAGCTGCATAACCGGCGCCCTCCAAAGGGTCAAGCGGCGACTCGCCGGGGCCATGCCGTGAAATAAGCGTCGATCCGGAGTTTTGTTAAGTTTTTCTTTACCCGGCCGTGTTCCAATAAGGGGAACCTAATAAGGAGCATTTATGGGCCACACGCCTCCGCATTCCCACCTCCATGTCGCCACCCTGGACGAGGCGAAGGATTTTTATCAGGCGATGCTCGCCTACCAGGCCGACCCGAATGCGCAAACGCGCTGGGCGGCGGATAGCGCCGCCATCCGCATGACGGCGGCGGACGGCAGGATCCACATGCCCAATACCCAACAGACCCTGTCCAATCCCAACAACTCCTTCATCCTGGCGCTGGCGGCACGTCGGCGAAGCCGGGCGAGGCGATCGATCGCCTGAAGGCCTGTTGGGATGCGCAGGGCAACGGCATGTTCTCGACCGTGCCGGCACCGACCCCCCAATCGCCCCAATGGGCCGTGCCCGCCAGCAATGAAACTCCGGCCCAGCCCTATGGCGTGCCGGCGGACCAGCCGCATCCCGGTCAGGGCGACCTGGGCGGCATGTCGCCGCCCGCGTGCCCGGGCAGCGTCATCGGCGGCAGCCCCGTCACCGTCGTCGGCGGCGGACATGTGCGCAGCGGCAATACGGTCTTCGGTGCCGGCGTCAACAACCGGACCGGCTGTACGCGATAGCCGTTCCTAGCTCGCCAGCTTCAGGCGCTCTTCCTTCGGCAGGGCGCTTTTCAGCATCCATGCCGCCTTGTCGTGGGCGGTGACGCGCTGGGTCAGCAGATCGACGGTCGAGACGTCGTCGGCCTTCTCACCGATGGCGATGGCCTTCTTCACCAGGTGGCCGACCTGCTGGTTGGCGATGTACAGGTCGCGCACCATGCGGTTCTCGTCGAGCGAGGAGTCGCCGTCGCTGACGGTCGCCAGCTTCTTGAACTCGGTGAAGGAGGCCGGGGCCTTCTCGCCCAGCGCACGCAGGCGCTCGGCCAGCGTGTCGACCGCGAGGAACAGCTCGTTGTACTGCGACTCGAACAGCAAATGCAGGTCGTGGAAGCGCGGGCCCCTCGACGTTCCAGTGGTAGTTCTGCGTCATCAGCAGCAGGGCGTAGGTATCGGCGAGCACTTTTTTCAGCGCGTCGCTCACGGGTTTATTGCTCATGGGAGTCTCCTTTGAAGGTTGCTTTGCACGATGCATCGTCGATTCTATATACGGACCGTCGGCAAGTCGATCAATACCAGCTCGGCAGTCTCCTCCGCCTTGACCGAGATCAAACGCTCGCCCCGGAAGATGGCGCCGTCCCCGGCGGATAAGGTCTCCTCCCCGGTGCCGGCCTGCACGACCGCCTTGCCCTTCGATACCAGCAGGTAGCCGGCGCCGTCGAGCTTCTGCTCGAGCCCCTGCCCTTTGGCCAGCGTGCCGCCCCAGAGCGCGGCGTCCGAATCGATGAACAGCGCCTTGCCTTCATCGCCCGCGAGGCCGGAGCGAGCAAGCTTCAGCCCGTTTCCCCGCTTTGGGAATTCGCGCGCTTCCCAGGCCGGCTTGCGGCCCCTGTGGCGCGGCTCGATCCAGATCTGGTAGAGCCGCGTCGGGCCTTTTTCCTCGTTCCACTCGGCGTGGGTGATGCCGGTGCCGGCCTCCATCACCTGCACGTCGCCCGCGCGGGTGACGCCGCGGTTGCCCAGCGAGTCCTCGTGCGTGATGGCGCCCTCGCGCACGTAGGTGACGATCTCCATGTCGCGGTGCGGGTGCATGTCGAAGCCGCCGCCCTCGCCGACGATGTCGTCGTTGATGACGCGCAGCGGCCCCAGCCCCATGCGTTTCGGGTCGTAAAGTTGGCGAAGGAAAAATGGTAATGGGCGTGCAGCCAGTCGATCTGCATCTGGCCCAGATCGGCATATTTACGGACTTCGATCATAACGTCTCTTTATCCACGCCGCAGGACGCGGCGGATGCAGGAGCCATATAAGCCCGCCCGCATGCAGCGCCAGCCCGTAGCATGCGACGGACTGTGTCGGCTACCATTATAATGTCATTCCCGCGAAGGCGGGAATCCAGGCGCGCGAAGCGCACTAAAAAAAGTGTTTTTTTAAGGTGGGCTGGATTCCCGCCTGCGCGGGAATGACAGTCACCTTAGGCCGCCTGCTTGCCGGCGGCCGCCTTCAGCGCCTGGTCGAGGTCGGCGAGGATGTCGGCGACGTCCTCGATGCCGATGGAGACACGGATCGTTTCTTCCGAGATGCCGAGCGCCTTGCGCTGCGGCTCCGCGACCTGGCTGTGCGTCGTCGAGGCGGGGTGGATGATGAGCGAGCGCGTGTCGCCGATATTGGCGAGCATCGAGAAAAGCTGCACCTTGTCGGCCAGCGTTTTCGCTGCCGCGAAGCGCCAGCGCAAGCGCCAGCGCGTTGCCGACCAAGCCGCCGCCGGCGATGAGGATGTCGGGATCGTTGCCCATGCCGCCGGCTTAGCACGGGGCTTGCGCCTTGCCAACGGCGCGCAGTAAAAGAGGCCATGGATTCCTTCCCGCTTGCATGGCTCCTGCCGTTGGTGCTGCTGGGTGCCGCCGCCCTGCTCGCCACCAGCGCCGCGCCGCTGCTGCGCCGGGAAGCGACGCTCGCCGCCATCGCCAGCGCGCTCGCGGGCCTCGTCGCCGGATTGCTGCTCCAGGTGAACGATGCGCAAAAACTCCTATGGATGCTCGCCGGGCTGTTGATCGCCCTGCCCCTGCTCGACCGCGCGCGCTTGCGGGCGCTGCCCGTTGCCGGCCTCCTGAGCGGGTGGGCTGGGCTTTGCGCCTTGCAATACGCCAGCATGCACTGGGGAATGCCGGGTGCATCGGTGCTGCCGGCACTGCTTGTCGCCATGCTCGGCGCATCGTTCGCCGGCAGCCTGTGGCTGGGGCTGCACCCGGCGCGGTTCACCGCGCGAGGCGAGGCAAGGCTGCCGGAAAGCCCGCCTCTCCCGTTATTCATCGGCTGGGGGCTGCTTGCCATCGTACTCGCGACTCTCAGCGCTGCGTTGCGGGAGGAACCCATTTCCCTCCACGGGTGGCTGGCACCCGCCATCGCCGCGCTGGTCGTGCTTTTCGCCGCGCACCGGCAGGCGGATGCGCTCGCGAGGATCGGCCAGGCGCTGGCTGCCGGGATCGTCATCAAAAGCGCGGGCGGGCTGACGATGGAAGGCGCGGCGCTCGCCGGTGTCGCCGCGGCGGTCTGCGTGCTGCGCGGCGAGGCGCTGGCGATCGCCATCCGCCTCGACGATCCGCCGCGCGCGCTGGGCGCGCTGCTGCTGCCGGCGATGGTGGCGATCGTGGCGCCGGGCTTCGCCGACCTGTCGCATCTCGGCGACCAGCTTCAATATCTGGGCATCGCGCTGGGGCTCGGCGTCGCGCTCGGGCTCACCGTGTGGCCGCTGGCGATGCTGCTGCCCGGCCTGAAGCGGGTGGAATGATGCGCATCGCCACCTGGAACATCAACTCCGTGCGCATCCGCGAGGCGGCGCTCCAAAAGCTGGTGAAGGCCCACGCACCGGATGTCATCTGCCTGCAGGAGACCAAGGTCGAGGACAAGGATTTCCCGCGCGAGATGGTCGCGCGCCTCGGCTACGGGCACCTGGTCTTCAGCGGCCAGAAAAGCTATAACGGCGTCGCCATCCTCTCGAAATTCCCGCTGAAGCTGCACGCGACCTACGACATGATAAAGAACGGCCACAAACGCCACATCGCGGCGGAGCTTCCGGGCGGCATTCTGCTGCACAACTTCTACGTCCCGGCGGGCGGCGACATTCCCGACCCGAAGGTGAACGACAAATTCCGCGAGAAGCTCGATTTCGTCGACGCCCTCGCCGACTGGTCGCATCAGGAGATCAAGGCAGGTCACCGCGCCGTCATCGTCGGCGACCTCAACATCGCGCCGCTGGAGCACGACGTCTGGTCGCACAAGCAGCTGCTCAAAGTGGTGAGCCATACGCCGGTCGAGGTCGAGAAGCTCGGCATCGCCCAGCGCAAAAGCGGCGGCTGGATCGACGCGCTGCGCAGCCTCGTGCCGCACGAACAGAAACTCTATAGCTGGTGGAGCTACCGCAACCGCGACTGGGCGGCATCCGACCGGGGGCGAAGGCTCGACCATATCTGGCTGTCGCCGGGGCTGAAATCGTCGCTCAAGGGCGGCCACATCGTGCGCGAGGCGCGCGGCTGGGACATGGCGTCCGACCACGTGCCGGTCATCGTGGAGCTGGCGCCGTGAAAAAATTCGCCGCGCTTCTTTTGCTGCTGGCGCCGGTGCCCGCGCTGGCGTTCACGCTCGGCTGGCCGCTGGCCTGCCATGTCGGTGCCGATTGCTTCGTGCAGAATTACGTCGACCGCGATCCCGGCCCCGGCATGCTGGACTATAGCTGCGGCCCGCAAACCTACGAGAACGGCCATGACGGCACCGACATCCGCCTGAAGAACCTCGCGGCGATGCGCGCGGGCGTCGCCGTGCTCGCCGCCGCCGACGGCACCGTCGGCAAGGTGCGCGACGGCATGGCGGACGTCAGCATCGACACCGTCCCCGGCCACGACACGCAGCATCGCGATTGCGGCAATGCCGTGGTGCTCCACCACGCCGAGGGCTACGACACGCTCTATTGCCACCTGAAGCAGGGCAGCATCGCCGTCGCGCCGGGGCAGACGGTCAGCGCCGGGCAGAAGCTCGCCGAGGTCGGGCTGTCCGGGCAGACCGATTTCCCGCATCTGCATTTTTCCGTGCGCAAGGACGGCGTGACGCTCGATCCGTTCGACGGCCGGCCGCAAAGCGCCGCGTGCGGCCACGGCGGGGGCCGCGCTCTGGCAGCACCCGCCCGCGTACGCAGCAGCCGCGCTGCTGGGCGACGGCATCCTCGACAGCGTGCCGGACAAAAAAGCCATGCGCGATACGCCGCGCTCGCTCATCGCGCTCGATGCGAAGGCGCCGCTCGTCGCTTATTGGGTGGATGTGATGAATGCACGCAAGGGCGACGTGCTCACCCTGCGCATTGCCGGGCCGGACGGAAAGTCGCTCGCCGAGCACGCGCAGGCGATCGATACGCCGCGCGGGTTCCTTTTCACCTATATCGGCCGCCGGCTGCACGCGCCGCTTTCCGCCGGCAACGTGCATGCGCAAGTGACGCTGGTGCGCGACGGCAAAACGATTCTCGAGGAAGGGAAGAGCGTCCCGGTGCGCTAGTGCAGCGAGACCGGGGCGAGGTTGTGGCGCACCGCGTTGTAATAGGCGCTCTCGGCGGAGTCGAACACGGCGAGCTGGGTGCCGTCGGCGGCGAAGACCGCGTAGCTGGTGCGGCGGCCGTCGACGATGGGCTTGATGTAGGCCATCGTCTCGAGCCCGACCATCGCCATCATCAGCTCTTCGAGCTGGCTGCGGTCGTCGATATGAAGCTTGATCTCCGTGGTCATGAACTCACTATAGCCCGGGCGCGGGCCACCGGTGTGTGACAGTTCGGTGAAATCGGAAACTGTGGAAAAGCAGGGATTTCCTGATATTTCCGGCCTCTCTGCACTGCCTGCGTCATAGACCGGCGCGAGTCCGGCATTCGCTTTCCTCCACCTGAAAGGGGGAGGATCAAGGAGGGGGTCTTTCGGCGACTCCGCAATCGGACGCATGTGAATCGGAAACTCAGCAGACCCCTACCCAACCCTCCCCCTTTCAGGGAGAGGGCTTTTACTGGCGTTTGCGCGGCGTCACTCCGCGCGGGTCCTCGAAGACGAAGAGCTTGTCGGGCAGGTCGGCGCCGAACTTGGCGTTCTGCAGCGAGACGGTCGTCTCCTGCCCGGTCTGGTCCCTGACGATCATCTGGCGGATGGCGAGCGGGTTGTCGCTGAACTCCAGCGTCAGCGCGCCTTCGTCGGCGTGGCCCTTGCGCACCACCGTGGCGCGGATGACGTCGTCCTTCGCGGTGAAGGCGGTGAGCTGCGTCGTCTCGCTGTCGAGCTTGATGATCGGCTGGGCGAGGAAGCCCGCCAGCGAACGGTCGATGGGGACGTAATTCACCTGGTCGAGCTCGGCGTCGTAATAGGTGATGGTGGTGCCGTTACTGACCAGCAGCACCGGCGTCGGCGGGTTATATTGCCAGCGCATCTTGCCCGGGCGCTTGAGGTAGAATTTCCCCGTCGCCACCGCGCCGTTCGCGTCCACCTGGTTGAAATCGGCGACGATGGAATAGATCGAGGTCAAATATTTCTCGACGCGCGCCACCGCGTCGGGGTCCGGCGCATCGGCGGCGAAGGCGGGGGCGGCGAAGAGGAGGCCCAGAAGGAGCAGGATTTTTTTCATGGCGCCGCACGCTAGACAAAGCGCCGCCTCTTCACAAGGTGGAATTAGCGCCGGGTATCCCGGCTACCAGCTCGGCTTGTAGCAGCCTATGTCCTGGCGGGCTTCCATTTCCGCGCGGGCGGCTTCGCCGAAGCGTTTGCGTTCGCGACTCATCGGCGGGGAATCGCTGCTGGCGAAATTATCCGCCCATTTCTGGATGGTGCGGTTACTGAACTGGCCGACGGCGTCGGCGATCTCCTCGTCGCTGCGCTGCGGACGCTCAGGGGAGACCGCCGCCGGCAGGCGCTTCGCGCGCTTGTCGAAGATCGCCTGTACCGCTGAGAACGCCGCCTGCGACGCCTTGCTTTGCCCATGCCCCTCGCCCAGCTGGGCGATGTCCGCTTCATGCAGCTCACGCAGCCGGGTGCATTCCTGCCCGAGCTCATACAAGGGCATGGCGTGGTATTTCCTCACCGTATCTTCTTCCGACATGGCTCGAATGTATCGGTGAACCGTATGGAACTGGATGACAATTGTGTGAAATTCCCGGAACTGGAACGCTACTCGCGCATCAGCACTTCGCGCTTGCCGACGTGGTTGGCCGGGCCGACGATGCCCTCGGCCTCCATCTTGTCGATGATGCGCGCGGCGCGGTTGTAGCCGATCTTCAGGCGGCGCTGGACGTAGCTGGTCGACGCCTTGCCCTCGCGGATGACGATGTCGCAGGCCTGGCGGTTAGAGCTCCTTCTCGGCCTCGGTCTCCTCCTCGGCGAAGGCGTCGCCGCCCTCGGACTCGGCCTCCTCGTCGTAGGTGACGGCGGCGTCGTAATGCGGCTCGCCCTGCGTGCGCAGGTAGCCGATGATGTTCTCGACCTCCTTGTCGGTGACGAACGGCCCGTGCACGCGCGTGATGCGCCCGCCGCCCGCCATGTAGAGCATGTCGCCCTGCCCCAGCAGCTGCTCGGCGCCCTGCTCGTTGAGGATGGTGCGCGAGTCGATCTTCGAGGTGACCTGGAAGGAGATGCGCGTCGGGAAGTTGGCCTTGATGACGCCGGTGATGACGTCCACCGACGGCCGCTGCGTCGCCATGATGATGTGGATGCCGGCGGCGCGTGCCATCTGCGCGAGGCGCTGGATGGAGCCTTCGATCTCCTTGCCGGCGACGAGCATGAGGTCCGCCATCTCGTCGACGATGACGACGATGAAGGGCAGCGCGTTCATGTCGAGCGCCTGTTTTTCCATGATGGGCTTGCCGGTCTCGGGGTCGAAGCCGGTCTGCACGGAGCGGGGTGAGCTCCTCGCCCTTGTGCTTGGCTTCCTCGAGCCGCTTGTTGTAATTGTCGATGTTGCGCACGCCGAGATTGCTCATCAGCCGGTAGCGGTTCTCCATCTCCTTCACCGTCCATTTGAGGGCGACGACGGCCTTGCCCGGCTCGGTGACCACCGGCGCCAGCAAATGCGGGATGTTGTCATAAACCGAGAGCTCGAGCATCTTGGGGTCGATCATGATGAATTTGCATTCGTCCGGTGTGAGCTTGTAGACGAGCGACATGATCATCGTGTTGACGGCGACCGATTTGCCCGAGCCGGTGGTGCCGGCGACCAGCACGTGCGGCATGCGCGACAGGTCGGCGATGATCGCCTCGCCGGAGATGTCCTTGCCGAGCACCAGCGGCAGGCGCGCCTCGGTCTTCTCGTAGACGTCGTCCTCCAGCAGCTCGCGCAGGTAGACCGTCTCGCGGTGCGCGTTGGGCAGCTCGATGCCGAGCGCGTTGCGTCCCGGGATCACCGATATCCGCGCCGAGATGGCGCTCATGCTGCGCGCGATGTCGTCCGCAAGGCCGATGACGCGCGAGGATTTGATGCCCGGCGCCGGCTCCAGCTCGTACAGCGTGACGACCGGGCCCGGCCGCACGCGGGTGATCTCGCCCTTGACGCCGTAGTCGTTCAGCACCGATTCGAGCAGCCGCGCGTTCTGCTCCAGCGCGCCCTCGGAAAGCTGCTTGGGCCCTTTCGTCGCGTGTTTCTGCATCAGCGAGAGCGAGGGCATGGTGTAGCTGCCCGTGCGCGCCCGCAGATCGAGCGCGCCCTGCGGCTTGTCCTTTTTCGCGCGCTTGGCCTCGATGCGTTTCTTCGGCATCTCCAGGCGCGGGCCGTGATGCGGTTCGTCGTCCTCTTCCTCGTCGTCGATGCCGTCCTCTTCTTCATCGACCTCGTCGACGGTCTCTTCGTCCTCCTCGGCGGCGATGCCGCGGCGGAAAAGATTCATCGTCGTGCGCAACCCGTCCCAGGCGGCGACGCCGGCGAAACGCAGCCAGATGCCGATCGCCTTGTATTCATGGAACTTGAGCCCGAGCGCGATGGGCAGCGTGCCGAAGAACAGCGCCGCCGCGACGAGCGCAAGCCCCCACGCGTGCAAAAACTTCACCAGCGCGACGCCGACGATGACGCCGATGGCGCCCGGCGCGTCCTGCAGCCAGAGCGCGCGCGTCGCCCCGGCGAGCAGCGCCAGCAGCGTCGAGCCGGCGACGAGGCAGGCGAGCAGCGCGATGAAGCGCCACGCCCCGTGCATCGATTCGTCCTTGAGGATCAGCCGCCACGACCAGCCGAAGCAGGCGGCGACCAGCAGCAGCCCCATCCAGCCCCACGGTCTGGCGCAGCATGTCGGCGAGCGTCGCGCCGAACAGCCCGAGCGCATTGCGCACCGGTTCGGAGGAGGCGTGGTTCATCGACGGATCGCCCGGGTGATAGGTGAGAAGCGCCGCCGCGAGCAGCACGCCCGCCGTGACCAGCGCGAACGCCGCGATCTCGCCCCGCGCGGCGGCGCACGAACATCGGCATCGGTATCGCCGCGATCATCCTGCCTACCATCGTTCCCCTCCGCGAATGTCACCCCGGCGAAGGCCGGGGCCCATGTCGTGCCTCTGCGCCAAGCGCAGGGCCATGGATACCGGCCTTCGCCGGTATGACAGATTGGTTTATGCCGATGGATTCGGGCCCGTCGTTTTTCCGCAGGCTCTTGGGCGCCACCTTACCAGCGGGGAGGCCACAAAACAAGCCCCCGCCCCCCGAAAAAGCCCTCTCCCTGCAAGGGGGAGGGTTGGGTGGGGGTCTGCTGCAACAGCCCGCCGCGCCGCGTTCAAGGAAACGCTTGAGGACCCCCTCCTTGATCCTCCCCCCTTCAGGTGGAGGAAATGCTTGCGCGAATGCCGGCGACTACTTACATCTGCAGGGCGGCTGGCGGCGGGCGGCAGCGCCGGTAACCCGGCCAGGTCCGAAAGGAAGCAACCGTAACGGTCATCTGCCGGGTCGTCCGCCAGCCACTGCCCGCCGCGCCGGGGAAATCGTCTTCCACGTAGGATAACCGCTCGCTCCAGCCGCCATCCAGGCTAAGATGGTCCTGGTAGTCGTCCTCTTCCGGCTTGTGGACGTGCAGCAGCGGCCCGTATTTCTTAACGATGTAGCCGAGCTGCGACATCGCCTCGCGCTGCGCCGGCAGGTCGAAGCACGGCGTGTAATCGACCTCCCAGCCGACGACCGGGCGCGCTTTCCCGGCCAAGAGATCGCGCGCGACCTGCAGCCAGCTTTGCGGCGCGTGGAGCTCCTCGACGGCGTAGGGGCAGAAGCCCGGCGGCGCTTTTTCCTGCTTGGCCATTCCTTCTTCTTATAGGAGCTTCGTGACAGGCTGATGACGGCTGCCGGAGCCATCCGTCCGTGCGCGCGTCGTTTATTTCGACGCGCTCGCTCCGGGCTCGGCAGGATGGCGGGACTGCCGGGCCTTCGGGGCGGGGAAGGCGTAAAATGCGCGTCATGCGAATGATCGCAGGGCACGTACTGCACCTGGGCCGCCGGCGGCGGCACCGGCGGGGTGTGCCCGCTCACCAGTGCGTCGAACAGGGCAAGCCCCTGCAACAGGCCGGAAGCCGGCGGGTTGGCGGCATTCTGCGTTTGCGGGGTGCAGCCTTGCGGACCCTTTGGATTGCGACTCGGTCATGGATTCTCCTTAAGCCCCATCCTAGCCGAAGACTGTGACAGCCTGATGACACTCATCCACATGCCGGTTAATCGGCTCGACTCCGCGCTTTGCTGGCCTATATAGTACCGCCATGTACCGCGTCCTCGCCCGCAAATACCGCCCGCAGACCTTCGCCGACCTCATCGGCCAGGACGTGCTGGTGCGCACGCTGACCAACGCCTTCGCCTCGGGGCGCATCGCGCAGGCGTTCCTGCTCACCGGCATCCGCGGCATCGGCAAGACGACGACGGCGCGCATCATCGCCAAGGGCCTCAACTGCACCGGGCCCGACGGGCAAGGCGGGCCGACGACGGAGCCGTGCGGCGTCTGCTCCAACTGCATCGCCATCACCGAAGGCCGCCATGTCGACGTCATCGAGATGGACGCGGCGAGCCACACCGGCGTCGAGGACGTGCGCAGCCTGATCGACTCCGTGCAATACGCGCCGGCCGCCGGGCGCTACAAGGTCTACATCATCGACGAAGTGCACATGCTGAGCAAAAGCGCCTTCAACGCGCTGCTGAAGACGCTCGAAGAACCGCCGCCGCACGTAAAATTCATCTTCGCGACGACGGAAATACGCAAGATCCCCGTCACCATCATCTCGCGCTGCCAGCGCTTCGACCTCAGGCGCGTCGCTATCGACACGCTCGCTGCACATCTTGTCAAAGTCGCGGCCGCCGAGGAAGTCGCGCTGCCGGAAGACTGCGCGCTGCTGCTCGCCGCCGTTTCCGAAGGCTCGGTGCGCGACGGGCTCTCGCTGCTCGACCAGGCGATCGCCCTGCATACGGACGCGGCGGGCAACGTCGCCCTCACCGCCGAGTCGCTGCGCGACATGCTCGGCCTCGCCGACAAGACGCAGCTTTTCGTGCTGCTGAGCCTCATCTTCGGCGGCGCGATGGACGAGGCGCTCGCCGAGCTGCGCCGCCTGCACGCGCAGGGCGCCGACGCGGCCATCCTGCTTTCCGACCTGCTCGACATCGTGCAATTACCTGACGCGCATCTGCGTCGCGCCGGCGCTCGCCTCCAACCTGCAATTCTCCCCCGCCGAGCAGAAGCTCGGCACCGACATGGCGGCGACGCTCTCCGTCCCGGCCCTCACCCGCGCCTGGCAGATTTTGACGCGCGGCTACGACGAAATGCGCCACACCGCGTCCGAGCTCGCCACGCTCGAAATGGTGCTGGTGCGCCTCGGCTACGCCGCGCAGCTGCCGACGCCCGCCGAGCTGTCGCGCGCGCTGGCTTCCGGCGCTGCTATCACACTACCGCCGGGTGGCCGCGCGACGTCCGCCTCCGTGCACAGCATGGCGAGCGCCGTCGGCGCCTCCGCCGCGCCCGCCATCAGCAAGGCGCCGGCCACCGTGATGAGCGCCGCCGCGCCGAAGCTCGAATCCCAGCCGCAGCCGCAATTCGTCACCGCGACGAATTACGAGGAGGTCGTCGCCCTGTTCGAGATGCGCAGGGAAGCGATGCTCGCCTCGCACCTCGTGGGCGATCTGCGCCTGGGTGCGGTTCGCGCCGGGCCGCATCGAGGTCCGCCCGGTCGCCCACATCAACGCCGACGTCCCGGCGCGCATCGCGCGGGCGCTGAAGGAATGGACCGGCATCGCCTGGAGCCTCACCTTCAGCGAGGAAGAAGGCGAGCCGACGCTGCGCGAGCAGCGCGCCAGCGCGCGCGGCAAGGCGCGCGACTACGCGGCGAGCCACCCGAAAGTGCGCGCCGCGCTCGACATTTTCCCCGAGGCCAGCGTCGTCGATTTCGTGCCGGAGAAAAAGGAGCCGTAACGTGAACATCCAGAAAATGATGAAGCAGGCCGCCGAGATGCAGCAGAAGCTGACCTCGATGCAGGCCGAGATGGAAGCGCGCGAGATCGAGGGCGACAGCGGCGGCGGCGCGGTGAAGCTGACGCTTTCCGGCAAGGGCCAGCTGCTGAGGATATCGCTCAGCGACGACGCGCTCGCCGACCGCGAGATGCTCGAGGACCTCATCCTCGCCGCGCACCGCGACGCCAAGGACAAGGCCGACGCCGCCATGGCCGACGCGATGAGCAGCGCCACCTCCGGCCTGAACCTGCCCGCCGGCTTCAAGCTGCCGCTTTGATTTTCCGTCATTCCCGCGAAAGCGGGAATCCAGACGCGCGAAGCGCCACTGAAAAGAGCTGGATTCCCGCTTTCGCGGGAATGACAAGTTTTATAGGATAGGATTATGGCCACCTCCGCCACCCAGCGTCTGATCTCCGAATTAAGCCGCCTGCCCGGCGTCGGGCCGCGTTCGGCGCGGCGGCTGGCGCTGCATCTGCTGCGCCAGCGCCAGCAGCGCATCCCGGCGCTGACGCAGGCGCTCGAACAGGCGCTCGCCGAGGTGAAGACCTGCGCCACCTGCGGCGCGCTGGATGACACCGACCCCTGCACCATCTGCGCCGATGCGGACCGCGACACTATTCACCTCTGTGTCGTCGAGGACGTCGCCGATTTGTGGGCGATGGAGCGCTCCGGCGCCTACAAGGGCCGCTACCACGTGCTCGGCGGCACGCTTTCGGCGATCGACAGCCGAGGCCCGGAAGCGCTTTCCGTCGAGCCGCTGCTGAAACGCCTCGCGGCTGGTGAAGTGAAGGAAGTCATCCTCGCGCTTTCCGCCACCGTCGGCGGCCAGACCACCGCGCATTACCTCGCCGAACGGCTGGCCGGCAGCAACGTGCGCATCACCCGCCTCGCCCACGGCATCCCCATGGGCGGCGAGCTCGATTACCTCGATGACGGCACGCTAAGCGCCGCGCTGAGCGCGCGGTTGCCTTACTGACCACAACCGTGGCATGAAAAATGCATAGGGACTGACGATCCATCCCTTGCAACGGAGTCATGTATGACCACGATCAACCCCGCCGGCCCCATCGACGCACAGTATCTCCAGCGTGTCAGCGCGAATCTTCCTTCGATCCGGGTTCCCGCCGCGCAGATGGCGGCGATGCAGCAGGTGGCAAAAAATATCGCCCCCGTGCAACGCCAGCCGGCCAGCGCTGACCAGATCTATGCCGAAGTGCAGGTGAACGGGAAAACCATGGCGACCGTATATAACAGCGGTCGGATGATGTCGCTCGGCGATAACACGGCCCTGATGGAAACCCTGCAGGCGCAATCGACGCCGGGGCTGAGCGGCCCGGCCGCCGCCGCGCAGATCGCTGCCGCGTTCGCCAAAAGCATTCAGGGCACCGTCGTCATGGCACCTACCGCGCAGACCCCGGCGCAGTGGAATAGCGCGCTGGCGGCACTGCAACCTTCCCCGCCCGCCACGCGCTCGGTTTCCGGCGAAACGCTTCTGCAATCGCAATTGTTCGGTCAGGAAAGCTAGGCCGCGTCCTCTTTCGGCAACGCCAGCAGCGTCGGCACTTCCTCGGCTTCGCCCTGCAGCACCTCGTCGGCCCTGGTGATGTCGTAGCGCGGTAATGCGCCGGGAAGCTGCTTGTTCTTCGCCGGGCGCACGCCTTTTTGCGCGAGGCGCTTCATGCGGGCCATGACGCCTTTGTTGAGGGAGGCGGCGAACTTGTCGTAGGCACTGGCGCTGGAGCGCACGCCTTTCATCACGTCCTCGGCGTAGCCGAGCGCGGTGATGAGGTCGGCCATCAGCTCGGCGGTGAGGCCGGCGATCTCGGCCTGCGCGTCGAGCTGGCGGGCCTCCTGGATAAGCGCGCGGCTGGTGAGGAAAATGCCCGAGAGCGTGACCGGGCCGGCGAGGATGATGTCATGCTCGCGCATGAACTGCATCAGGTTCGGGTCCTTGTGGATCAGGCGGGTGACGATCTCGTCGTTGGGCACGAACATGACCAGCGTGGTGCGGGTGATCGGCTGCTCGTTGCGGTTCTTCAGCTTGCGCAGCGACTCCTGGTACGACTTGCCGGAAAGCGCCTTGGCGTGGGCGCGCATGCTCGACTGGATCTCGCGGAAGCTCGCGTCGAACTCTGCCGTGCCCTCGCTGCGGAACAGCGCGAAGATATGCTGCGACGCCTTCGCATCGACGATGATGGCGTGCTGGTGCGGCAGGTAGATGACGCAGTCCGGCCGCAGCGCGCCCTCCTCGCCGGCCAGATGCACCTGCAGCTCGTAGTCCTGCCCCGGCGTGAAGCCGTGCTGCTGCAGAATATTGCCCATGATGATCTCGCCCTCGGCGCCGGCGCCGATGGGATTCTGCATCGCGCGCACCAGCACGGCGAGCTGGTCCTTCGAAGCGTCCACCTGTCCCTGCACCTTGCCGAGCGTGTCGGCGAGCGCCTGCTGCTTGCTCGTCAGCTGCTCGGTGGCGAGCTGGGTGAATTGCCTGAACTGCTCGTGCGTTTCCTGGCGGGCGCGCTGGTGGTCCTGCAGCAGCTTGTTGGAAAGCTCGTTGCCGGTCGCCAGCGCGGCGGACTTGGCGTATTGCTCGAACTGCGTCTTCACCGCCTCGAAATCGCGGATGCGGGCGTCGGCATGCTCGACCTTCTGCAGGGCGAGCGCCTCGTTGCGCTGGGAGGTCGCGAGCGCAGCGCGCAATGCGTCGAGCTCCGGCAGTTGCGCCCGCAGGCGCTCCTGCTCCTCCTGCAGCTGGGCGAGGCGCGCGTCGGCGCCCGCCAGGCCGTTGGCCCGCCGCCAGAGAACGAAAACGGCGCCCGAAAGCAGGATGCAGAACAGATACGGTGCGATTGCCAGCATGGCTCTCCCCCTTGACTCGGCGGGGGCAGCATAGCACTCTGGCGCCAAATCGCCACAGGATTACGCCATGAAAGCATCGAGCGCCGTTCCGACCGCCGCGGTCATCCTCGCCGCCGGCAAGGGCACGCGGATGGGCTCCGAGCTGCCGAAGGTGATGCACAGGCTCGCCGGCTTCCCGCTGGTCGGCCACGTGCTCTACCAGGCGGCGCAGGCGGGGATCGACAAGCTCGTCGTCGTCATCGCGCCGGGGATGCACCAGGTCTCGCGCTACGTCTGCGAGATGCCGGGCATCACCAGCGAGGTCACCGTCGCCGTGCAGGAGGAGCAGCTCGGCACCGCCCACGCCGTGCTCGCCGCGAAGGACGCGCTCGCCGGCTTCGAGGGCAACCTGCTGGTGCTCTACGGCGACACGCCGCTCGTCACCACCGAGACGCTGACGCGGCTGCAGGAGGTCCTGCTCGACGACGCGCGCTGCGCCGTCGCCGTGCTCGGCTTCCGCATGGAGGCGCCGAACGATTACGGCCGCCTTATCCTCGGCGGCGACGGCGCGCTGGAGCGCATCGTCGAAGCGCGCGACGCGAGCGCGGTGCAAAAGAAAGTGACGCTGTGCAACTCCGGCGTCTTCGCCATTCGCGGCAACCTCGCGTGGGAGCTGCTCGGGCAGATCGGCAACGACAACGCCAAGGGCGAATACTACCTCACCGACATCGTCGAGCTGGCCAATAGCGCCGGCTACCGCGCCAACGTCATCGAGACGGAGAGCGCGGAAGTGCTCGGCGTCAACTCGCGCGGCGAGCTGGCGGCGGCGGAGGCGGCGTTCCAGCAGCGCGCGCGGCGCGCGCACATGGATTCGGGCGTCACGCTGCTCGACCCGGCCAGCGTCTATTTCAGCGCCGACACCGTCGTCGGCCCCGACAGCCTGATCGAGCCGAACGTCTTCTTCGGCCCCGGGGTGGCGATCGGCGCGGGCACGCACATCAAGGCCTTCTCGCACATCGAGGGCAGCGTGATCGGCGACGGCGCCGTCGTCGGCCCCTTCGCGCGGCTGCGCCCGGGCACCAACCTCGGCGAAAAAGTGAAGATCGGCAATTTCGTCGAGGTGAAGAAAAGCGAGATCGAGGCCGGGGCGAAGATCAACCACCTGAGCTATATCGGCGACGCCGAGATCGGCGAGAATTCGAATATCGGCGCCGGCACCATCACCTGCAATTACGACGGGTTCCACAAATACCGCACCACCATCGGCCGCGACGTGTTCGTCGGCTCCAACACGTCGCTGGTGGCGCCGCTCACCATCGGCGAAGGGGCGATGATCGCCGCCGGCTCCGTCATCACCGAGGACATCGCGCCCGACGCGCTGGCGCTCGCCCGCACGCGCCAGGAGCAGAAACAGGACTGGGCCGTCGGCTTCCGCGAACGCAAGGTCGCCGAGAAAAAAGCCGCGAAGAAAAAGAAATCCGGGACGGATTAGAAGCCGTCATTGCGAGGAGGCGGAGCCGACGCGGCAATCCAGTCTGTGCAGCTGGCCCCTGGATTGCTTCGTCGCGCGATGCGCTCCTCGCAATGACGGCCTACGCGATCCGCTTCATCACCAGCCGCAGCGCGGCTTCGACGCTGGCGAGGCGCACGGCGGTGCGGTCGCCGGTGAAATGGTGTCCCTCGTGCAGCGTTTTCCTTTTCTTGCGGGCGACGGCGATATGCACGGTGCCGACCGGTTTTTTCCTGCTGCCGCCGTCCGGGCCGGCGATGCCGGTGACGGAGACGGCGAGGTCGGCATCGGCTTCCCTGCGCGCGCCTTCGGCCATTTCGATGGCGACTTCCGGGCTCACCGCGCCGAATTTTTCCAGCGTCTTTTTGCGCACGCCGATCATCTCGCGCTTGGCCGCGTTGGCATAGGTGACGAAGCCGTGGGCGAAGACGGCGGAGGAGCCCGGCCGGTCGGTGAGCAGCGCGGCGATCAGGCCGCCGGTGCAGGACTCGGCGGTGACGAGGTGCAGCTTTTTCCTGCGGCAGGCATCGAGCAGCTCCTGCGCCGCGTGCTGCAGCTGGAGTGGAAAAATACTGTTCATACGGCGGATTCCGCGACCGGGCCGAGCAGCAGCGGCGAGAAAACATGGAACACGGCGAGCACCGTGCCGGCGGCAAGCCCGGCGAGCACGTCGTCGAACATCACGCCGAAGCCGCCCTTCACCTTGCGGTCGGCGAGGCTGATCGGCCAGGGCTTGAGAATGTCGAAGAAGCGGAAGAGCACGAAGCCCAGCGCCAGCTCCAGCGGGCTGCCGCCGATATGGTTGAGCAGCGCGACGACGGTATCGAAATCCGGCACGGTGTTGTCGATGCTGGTGAGCACCACCATCCAGACATGCCAGACGCTGTAGGTGAGCCACTGGCCGTTGAGCTCGTCGACGATGATCTCGCTGGGGTCGTGCGCGGTGTTGAATTCCGCCATGTGCCGCGTCGAGGCGCGCGTGCCCGCCCATAGCGACCAGGCGACGAGCAGCAGCAGCAGCGCCCAGCCGTACGGGAACATCAGGATGACGAAGGCGAGGATGGCGGCGACCGCCGAGCCCCACGTCCCCGGCGCGCCGGGTAGCAAGCCGACGCCGTAGAGCGTGGCGAGGTCGCGGCGGCTCATGCGGCCCCCGGCAGTTCGAGCGTGACGGTGGCCTGCGCGGCGATGCCCTCGCCGCGACCGGTGAAGCCGAGCCCCTCGGTCGTCGTCGCCTTGACGCTGACCTGCGCCGGCGAAAGCGCGAGCAGTTCCGCGATGCGGGCGCGCATGGCATCGCGGTGCGGGCCGATCTTCGGCGCTTCGCAGATGATGGTGACGTCCGCATGCGCGATGCGCCCGCCGCGCGCGGAAGTAAGGCGCAGCGCCTCGCGCACGAACTGCGCGGAATCGGCGCCTTTCCATTGTTCGTCGCCCGGCGGGAAATGCATGCCGATATCGCCCTCGCCGATGGCGCCGAGGATGGCGTCGGTCAGCGCGTGTAGCACGACGTCGGCGTCGGAATGGCCTTCGAGGACCTTGTCGTGCGCGATGGCCACGCCGCCCAGCATGATTCCCTTACTACCGCCCCCGGCTGCCAGCCGGTGCACGTCGAAGCCCGAGCCGACGGCGATGCGGCCGCGCGCGAAACTTTCCGCCCAGGCGATGTCCTCGTGCGTGGTCACTTTGCGCAGCCCTTCCTCGCCTAGGGCATAGTCCAGCGCGAGGCCTTCGGCAAGCCACAGACCGGCGTCATCGGTAAAGACGGCGATGTCTTCCTTCTGCAATTCGCACAATTTTCCATAAGGGAAAAGCTGCGGCGTCTGCATGCGCAGCAGCCCGTGGCGATCCACCTCCTCCCATTTCCCGTTCTCGAGGCGGCGCACCGTGTCGGCGAGCTTCAGGGCGGGGACGACGCCTTTGTCCGCCGCCATTTTCGCCAGCAGCCGGTCGATGACGCCGTGGGTGAGGAACGGCCGCGCCGCATCGTGGATGAGCACGTAATCCGGCCGGTGCGCAGCGAGCGCGGCCAGCCCGGCGCGCACCGAATCCTGCCGCTCGACGCCGCCAATGACGGGCGGCAGCAGGATTCCCTCCCCCATCGGGGGAGGGTTAGGGTGGGGGCGAGGCAAAGCTGAGCCTTGACCAGGCCCCCCTCCCAACCTCCCCCCGGCGGGGGGAGGAATAAAAGAGGCTGCCGCTTGCTCATAATATTTCTCGTGACCGCGCGCGATGACGACCTGCACCGCTTCGATGCGCCCATGGCCGGCGAGCGCGGCCATGCTGAAGCGCAGCATGGGCCGGCCGGCGATGGGGAGATACTGCTTCGGCACCGGGCCGACAGCCCGCGCGCCGGTCCCTGCGGCGACAATAAGGGCGAAAATACGCGGATTTTGCTTCATGAACCGTTGAATCCTGTTAGGTTTCCTCTATACCGTCATTCCCGCGCAGGCGGGAATCTCTTTCTAAGCATACGCAAGTGGTGACAGAGATTCCCGCCTGCGCGGGAATGACAAAAAGGGACCCGTGGAAAACTCTTCAACAGCAACGATCAGGCGAAAGCCAATCACGATTGGCCCG
>JBBCHK010000002.1:0-91654 GCA_037200745.1 Alphaproteobacteria bacterium
ATGGATACCAGCTTCGGCGCGGCGGGCGTGACCGCCGTCGCCATCGGCGCCATCGCGGTGCTGCGCCACAGCAAGCACACGCTCGACCGCATCGAGACCAAGCTCGACGCCGCGCAAGAGCCCGTCAGTCGATATTAACATAAGCAAGGAGTTACACCATGACGCAAGACTATAAACTATTCTGGAGCAAGGTATTTTCTTCCCAATCCTCTCCATGCCTATAATTGACAATAATGGGATGGTACACACGGCAGCCAATCGCATCCCCGTGGATATACGGGGCCTGCGAAATTATAGAAAGCCACATCGGCTCCAAGGACGGGCGTTGCTTTCATCCTGTCCGCTGAGCAGGATCGCCAGCTCGAAGGTGCGCTCACCTGGCTGACCGGTCAGCTTCCCGACACGGAGCCGGGCCATATCGTTATCGACGAAGTGGGCGGCGGCTCCGTTCGCTTGACCTTTAGCACAAGTCTGAAGCAGAAGATTGATGCGTTGATGGAGGCAGGGCCGCGCAGAGAGGGCCGTATCAATTATTCAGCGGAGCCAAACGGCCGTGCCTAGCCGAAGCGACGGGCGTGTCGGCACCGGCGTCGTGGCCGCGGACCTCCCCGCACGCTTTCCCCAGCCGCACGGTGACGTGCACCCGCGCGGCGATGGCGACGCCACCGAGCGCGGGCGGTGAGGATTAATATGTTGGTAACTTTCCGCTGATAGGATGATCTGATGACCGATCCGAACCTTCCAGCCCCTCTGTCGACCCCTCGGGACGTCGCCGGGGACGAGCGGCGCAACCATATCGAGATAGCCTCCCGGCTGGCGGCGACGGGGCGGTACGAACACCCGACCCCGGCGCAACTCACCGAGCAGGTAAAGACCTGGATGAGTTACAAGATGGAATGGAGCGAGGGCCAGGCTTACGAAACGGCGATCAAGGACCTGGGCGATCTCCACTACAGGAACCGGCACCTGCCGGGGGACCGGCAGCTTCCCGAGGAAGCGTTCGACAATGCGAAAAAAGAGATCGTCCGCATCCACGCGCTGGAGATGTGGCGACGACCGGAGGCCCCTGCCTCCCACGCCCGCCGCGCCGGCAGAGCCTTCTTCCGGGCCGCCGCTCGCCCGCACCTGGGACCTTTAGCCCGCTTTTTTCTTGGCCTTCGGCGCTGCGGCCCTCGCCCGTATCCGTGTAGTTGATGCGCTTCGTCGCCCGCTCGAACTTGTTGAGCGCCGAGATATAGGCGCGCGCCGAGGCGACCAGCGTGTCGACGTCGGCGTCGTGGCCGGAAACTTCGCTGCCCTCCTTCTCCAGCCGCACGGTGACGTGCGCCTGCGCGTCCCGTGCCGCCGGTGGACGGCGTGCACTTGATATAGCTTCAGCTCCGACGGCTCCGAGCCCGGCACCAGCGCGCGGATGGCGCGGAAGATGGCGTCGACCGGCCCGTTGCCCGCCTTCTCGATGCTCTTCTCCCCGCTGTCGACCGTCATGACGAGATGCGCCGTCTGCGGCCCCTCGTTGCCGGCCTCGATACGCAGCCGCACGAAGCCGAACCGCTCCTGCCGGCGCTCGGCATCGACCAGCGAGAGGATGTCCTCGTCAAAAATTTCCCTTCTTCTTGTCGGCGAGCGTCTTGAAGCGCACGAAGGCGTCCTCCAGCGCGTTGTCGCCCAGCGTGAGGCCCAGCTCGCGCAGCTTGTCCTTGAACGCCGCGCGGCCCGAATGCTTGCCCATGACGAGGTTGGTCTTGGTGACGCCGACCGATTCGGGCGTCATGATCTCGTAGGTATCGCGGTTCTTCAGCATCCCGTCCTGGTGGATGCCGGACTCGTGCGCGAAGGCATTGGCGCCGACGATCGCCTTGTTCACCTGCACCGGCTGCCCGGTCACCTGCGTGACGAGCTTGCTGGCGCGCATGATGTGCTCGGTCTTGATGCCGCATTCGACGCCGAAAACGTCCTTGCGCACTTTAAGCGCCATCACCACTTCTTCGAGCGACGTATTCCCCGCCCGCTCGCCGATGCCGTTGATGGTGCATTCGATCTGCCGCGCGCCCGCCATCACGGCCGCGAGCGAATTCGCCGTGGCGAGGCCGAGGTCGTTCTGCCCGTGGAAGGAGAAGATGGCCTTGTCGGCGTTGGGGCACGGTGTTCATCACGTCGCGGAACATGGAGCCGATGGTCTCCGGCGTGCCATAGCCCACCGTGTCCGGCAGGTTGATCGTGCCGGCGCCGGCCTTGATGGCGACCTCGACCGCGCGGCACAGGTAATCCGCGTCCGAGCGCGTCGCGTCCATCGCCGAGAACCGAGAACTCGACGTTGTCGGTGTAGGAGCGCGCCAGCGTCACCATCTCGCGGATGATGTCGAGCACTTCCTCGCGGCTGAGCTTGAACTGGTACTTGAGATGGATGTCGCTCGTCGAGATGAACGTATGGATGCGCGGCCGCTTCGCGGGCTTCACCGCCTCGCCGGCGCGGTGGATGTCCGCCGGCTTGGCGCGCGCCAGCGAGCAGACGACGGCGTTCTTCGTGCGCTCGGCGATGGCCTTCACCGCCTCGAAATCGCCGTCGGAAGCCATGGCGAAGCCGGCCTCGATGACGTCGACGCCCATCGTGTCGAGCAATTCGGCGACGAGGAGCTTCTCCTCCGTCGTCATGCTCATGCCCGGCGATTGCTCGCCGTCGCGCAGCGTCGTGTCGAAAATGATGATGCGTCCGCTTGCCATTGTCTTGCGTATCCGGGTTTTTCTGCTACGCCACCTATAGCAACCACCATTCCAAAAGCCAAATCCTTCCGCACATGGCCCGCCACCTCAATAAGAACCGCATCGGCCAGAGCCGGCTCATCGGCGTCGCCGCGGTGATCCTGCTGGTCGTCACCCACCCCTATTTCGAGAAAGGCAGCGCGACGCACGACGCGTTCGAGCTCATCGGCTACGTGCTGGTGCTGGCGGCCGCCTTCGGCCGCATCTTCTGCTTCGCCTATATCGGCGGCCGCAAGAACCGCGAGCTGGTGAGCGGCGGCCCGTTCTCGGTCGTGCGCAACCCGCTCTACCTGTTCTCGCTCATCGGCGCACTCGGTGTCGGTTTCTTAAGCGCGCGCATCACGTTCATCATCGTCCTGCCCGCATTGTTCATCTCGATGTACCATTACCTCGTCACCCGCGAGGAAGGTTTCCTGCGCGAAAAATTCGGCGAGGCCTACAACGATTACTACGCCCGCACCCCGCGCTTCATCCCGAACCTGCGCCTCTGGAAGAACCCGCCGGTGCTGACGCTCGAGCCCTATTTGCTGCTGCGCGCGATGCTCGACGCCGCCTCCTGGTTCGCCGCCCTGCCCTTCTTCGAGCTGCTCGATAGGTTGCACGCGAGCGGCACGCTGCCCGCGTATTTCACGCTGCCTTAGGCGGCGTCGACCAATCGATTCTTACCGATCCACGGCATCATCGCGCGCAGCTTGGCGCCGATCTGCTCGATGGGGTGCTTCGCCGACTCCTCACGGAATTTCTCCAGCCGGTGCGCACCCTGCGTCGCGCGGTCGGCGATGAATTCGCGGGCGAACTTGCCGGACTGGATGTCCTCCAGCACGCGCTTCATTTCCTTCTTCGTCTCGGCGGTGATGATGCGCGGGCCGGTGACGTAATCGCCGTATTCCGCCGTGTTGCTGATGGAATGCCGCATCGTCGCCATGCCGCCTTCGTAGAGCAGATCGACGATGAGCTTGGTCTCGTGCAGGCATTCGAAATAGGCCATCTCCGGCGGGTAGCCCGCCTCGATCAGCGTCTCGAAACCCGCCGTGATGAGGTGGGTGATGCCGCCGCAGAGCACCGCCTGCTCGCCGAAGAGGTCGGTCTCGCACTCGTCCTTGAACGTCGTCTCGATGATGCCGGAGCGGCCACCGCCGACGCCCGAGGCGTAGGACAGCGCCAGCTTCAGCGCATTGCCCGACTTGTCCTGCGCGATGGCGACCAGGCACGGCACGCCGCCGCCCTTGACGTATTCCGAACGCACCGTATGGCCGGGGCCTTTCGGCGCGACCATGAACACGTCCATGTCCGCACGCGCCTTGATGAAGCCGAAATGGATGTTGAAGCCGTGCGCGAACGCCAGCGCCGCGCCTTGCTTGATGTTGGGCTCGATCTCGACATAGATGTCCGCCTGGAACTCATCCGGCGCGAGGATCATGACGACATCGGCGTCCTTCACCGCCTCTTTCGCCTCGGCGACCCTGAAGCCCGCCTGCTTCGCCTTGGCCACGGCTTTCGAGTTCGCCCGCAGCCCAATGGTGATGTCCTTCGCCCCCGAATCCTTCAGGTTCAGCGCATGCGCATGCCCCTGGCTGCCATAGCCGATGATCGCCACTTTTTTCGATTTGATGAGGGCGGTGTCACAGTCCTTGTCGTAATAAACTTTCATGTCTCTCTCCTAAATTCCTTTTTTGCCCCGCGCCACGGAGGCGACGCCCGTGCGGCAGATTTCCACCAGCCCCAGCGGGCGCATGAGGTCGATGAAGCTGTTGACCTTGTCGGTGGTGCCGGTGATCTCGAAGACGAAGCTTTCGTTGCTGGTATCGACCGGCTTGGCGCGGAAGATGTCGGCGATGCGCAGGCTCTCGACGCGCGGCTTGCCGCTGCCGGCGACCTTCACCAGCGCCAGCTCGCGCTCGATATAGGGGCCTTCGAGGGTGAGGTCGTGGACGCGGTGCACGGGGACCATGCGCTCCAGCAGCGCCATGATGTGCCGGATCTTGGCGCCGGTGCCGCGGGTGACGATGGTGATGCGAGACAGGCGCTTGCTCGTCTCGACCTCGGCCACCGTCAGCGATTCGATGTTGTAGCCGCGCGCCGAGAACAGCCCGACGACGCGGTTGAGCACGCCGAATTCGTTATCGACCAGCACGGCGAGGATGTGCCGGTCCTGCGGCGCCGTTTCGGGCGCGATGTCGTAGACGATGTCGAGCGAGTCGCTCACGGGCTTCCTCCGGGCGGGGGAGATTAGCGCAACGCCCGGGGTGCCGCAACGCACAATTCGGCCCGGAACGCGCTTTTTCAGGCGCTCCCGGCCGGGTCGGGGACCAGGTTAGTAGCAGCTGTTGGTCGAGGCGTCGTAGCCGTTCTGGCAGGACGGGCTGACGACGGTGGTCGATGCAGGCTGCTGCACGACGACGGGGCGGTCGTGGATGACGGTCTCGCGGGTGTCGGTGCCGCCGCAGGCGCTGAGCAGCGGGGCGATGCCCGCCAGCGCGAGGACGATGGTAAGTTTCTTCATGGGTGACTCCTTAAGGGGTTGGTAAACGTGCCCAAGGAGTGACCCGACAGCGATAAACGTTCTATTATGTTTGCCGCCCCATAGGTCATGAACGCATCAAGACCGCACCCGGCGCCTGTGCTAGACGAGGTTGGTGTTGAGCTTGCGCGCCGTTTTCTCCGGCCCGAGCACGAGCTCGTGGTGCGCGGCGCCGGCGGGGATCATCGGGTAGACGTTCTCGGCCGGGTCGACCCAGCAATCGAGCAGCACCGGGCCGGCGTGGCCGAGCAGGTCCGAAAGCGCGCCTTCGAGCTTCGCCGGGTCCTTCACGCGCGCCCCGCGCATGCCGAAGCTCTCGGCGAGCTTCACGAAATCCGGCAGCGAATCCATGTAGGACTCGGAATAGCGCGATTCGTAGAACATCTCCTGCCACTGGCGGACCATGCCCATATACTGGTTGTTGAGGATGAGGATCTTCACCGGCAGCCGGTACTGCACGGCGGTGGACATTTCCTGGAGGTTCATCATGAAGCTCGACTCGCCGGTGACGCAGACGACCGTCTCCCCCGGATGCGCCACGGCGACGCCGATCGCCGCCGGGAAGCCGTAGCCCATCGTCCCCAGCCCGCCCGAGGTCAGCCAGCGGTTGGGCTTGTCGTAAAGAATATGCTGCGCCGCCCACATCTGGTGCTGGCCGACATCGGTGGTGACGAAGAAATCCTGCCCCTTGAGCTGCGCCGAGAGCCGGCGCAGCGCGTGCTGCGGCTTGATGTGCCTGCCCGCCTGCTGGTAGCCGAAGGAGTCCTTCTTGCGCCACAGATCGATCTGCTTCCACCACGCGGCGACTTCCTTCTGCGCGGTGAGCTTCTTTTCCTTCCACTGCGCGAGCATCAGCGCCAGCACCTCGCCCGCATCGCCGACGATGGGAACGTCCACCGGCACGATCTTGTTGATCGAGGAGGCGTCGATATCGACATGGATCTTCTTGGAGCCCGGCGAGAAACCGTCGAGCCGGCCGGTCACCCTATCGTCGAAGCGCGCGCCGAGATTGATCATCACGTCGCACTGGCTCATCGCCATGTTGGCCTCGAGCGAGCCGTGCATCCCGGGCATGCCGAGGAACTGCTTGTCGGTGCCGGGGAAAGCGCCCAATCCCATCAGCGTCGTCGTCACCGGGAAGCCGGTCGCGCGCGCGAGCTGCTTCAGCTTCTTCGCCGCCTCCGGGCCCGCATTGACCAGCCCGCCGCCGACATAGAAGAGCGGCTTTTTCGCGCGCGCCATCAGCTCCATTGCGCGCTCGACGGCGCGGGTGTTGGGCTTCGGCACCGGCTTGTAGGAGGCGCGCTGCTTGCCGTCGCCGCTGCGGTAGATGCCGGTGGCGTTCAGGATGTCCTTCGGGATATCGACCAGCACCGGCCCGGGGCGGCCCGTCACCGCGACGTGGAACGCCTCGTTCATGATGCGGCCGAGGTCCTCGATGCGCTGCACGAGGTAATTATGCTTCGTCGCCGAGCGGGTGATGCCGACGACGTCCGCCTCCTGGAAGGCGTCCGAGCCGATCAAATGCGTCGGCACCTGGCCGGTGACGCAGACCAGCGGCACCGAATCCATCAGCGCGTCGGTGAGCGCGGTGACGGTGTTGGTGGCGCCGGGGCCCGAGGTCACCATCAGCACGCCGACCCTGCCGGTGGAGCGCGCATAGCCCTCGGCGGCGTGGCCCGCCCCCTGCTCGTGGCGCACGAGGATGTGGCGCAGCGCGTTCTGCCGGAACAGCGCGTCGTAGAGCGGCAGCACCGCCCCGCCCGGATAGCCGAAGACGACTTCCGTGCCGTTCTCCACCATCGCGCGGATGACCATTTCCGCGCCGGTGATCTCTTTTGTCTCGATATCGCCCATGATTTCCTTGGAGGAAAGGGCTTGGTTTGTAGCATAACTGGCGGAAACCGCAACGTTGCGGCTGAATTCAGCGCGCCTGGGCGTGGCGTTCGTCGTGGCCCAGCTGCTCCTCGTAGGCCTTCATCGCCTTGAGCAGCACGGCCGGGTCCTCGCCCAAGGCGGCGTATTCCTTGAAGATCGGGCCGAGGTTCTTCTCCACCCGGGCGATGAATTCCGGCCTGTGCGCCAGCTCGAGCAGCGGCTCCGCATCGTCGTTGGCCACTCCCGCCACCGGGAAGAGGGTGGGATTCAGCGGACGCTGCGGATTCTCCCGCCACATCCGGTTGGCTTCCTGGCGGACGAACCAGGCCATCTCGACGCTGGTGACGTAGGGGAGTATCTCGTGGTAGGGACCGAATATATCCGCCAGCGTCTGGAGGATGAGCGGATGCATGGCCCGCATGTGCGTCTGGCTTCCACGGATCTGGTCGTCGGTGAGCGAAGGGTAGCGGCTTTTGTATTTCTGCGCGACGTAATCGAAAAAAGTCGTCGCCCAGCGATTTTCCGGAATGTCCTTGGATTTCTGCATGGCCATCACCATCGTATCGAGGGCCTGCATCGATTGCATGCTGGCCTCCAGATACTGCATCGCCGGGCCGAAGGGGCCCTCGCCGCGCTCCTCGCGCAGCAAGGCCGCATGGGACCGCTTGCCCAGCCCATGGGAACGCATGGCCGGATCTTCTCCCTCCTCAAGCTTATGGAAGTAGGCTTGTCGGCCCTCATGCAGGGTCTGCGCCAGGAGCTGGTAGGCGAAGGGCGGCTGGCCCCCGTAGACCGTCGCCGCGCACTGCGTGTGCAGCATGTCGACGAATTCGCGCTGCTGGGCCTTGAGGGAAGTCGCTTTTTCCAGGCTGCCGATCAGCGCGCCCAGCAGGCCGTCGAGATAGGTCTTTTGCGCTTCGAGGCCGGGCCGGTTGTCGGGATAATCGCGCATCTTGTTCGCGAGCTGCGCATCGACCATCCGTGCATCGCCCCAAGGAGCAGCGGATCGGGAGCCTGTGAAGCGGTATCGGCCATACTCTTTTATAGTCGTAAGGCCGTCGACAAAATATGAAGGTACCGTGAAGATTGAGCTACCTTATTGTATTGTATCTCCGGAAGAAATTAGGGCCGCACCCGGCATCTGGCTGCGCAGCCAGGTCATCTGGCGCTTGGCGTAGTTGCGCGTCGCCTGCTGGGCCCCGGCGATGGCTTCCTCGCGCGCCATGCTCCCGTCGAGGAAGGCGCAAAGCTGCGGCACGCCGACGGCGCGCATCAGGGGCAGCGACGCCGGAAGCCGGCGCGCATGCAGCGCTTTCTCACCTCCTCCAGCGCGCCCTGCTCCAGCATGGCAAGGAAGCGCGCATCGAGCCGCTCATAGAGCTCGGCGCGCGGCAGCTCGGTATGGAAGCATGCATATTCCGCATCCGGAAAGACCGGCGTCTCCGGCGCGTCCTGCCAGTCGCGAAGGCTGCGGCCCGGTCGCCTCGAGCACTTCGAGCGCGCGCAGATTGCGCTGCGTGTCGCCGGGCTTTAGCACCGCCGCCATCGCCGGGTCTTTCGTTTCGAGCAATGCGCGGCGTTCGGCGGGATCCATGGCGCGCAATCGTTGGCGGACCTCCTGCGGGATGGGCGGCAATTCGGCGAGCCCGTCGATCAGCGCCTTGACATACATGCCGGTGCCGCCGACCAGCAGCGGTCGCTTGCCCTGCTCCCATGCCGCGGCGGATCTCGGCGGCCGCGAGCGGCAGCCAGCGCGCGACGGAGCCGCGCTCGCCGGCGTCGAGCACGCCGTAGAGGCGGTGCTCCGCCTGCGCTTCTTCCTGCGCCGAGGGGCGTGCGGTGAGGATACGCAGGTCGCGGGTACATCTGCATCGCGTCGGCATTGATGATGACAGTCGGCGCGCGCTGCGCTATCTCCAGCGCGAGGGCGGATTTGCCGCTGCCGGTTGCCCCCATCAGTACGAGAATCCGATGCGCCATGGTCCTGACCCTGATCGCCGCTGCTGGCCGTGTACTGGATTCGAAGGACGCTGTCACGCTGCTTGCCGCCGGCCGCGCGCACTGGCTGGAGAAGGGGCCGCGCCTGCGACATCCTGCTGCCCGAGGACAAGCTCCATCTGCCGGCGACGCTCGCATCGCCCGATTTCGATTACGTGATCCAGCCACTCGAGCATCGCGAGAAGAAGCTCTTCATCGCCGACATGGATTCGACGATGATCGCCCAGGAATGCATCGACGAGCTCGCCGATTTCGTCGGCAAGAAGCCCGAGGTCGCCGCCATCACCGAGCGGGCGATGAACGGCGAGCTCGATTTCGCCGAGGCGCTGCGTGCGCGCGTCGCCCTCCTCGCCGGGCTCGACGCGGAGGTGCTCGAGCGCGTGTGGAAGGAGCGCATCACCCTGACGCCCGGCGCCAGGACCCCTGCTCGCGACGATGAAGGCGCGCGGCGCGTATACGGTGCTGGTCTCCGGCGGCTTCACCTTCTTCACCACGCGCGTCGCCGCCGCGCTGGACTTCGACGTCTCGCGCGGCAACACGCTCGAAGTGGAGGGCGGCAAGCTCACCGGCAAGGTCATCGAGCCCATCCTCGGACGCGACGCCAAGCGCGACACGCTGCGCAAAATTGCTGCGCAGCGTAAGATCCCCCTTAAGCGCAGCACTTGGCCGTCGGCGACGGCGCCAACGACCTGCCGATGCTGAAGGAAGCCGGCCTCGGCATCGCCTACCACGCCCGGCCGCTCGTACGCGCCGAGGCGAAGGCGGCGATCCATTTCAACGATCTCTCCGCCCTGCTCTACGTGCAAGGCATCCGCCGGCAGGACTGGGTGGAAGCCTAGGCCGCTTTTGCCAAGGTCTCACCGTCCACTTGCAGCTCGACCTGGATATTGCCGCGCGTCGCTTTCGAATAGGGGCAGACTTTGTGTGCTTCCGTCACCACTTCGCGCGTCGTTTTGGCATCAAGCCCGGCGATGCTGACATTGAGCTTCACCGCGATGGAGAAACCGCCCTCGTCCTTGTTGAGGCTGACGTCGGATTTCACCGTGACGTCGCCGGCGGAAAGTTTTTTCAGCTTGGCGACATACTCGACGGCGCTGCCGAAACAGGCGGCGTAGCCGCAGGCGAAAAGCTGCTCGGGGTTGCTGCCTTTCTTGTTGCCGCCGGGCGTGGCAAGATCGAGATCGATCAGCTTGTCGTCCGTCGATGCGTGGCCTTCGCGGCCGTGGGTGCTGGTGGCGTGGGCGGTGTAAAGGGTCGTCATGCTTGCCTCCTATGGGCTGTTGTAAATGCGAGCCCGCGCATCCTAGACCCATAGAAAAGCGAATGTAAGCGCAAAGCGAGCAGCCACTCGGCCGAAAAGCGAGCCGGGCGAGCCAGCCATGAGCCCGCGACAGCGGCGTGAGGGCCGGTCAGGAGACCGGCCCGAACCACCAACGACTACTTCGTGGGAACGGCGACGAACAGAAGCGCCTTCTTGCGCGACACTTTGAGCAGGGCGAATTCGCGCCCGGCTTTTTTCGCGGCGGCGATGCCGTCGGTCAACGCCCTGACCGAATCGGCCGGGCTGCCGCCGACATCGAGGATGATGTCGCCGGGCGTGATGCCATGGCGGGCGCCGGCGCCTTCAGGGTCGAGCTCGGTGACCAGCAGCCCGTGCGCGTCGCGCGGCAGGCTGGCCTGCTCGCGCAATTGCGGCGTGATGGGCGTCACCGCCATGCCGAGCACGAGGTCGCTTTTCGGCGCCGGCGCTTCGTCGTTGTCCGCGCTGTCGGCGGCGGCCTTGCCTTTTTCCACCGGCAGCTCGCCGATGGTCACTTCATAGGGGATTTCCTTGCCCTTGCGCCAGACGACGATCTCGACCCGCTTGCCCGGCTTTTCGTCGGCGACCATGCGCGGCAGCGTGTGCATCTGCTTGATGTCGTGGCCGTCGAACCTGGTGATGACGTCGCCCTGCTGGATGCCCGAGCCGGTCGCCGGGCCGGTGACTTCGAGCACCAGCGCGCCGCGCGCCGGGCTTAAGCCCAGCGCACCCGCCACGTCGTCGCTGACCTCCTGGATCTTGACGCCCAGCCAGCCACGGCGGATTTTCCCCGTCGAGCGCAGCTGGTCGATGATGGGTTTCGCAAGATCGGACGGCACCGCGAAGCCGATGCCGACATTGCTGCCCGTCGGCGAGAAGATGGCGGCGTTGATGCCGACCACCTCGCCCTTGACGTTGAACAGCGGCCCGCCGGAATTGCCCCGGTTGATCGCCGCGTCGGTCTGGATGAAATCGTCGAACGGCCCGGCGTTGATGTTGCGCGAGCGCGCCGAGACGATGCCCGCCGAGACCGAACCGCCGAGGCCGAACGGGTTGCCCACCGCGATCACCCAGTCACCGATCTTGAGCGCGTCGGAATCGCCGAAATGCACGGCGGCGAGCGGGTGGTCGGCCTTGACCTTGAGCAGCGCGAGGTCGGTCTTCGGGTCGTAGCCCACGACTTTCGCCGGCAGGTGCGAATCGTCGGCGAAGATGACGGTGATGTCCTCGGCATTGGCGACGACGTGGTTGTTGGTCACCACGTAGCCCGACGGGTCGATGACGAAGCCGGAGCCGAGCGAGGTCACCTCGCGCGAGACGTTCCCGCCGCCGAACTGCTGGTTGAACTGCTTGAACAGCTCCTTGAACTGCTGGCTCTGCGGATCGTCGCTCAGCCCCTGGAAATCGAACTGGATGCCCTGCGGCTGGGTGATCTTCTGCGTCGTCGAGATGTTGACCACCGCCGGCAGCAGCGGCTCGACGACCGGGCTGAAGGAATCCGGCACCGCATGGGCCTGCGGGGCGAAGGCGAGGAGGAAGACGGCGAACAGGGGGCGGGCAAAACGATTCATAGTCACTCCTTAGTCGTCATTGCGAGCGACCATCGGGAGCGTGGCAATCCAGGATATGCCGATGGCAAGGACTGGATTGCTTCGCTGCCGCTCGCAATGACGGTGCACATAATTACTGGTTCATTTCTTTCAAGAAGCCGCTGTCGGGCGTCAGCACCATGGTGGTGTCGTCCTTGCTGAGCGTGCGGCGGTAGGCCTGCATCGAGCGGTAGAAGCGGTAGAAATCGGGGTCCTTGCCGAAGGCGGCGGCGTAGATCTGCGCCGCTTCGCCGTCGCCCTCGCCGCGAATGGTCTCGCTCTGCTTGCGCGCTTCGGAGAGGATCTCGATCTTCTCGCGGTCGGCGCTGGCGCGGGTCTCGGTCGCCTGCTCGTCGCCCTCGGCGCGGAAAAGCTGGGCTTCCTTGGTGAAGTTCTTGCGCATGCGCTCATACGTCGATTGCGAGATGTCGGCCGGCAAATCGGCGCGCATGATGCGCACGTCGACCACCTCGATGCCGAAGGCCGGGCTGTTCTGCGCGGTGGATTTCTCGCCCTTCGCCACGTCGTTCACCTCGCCCTTGATCCGCTCCATGATCGGCTCGCGGCCCGCCGAGAGCAGGTCGGAGAGCGAGCGCCCGCCCAGCACGCGCCGCATCGCCGAGAGCACGATCGAGCCCATGCGCGAATCGGCGTTGCCCTCGGTCTTGAAGGCCTGGTAGAACTTGACCGGGTCGGTGATGCGGTAGCGCACGAAGGCGTCGATCACCACGCGCTCGTCGATGCCGGCGGCGGGATCGTGGGTGATGAACTCCGCCGGCTGCGCGTCGAAGCCCAAAATGCGGCGGTCGAAATAGGAGACCGACTGGATGAACGGCACGCGCGCGTAAAGCCCCGGCCCGGAGATGACGCGCACGATGCGCCCGAACTGGACGACGATCGCCTGGCTCGTCTGCGGCACGATGAAGAACACGTTCGAGACGAGGATAAGGACGGCGAGAAGGGCCACGGCGTAAGTGACGTAGCGCGTGTTCATTGGCTGTCTCCCTGCGGGCTGGCGGGTGCGGCGGCGGGCGGCGCCGGTATGGCGATGGGTGGCGGCACGGGCTGCGGCGCTGGCGCGACGGCCAGCGCATTCTTCACCACCGGCAGCGGCACGAGCTGCATCAGGTTGCTGCTGCCCTTGCCCGCCTGGTCGACGATGACCTTCGGCATGCCCTGCAGCACGTCCTCCATCGTCTCGAGATACATGCGGCGTTTGGTCACGTCCTTCGCCTTGACGTACTGCGCGTAGATCTGCCCGAAGCGCGCCGCGTCGCCCTGCGCGACGGCGACGACCTGCGCCTTATAGGCCTGCGCCTGCTGCACGATCTGCGCCGCGTCGCCCTTGGCCTTGGGAATCACTTCGTTGCGGTAGCCCTCGGCGACGGATTCGGCGGTCTGCTTGTCCTGCTGGGCGCGCTTGACGTCCTGGAACTCGTCGATCACCGGCTGCGGCACGTCGGGCCGGCTGAGGTTCACCGCGGTAATTTCGATCCCCGCGTCGTAGGAGTCGAGTACCTGCTGCATGATGGTGCGCGTCTCCTCGGCGATCTCGCTCTGCGCGGTGGTCAGGATGTCGTCGAGCGCGTGGCGGCCGATGACCTCGCGCATCGCCGATTCGGCGACGGCGTGCACCGTCTGCGCCGGGTCGCGCACGTTGAAGAGGAATTTCTCCGGCGCCGCGCCGTCGATCTTCCACTGCACCTCGAAACCGATATCGACGATGTTGCGGTCCGCCGTCAGCATCAGCCCCTCGCGGTTCTGCGGCAACTCGGCGGCGGCGAGGGCGAACTTGTCGCGGCGCACGGTGGGGTTGTCCGCCGTCGCGTTGCGATCGCCGATCTCCAGCTTGTTGACCGAGGTGACCGAGGGGATGACGACCTGCTCGACGGGATAGGGCAGGTGGTAATTGAGGCCCGGGCCGGAGGTGCGCTCGTACTTGCCGAAGCGCAGCACGACGCCGAGCTCGTCCGAATTCACCCGGTAGATGCCCGAGGCCAGCCACAGCAGCGCCAGCGCGGCGAGCGCGATCCCGGCGATGCGCGCCTCGTTCTGCGGGCCGCCGAAGCGCTGCTCGAAACGCTCCCAGAAGCGCCGCCACGCCGCCTCGAAGTCGAAGCTCTTGCCGCCGCCGGCGCCGCCCGGGGCGCCGCCGGGACCGGAGGGCAGGCCGGGGCGATTGCCGCCCGGAGTGCCGCCGCGCCGTCCCCACGGGCTTTTACTGTCCGCCATTCGCTGCCTTTCGCGCGCTTGCTTTGTTGCTGCGCGGCGTAGATATAAAGGCAGTTGCCACCCTCAATCAAGCTGAACAGGAAATGAGCAGCCGGCCCGCCAGCATCGACGACCCCGCCGCCCGCCGCCCCGCGCAATGGAACCGCGAGAAGCTGCCGCACGTGAAGCGCATCCTCGCGGTGGCCTCCGGCAAGGGCGGCGTCGGCAAATCGACGGTGACGGTGAGCCTCGCCGCTGCGCTCACTACGATGGGGTGGAATATCGGCATCCTCGATGCGGATATTTACGGGCCGTCGATCCCGCGCATGCTCGGGCTCGACGCCTGGCTGCCGCCGGAGGTGAAGGACGGGCGCATGCTGCCGCCCGTCGCGCGCGGCATCCGCGCGATGTCGATCGCGCTGATCACCGGCGACAAGCCCGCCGTGCTGCGCGGGCCGATGATCAGCAAGGCGCTGCAGCAATTGCTGCGCAGCACGCAATGGGGCGAAGCGCAGCACGAACTCGACGCGCTGCTGATCGACATGCCGCCCGGCACCGGCGATATCGCGCTGTCGCTGGCGCAGCTCGTGCCGCTCGACGGCGCGATCATCGTTACCACGCCGCAGCAGGTCGCGGTGGCGGACGCCGACAAGGCGGCGCAGATGTTCCTGCGCGTCGACGTGCCGCTGCTCGGCGTCATCGAGAATATGAGCTGGTTCGAGACCGGCGGCGCGCGCCACGCACTGTTCGGCGAAGGCGGCGGCGCGGCGCTGGCGCAGAAGCACGGCGTGCCGTTTCTCGGCAGCGTGCCGCTGGAGCCCGGGCTGGGGATCGCCGCCGATCGCGGCGAGGCCTATTCGGGCAGCGCGCTGGCGCAGTTCGGGGAGATCGCGCGCACGATCGCCGCTTCCTAGAAGAAGTCGCTCAGCGTCATATCCGTCTTGTGCGGATCGTTCTGCTTGGCCGGTCGCGGCGGCTGTTGCTGCAGTGCACTGGCGGGAACGACCGATGCCTCCGGCGGCGGCGCAGGGGTCGAGGAAACGACCGGCGGCAGCGGGGTCACGTTACCGTAGTCGTTTGAACTATAAGCCAGATCGATCGATTGACCCGCCATCGCGGGTGAGCTGAGGAGGATGAGGATGAATACTGTTTTTTTCATAAGCCTTCTCCAATACCGAGCACCCCATCCATAATTGCTGCGCCGCAAAAAATCCAGCGATTTTTTGCGCTGCAATATAAAATGCTGCGAATGCGAAGGCATTTGAGGCATTTATCCGGTGAAAAATCCCGGGATCGGCAGCTACCCTCGGTTGCTGCGCCCATGTTGCGCAGCAACTTTTACGCATTCCCGCACGGCCGGGAGCGCAAACTCCCGGCCGGCCGTTGCTAAAGGGAGTTCTGCAGGAACATCAGCCGTTCGTTCTGCGCCTGCCGCTGCTCGTGGTTGCTTTGCGGCTGCGGGTCGTAATTGCTGAAGACCTTGTCGTTCCCTCGCGTTACCGGGCGGGAAGTGACGGCCTCGCGCGGGTATTGCGCGGGAACGTCATAGCGCCGGCCATAGGCGCTGCTGTCGGCCGCGCCATAGCTCGGCGCGAGCGGCGCGTGGTAGGCGGGAGTTACCGCCTGCCCGAAAGCACTCGACGAGCCTGCGAGAAGAAGCAGGGCCGCTGCTGCGAGTTTTTTCATAACCACCTCCTTTGTTTGATGGAGGGTTATATAGGTACCGCAGTGCAAAAAACCCATCAGGGAAAGGCCGCCCGGGCTTAACCTTTGGTAAGAACTAACTTCTTGACGGTATTGAGGGAATTAGGGAGACGCCCGCGCGGAAACCCTAGGATTTCAGCGCCGCTTCGAACTCCGCCCATTCGCGCCTGGTGAGGCCGGAGTTCTCCTGCGTCACCTGCTCGCCGGCGATCATGCGCTTGAGCGCCGCGATGCCCGAGCGCGAGAAGCGCGCGCCATGCAGCCGGTGCTCCTCGAACGCCTCGTAGGCATACGGGCACCAGGCCTTGACGATGTCGAGCATCGCATCGGCATAGACGCGGATCTCGTACTGCGCGTGCGGGTCGGCGCGCAGCATCAGGAAGTGCAGCAGGTTATGCAAATCGATCTTCCAGTACCATTGCGTGTAGTAGTTGAGCGTCAAATTCATCCGCGCCAGCTCGCGGGCGATGCCGGAATGCTCCCCGCTCTTCGGCGTGCCGGTGGCATCGGCGTTCATCAGCTCCTCGTAGTGCGCGTAGACCTGCTCCGAATCGCCGCGGATGATGTCGAGCACGCGCTGCGCTTCCGGCCCGCTCAGCACCTGCTCGGAGCGGCCCTGGTTGTTCACCTTGCTCTGCGGGTTGAGATGCTCCGGCGACGGCACGTAGAATTCCTTGTCGAGGATCGAGTAGCGCGCCGAATATTCGTTCACGTTCGCCGTGCGGTGGCGGATCCATTGCCGGGCGACGAAGATCGGCAGCTTGACGTGGAACTTGATCTCGCACATCTCGAACGGCGTCGAGTGCCAGTGGCGCATCAGGTAGTTGATGAGGCCCTTGTCCTGGCTCACCTGCTTGGTGCCGCGCCCGTAAGAGACGCGCGCCGCCTGCACGATCGCCGCGTCGTCGCCCATGTAGTCGATGACGCGCACGAAGCCGTGGTCGAGCACGGCGATCGGCTCGTAAAGCAATTTCTCCAGCGCCGCCGACGTCGCCCGCCGCGTCGGCGCGGTCTCGCCGAGGGGAATGTTCTCGGGCGCGCTCACCTGAAGTTTCGCCGCTGTCTGGCCCATGTTCTGCACTCCCGTTGCCTCACGCCGCGCATGTTAGCCGAGCGCGCGAATGACGCAAGCCACGTCAGCAGGTGTGGGTAATTAGGCGTTGTGGTGGATCGGCTCGTAGGCGCGCGGATCGGTAGGCGGCAATTTGCCGCCCTTGGTATCCGGCGGCACGAGGCTGCCGACCGTGACCCGCGAATGGGTGAGGACGATCGGGCCGCCATGGTGCTTGGCCGCAAGCTGCGCCCGCACGGCCGCATCGGTCGCCGCCGCCATGATATGGTCGCCGTTGACCTGCGCCGGCGTACGCGGGTGCGCCTTGTCATCCAGCAGCACGGTCCCCGCGACTTCCGAGCGGATCGGGGTGGCAAGGTTCACATGCACGGACGCAAGCTGCGACGTGGTCACCGGCGGCTTGGCCGGCGCGGCATGAGCGGCCGGCTCGCCAAGGTGCTTCAGGAAATCCGGATCGGCCGCACAGAAGGATTTGGGATCGGGATGCAGCCTTCTCGCATCGGCCAGCGAGCCGTTGTCGTTCGCCATGTAGAGGGCGATGTTGGCATTGATCGCTTCCGCGATCGGGATGCTTTTCTTCGACGGCTTGCCGTGGCCGCCGTGGCCGTCATACGCCGGGCCGGTGCCGACGACGCGGCCGTGCCAGTCTTCCTCCGGCGCGGACGGGGTGCCGCCGGTGATGGAACTCCAGGCATCGGAGGCGAGGCCCGCCGCGCCCTTGCCCAGCCCGACCAGCGGCCCGATGATGGGCACGGAGTCGATCGGCCCGCTGTCGAGCGTGACTTCCTTCACGCCGCGCGCCTGCAGCGCCTTGAGCTCCATGACGCGGTTGAGGTAAAGATTGCCCTGCGGCTGCGGCTTGCCGGCGGGAATGAGCTTGCCGATGTCCGCGATCTCTTTCGCCCTCGTATGCCAGATGGTGCCGATCTTGTCGCCGAACCGGTTGCCGTCTATCCAGGTGGGGATCGGGATCATGCCGAACGATACCGTCTGGCCGGTGACCGCGAGGCCGCGCTTCCAGTCGCCGTTCTTCCAGTCGCGCAGGCCGATCCAGGTGGCAAGGCCGGTGTCGCTGGGGCTGTCATAGACAAGGCCGGTCACTTCGGCTTCATATACGTCGAGCAGGCTGCCGCCGTTCTTCGCCTCGCGGCGGGCGCGCATGAAAGCGCCCGTTCCCGCCGTGAACAGGACCCCGAAGACCCCCAGCGCCTTGCCGCCGACGGAAACGCTGCGGCTCAGCGCGCCGATCCGGCCGACTTCCGCCACTTCGGCGATCTCGGCCGCGTCGCTGCCGGCGGCAGGAGCGGGAGCGGGGTCGCCCTGCGGCGCCGGATTTGTCTGCGGCGGCACTTTCCCTTGCGGCGGCGTATTCGCCTGCGGGCCCGGATGATTGCCGGACGGCGCATTCGTCTGCGCGGTGCCGTTGGGCGAAGCATTCGGAGTGCCGTGAGCGTTCCCCGGCGCCGGTTTCGGAGCAGGCGTCGCCTTCGCCGAGGGCGCAGGCTTGAACTGGTTCGGATCGCCCGCATAGCCCGAATCCTTCACGGGCGTCTTCCCGGTGATACGCGGCTGCGACCACGGCTTGCGGTGGGCACCATCGGCAGCAGGAGCGTTGTGGTTGACGTAGATGACGTCGTTCGGGGCCGGATTGTCCGTCGGCACGCCGGAACTGAGCGAAGCAGCCTTCGGCGCCGGCCGGCCGGTGACCCAGCGGCCCCAATCCTGCACATTGCTGACCGTGCCGTGGAATGTCCGGAGTGCGCCATCCACCGCATCGCCGAGCCTGACTTTTATCGACCTAGCCGGAGACGCCGCACTGGGAGCAGGCGCCGGCGCAGGTGCAAGGGCGGCCTCAAGTGGCGCGCCGCCGGCAATGTTGGCGGGCACGCCGCCGACGCGCGGCAGCAATTTCAGCGCACGGCCGAGCGCCGCGTGCTCATCCGGATGAGCAATGGCGCGCGCGAGCGAGGCCGGGCCTTCCTTGGCGGCGAGGCGGAAATTCAGTGCCGTCCGGTCGAGGAAACTGGCCCTGGCGAGATCCTCGGGCGTCGGCGGATGCGCTTTCATCGCGGCATCGAGGGCATTCTTTGCATCCCGGAGCTGGCCGTTCAGCGCCGGCTTGTTGCCGAATATCCCGTCCGCTTTATTCAGCCGGGCGTCGATATCCTTGATCTGCTGGTCGAGGTTGGCTTTCGTGCTCCCGGATGCGGTGGAAACCCGGCCCTGCAGCTCGGCGCGCTGCGCTTTCAGTGCATCGACCTCGTCCCGGATCTCCCGGAACGTTTCGTATTCTTCGCTGCTGCCGTGGCGCAGCGCATCGGCATCGCGCTCGGCGTTATTGATGTAGCGTTCGGCGGTGAGATCGTACGTAACCCGGCCAATGCCGCGCAGGCGCCGGTCCACGGCACCGATAACGCGGCCCGGGACCCAGCTGAGGACGTTGCTGATCCGGCCGGTCGCGGTTTCCGAGGGCGCCCGGGCGCCGCTGGTGCGGATTCTCCAGGAGGAGCGTTCATTCCAGGAATTGGGGTTGCGCCGGAACGTGGCCTCGCCGGGCACCGGCAGGGACCCTGCTTCCAGCACGACGTTCACGCGACGGCCGACGCTCTCCAGCTCTGCGGCGCTGGCGCGCAGCCGCTCGGCGACCGCCCGGTTCTGCGCCACGCGCGCGCCGCCCCTGGCGTCGAGTTCTGCGATTTTTTCGTCATAGGCCTTTGTATAGGCTTCGTCGCCCGCCTCCTGGATGCGGTCGCGCGCTTCGGGGGAGAGGCTCAGTTTGAATGCCCGGAACTCATCCCAGCCGCTGAAGATTCTTTTGATGCCGGTCGCGCGCTCGACAAGCTTATTGCCCGTCTCCGCGTTCCAGCGGGCAGTATTCGCCGCGCTCTCTGCGCTCTCGAAATTGTAGAATGCATTGGCCTTGGCGCGCAGGTAGCCGGCGCGTGCGCCGACGACGGCGTTATTGGTGCGCTTGAGCAGCGACATCGGCAAGCGCGAGACCGCCGCAAAGGCGGTATAGGCCGATCCCAGTCCCAGCGCGACCTTACCGACAACGATCGCGCCGCCGACCGGCAGGCTATGGCCGGGCGGGACGGTGACCAGCTCGTCCAGGAGCGCGCCGACGCCCGTCGCATCGTGGACCTCGTCGACTTTAAGCTTTTTGTTATTCGGCTTGACGGCCGGCTTGGTGATATCGGGCTTACCGCCTGCGCCCGGCGTCGTCACGATGCTGCCGTCATCCATCACGGCGGCCGTGGACGTGCCCAGCGAATCCAGGATGGGCTTGAGCTCCACGCCCGCATACCTGTCGAGCGAGCTGAGCGGGCCGTTCCTGGCATCGAGGTCCGCCTGGGGCATGACCGTGGCGGCGGCACTGTCTTTCAGGAGGGCGTCGTAACTGACCGCGTGATGGCCTTCGGACTTGAGCTGCTTCGCGGCGTCCGCGTAGACCCCGTGCCAGTCGTCGAAGCCGTTGACGATATATTTGGGGATGGCCATCAGGAAGGCGGCCACCTCCGGCATGTGGAGCGTATCGGCGATGAAATGGATCAGCCAGGAAAGCGTGTGCTCGCTGAAGGCCCCCGCCTTGTCGAGGAAACCGATCTCGGGAGCGTCCGGCGCGCCTTTCACGGTATAGCAATAGATCGAGGCTTCGTACGCGGTGGCGACGGCGAGCGCCTGGTCCGCATTCATCGGATCGACGGAACTCGCATGTTCATGATACCGCTCGGCGATGACGCCGAGGAGGCGCGGGCCGAACAGCGCGCCGGTCCACAGCGCGCCGCCCGCGTCCGTCACCGTGTTGGCGGTATCGATGGCGCCCTTGAATCCCTTGAAGGTGCCGGTGGATCTCAGCAGCGCACCGCCCGCACCTTCGAGCCAGGTCTTCATTTCCGGAGAGATCTTGCTGCCGTCGAGGTAGCCGCCGCCGGACTGGAGCATGTCACTCAGCCTGTTCCAGCCCTCGGCCTTGACCAGCTCGGGCGGCAGGTCGTCGAGCGTTGTGCTGAAGTGCTGGATGAAGCCGGCGAGCTGGTGCGCGTCCTGCTGGAATTTAGGTGGCAGCGCCTTGAGCATCAGCCGGCTCTGGGCGATGCCCGCATCCCTATCCGCGCCCTGGGACAGGTCGTAGGGCGTATCGCCGACGGTAAGGATCGGCGTCGTATTCGGCGTGCCGTCGTCGTTATTGGGAGGCGCCGCGTCCTTGGGGGACGGCGTGGTGGCAGCAGGCGCTGGGGGTTTTGGACTCATTTTACGTGGTTTCCCTCACCTCCGAGACTACGCCCCGAGCATGACGGTTTGATGACGGTTGCGCGACAAACGTGTGAATAAAGCGCCGCCAACCCCCCGCAAAACCACGGCTTGCCGGGGCGCCACGCCGGGCTTCCCTTTGCCCGGCAAAAGCCCTATATTGGACCTCGTCCCTTCGGGGACTATGGCGATAAACGCGACGCGGAATAGTCGGATTGGACCCGGGGGCAGAGCCCGGCGGCTCCACCAGAACTCCTGCGGGTTCCAGATAAGCGACGAGGACAGTATGTCCGAGCAGCCCTGAGCCCGCGAAGCGGCGCTTCATTGCGGAGGCCAGCAGGCCGAAGCAGGAAGCATTGCAAGGACTACGGGGCCGAATCAGCATCGACAACCGCAATAAAGGCGTCGTTTTTGCCCGGGATGATTCCGTCGATATCGGGTCGTTTTACAAGTGCCAACGACAACGTTGCACTCGTTGCTGCTAACGACAATTTTGTCGTCGCGGCTCGTCTCGCTGCTTAGTGTAGCCTGACAAGTCCTAGTTAGTAACGCGGCGGGAAATGCGCCGGGCAACAGAAGCTTTCCGGACCCCCGGGCCTTAAAACCCGGGGGTTTCTGTTACCCGCCGGATTTGTGGTATAAAAGCCCGGCAGCACGTCCGGGATTTTCTATCCGGTCCGGTTTAGGTGGAATTTACTGGCGCAAAGCCGCCGGAGCGGCTAAAAATGGCTCTGGAGCTAGGAAAATGAGCAAGGAAACCATCGACTATCCTTCTTTGATCGACGGCGCGATGCGCGCCGTGGTGCGCGATGCGCTGCGCCATGTCGACCGCTACGGCCTGCCGGGCGACCATCATTTCTTCATCTCGTTCCAGACGAATTATCCCGGCGTCTCGATCTCGCCGCAGCTCAAGTCGCGCTACCCGGACGAGATCACCATCGTCATCCAGCACCAGTTCTGGGACCTGCAGATCACCGAGGAGAAATTCCAGGTGATGCTGAGCTTCAACAACATCCCGGAAAAGCTCGTCGTGCCGTTCGACGCGCTGACCGCCTTCGCCGATCCCTCGATCAAGTTCGGCCTGCAGTTCCACGGCAAGCGCGCGCCGAAGACCGACAGCGGCGAGGAAGCCGTCGCCTGCCCGGTGACCGGCCGCCAGCCTCACGAAAAACCGCAGGGCGCCGCCTTCGACGAGGAGCCGCCGAGCGAAGAGACCAAGCCCGCCAACGACGAAAAAGTCGTCAATATGGAAGCGTTCCGCAAACGCTAGCCGGCGGCCGGGGCATTCGTTGACCACCTCCCTCATGCAGCAACTCCTCGCCCACGCCGCCGAAGCCGGCGCCGCCGGCGAAGTGCCCATCGCCGCCGCCGTGACCGACGCGCAGGGCAACGTCCTCGCCACCGCCCACAACGAAGTCGAAGCGCGCCACGACGCGACGGCGCACGCCGAGCTTCTGGCCATCCAAAAAGCATGTGCGGCACGCACCGAAAAATACCTCGAAGGCTGCACTCTCTATGTGACGTTGGAACCCTGCGCGATGTGCGCGCAGGCGGCATCGCTGGCGAAGATCAAGAAGATCGTCTTCGGCGCCTACGACTCCAAGGGTGGCGGCGTCGAGCACGGCGCGCGTATCTTCGCACAACCCACCTGCCACCACGCGCCGGAAGTCATCGGCGGCGTGATGGAAACGGAGTGCGGAAAATTGCTGAGCGATTTCTTCAGCGCGCGACGCTGACGCGTTACTCCCGTTCCCGGGAAGGGATGGCGCTGCTCATGCTGATGAAGCCGTGGCGGTCGGATGATCCCGTGAATTGCCTCTGCATGGCCTTCAAGAATCTCGGCTCTCCGGGCCGGGCCGACGGATTCTCCACCCGCTGACCGGGCCCATGCAGCAGGAAAGATGTGTTCCACACCAGCAGCTCTCCCGGCTCCAGCACGGGACCTTCCTTTTCCTTCAGGCTGGCGCGCGCCTTTTCGATGGCCTCCACCAGGTCGGGCAATTGCCCGAGTGCATGCGTCTCTTCGGAATCGCCAGGCCTGACCCGCGCGGACTCCATGGGCCTCGACGGATAAAAGGTCAGCAGCCGGGGATGGAACCGCCAGGGTTTCGGCCACTCCGAATTATACCATGGGCCCCGTCACGCCGCCGATGACGGTTCCGTGAAATCAGCACTGCGCTTGCCAAATGCAGGGCCGGTCACTATTTTACCGGCTTTCCGCGAATGTTCATGAAGGCAGGCGATGACCCAGTACGTCTATGTGATGAAAGGCCTCAGCAAGACCTATCCGGGCGGCAAGACCGTGCTGAAGGATATCTGGCTGAGCTTTTTTCCCGGCGCCAAGATCGGTATCGTCGGCCATAACGGCTCGGGGAAATCGACGTTGCTGCGCATCATGGCGGGGGTTGACAAGGAATTCAACGGCGAGGCATGGCCGGCCGAGAACATCAAGGTCGGCTTCCTCGAGCAGGAGCCGAAGCTCGACGAGGAGCGCACCGTCCTGCAGAACGTCATGGACGGGCTCAAGGAAAAACAGGCGCTCGTCGATCGCTACAACGAGCTGATGGCGGATTACTCCGACGAGGTCGCCGAGGAGGCCGGCAGGCTGCAGGAGCAGATCGACCACGCCGGCGCCTGGGACCTCGAACGCGAGGCCGAGGTGGCGATGGACGCGCTGCGCTGCCCGCCCGGCGACGCCGAGGTGAAGAAGCTCTCCGGCGGCGAGAAGCGCCGGGTGGCCCTCGCCCGGTTGCTTTTAGAGAAGCCGGACATGCTGCTGCTCGACGAGCCGACCAACCATCTCGACGCGGAATCGGTGGCATGGCTGGAGAACTTTCTCAGGAACTATCCCGGCACCGTCGTCATGGTGACGCACGACCGCTATTTCCTCGACAACATCACCGGCTGGACGCTCGAGCTCGATCGCGGCACGGGCCGGCCCTACGAGGGCAATTATTCCGGCTGGCTGGAGCAGAAGGCCCGGCTGCTGCGGCAGGAAGAGAACACCGAAAGCGCCCGCGCGAAAGCGATGGAGGAGGAGCTCGAATGGGTGCGCTCCTCGCCGAAGGCGCGCCAGACCAAATCGAAAGCGCGCCTCAAGGCCTATGAGGAAATGGTGTCGCAGCAGGCGGAGAAACGCACCAGCACGGCGCAGATCATCATCCCCGCCGGGCCGCGCCTGGGCAATAATGTCATCGAGGCCGAAGCGCTGCGCAAAGGCTTCGGCGACAAGCTGCTCATCGACAATCTGTCGTTCAGCCTACCGCCGGGCGGGATCGTCGGCATCATCGGCCCCAACGGCGCGGGGAAGACGACGCTGTTCCGCATGATCACCGGCGCCGAGAAGCCGGACGCCGGCACCTTCAAGGTCGGCGAGACGGTGAAGCTCGGTTACGTCGACCAGTCGCGCGATTCGCTCAACGCCAACGCGACGGTGTGGGAGGAAATGTCCGGCGGCGCCGAGGACATCGAGCTCGGCAAGATCAAAATGAAGTCGCGCGCCTATTGCTCTTCCTTCAACTTCCGCGGCTCCGACCAGCAGAAGAAGGTCGGCAGCCTCTCGGGCGGCGAGCGCAACCGCGTCCACCTCGCGAAGATGCTGAAATCCGGCGCCAACGTGCTGCTGCTCGACGAGCCCACCAACGACCTCGATGTCGAGACGCTGCGCGCGCTGGAGGAAGCATTGCTCGAATTCGCCGGCTGCGCCGTCATCATCAGCCACGACCGCTGGTTCCTCGACCGCATCGCGACGCATATCCTCGCCTTCGAGGGCGACTCCCACGTCGAATGGTTCGAAGGCAACTTCGCCGATTACGAAGAGGACAAGAAAAAGCGCCTCGGCGAGGACTCCGTCATCCCTAAACGCGTACGTTATAAATCGCTGCTGGCGGCTTAAGCGGCTACTGCGCGCTGGCGCTGGCGGAATTCTTCGCCGTCGAGGCCTTGAGCTGGGTGATGAGGTAATCCATCCCCTTGTTCTGCACGATGCCGTTGAACTCCGAGCGCTGGGTGGTCAGCAGGCTGACGCCCTCGATCACGATGTCGATGAGCTGGTAGCCGCCGCCGCCCTGGCGCAGCCGGTAGTCGATATTGGCGTCGCCCGCGTCGCCGCCGGAAATATGCATGGTGACGAGGTAGCTGCCGTCGCTGTCCTGGCGCGCGTTGGTCAGCGTGTATTGCTGGCCGGAATAATGCGTCAGCTTGTTGGCGTAGTTATTGATGACGAACGGGCCGTAGGCGGTGAGGTATTCCTGCTGCTGCTGGGGCGTCGCCGTGCGCCAGTTCTGGCCGAGCACGAATTTGGCGACGAAGTTCGTGTCCACCTTGTTGCTGAAGATGGGAACGAGCTGCTTCTGCTTCTGCGCGGCGGGTTCGCTGGTCTTCAGGATATCGAGGACCTGCTTGGCGACGGTGTCGACGAAGGTCTTGGCGCCGTCGACGTCGGCGTGGGCGTTGCCGGCGGCAAAGAGGAACGCGGCAGCACAAAGGGTGCGTATCCATTGCTTCATGGAAGGGAACTCCAAAAAGGTTATTTCGCGCTGGGGCCGACCGCGTTGTAGTAGTCGGTCGTGGCACCGCTCGAATTCTTGATAGCAGCGTCGCGATGCTGTGTATAGGCGCTTTTGAAGGTCGTGTACGGATCGAGCGAGGTATCGTACATGTCGTCGATCGGCCCGATCAGGCGCTCGCGCTCGACGAGGCCCTGCCCGGCGCCGACGCCGACGGCCTGCCACGTGGTGAGCTCCCAGTCGATCGGGTTGCTGAACCAGTCGACCACGCGGCCGAGCACGTCGCGCCCGTTGGAGGGCCCGAGGATCGGGATGACGACGTACGGGCCGTCGCCCGAGCCCCAGACGCCCAGCGTCTGGCCGAAATCCTCGCGCCGCTCGTTGAGGCCGGCGGTGGTGGCGACGTCGTTCAACCCGCCGATACCGATCGTGGTGTTGATGGTGAAGCGCCAGAAGCTGGTCATGCCCTGGGTGAAGTCGCCCTGCAGGAAGGCGTTGATCATGTTCAGCGGCTCGCGCAGGTTGTCCGAGAAGTGGCCGATGCGGCTGCGGATGCCGTCCGGCGTGATGTAGCGGTAGCCCACCGCGATCGGGCGGATCAGCCCCTTGTCGACGAAGGTGTTGAAGGCGAAGATGCCGCGGTTCATTTTTTCCATCGGGTCGTAGACGTCGCCGTTCGCATTCTGTTGCGGCGCGCAGGCGGCGAGCAGCACGGCGGTGATGGCGGTCGCGAGGAGTGCGTTGATTTTTTTGTTCATGGTCGTCGTTCGCTCACATATGACGCGGTTTCCGCGGGCGCAAGTTCGCTCCCGTCGATTCCAGCATTAGCAATCATTTCTAAACAAGCGGTTATCAGTCGCAAAGCGGGCGGCGAAGCAGGGAACGGGTTGAGCACAATTTTTCCTTTGATTTTTCACCATATTCTAGCATTGTGCGCAGGCATAAGCAAAATGGATTTCTCGGTCTTGTTGCGCTTTTGCCACAGAGGGAGTTGCGATGAATCCACGCCCGGAAGCTGCCGGCGCCCAGGCCATCCTGGCGGAGCTGCGCGCGCTCTATGACCGGCGGCCACCCTCGGTCTCCTTCGAATTCTTCCCGCCGAAAAGCGACCTCGCCGAGAAGCAGCTGTGGGACGTCATCCGCACCCTCGCCCCGCTCAAGCCGCGCTTCGTCTCGGTGACCTACGGCGCCGGCGGCTCGACGCGCGAGCGCACCCACCACACCGTCGCGCGCATCCTGAAAGAGACCGAGATCACCCCCGCCGCGCATTTGACCTGCATCCAGGCGACGAAGGAGGAGATACGCGACGTCGCGCAGGCCTATTGGGACGCCGGCGTGCGCCACATCGTCGCCCTGCGCGGCGACCCGCCGGCGGGCGACATGCGCACCGTCGGCAGCGGCTACAAATACGCCGACGAGCTCGTCGCCGGTTTGAAGAAAGTCGCCGATTTCGATATCTCGGTGGCCGCCTATCCCGAGACGCACCCGCAGGCGACCTCGCCGAAAGCCGACCTCGACCATCTGAAGCGCAAGCTCGATGCGGGCGCGACGCGCGCCATCACCCAGTTCTTCTTCGACGTCGACGTCTACCTGCGATTTTTAGAACGCGCGCGCGCCGCCGGCATCACCGCCGAGATCACGCCGGGCATCCTGCCGGTGACCAACGTCATCCAGCTCAAGAAATTCGCCGCGATGTGCGGCACCGAAGTTCCGCACTGGCTATCGCACTTACTGGAGGGCCTCGACGAGAAGCCGCAGCTGCGCATGAACATCGCCGCCATGGTCGCCGCCGAGCAGTGCCGCATGCTGATGATGGCCGGCGTGCATAATTTCCATTTCTACACGCTCAACCGCGCCGAGCTGACGCAGGCCATCTGCCACATATTGGGCATCCGGGTCTAGTTCGCAATGTCCTTGAGTATCTGGAAAAGCGGTTGCCCGAGATGGCGCGCGAGGTTGAACAGCGTCAGCACCGGCGGGTTGCGATGGCCGTTCTCCAGCATGCTGATATAGGTCGGGTCGTAGCCGCAGCGCTCCGCGAGCTGCTCCTGCGTCAGCCCCGCCGCCTTGCGCTGCGCGCGGATGGCCTTGCCGAGCTCCTTCAATTTACCTTGTTGCGACATCCCGCGATGAAGCCGGGTTTATTGACTGTGAGTCCATTTACTATTAGTCATATTGACCGTGCGTCATGGTTTCACCCTCGTCGAGCTCGCCATCGTGCTGGTCATCATCGGCCTGCTGGTGGGCGGAGTGCTCACCGGCGCGGACCTCATCAAGAGCGCGCAGATCAACGCGACCGTCAGCGACATGCAATCCTACACTGCCGCCGCGATGACCTTCCGCGATAAATATGGCGGCATCCCCGGCGACCTGCGTAACGATAAAGCCGCACAGGCCGGCCTCACGGTCAGTGCCACCAACCCGGGCACCGGCGGTGAAGGCGATGGAGACGGCCTCTTGCTGAATGGCGACGCGTCCAGCGCCGAATGCTCTGGCGGTATCAGTGTACAGCCCGGATTGGGTGGCGAGAATACACTGTTCTGGCGGCAACTTTCCGATGCCGGGCTGATTGCCTTCAAATCCGTTGCCGATGGCACCTGCATCGATACCACTAACTTCGGTACCGGCAGTACGGCGCAGACGACATTGGCTCCGCTGATCCCCCAACTCCGGCTACGCAACAACGGTTTCATCCAGGTCAATAGCCTGCCCGCTGTTACGCAACTTACCAACCACACCAATTATTACACTCTTAACAATTTCGCCGCGGCAGGTACCTTGGGAGGGAGATTGAATCAGAGTCCCATCCTCACGGCACGGGAAGCGCAAGGGATCGATACGAAGCTTGATGACGGGTTCCCCGCCACCGGCATCGTCACTTCCTGCAGCGGCGGCCATACCGGCTTCGCTGCGCCTAATTGCCTTACTTTTACCGGCGGCAATTCCGGTTCGGGGAATGCGCCCAGCACGTCGAATACGATGTGTTTCGACAACACCACGACTGCAGGCGTCTACGCCGTCAGCGTGGACGACAACTTGCGCTGCGGCCTGCGCATTCGGGCGGGGTTTTAGTCCGGCTCAGTCCCCGCCGTTGCGCAGCAGCTTGATGACCACGCGACGGTTCAGCTCCTCGTTCGCCGGCAGGGCGTTGCCCTGCGAATCGTGGTTCGGCGCCTTCGGGTGGGTGTCGGCGAAGCCGACGGCGCGCAGCTTCTCCGCCGGGAAGCCGCTGGCGATCAGGTAGCGCACGACGTTGGCGGCGCGCGCCGAGGAAAGCTCCCAGTTCGACGGGTAGGACGGCGTATTGATGGGCGTGTCGTCGGTATGGCCCTCCACCGAGATGACCACGTGCTCTTTCGAGATGGGCGCCAGCTGGCTGGCGACGAGCTTGAGCATCGGCAATGCTTCGGGGGTGAATTTCGCCGAGCCGCGCTCGAAGAAGGAGCTCGACGACAGGTCGAGCGCGACGATGTGGTCCTGCTCGGAGACCGCCATGAACTGGTCGTAGCCCGAGGCGCCGAGCGACATCGCGAGCTGCTTCTTCAGCTTCTCGTAAGGGTCCTCCTGCGGCACGAGGTCGTTGTAGAACCCATGCTCGCGCAGCGCGGCGGCGACCTGCTTGAACTGGGTGGCGTCCGGCGACGACATCGAGAACATGATGATGAAGAAGCACAGCAGCAGCGTCACCATGTCGGCGAAGGTGATGAGCCAGGCGTCCTCGTTCTCCTCCGGCGGGCGGTGCGGCGGCTTGAGGCTCATGGCTGGGCGACGCTCCCGGTGACCGTGCCCCCGCTGATGCGCAGCTGGCGGTCGATGTCGAAATGGTTCGCCGGCTCAAGGAAGGAGTTGAGCCTGTCCTGCATGAAGCGCGGCGTTTTCTTCTCGGCGAGCATGCTCAGGCCCTCGACCACCATCAGGTTGCGGAAGCGCTCGGTCTCCTCCTTCTGCTGCAGCTTGTGCGCGGCGGGAAGGAACACCATGCGTGCGAAGAACACGCCGTAGAGCGTGGCGACCAGCGCCAGCGACATCCCCATGCCGATGACCTTGACCATGTCCGACGTGCCGCCGGTGCCCATCTGCTCCAGCATGGCGATCATGCCGACCAGCGTGCCGATCATCCCGAAGGCGGGCGCGGAAGCGCCCATCGTTTTCAGCACCTGCACCGGCGCGGTCTTGTGCTCGAACTCGCTCTCCACGGCGGTGGTCATCATCTCGCGCAGCTCGGCCGGCTTGTGGTTGGTGACGACGAGCTCGAGGCAGTATTTGACGACGGGGTCGTTCGACTTCACCGTCTTGATCTCCGACTCCAGCGCCGGCAGGCCGCGCTGCTGCACGAGGTAGCCCCAGCGGATCAGGCGGCCGATCTCGGTATTGAGCCCCTCGCGCGTCGATTTCGGCTTCTTCAGCATCCACCAGACGGCCTTGAAGGCGCGGATGACGTCCGCCGAGTGGTAGCCCATGAAGGCGGCCGCGATCGCCCCGCCGAGCACGATCAGCGCCGCCGGGAAATTGAGGTAGATGAGCGGATTGTGCGTGGCCAGCGCGACGGCGACGATGATGAGCCCAAGCCCGAAGATCACGCCCAGCAGGGAGGAAAGCGACATGCGATGGTTCCTTTAGGCGCACTATACTTATTCCGGCGCCTCATTCCAGCGAAAGCTGGAATCCGCCTTGCGGCGCCGGTGAAAAGAAGATGGATTCCAGCTTTCGCTGGAATGACGGAGTGTGCTAAAAACCCGCGATGACCATTTCCCCCATCATCGGCTTCACCCTCGATTCGGAGGATGCCGGCGGCTATTCCAAATACCCGTGGTACGCGCTGCGCGAGAATTACTGCGCCTCCGTCGCCCGCCACGGCGCGACGCCGGTCTGCCTGCCGCACGAGCTTTCCGCCGTCGATTCCTATCTGGATCTGCTGCAGGGGCTCATCATCACCGGCGGCAATTTCGACGTCCCGCCCGAAATGTACGGCGACCAGTCCATCCACGAAAAAACCGCCACCAAGCCGAAGCGCAGCGCATTCGAATGGGCGATCACCAAAGGCGCGGTGGCGCGCGGGATGCCGGTGCTCGGCATCTGCGGCGGCGAGCAGCTGCTCAACGTCATCCTCGGCGGCACGCTGATCCAGCACATCCCCGACAGCGTGAAGGACGCCCTGCCCCACGAGCAGCCCAACCCGCGCCACGAGGCGGGGCATGGCGTCACCATCAAGGAAGGCACTTTGCTGCACAAGATCATCGGCAGCACGAGCGTCGCAGTGAACAGCGCGCATCACCAGGCGGTGGCGAAACCCGCGCCCGGCGCCATCGTCAACGCGCTGGCCGAGGACGGCGTCATCGAGGGCATCGAATGGCCGGAGCACCCGTTCTGCCTCGGCGTGCAATGGCACCCCGAATTCTCCATCACCCCGGCGGACGAGAAAATTTTCGCCGCCTTCGTCACCGCCGCGCGTCGTTATGGAAGCTAAGCCCGAACGCATCGCCAAGCGCATGAGCGCGCTCGGCCTCTGCTCGCGGCGCGACGCCGAGCGCTGGATCGAGGAAGGCCGCGTCGCCGTGAACGGTAAAAAAGTGACGACACCGGCAACGCTGGTCACGCCGGAAGATGTGCTCAGCATCGACGGCAAGGAGATCGAAGCGGCGGAAAAAACGCCCGAGGTGCGCATGTGGAAATACCACAAGCCCGCCGGGCTGGTGACCACGCACAAGGATGAAAAAGGCCGCGATACGGTGTTCGACCATCTGCCGCAGGAATTGCCGCGCGTGGTCTCCGTCGGCCGGCTCGACCTCAACTCGGAAGGGTTGCTGCTGCTCACCACCAGCGGCGAATTATCGCGCGCACTGGAGCTGCCGAAGAACGCCATGGCCCGCGTCTACCGCGCCCGCGTCGGTGGCGAGCTGACAAGAGAGCAGCTGCAGCAGATCGGCCGCGGGCTCACCGTCGAGGGCGTGCGCTACCAGCCCATCCGCATCGCGGCCGAGCGCGGCCGCACCGAGGGCCGCAACCGCTGGTACGAGCTGACGCTGAGCGAAGGCAAGAACCGCGAGATCCGTAAAATCTTCATGCATTTCGGCATTCCGGTGAGCCGGCTGATCCGCGTCCGCTACGGCAAGTTCGAGCTGGGCAAGCTGGTCCCCGGCCAGGTCGAAAAAATTCCCCAATGGCAAGTCGATCTGCTGATGAAGAGATTGATGGGTGCTGGCGCACCGGGGGGCGAAGACGCCCCCGCTACCGCTCCCCCTCGCTTCGCTGACGCTCGCGGCTCGCCTATCCGGCTACGCAAGGATAAACCGAAACACGGCACGGACGCATGAGGATCATCGGCGGAAAGTTCAAGGGGCGGAAATTGCTGCCGCCGGAGGGCGACGACATCCGCCCCACCTCCGACCGCACGCGCGAGTCGGTGTTCAACGTGCTGATGCACGGCAGCTTCGGCGGCACGCATGTCGTCGGCCAGCACGTCGCCGACCTGTGCTGCGGCACCGGCGCGCTGGGGCTCGAGGCGCTCTCGCGCGGCGCACGCGCCGTCACCTTCGTCGACAAGGACAAGCGCGCCATCGCCCTGGCCAAACAGAACGCGATGAACCTGCTCGCCCTGCAGGATTGCTTCTTCCTCAATGAGGATGTCGCCGCCCTGCCGAAAGCGCGCGAGCCGGTCTCGCTGGTGCTGATGGACGCACCGTATTCCGACGCGCTGCTCGCCCCGGCCTATGAAAGCCTGCGCGCGGGCGGCTGGCTGCAGCACGGCGCGCTCATCATCGCCGAGCTGCCGAAGAAGGTCGAGGCGCCCGAGCTGCCGAAGGCGGCGAAGCTCGACTCCCGCCAGTACGGCCGCGCCGCCATCCACATCTACCGCTGCATCTGATGCGCGGCGCATTCCCCTTGCAACCATAAGGGAAGATATTAAGCTGCGCTCCTCATTGGAGGTGAACGATGCTCGGTTTCCTTGGCTTCCTGCTTTTCGTCGCGTTCATCGTCAGCCTGACGAGCTTCTTCACGGTGCGCACGGCGGAAGTGGCGGTGGTGACGCGCTTCGGCAAGTTCCGCCGCATCGCCCAGCCGGGGCTCAACTGGCGGGTGCCGCTGATCGACAAGGTCGCCGGCCGCGTCAGCCTGCGCGTCAACCAGATCACCATGACCATGGAGACCAAGACCAAGGACAACGTCTTCGTCACCATCCCGATCTCGGTGCAGAACCGCGTGCGCGCCGAGAAGGCGTACGACGCGTTCTACAAGCTCGCCGACCCGGTGGCGCAGATCAAATCCTACGTCGAGCAGGTGATATTGGGCCACGTGCCGAGCATGACGCTCGACGAGGTCTTCGCCAGCCAGTCGAGCATCGCCGCCGCGGTGAAGCAGGAGCTCGACTCCGACATGTCGGAGTTCGGCTACGAGATCGTCAACGTGCTGGTCACCGACATCGTGCCCGACGCCAAGGTGAAATCGGCGATGAACGACATCAACGCCGCGCAGCGCGAGCAGGTCGCCGCCAACGCGCGCGGCGAGGCGGAGAAGATCCTCGTCGTCAAGAAGGCCGAGGCGGAGGCCGAGAGCAAGGCGCTGCAGGGCCAGGGCATCGCCAACCAGCGCAAGGCCATCATCGACGGGCTGCAGGGCTCGATCGCCCAGTTCCAGCAGGCGGTGGCCGGCTCCAGCGCGCAGGAGGTGATGCAGCTCGTGCTCATCACGCAGTATTTCGACACGCTCAAATCCATCGGCGAGAACGACAAGGCGAGCACCCTGTTCCTCTCGCATTCGCCAAGCGCGGTAAAGGACGTCTCCGAGCAGATATTGCAGTCGATGCTGGTCGCCAACCGGGCAAGCTAGCAGGGCCTTCCGCGAGCCGGATGAGCCAGCCATGAGCCAGCGAAGCTGCGCGCAGGTTTGGTCAGGAGACCAAACCGAAGCTACCAAAGACTATATCCCCCGCCCTTTGCCCTGCGTCGCGGCCTGCATGGCGTTCTGCACGAACTTGCCGGCGAGATTGAGGCCGGCGCCCGCGAGGCGCTTCATCGTTTCCTTGGAATCTTCATAGACGGCGAGCTGGCCGGTGGCGTAGTTCATGTGCGACTGCTCGATGGATTTGCGCTCCTTGTCCAGCCCCTTCTCGATGGTGCCGAGCATGGAAAGCGCCTGTTGCTTCTCGGCGGCGGTGAGCTTCTTCTTGGCGAGCAGCGCCTGGATGCGCTCACGCAAATCGTCGCGCTCGACATGCATCAGCTCGTGCATCGCCTGGGCCGCGTTCATCGTCCCGGCGATGAGCGCGTTCAGCACCTCCTCGATGAGGCCGATATCGGCGACGGACTCGTCGATGGCATCGACGCGCGACTGGTAGTTCTTGTCCGCCACCTCGGCGAAGAGCGCGGCGAAGAACACGGTGTAATCGCGGTAGAGCTGGGTGATCTCGGCGCGCACGGCGGCCGGCGGCAGCTTGGGGTGGCTCGCCCCGGCCTCGTCCTTCTTCACCAGCGCACTCGACAGCGATTTATCGGTGGCGCGGTTGATGCTGCCGACCGGGCGGCCCGGCACCTGCCGCAGCAGGCTTAAATCATAAGCGAGGTGCTCGACGGAAAGCCGGCTGTGCTTCTCGTACAGGCTGGCCGAGCCGGAGGTCAGCGCGCGCACCGCGTCGTGGAAATGCTCGATGCGCGCGCGCATGTCGCCCTCGGTGAGGCGGATGCTCCACTGCGTCTCGACCTCAAGGATGCGGGCGTATTTGCCGTTCATCAGCTCGATGATTGCTGCTTGCTCGCCCGCGCCAAATGCCATAGCTGCTCCTGATGCAAGCCTCTAGCACAGCGAAAGCGCAAAGGGAACCGGCGGCGCACGCGCCGCTCGCCGTCTATATCCACTGGCCGTTCTGCCGCAAGAAATGCCCCTATTGCGATTTCAATTCGCACGTGCGCGAGAAGGTCGAGCAGGCGGCGTGGCGCGATGCGCTGCTCACCGAGCTGCGCTACTGGCATTCCGTCGCGCCGGACCATGTGGTCACCAGCATCTTCTTCGGCGGCGGCACACCGTCGCTGATGCCGCCCGAGACCGCCGCCGCGCTCATCGCGGAGGTTAAGCGCCTGTGGCCGACCGCGCCCGATATGGAAATCACGCTCGAAGCCAACCCGACCTCGGTCGAGGCGCAGAATTTTCGGACGCTGGCGGAGGCGGGCGTCAACCGCGTCTCCCTCGGCGTGCAGTCGCTGCGCGCGGAGTCGCTGAAATTCCTCGGCCGCGAGCACTCGGTGGGCGAGGCCATGGAAGCCGTCGCGCTCGCCGCGAAAATTTTCCCCCGCTACTCGTTCGACCTCATCTACGCCCTGCCCGGCCAGGGCGCCGACGACTGGGAGCGCGAATTGCGCGAGGCGCTCGCCCATGCGCGCGGCCATCTTTCGCTCTACCAGCTGACCATCGAGGAAAATACCGCCTTCCACCACGCCTACCATGTCGCAAAAAAATTCGCGCTGCCCTCGGAGGACAACGCCGCCCTGCTCTACGAGCGCACGCAGGCGGTGATGGAGGAAGCCGGCCTGTCCGCCTATGAAATTTCCAACCATGCCGCTCCCGGTCACGAATCGCGGCATAACCAGTCCTACTGGCGCGGCGAGCATTACCTCGGCATCGGCCCCGGCGCGCATGGGCGGGTGAATGTCGACGGAGCGCGCCACGCGACGCGCAACCTCAAATCGCCGGAGCGCTGGCTGGAGGCGGCTTCGCAGTCGCACGGGCTGGAGGAATCGCTGGCGCTTACCGCTTCCGAGCGCGCCGAGGAAAAGCTGCTGATGGGGCTTCGCCTGACGCAGGAAGGCTTCGATCTTGCGCGCCTCGATGCGGACGAGCGCGCTTACCTCGATGCGCTATGGAGCGACGGGCGGGTGGAGCGATTGATGGAGCAGGAACTTCTTTCTGTCCGTCATCCTCGGCGAGGCAGCGCCTCGTCCGGGGATCCATGGATGCCCGGATCGCGCGATGCGCGCCCGAGCATGACAGGCTCTGGCGAATTGCCATGCCTGCTCGCCACACCTTCAGGTCGCCTCCTGCTCAATACGCTGACGGCCCGGCTGCTGGCGCGCTGAAATTCGACGGCGACGGATCGAGCACGGTGAAGTCGCTGCCCTCGATCTGCAGCACGGCGAGGCCGCGTTCGACCTTGCCGTCCGGCCGCAGGCGGAAAATGCCGTTGGCGGGGCCGGCGAAGCCCGACGGGCTGGTCAGCGACGCCTCGGTGAAGCCGCGGTCGGAAGTCGCCAGCGTCACCGCCAGCGAGACGGCATCGTACGCAAGGCTGGCGACGCGCGGCGGCGCGTATTTATAGGTGTCGACGAAGCGCGTTTCGAAGGCCTGCGTGCCGCCCGGCGAGGAGGAGGCCAGCCACGCGCCGTCGAGGCCGGTGCGGTGCACCAGCGTCTCGTCGTCCCAGATGCCGGTGCCGATCAGCTGCACCTTGGGCGGCGCGATGCCGTGCTGGGCCAGCGCGCGCAGCATGGTCGGCAGGCTGGCGCCGCCCTCGGGCAGCAGCAGCGTGTCGAAGGCGGGCGGCGCGCCGGGGGGCGCAAGCTGCCCGGCCGCGCGGTCGATGCCGACGCCGGCCGGGGCGTAATGCGCCTCGGCGGCGAGGGCGATGCCGTTGGCGGCGAGCGTTTCCTTCGCGGTCGCGAGCACCGTCTGGCCGAGCACGGAATCCGGCACCAGCGCGGCGATCTTCGTTTTGCCGGCGCGCACGGCGTAGGCGACGACGCGGCGCGTCTGCTCCTGCGGCGAGAAGCCGAACGGGTAGACGCCGGGCCGCGCCAGCGCGCTATTGTTCGAGAAGCTGAGCACCGCGACATGCGCCTGCCGGGCGATGGGCGCGGCCGCCTCCGTCGCGTCGGAGAAGACGGGGCCGATGACGAAGACCGCACCGTCGGCGATCGCCGATCTCATCGCGGCGGCCGCCTGCTCGGGCGCGTCGCCGGTATCCTTGGGCACCAGCTCGACCTTGACCGGCGGCACCGACGGCAGGCGCGCATAGCGGTCGAAGAGGGCGATGGTCGCCGCGTCCTGCAGGGCGCGGCCGAGCTCGGCGTTGCGGCCGGTGAGCGGCAGCAGCAGCCCGACCTTGACCGTGCGCTGCTCGCTGAGCGCGCTGCCGGCAGGCGCCGCCTGCTGCGTCGCCTGCGGGTTGTAATAGCCGGGCGGCGCCATGTAGTTGCTCGCCTGGGGCGCCTCGTGCACGCCGGCGGGGCGCGAGTAATCCGGCGCGGCGGGCACGCAGCCCGCGAGCAATACCAGCGCGGCGAGGAGGCGGAGCTTCATATCTAGTCCCTCGGCGCGAGGACATCGCCGGCGTGCTGCGGCGCTTCGTGCACGGCGACGGGGGGCGCAGCGGTCTCGTCCATCTCGGGGTGGCAGGCGGCGAGCAGGTTCAGGCTGGCGAGCAGGGCGAAGGCGCAAAAGCGGTGGCGGTTCATGGCGGGCCTCTTTATGCTGCGCGCCGAAAGGTGGCGCATGAACCCTGCTCATAACAAGAAGCGCATCAAAAGCCAAGTAGGAGCGCCGACGGGCGCGGGCGAGCTGTTCCTGGTGGCGACGCCCATCGGCAATCTGGGCGATCTCTCGCGCCGCGCCGTCGAGGTGTTGCAAGCCGTCGACCTCATCGCCTGCGAGGATACGCGCACCAGCGCCGTGCTGCTGCGGCATTACGCCATCGCCACGAAAACCACCGCCTACCATGCGCATAACGAGGCGGAGGCGACGCAGCGCCTGCTCGGCCTGCTGCAGGAGGGCAAGCGCATCGCCCTCATCAGCGACGCCGGCACGCCGCTTCTTTCCGATCCCGGGGCGCGGCTTCTCGGCGCGGCGATCGAGGCCGGCATCCGCGTCACCCCCCATCCCCGGCGCCAGCGCGCTGCTCGCCGCGCTCACCGTCAGCGGCCTGAGCGCGCAGCCCTTTTATTTCGCCGGCTTCCTGCCCGCCAAAACGGGCGAGCGCGGGAAGCTGCTTGCTGGCCTCGTCCGCCTGAAGGCGACGCTCGTTTTCTACGAAGCGCCGCACCGGCTGGCCGCAACGCTGTCGGAACTTTCCGAAATTTTCGGCCCGCGCGCCGCTGGCGTCGCCCGCGAGCTGACCAAGCTGCACGAGACCTGCGAGCGCGCGAGCCTGCCGGAGCTCGCCGCGTTTTTCGAGGAGCACCCGGCGAAGGGCGAATGCGTCATCCTCATCGCCGGCGCTTCCGAGGAGGAAGCGATGGACGATGCCGCCATCGATGCCGCGCTGCGCGAAGCGCTCACGCAGCATCGCCTGCGCGAGGCGGTCGATCACGTCACCGCCCTGTCGCAGCTTCCGCGCAGCGATATCTATGCGCGCGCACTGGCGCTGAAGGAGAAGAAATGAGCCGCACGGCGAAGCAGCGCCGGCGCAGCCACCGCCACGGCATCGCCGCGGAATACGCGGCGCTGCTTTTTCTTTTGCTGAAAGCCTACCGGCCGCTGGCCATGCGCTACAAGACGCCGGTCGGCGAGATCGACCTCGTGCTCAAGCGCGGGGGCACGCTGGTCTTCGTCGAGGTCAAGGCGCGCGCCGATGCCGCTTCCGCCGCCGAGGCGGTGCACGGCGCCAACCGCGCGCGTGTGGTGCGCGCAGCACAATATTTCATCGCCGGGCGGCCGGAATTCGCCGATCATCCCGTTCGGTTCGACGTCTGCCTCGTGCCGTGGTATAGGCTGCCGCATCACATCCCCCAGGCTTTCGAAGCATCCTAAGGAGTCCCCATGAACCGCCGCCTTCCCGCCCTCGCCCTCCTGCTCACCCTGCCGCTGCTCTCGGGCTGCATCACCGCCGCCGTCGGCGCCGCCTCGGAGACGGGCGTGTCGCTCGCCGAGAACCGCTCGCTCGGCCGCAAGATGGACGACAACGTCATCTTCGCCGACGTCAGCAACAAATTCGCCCAGGCCGATTTCAAGAACCTGATCGCCAAGGTGACGATCAACGTGCGCTTCGGCCGCGTCATGCTCACCGGCGTCGTACCGGACTCGGGCACCGCGCAGAAAGCCACCGAGCTCGCCTGGAAGGCCAAGGGCGTGCTCGAGGTCATCAACGCCATCCAGGTGGTGCCGGACTTCGACATGGGCGATTACGCCAACGACTCGCTGGTCAAGCAGAACCTCGTCGGCCGCATCCTGATCACCAAGGACGTCTGGGAGATCAATTACGGCATCGACGTGGTGGGCGGCACCGCCTACATCATCGGCCGCACGCACGACCGCGCCGAGCTCAACCGCGTGCTCAACCTCGCCCGCGCCACCAAGGGCGTGCACAAGGTCGTGAGCTACCTGCAGGTGGCGAGCGAACTGCCCGACAATATGCCGGTGACCGGCGTCTCGCCCGGCCAGGTGCCCGGCCCCGGCGGCGCACCCGCCGAGCTCGCCCCCGCCGGCCCGGCGCCGTCGCCGACGCCAAGCACGCCGCCCGCGAAGCCCTACGACGACCGGTAGATGGACGTCGCCTTCCAGATGGACCATCCGTCGCGGCTCAATGCCGCCTCGGACTCGACCTTCATGCTCATCGCCGAGGCGGGCAAGCGCGGCTACCGCTGCCATTTCTTCGAGCCCGGCGACCTGTCGTGGCGCAATGGCGAATTGCTGGCGCACACCCGGCCGCTGAAGCTCGACGGCGAAAAATGGTCGCTCGACGAGGCGAAGACGCGCCCCATCGGCGACATGCGCCTCGTCTGGATGCGGCAGGGACCCGCCTTCGACATGCCCTACATCACCGCGACGCATCTGCTGGAGCATGCGCCGGAATCCACGCGCGTCGTCAATGACCCCAAAGGCGTGCGCAACGCACCGGAAAAACTTTCGGCGCTGCACCTTGCGCAATTCCTGCCGCCGACGCTCATCAGCAGCGACGCTGCGCTCATCCACGACTTCGCCCGCGAACACGGCAGCATCGTCGCCAAGCCGCTCTATGGTTTCGGCGGGCGCAGCGTGTTCCAGCTGAAGGCGGATGACCCCAATATCGAAACGCTCATCGAGCACTGGCGCGAAGCGACCCATGAACCGCTGATGTGGCAGCGCTTCCTCCCCGAGGTGGCGAGCGAGGATACGCGCGTCATCCTTATCAACGGCAAGATCGGCGCCAGCTTCCACCGCACGCCGCAGGCCGGCTCGATCCGCGCCAACATGCGCGTCGGCGGCACGCCGAAAGCGGGGGTGCTTTCTAAACGCCAGCAGGAAATATGCGAAGCGCTGGCGCCCATGCTGCGCGAGCACGGCCTGCTCTTCACCGGCCTCGACCTCATCGGCGACTACCTCACGGAGATCAACGTCACCTCCCCCACCGGCCTGCGCGCCGCGCAGCAGGTGCTCGGCATCGACCTCGCCCCGGCGATCTGGGACGCGGCGCTGGCCTGACTCCATTGTCATTTCCGCGAAGGCGGGAATCCAGCCCTTCTTTATTATTAAGCAGCGCTTCGCGCGTCTGGATTCCCGCTTTCGCGGGAATGACAGGTAAATTCACTCAAATACGCGGGCGATTATTTCGTTGAGCGGCGCGGCATCTTCTTTTACTATCGCCTGCGAGGCGGCAGGTGCCGTTCCGGGGTGTCGAAACCTCCTAAAGTACCGGCGTTGTGCAGCCGTTCTTGCACTCCCTAGCCTTGGCTGGGGAGGCTGTAATGGATGTCCAGAGCCGCAAGGCTTAAAGATTACAGCAAACCTTGTACTTTAGGTTTTTCGAACTCCCCTGGCACCACTGGGGGAGACGGTATGCGTCATGCGGCATTCACGCTGGTCGAGCTGGCCATCGTCCTCGTCATCATCGGATTGCTGGTGGGTGGGGTGCTGGTCGGCGCGGACCTCATCAAGAGCGCACAATTTTATGCGCTCAATCAGGGCAAGGAGGACATCGTCGCCGCGGCGATGACCTTCCGCGACAAGTACGGCCGCCTTCCCGGCGACTGGATGCATGCGACGGATACGTTCGGCATCCTTGCCGGCACGGTAGCGACGCGACCTGCCAGAACACGCCCACCCCGGCTGGCAGCACCGCCACCTGCAACGGCAACGGCGACGGGAATATTCTCACAAGCGTAGTGGGAAACGATGAAATGTTCCGCTTCTTCCAGCAGCTCGGCGCCGCCGGGTTGATCAAGGGCAGCTACATCGGCACCGACGCTACCAACGCCGGCTATATCAATTCCACCTCCGCAGGGATCAATGTCCCGGAAGCACGGCAAAACGGCTATGCTTATAATACTCGCTGGCAGGGCCGTCTTGCGGGCAGTACGCAGCGGTTTGGCGGGAATCTCGGCCACTACATACAATATTTCTATGCTCCGGCCATCACCACCGGCGCCGCGAATGTGGGGGCATTCACCATGACGCCCGCCGACATGTTGCGCTTCGACACGAAATTCGACGACGGGCTGCCCGGAACCGGCATGATCAACAGCTGGAAGGGCGACGGCACGACGACCTTTTGCACCACGGCGGCGGGCGTCGCCCCGCCGGGCGATGCCGGCGCGACCTATAACCTCAGCGACACCAATCAGGATTGCGGCATTTTCTGGCTGCGCGTATTCTAGCCAGCGCGCCAACCTGACCAATCCGTAAGGAAACACGCTTTTCTGCGCGGATTTCGCACCGCACCATGCTTTTTGCTTCCCCTTTGCCACGGCTTGCTAAACGGGGGGCGCGATGGCTACAGTAGCACTATCCATGGCTCCCACTTACAACTCGCGGCACGCCGAGCTGGTCGCCGCTATCGCCGCAGCGGCCAAAGGCACCCCGGCGCAGCGCCGCTTCATCGAGCATTTCTACGCGCTCTCCCCGGTCTCCGACCTCGAGCAGCTCGAGCCGGCGCGCGCCGCCGGCATCGCGCTCGCCTGCGAGCGCTTCCTGCGCACGCGCAAGCCGGGCCAGCCGAAGCTCGCGGTCGAGCAGATCCGCCACCCCCAGACGGGGCGCATCCGCACCGGCGTCTTCGTCCTCAACGACGACATGCCGTTCCTCGTCGACTCGCTGTCGAGCCTGTTCACCTCGCTGGGCCTCACCATCCACCTCATCCTGCACCCGATCTTCGCCGTCGACCGCGACAAGGCCGGCAAGCTCGCCAAGGTCGAGCGGCTGGACGAGGCGGCGCTGTCGCTGCCGCGCGAATCGCTGATCTATGTCGAGCTCTCGCCGCTGCCGGTGACGCTCTCCGCCGAGACGCTCTCCGCCGGGATGGAAGACACACTGTCGCACATCTATGCCGGTGTCGCCGACTGGCGGGCCATGCGCGCGCGCGTGCTGGAGCTCGCCCGCGAGGTCGCGCCGGCCAAGGGCAAATCCACCGCCGACAAGCGCGAGCTGCAGGATTTGCTCACCTGGCTCGCCTCCAACCATTTCGTCTTTTTAGGGATCGCCGAGTACCGGCTGAAGGAGAGCAAGACCGAGGACGAGCTGGTGCTCGACAGGAAATCCGCGCTCGGCATCTACCGGCTGCCTGGCCAGGCCGGCGCGGTCGAGCGCGGCAGCATCCCCACCGCGTCGACCGAGTTCGCCGTGCTCAAGGCCAGCGAGATGAGCCGCGTCCACCGCCGCGTGCACATGGACTACATCGTCCTGCGCCGCACCGACAAAAAAGGCCGCTTCCTCGGTGAGACGCGCCTCCTCGGCCTCTTCACCTCGACGGTCTATTACCGCGAGGTCGAGCAGATCCCGCTGCTGCGCACCAAGGTGGCCCGCGTCATGGCGCGCGCCGGCTTCAGCTCCTCGTCGCATTCCGGCAAGGCGCTCAAGACCGCGCTCGAATTCCTGCCGCGCGAAGAGCTGTTCCAGATGGACGAGGAGTCGCTGTTTTCGATGGCGATGCGCATCGTCTCCCTCGACGCCAAGCCGCAGGTGCGGCTGTTCCTGCGGCTCGACCCGTTCGAGCGCTTCGTCTCGGCGATGGTCTATGTGCCGCGCGAGCGCCTGTCGACCGAGCTGCGCGAGCAGATCATCCGCGTGCTCGAGGTCGCCTATGGCGGCCGCGTCTCCAACTACGCCATCCAGGTCACCGAATCGCCGCTGTCGCGCGTCACCGTCGAGGTCGAGACGACGCCGGGCACCATCCCCGAGATGTCGGTCGAGGGGCTGGAGTCGCAGATCGCCGCCTTCGCCTCCGTCTGGAGCGACGCGCTGCACGACGCGCTCATCGCCCTGGCCGGCGAGGACGAGGGCCAGAAGCTGACGCAGAGCTTCGCCCACGCCTTCCCGCCCGCCTACGTCAACACCCATAGCGGCACCTCGGCAGCGCACGACATCCGCCGCATCCAGGATTGCGTGGGCGGCGACGGGCTGGCGCTGGAGCTTTTCCGCCGCAACGGCGATCCCGCCAACCAGCTGCACCTCAAATGCTTCACCCGCGACCTCAACTCGGAGCTCTCCGGCATCATCCCGCTGCTGGAGCATATGGGCTGCACCGTCATCGACGCCACGCCCTACGTCATCGCCCCCGCTGCCGCCGCTCGAGCCGGTGCTGATGCGCGACTTCACCCTGCGCGTCGCCGGCGCCGAGGCCATCGACCTCGACGCCGCCAAGGGGCGCATCGAGGAGGCCATCGGCAGCGTCTGGCGCGGCGTGACCGACAACGACAGCCTCAACGCCCTCGTCTTCTCCGCCGGGCTTTCCGCGCGCGACGCCAACGTGCTGCGCGCCTACAGCCGCTACCTGCAGCAGCTTGACTTCCCCTATTCGCAGAATTTCATCGCCACCCGCGCTGGGCAACCACGCCGCGCTCGCGCGCAAGCTGGTGCAGCTCTTCCACGCCCGCTTCGACCCGAAGGAAAAGCAGCGCGAGGCGAAGCAGGAAACCTTGCGCGCCGAGATCGAGGCGTCGTTCGACGCCATCACCAACCTCGCCGAGGACCGCGTCATCCGCCGCTTCCTGGCGCTGGTGAACGCCTCCCTGCGCACCAATTTCTACCAGCGCGGCGAGGACGGGGCGCCGAAGCCCTACCTCTCGATCAAGCTGCGCAGCAAGCAGGTGCCGGACATGCCGCTACCGGTGCCCTTCGCCGAAATTTTTGTCACCTCGCAGCGCGTCGAGGGCATCCACCTGCGCGGCGGCCCCGTCGCGCGCGGCGGGCTGCGCTGGTCCGACCGGCCGGAGGATTTCCGCACCGAAGTGCTGGGCCTGGTGAAGGCGCAGATGGTCAAGAACGCCGTCATCGTCCCCACCGGCGCCAAGGGCGGCTTCATCCTGCGCCGCGCGCCCGCCGAGCGCGACGCGCTGCAGGAAGAAGGCATCGCCTGCTACCGGATATTTTTACGCGGGCTGCTCGACATCACCGACAATATCGAATCGGGCAAGGTCGTGCCGCCGAAGGACACCGTGCGCTACGACGGGGACGATCCGTATTTAGTGGTCGCCGCCGACAAGGGCACCGCGACCTTCTCCGACATCGCCAACGCGCTGGCCATTTCCTACGGCTTCTGGCTGGGCGACGCCTTCGCCTCCGGCGGCTCGGCGGGCTACGACCACAAGGCGATGGGTATCACCGCGCGCGGCGGCTGGGTCTCGGTTGAGCGCCATTTCCGCGAGATGGGCAAGGACATCGCGAAGGAGCCCTTCACCACGGTGGGCATCGGCGACATGTCGGGCGACGTCTTCGGCAACGGCGCGCTGATGAGCAACCGCATGCTGCTCGTCGCCGCCTTCAACCACCGCCACATCTTCCTCGACCCGGCGCCGGACGGCCACGCCGCCTTCGCCGAGCGCGAGAGGCTGTTCAAACTGCCGCGCTCCGGCTGGAACGACTACAACCCGGCGCTGATCAGCAAGGGCGGCGGCATCTTCGAGCGCAGCGCCAAATCCATTAAACTAAGCGCGGAAGTGCGCGCCGCGCTCGGCACCGACGTGGCGCAGGCGACGCCGGACGAGCTGATCCGCATCATCCTCAAATCGCCGGTCGACCTGCTGTGGAACGGCGGCATCGGCACCTACGTCAAGGCGACGGGCGAGAGTGACGAGGACGCCGGCGACCGCGCCAATACCAGCGTGCGCGTGGGCGGCCGCGAGCTGCGCTGCGCCGTCGTCGGCGAGGGCGGCAATCTCGGCTTCACCCAGCTCGGCCGCATCGAGTACGCGCGCTACGGCGCCGGGGAAAAAGGCGGCCGCATCAATACCGACGCCATCGACAATTCCGCCGGGGTCGACACCTCCGACCACGAGGTCAACATCAAGATCGCCTTCGGCACCGCCCTCGCCGAGGGCAAGGCCACGCTCAAGAAACGCGACGCGCTGCTGCGCAAAATGACCGACGACGTCGCCCGCCTCGTGCTCGTCGACAACCGGCTGCAGACACAGGCCATCTCGATCGCCCAGCTGCAGGGCCCGGCGCTGCTCGAGGCCTCCGAGCAGCTGATCGCCGCGCTGGAATCCACCGGCTTCCTCAACCGCGCCGTCGAATATTTGCCCGACGCCAAGGCCTTCGGCGAGCTGCGCGCCAGCAAGCTCGGCCTGACGCGCCCGGAGATCGCCGTGCTCCTCGCCTACGCCAAAATGGCGCTGTTCGACGAGCTTCAGCACGCCGAGCTGCTCGACGCGCCCTATTTCGAGCAGGACCTCCTGCGCTATTTCCCCGAGGCGATGGAGAAGCAATACGCCGGGGAGATCCGCACCCACCGCCTGCGCCGCCCCATCGTCGCCACGATGATCACCAACTCGATCGTCAACCGCACCGGCTACACCTTCGCCCACAGCCTGATGAAAGCCACCGGCCTGCCCGCCGCCGCCATCGCGCAAGCCTATGTTGCGACGCGCGACGCCTTCTCGCTGCGCGCGCTGTGGGCCGACATCGAGGCGCTCGACGGCAAGGCCGCAGCGGCGCTGCAGTCGCAGCTTTTCTCGCGCGTCACCGAGTTCATCGAGCATTCCCTGCCGCTGGTTCCTGCAATACGTGCCGCAGCCGATGGACGTCGACGCGGTGATGGCCAAATACGCCGGCCCCATCCGCCAGTTCGAGCACAAGGCCGAAAGCTTCCCTGCTGGTCCCACGACAGGCGGAGGGTTCGGATTTCAGTAGCCAATAGGCCACGCCACCCTCCTATTCGTCATTGCGGAACGGCCAACGGGAGCGCGGCAATCCAGTGAGTGCCGATGACAAGGACTGGATTGCTTCGTCGTGATGCTCCTCGCAATGACGGCACAGTCATTATGCCAGCTCGAATATCGCCTCGACCTCGACGGCGACGCCGAGAGGCAGTGAGCCGGTGCCGACGGGCGGCGCGGGCGTGCTTTCCATTTTCGCCGAGGACGGCGACCATCATGTCGGAAGCGCCGTTGGCGACTTTCGGGTGGTCGGTGAAATCCTCCGTCGCGTTGATGAAGACGCCGAGCCGCACGAGCCGCGAAATCTTGCTCCAGTCGCCGCCGACGGCCTGCTTCGCCTGCGCAAGTAAATTGACGCCGCACAGCCGGGCAGCCTTCTGCCCGTCCTCGACGCCGAACTCGCGGCCGAGCTTGCCGAGGAATTGCGGCTTGCCGCCTTCCATGGGTAACTGGCCGGAAATGATCAGCATTTTTCCGGATCGGACCCACGGCACGTAGTTGGCGGCGGGGGCGGCGACCTCCGGCAGGGCGATGCCCATTTCGGCGAGGCGGGCGGCGACGGTCATGGGGTACTCCAAATGTTAAAAAACTTTAAGATTCAGCCAACTTGTTGTAAATATGCCAATTGTAGAGAAATCAAATCATATTTTGCTCTGGCTGTCATTTATTTGTAACAAAACTGTCACAAAATTGTGATATTTATTAACGACGGCGTTTGCCGTGGCCGGGATGGGATGCTGGCCCGCTAAAATTAACTTATGGAGTGACGAATGAAGTTAACCTTTTCTCTGGATAAAGTGACCACGCTGGCGCTGAGCCTGCTGGTGGCTTATGGAGCGATGCTCCTGCCGCCGGATGCGTTGGCACAATCGGTCAGCGTCGGCATCAGTTCCGGCGGTGGTGGCAGCTCGGGCGAGACCGGCCAGACCATCGCCGACCTGCTGTGCGGCGTCGCCGGCTGGTTCACGCACGGCGTCCGGTGCCGGTATCGCGACCCTCGCGATCATCGTCATCGGCATCGGCGCGCTGATGGGCAAAGTCTCGTGGGGCATGGCGATCATCGTCGCGATCGGTATCGCGGTCGTGTTCGGCGCCCACGCCATCGTCAACGACATCGTCGAGATGACCGGCAACGGCTCCGCCGCCTGCCCGACCGACTAGTTCGTTCCGCTGGACTCGTTACTCGAAAAGGCGCCATCCCCTTTAACCGGGGATGGCGCCTTCTTCACCTTCATGGTACGGTACAGCCCGTGAGAAGCCTCAACGCCGAAGGGCCGTTCGCCGCGTGAACGCCACCCCGACAAAAAAAGCAGCCCCCGTGCGCAGCCCGACCGCGCGCGCCGAGAAGGACCTCGAATCGTTCCGCGACATCGCGGACGACGTCATCGAGTCGGATTTCGTCCCCTATGCCTGCCTCTACGACGCCGACACCATCGCCACCAAGAACGGCGAGCTGGTGCAGATCCTGCGCATCACCGGGCTGAGCTACGACGCGCAGGGCCAGGGCGATCTGCGCGAGGCGATCCGCCAGGCCATCCGCCAGTGCATCCCCGACGCCAGCTACGCCGTCTGGCTGCATACGCTGCGACGGCGCAAGTCGCTCGCCGGGCAGGCCGAGTTCCCGACCCGTTCTCGCGCGAGGTCGACACGCGCTACCGCAGCGCGCACCCGGCGCAGGCGTCGTTCGTCAATGAGCTTTACGTCTCCGTCGTCAAGGCGGCGCAGCAGGCGAACCTGGGCAGCGTGCAGGCGCTGACGCAAAGCCTGTGGCCACCGCGCGACCGCGCGGTACGCACCGAATATCTCGACCGCGCCCTGAAGGAGATCACCGCGACGGTAAACAACATGGGCCGCTTCCTCGGCGCCTACGGCGCACGGCGCCTCACCGCCGTCGAGCGCGGCGGCGTCTTCTACGGCGAGCATCTCGAGTTCCTCGAGAAGCTGATCAACCTCGAGGAGCGGCCGATGGAGATCCCGCGCCGCGACCTCTCGCTGGCGCTCACCTCGGGCGAGATCACCTTCGGCCACAACGCGATGGAAGTGCGCACCGCCGACGGCCACCGCCGCTTCGCCGCCATCTTCACCGTCAAGGAATACAAGGAGTCGAGCCTCAAAGGCATCGACCAGTTCCTCGACATCCCGTGCGAGCTGATCGTCACCCAGTGCTTCGATTTCGTCGGCGCCGAGCAGGCCCGCCAGTCCTACGAGCAGCAGGCGCGTTACCTCGAGATCAGCGGCGACGCCGAGATGGCGCACTGGGTCGAGATCGACCGGCTGATGAAGGACAGCGCCAACCTCAAGGCCTTCGGCCAGCAGCAGACGAGCGTTTTCCTCATCGCGCCCTCGGTCAAGCAGCTCGAATCCAACGTGCGCATGGTGCAGAAATCGCTGATGCGGCTCGGCCTCGTCACCATCCGCGAGGATCTGCGCTTCGAGGATTGCTACTGGGCGCAGCTGCCGTCGAACTTCCCCTTCCTCGCCCGCCAGCACTCGGTGGACACGCAGCACCTCGCCGGCTTCGCCAACCTCCAGCGCGCGCCGATGGGCAATGCGGCCGGCAGCGAATGGGGCCCGCCGGTGACGCTGCTCTCCACCGTGCAGGACACGCCGTATTTCTTCAATTTCCAGCGCCCGGGCATCGCCGGCGCGCACACGCTGCTGCTCGGCGCGGGGCGGCGCGACGCTCGCGCATTTCCTGCTCGCGCAGGGCGCGCAAGCTCGATGTCGACATCTGGTACGTCGACCTGCACGGCCGCGCGCGCGGCCTCGCCGAGGCGATGGGCGGCAACATCGTCGCCCCGGGGACGCCGTCGCTGCGGCTCAACCCGCTGCAGCTCAGCCCGGGCGACGCCAACCGCGATTTCCTCGCCGCCTGGCTGGCCACCCTGCCCGACCCGCTCGGCCGCCAGCTTTCGGGAAGCTCGATCGGCTTCTTCCGCCAGCTCGCCACCCAGCTCTTCGCCATGCCGCCGGAGAAGCGCCGCCTGTCGGCCCTGATCCCGCTGATGCGCGAGGCCGACCCACTGCTCGCCGCGAATTTCGTGCCGTTCGCCGCCGGCGGCGCCTCGGGCGAATTGTTCGACATGCCGATGGACGAGGTGCGGCCCGGCCGCTTCACCGTGTTCGACCTCTCGCGCTTCGCGGAGAACGACGCGCTGCTGCTGCCGCTTGCCGGCTACCTGCTGCACCGCCTGACCGGGCTGCTCACCGGCAGGCCGACGCTTGCTGGTGCTCGACGCGGCCTTCGCGCTGATGCGCACGCCGCTGTTCGGCCCGCGCGCGGCCGCCTGGTGCGACTTCCTCGACCAGCGCAACGCCGGCGCGATGTTCCTCAGCACCGACATCGACAACGCGGCGCGCATGCCCGCCGGCGCCGCCGTCGCCGGGAAATGCGCCTCGATCTTCGCCATGCCGGACGAGGAGCCGACGGCCGCCTACACGATGTTCGGGCTGACCGACGCCGACATCGCCACCCTCGCCTACCTGCGCGACGGCCAGGCGCTGCTCAAGCGCGGCGCGGAATCGCTGCCGCTGAAGCTGCATCTCGAATCGCTGGGCCCCAAGTTGCGGGCGACGCTTTCCGGCGATGCACCGCCCGCCTTCGCACCGCAGAGCCTCGCCTCATGATGCGCTGGCCCGCAAAGCAATGGCGTTCCGTCTTCCTGCCGGCGGTGGCGGCCTGCCTTCTTTTCGCCGGACCGGCCCTCGCCGATTCCTTCAGCTGCGAGGACGGCCAGGCCTCGGGCACGCTCTACGACTCGACCGCCGAGAACTGCCCGACGACGCTGAGTACCGACCACCTCTTCTCCTTCCTCGTCTGCAACATGGAGAAGCTGTCGTCGGACATCATGGGCAGCATGTATTGCGGCATCATCACCAACCTCGCGCCGGGGGTGATGATGGCGATTGACGCTCGCCGTCATGTTCGCAGGTCTCGGCTTCGTCACCGGCGTCTCGCAGCAGCCGGCGCGCGAGTTCCAGATGCTGCTGCTCAAGCTCGGGCTGATCTCCGCCTTCGCCACCCAGTCGGACTACATGATCGGCTTCGGCTACAATTTCCTCATCACCGGCATGCGCGAGGGGATCGCCATCGCGCTCTCCGGCCTCGACCCCGACGGCGGGACCTACGCCAGCGGCACCGACCTCTACCGCTACCTCGACACCTTCCTCGGCAAGGCGCTCGGCCTCGCCTCCTCGATGGTCGGCGCCAACTGGGACTCGTCGGACACCTCGGCGATCTGCAAGAACGCCGTGTTCGACGTGCTGGCGCTGATGGCGGCGGTCTTCCCGCCGATGTTCTACATCGCCCTCGTCATCGTCGGCCAGATCGCGATCACCTTCTTCCGCGCGGTGTTCGGCTACGTCTTCGCCCTCGTCGGGCTGACCTTCCTGATCACGCTGGCGCCGTTCTTCCTCTCCTTCGCGCTGTTCAAGGCGACGCGGCCCTTCTTCGACAAGTACCTCGCCTACATCGTCTCCTTCACGCTGCAGATGGTGATCGTCTTCGCCTTCCTCGCCTTCGTCGTCTCGATCAAGGTCGACAACCTGACCTCGAGCTTCCGCGACATCATCGTCCCCCTCAAGCAGACGACGGAGACCACCGGCTTCCGCTGGCCGTGGAAATACTGCACCGTGTGCAACTTCATGGTGGTCGACAAGAACGGCACCGAGGTCGATCCCGCCCAGTACGGCAAGTTCCTGAACGGCGGCAAGCTGCAGTGCAAGACCCAGGACCCGACGACCATCTTCTCGACCACCGCGCCGCAGAACGCCCAGGCGGCGGGGCAGAGCAAGGCGCTGTTCAACGCGCTGATCTCTTTCACCTCCACGGCGCTGCTGTCGCTGTTCGTGCTCGCCTACATCGTCAACTACATCCTGCGCTACGTGCCGGCGCTGGCGCAGTTCCTCGCCAGCTCGATGACCGGCGGCACCTACGTGCCGCAGCTCGGCGGCGGCGCGCCACCATGGGCGGCATCCGCCCCACCCTGCGCATGCCGGGCTCGAACATCATCGACCACGTCACCGACGGCTTCTCCGACGGCTACGCGGCGAACGGCTGGAAGGGCGGCACGCCCGGCTCGATCATCGCCGGCGTCAAGGAAGCGACGACGCGCCTGGTGATGGGCAGCGACGCCAGCACCATCGCCAACCGCATGACCGGCAACGAGCAGGACCCCGGGCTGGTCGACAGCTTCGCCAGCTGGTTCATCAACCCCAACGCCGACATGCCCGATCAATAAAAATTCCTCCCCCTTTCAGGTGGAGGGAATTCCGCTTGCGCATCGGGCACGGTCGGCTAGATTCATCGGCGAAGCGAAAGCTTCGGGGCGTAACAACCCCTACCGTAAGCGGTTTTGTGCAACCGCGATGCACTCCTCGACGCATGGTCGGGGAGGCGCATGTGTATGTCCAAGCCTCACGGCCAAAGACATGCGCGACCTCTCTTATGGTAGGTTTGTTAACTCCCCGATCACCAGTTGGGGAGTCTGCGGCATATGCGGCGCGAACGGGAATTCCTGCTGGCATGGTTCGATGTGCTCATCGCACCGTTCATGCTGTTATGGCTGTGCCGCCGCGAGTTTGTGCACAGGGCCCCCGGCGGCTTGCAATCTAATTTCCCCCAGATATAGTCTCAGCACCTATTTGTAACCACTATATGCCGTGGTGAGCGCCGGTGCTTTTCAAGCGTACCCAACAAGACGTCAACGACGCCTCCAAACACTGGTATCAGGACAAATACCAGCATGTGCTGGTCCAGCGTAACATACTGGCGCTGATCGCCATGGTGGCGCTGGTGGTGGCCCTCGTCGCGGTGGCGACGGTGATGCATCTTTCGCCGCTCAAATCGGTCGATCCCTACCTGATCGCCATCGACGAGAAGACCGGCATCACCGAGAAGGTCGAGCCCGTCAGCCGCAACGAATACGCGGCGAACGAGGCGGTGGACCGCTTCTTCGTCTCCAACTACCTGCGCGCCCGCGAGACCTACAATTTCAGCATCCTGCGCTACAACTACAACCTCGTGCGGGTGATGAGCACGAGCAACGTCTATTCCGAATTCCGCCGCTCGGTCGACGCCTCGGCCGACGACAGCCTCGCCGCCATCCTCGGGGCCGACCGGCCAGCGCAACGTGCGCATCCGCTCGATCAGCTACATCCAGAATCCCATCCCCGCCGGGCAGACGGCGCCGGTGACGCCGGTCAAGATCATGCAGGCGCGCATCGCCACCGTCGACTCCAAGCCCAACGCGGCGGACATCGTGCAGTTACTGGGTGGTCACCATCACCTTCCAGTACGCCTCGATCCAGCTCAACGAGGAGGAACAGCTCCTCAACCCGCTCGGCTTCACCGTCAGCTCCTACCAGATCCAGAAGGAGCTCAATTGATGCGCCCGGCTTGCACCAGGAGGCTCCGATGATGCCACTCAAAACGCGGCTGCTCGTCCTCGCCGCAACGCTCGCCCCTGGCGGCGCCGGCGATGGCGCTCACCCCCATCGTCACCGACAGCCGGATCAAGACCTTCGTCTACAACCCCAACGAGGTCTACGCGCTGACCACCGAATACGGCTACCAGAGCAACATCGAGTTCGGCGAGCGCGAGACGATCGACACCGTCTCCGTCGGCGACCGCGTGTCGTGGCAGATCATCCCCTCCGGCCGGCGCCTCTTCATCCGCGCGATGGAGGAGAACGCCCACACCAACATGACCGTCATCACCAGCAAGCGCGCCTACCAGTTCGACCTGCGCTCCTCGAGCGCCGAGAGCACCGTCGGCAGCGAGGCGCTGACCTATGTCGTGCGCTTCTTCTACCCGCAGGACCAGGCGGAGAACGGCCTCCCGAGCGCCTCCTACGAAGGCGAGTTCACCCCGCCGCAGCCGATGGTGACGCCCGCCTCGTTCCCGGGCGCCGGGCGCCCGCGCCGCAGCCCTCCTACCCGCCGGCGGCGAGCGCGCCTGCGTCCATCGGCAATCTCCCCGCCGCCACCGGCTACAACTACCGCTACACCTATAGCGGCCCCACCGGCATCGCCCCGGTCAAGATCTACGACGACGGCCGCACCACCTATTTCAAGTTCAGCGGCGCGACGATGCCGCAATTCGCCGTCATCACCGCCAGCGGCGAGGAAACGAGCGTACCGGCGCGCGCTGCAGGCCCCGGCCTCGTCGCGGTCGATGCGATCGCGCCGCGCTTCTCGCTGCGCGCGCTCGGCCAGCAGGTCATCGTCTATAACGAGGCAGGCGGCGCATGAGCACCACCCCGCCTCCCCCACCGCCGCCCGAGGAATATCCGAGCTTCACCAACGGCACGCCCGGCGCGCCGGAAATGCCGGAGACGCTCGACACCGGCCGCCCCGAACGTCGCCGCGCACCCGGGCCGCGTCGTCGCCGTGGTCGGCGTCGTCGGCCTCATCCTCGCCGTGCTGATCTACAACGTGGTCTTCTCGGGCAAATCCAAGACGGACCAGGGCGCCGGGCGCAACCTCGCCATCACCCACGCCGCCGTCGCGCCGCCGCCGCTGCCGGCCGAGCCGCCGATCTTCACCCCGCCGCCCGTGCCCGCGCCGGCGGCGATGCCGGTGCTCCACGAGGAGGACAACAGCGCCGACCTCAACGCGCTGCGCGCCCGCCTGCACTCGGCGATGATGGTGGCGAGCAGCGAAGGCGGCGGCGGCGCGCTCGGCAACCTCTTCGGCGGCAGCAACGACATCGACAGCGACGACCGCAACCTCAAGTTCCAGTCGGCGGTGACCAAGGCCAACACCAAGGCCGTGCGCGTGCAGGCGACCTTCATCGGCGACCTGCACCGCACGCATCGCGCAGGGGCGGCTGATCCAGGCGACGCTCGAGACCGCGGTCAACACCGACCTGCCGGCGCCGATCCGCGCCATCGTCTCGCGCGACACCTACGGCGAGGCGGGCACCACGCCGCTGATCCCCAAGGGCTCGCGCCTGATCGGCCAGTATTCGACCAGCATCATCGGCGGGCAGACGCGGGTCTTCATCATCTGGACGCGGGTCATCCGCCCCGACGGCGTCGACGTGATGCTCAACTCCCCCCGGTATCGACCAGATCGGCCAGGCCGGCTTGGGCGGCCAGGGTCGACACCCACTTCCAGGAAATATTCTCGCGCGCCCGTGCTGGGCAGCATCATCTCGATCGGCTTCGCGGTGGGCTCCGACGCCATCACGCCCGGCAACAACCAGACCTCGACCACGGCCTCGACCTTCGGCACCACGCAGTCGGGCAACGCCGCCTCCTCGGCGACGGTGGACGCGCTCAACCGGCTGGGCGGCATCACCCAGAGCTACCTGACGAATTTCATCAACGTCCAGCCCACCATCCTCGTCGACCAGGGCTCGCAGGTGAACGTCTTTGTCAACCGCGACCTCGTGTTCCCCGGCGACCTTGTGGGAACGCGAATGATTCAGTGAGGGCTAGGGCTAGTGGCTAGGGCTAGGGTAGCGGCGAAGAGGCAAGGCTATCGAGTATTGAAAGTCTGGCAGCGTAGTATGCATGTGTCAGCGCAGGTCCTGAGAATGACCACGAAATTTTCGGAGAACCGGCAATTTGCCCTTGCCCAGCAGATGCAGCGTGCGGCGATTTCCATTCCTTCCAATATCGCGGAGGGTTTCAACCGCAACTCCCGCAAGGAGTACGCCCAGTTTCTTGGGATTGTCCTGGGTTCCACCGGCGAATTGGAGACGCAATGTGCTCTTTCGGTCATGGCAGGCTTCGCCGCGTCGAAAGATTTCTCATTTATAGTGTCTGAACTGGACGAAATTGGTAAGATGCTACGCGCCATGATACGCACCTTGAAAACCCCTAGCCCTAGCGACTAGCCCTAGCCCTATGTCACTTACCGCACTTGAGACCTTCCTCGAACCGCTGACCGCACTGTTCGCCGAGGACGGGATCCAGGAGATCTCGATCAACCGGCCGGGCGAGGCCTGGGTGGAAAAATACGGCGACATGCGGCGCGAGCCGCTGCCCGCCTTCACCAACAAGCACCTGCAGGCGCTCGCCCACCTCGTCGCCCAGTCGACCCGCGCAGGCGATCTCGGAGGAGAAGCCGCTGCTCTCGGCGACGCTGCCGGACGGCTACCGCATCCAGATCGTCTTCCCGCCCGCCTGCGCCGACAACAACGTCGCGATGTCCATCCGCAAGCAGACGGTGCTCGACTACAACCTCGACGAATACGAGAAGCTCGGCGCCTTCGAGAAGACGCGCATGGGCATGGGCGTCTACGACCCGGCGGAGGAAGCGCTCAAGGAATTCTACGTGCGCGGCGACACCAAGGGCTTCCTCGCCCACGCGGTGAAGTCGAAGAAGAACATCATCATCTCCGGCGGCACAAGCACGGGGAAGACGACCTTCCTCAATGCCGCGCTCAAGGAAATTCCGCCGACGGAGCGCATTTTGACCGTCGAGGACGCGCGCGAGGTCAATATCGAGCACATCCCCAACCGCGTGCACCTGCTGGCGAGCAAGGGCGGCGCAGGGCCGCGCCAAGGTGACGCCGCAGGACCTCATCGAGGCCTCGCTGCGCCTGCGGCCGGACCGCATCATCGTCGGCGAATTGCGCGGGGTCGAGGCCTTCGCCTATTTGCGCGCGATCAACACCGGCCACCCCGGCTCGATCGCCACGCTGCACGCCGACACGCCGGCCCTCGCCCTCGAGCAGCTGATCCTGATGATCATGCAGGCGAACCTCGGCCTCTCGCGCGCGGAAATTAAGGACTACGTCATGGCCGTCGTGCAGGTCATCGTCCAGCTGCGGCGCGGCGAAAAAGGCAAGCGCTTCGTCCTCCGAGATCTATTACAAGCCCGCCGGCAGCCTCGTCAGTGCTGCGCGCAGCGCCGGCTGGCGCGACGAACAATGATGGCGAGAGCGCACCTCCCTCACGTCATTGCGAGGAGCGCATCGCGCGACGAAGCAATCCAGGGGCCAATGGCACCGACTGGATTGCCGCGCTCCCGATGGTCGCTCGCAATGACGGATAAACTTTTGCGCTCGGTAATCGCGCTATGATGCCGGAGTTCAGTAAGGGCTTTTTCAACAAGGTCCTCTTGGCGTGCTGGTGCTCGTCACCATCGGCGTGCCGCTTTATGCCGGGCTCACGGTCAGCTTCATGCTGGGGCACCGGCATTTGATGGAGATCCAGCGCCAGCAGCCGGCGCCGGTCGCAACCTACCTGCTGTCGGCCTCCAACCCGATCGGCATCATCAGCGGCTTCTACCAGATCCACAAGGAGGCGAGCTATTACAAGCAGACGCCTGTCTACCGGCAATATTACTTCAACGCCAAGTTCGACCTCATCTTCTACGGGCCGCTGATCGCCGGCGGCTTCCTCGGCCTGTTCACCCTGTTCATCATGCGCGCGCCGCTGCTCGATTTCCGGCCCCGTCAGCAAGAAGGAAAAGATCCATGGTGACGCCAAATGGGCCTCGGAGAACATCGTGCGCCGCGCCAAGCTGCGCGCCAAGAAAGGCGTGCTGCTCGGCCGCACCGGCCACTCGAACTACCTGATCTGCGACGATTTCCAGCACGTGCTGCTCTTCGCGCCGACCGGCTCGGGCAAAGGGGTGGGCTTCGTCATCCCCAACCTGCTGTTCTGGGAGGAGTCGGTCATCTGCCACGACATCAAGCTCGAGAATTACGAGCTGACCTCGGGCTACCGCAACCGCAAGCTCAAGCAGCCCTGCTATGTCTGGAACCCCGCCTCGCCGGACGGCATCTCGCACTGCTACAACCCGCTCGACTGGATCTCGGACAAGCCCGGCCAGATGGTCGACGACGTGCAGAAGATCTGCAACCTGGTGCTGCCCGAGCAGGAGTTCTGGCAGAACGAAGCGCGCTCGCTGATGCTGGGCGTCATCCTCTATTTGTGCGCGGTGCCGGAGAAGGTCACCAGCTTCGGCGAGGTCGTGCGTACCATGCGCTCGGACGACGTGGTCTATAACCTCGCCGTGGTGCTCGACACGATCGGCGGAAAAATCCACCCGGTCGCCTACATGAACATCGCCGCCTTCCTGCAGAAGGCCGACAAGGAGCGCTCCGGCGTCATCTCGACGCTCAACTCGGGCCTGGAGCTCTGGGCCAACCCGCTGATCGACACGGCGACCGCGAGCTCCGACTTCGACATGCAGACGCTGAAGAAAAAGAAGCAGACCGTCTATGTCGGCGTCACCCCGGACAACCTGCAGCGGCTCGAGCCCCTGCTCAAGGTCTTCTACCAGCAGGCGACCGACTTCCTGACGCGCAACATGCCCAAGGCGGACGAGCCCATCGGCGTGCTGCTGATGATGGACGAGTTCCCCTCGCTCGGCGAAATGCCGCAATTCCAGATCGGCATCGCCTATTTCCGGGGCTACCGGGTGAAGCTGTTCCTCATCGTGCAGGACACGCAGCAGCTCAAGGGCATCTACGAGGAAGCGGGGATGAACTCGTTCCTGTCGAACAGCTACTACCGCATCACCTTCTCGGCCAACAACATCGAGACGGCGAACATGATCTCGCAGCTCGTCGGCAACAAGACGGTCGCCCAGGCCTCGCTCAACAAGCCGCGCTTCATCGATTTCAACCCGGCCAGCCGCACCATGCACGTCTCGGATACCGCAGCGCGCCCTGCTGTTGCCGCAGGAGGTCATCCAGCTGCCGCGCGACGAGGAGATCATCCTCGTCGAGTCGTTCCCGCCCATCAAATGCAAGAAAATCTTCTACTTCAAGGACAGTTTCTTCAAGCGCCGCGTGCTGTCGCCCATCACCGTGCCGGTGCAGGAGCCCTACGATCCGCGCAAGAAGAAAAAGCCCGTCGCCGCCGCCCCGCCGCCGCGGCACCGCCCGCCCCCGCCCCGGCAGAGACCCCGCCGCCGCCGCCACCGGCGGAGCCACCGCCAGCTGAGGGCGCCGCCGCCTGATGCCTGTCATTCCCGCGAAGGCGGGAATCCAGCCTTCTTCACTACTATTAAGCGGCGCTTCGCGCGTCTGGATTCCCGCTTTCGCGGGAATGACGAAGTAGATGGATGTACAAGGCCAGCATCAGCGGCAGCGCCAGCGGGATATATAGATACTGCGCCGAGGCGCGCGTTACCATCGGGCAGAGGAACAGCAGAGCGAGCAGCGTCTTTTCATAGGGCGCGAAGCCGTCGCGCAGTCCACGGCGCGCCAGCAGGGCGATCGCCGGGGCCAGCGCTACCAGGTCGTAATCGAGGCTGTAGGGCGCGGCGAGGATCGCGGCGAGCACCAGCGCCGCGCCCTTGTCCTCCACCGAAGCATCGCTGCGCCACAGCCGCACCAGCGTGACGGCGCAGATGAGCGCGACGAGCGCCTGCACGCCGTAGGCGAGCGCCACGGAGCCGCCCCAGAGGCGCACGGCGGGCGAAGGCGCTTTGCAGCTTGTAGAAACCGGTGCCGCCCTGCTCGAGCACCACGTGGCGCGTGAAGGGCAGCGCGGCGGCGAAGGCATGCCATGCGCCCGCGCCGTAAAGCAGCGTCACCAGCGCCGCCATGGCGGCGACCGTCAGCGCGGCGGCGACGAAAAGCGCGCCAGTGCCCGCCCGCGAGCAGCGCCAGCGGGATGAGCAGGCCGAATTGCGGCTTGTAGGCGAGCAGCCCGAAACATATCCCCGCCAGCGCGGGCGACGGGGCGAGCAGCGCCAGCGCATAAGCCAGCAGGCCCCGCCGTAAGAAAGCCGTTCTGCCCGTGGCCGAGATTGACGAAGACGGCGGGGAAGCCCAGCGCCGGCAGCCACAGGCGCGGCACGTCGAGCAGCCGCCGCAGGCCGCGCAGGTTAGAACAGCAGCGTCGCCCCCAGCCAGGCGAGCAGCGCGGCGAGATAGGGCAACATTGCCAGCGCGCCGGCGACGGGCAGGAAAAAGGGAGGGTAATGCCAGCCGTAGAACGGCGTATCGGCGCCGAAAATTTCCTCTCGCGCTGTAGCTGGAGTTTCGCGTCGAACGGCGCTTGCGGCTTTCCTTCCTTCACATAGGTCCCGGGCGTAGATGTCGGAGAAATCGGTGCCGAGCGGCCGGCCCTGCGCGTCGCGGCCCGCGTGCGACGTCGCGGCGAGGTGCCCGTAGCCCAGCACCGTCACCGCCAGCAGCAGCGCGCAATAGACGCGGATGCGCGCGGCCGTCACCCAGCCGCCGCCGCGCAGGGGCGGAGCTCGGGCATGGCCGTCGTTGCGGCGGGGCGTGATATGGTTACTATTCCTGCAAACCTGACGGATGGGAACTAAAATGCGCCACCCCGCCCCCGGCCCTTTGCGCGCCGGCTTCTCGCTGATTCGAGCTGGCGATCGTGCTCGCCATCGCCGGGCTGATCGCGGGCGGCGTCCATGGTGGGCGTCACCCTGATGCGCAGCGCCGAAATGCGCAGCGTGGCGACGGACTTCACCCGTTTCCACCGCCGCCTTCGAGAATTTCCGCGGCAAATATTCGGCGCTGCCGGGGGACATGAAGAACGCCTATGCCTTCTGGGGCGCCGCCGCCGGATGCACCAACACCGTCGTCGCCACCATCGGCGATAACCGGCTGCAACGGCAACGGCGACGGGCAGATCTCGTATTGGTACACCGATGGCGCCCGCGCCTGGTGGATGATGCAGCAGGCGGGCTACCTCGAAGGCAGCGTCGGGCGCCGGGCCGATATCGACGACGCTGGTGCCGGGCGGGAACGAGCCGCGTCGAAGGTCAACGGCGGCGGCTATGCGATCGGCTGGGTGCTTGTCAGCTCCTGGCTGGGCTGGGGCACCTACAAACGAATACGGCCACTGGATCATCGTCGGCAGCCAGAATATCGCGGTCGCCAGCGGCCCGGGCTTTCCGCTTTTCTCGCCGGAGAACGCGGCCAGCCTCGATTCCAAGCTGGACGACGGCATGCCCGGCACCCGGCAAGGTGATGGGCGGCGACGGCTATCCTTAACGCCACTATGCCGGTCACCTATGCCAGCTGCGTCTCCGCCCATTCGGCGGACCCGGGCACGTACCTGGTCTCGAACAGCAACATCACCTGCGTCATGGCCTTCGATATGCCCTAGAGCCGGCCCGGGGGTGGCGAGCGCGTCGAGCTCGCCGCCGGCCTCGGCGAGGTCGCGCCAGCGCGGCGCATCCATGCACATCGAGGCGAAGGTGCCGGTGGGGAACTTGATGGCCAGCAGCTCCTCGTCCTCGTCGCGCACATACTCGCCGGCGAGCGCCGCCACCAGCTGGTGCAGGCCGGGATTATGGACCGATCAGCAGCACGTGGCGCACCGCGTCGTCGGTCTCCTTGAGCAGCGACAGCAGCTCGCCGCGCCGGCGGAGGTTAGGCGCGCCGCGTCAGGATCACCGGCGCGTCGAGCTTGAGGGCGGCCAGCGTCTCGCGGGGTGCGCTGCGACGTCGAGCAGATGACGAGCTCGGGCAGCGTGTGGTTTTCCTTCAGCCACTCGCCGATCTTGAGCGCGTCCTCGCCGCCCCCGCGCGCGCCTCAGGCGGCGCGATTCGTCGCTGCCGTCGGTGCTGTCGGCCTCGGCCTTGGCGTGGCGCAGCAGGCTGACGCGGCGGTATTGTGAAGCGGATGCGCTTGCGCTAGGATGTCCCATGGCGGGCCGAGACTAGCACCTGGCCGCGCCGACTCAAGCATTGAACGGACCCATGGCCACCCCGCAACTCGACGACACCGTTGTCCACCGTTTCTTTACCCGGCCGGAGCACCGCTTCATCAACCGCGAGCTTAGCTGGCTCGCCTTCAACAACCCGCGTGCTCGAAGAGGCGCAGAACAGGAACAACCCGCTGCTCGAGCGCGTGAAATTCCTCTCCATCTCGGCCTCCAACCTCGACGAGTTCTACATGGTGCGCGTCGCCGGGCTGATGGACCAGCTCGATCACGGCATCCACACGCCGTCCGCCGACGGGCTGCCGCCGAAGAAGCAGCTCGAGCAGATCCGCCACGCCGCCGGCCGGCTGATCGAGGCGCAGCAGAAATGCTGGCTGTCGCTGAAGAAAACGCTGAGGAGGAGCGCATCGAGGTCGTCCCCGGCGAAGGAGCTTTCGCCCAAGGACAAGGCCTGGCTCAAGGAGTATTTCTCGACCGACATTTTTTCCGCTGCTCACCCCCGATCGCGGTCGACCCGGCGCACCCCGTTCCCCTTCATCCCCAACCTCGGGCTGGTGCAGGTGATGGAGCTGATCCGGCCGAAGAAATCCGCCAAGCGCATGGTGGCGCTGATCCCCTTCCCGACCCTCGCAGCCGCGCTTCGTGCGCATCGGCTCGGGCAAGGGCGTGCGCTTCGTGCCGCTGGAGGGACGCCATCGCCCTGTGCTTCGAGCAGCTTTTCCCCGGCTTCCGGCTCGAGGCCGCCGGTCTGTTCCGCATCGTTGCGCGACTCCGACCTCGATATCGAGGAGGAGGCCGAGGACCTGATAACGCAACAATGGACATGGCGGTGAAGAAGCGCCGCCACGGCCGCGTCGTCAACGTGCTGACCCACAAGGGCGTCGCACCCAAGCTGCTGCAGTTCATGCTCGAGCACATGGACGCCGAGCACGAGACGTGATGGAGGTCGCCGCCTCGTCGGCCTGTCGCAGGTGGCCGAGCTCGCCGACCTGCCGCGCCCCGTCCTGCATTACACGCCCTTCAAGGTGCGCTTTCCCCGAGCGCATCAACGACTATGCCGGCGACTGCTTCGCCGCCATCCAGGCGAAGGACATCGTCGTCCACCACCCGTACGAGAGCTTCGACGTCGTCGTCCAGTTCCTGCGCCAGGCGGCGAACGATCCCAACGTCGTCTCGATCAAGCAGACGCTCTACCGCACCAGCCACGACTCGCCCCATTCGTAAAAAAGTCTCATCGAGGCGGCGGAGCGCGGCAAGTCGGTCACCCGCGCTGGTCGAGCTCAAAGGCGCGCTTCGACGAGGAGGCCAACATCCGCTGGGCGCGCGACATGGAGCGCGCGGGGGTGCAGGTCGTCTACGGCTTCGTCGAGCTCAAGACCCACGCCAAGCTTTCCCTCGTCATCCGCCGCGAGCATGGCGGCCTCAGGCCCTACGCGCATTTCGGCACCGGCAACTACCACCGGCGACGGCGAAAATTTATACCGACCTCTTCTTCACTGCGACCCGGTGCTCTGCCAGGACGCGGCCTACGTCTTCAACTACATCACCGGCTACGCGCGGCCGGAAAAGTTCAAGAAGCTCGCGTCGCCCCGCTGAATTTGCGCAAGCGCCTGCTCAAGCTCATCGGCGAGGAGATCGCGTTCGCGAAGTGCCGGCAAGCCCGCTGCCATCTGGGCGAAAATGAACGCGCTGATCGACAACGAGATCATCGACGCGCTCTACGCTGCCAGCCAGGCGGGCGTGCAGATCGACCTCGTGGTGCGCGGCATCTGCGGGCTGAAGCCGGGCATTCCCGGCTTCTCGGAGAATATCCGCGTCAAGAGCCTGGTCGGGCGCTTCCTCGAGCATTCGCGCATCTTCTGCTTCGGCGCCGGCTTCCCGATGCCCTCGCCCAACGCCAAGGTCTTCATCAGCTCGGCGGACTGGATGCACCGCAATTTCGACTACCGCGTCGAGGTGATGGTGCCGATCGAGAACCCGACCGTGCACCGCCAGGTGCTCGACCAGATCATGGTCGCCAACCTCAAGGACGAGCGCCACAGCTGGCAGATTGCTGCCCGACGGCACCTACCAGCGCTTGAGGCAACGACCCCGCCGCCTTCGCCCCCCCCACGATTATTTCATGACCAACCCGTCGCTTTCGGCCGTGGCAAGGCGCTGCGCAGCTCACAACCCCAGCGACGTCGCCGCCCAGCAGGCGAGCAAGAAAAAACGCAGCAAATAGTTGGCGGCGGGAATAAAGCCGCTAAAGTGGCGCCATGCCCGTCACCTACACCACCGCCACCGCCGATTACGCCGAAGGGGCTCGTCGCCATCATCGACATCGGCTCCAACTCGGTGCGGATGGTGGTCTATCACGGGCTGAAGCGCGTGCCGCTGCCGCTGATTCAATGAAAAGACCATGTGCGCACTGGGCAAGGGCCTCGCCCCGCACCGGCAAGCTCAACCCCGCCGGGGTGGAGCTCGCCAGAAAGACCATCGCCCGCTTCCTGCTGATGGCGCGACGGCTGCAGGTCGCCAGCCCTCGGACATCGTCGCCACCGCCGCCGTGCGCGACGCCGAGAACGGCAAGGATTTCGTCCGCGAGCTGGAGCGCGCCCACGGCATCAAGATCACCGTCGTCACCGGCGAGCGCGAGGCGGAGCTCGCCGCCGAGGCGTGCTCGCCCTCGGTGCACGAGCCGTTCGGCATCTCCGCCGACCTGGGCGGCGGCAGCATGGAGCTCGCCACCGTCGAGCGCACCAAGATCGGCCACCGCACCAGCTGCCGGCTGGGCCTCGCTGCGCCTCAACGACGCCTCCGAGGGCGACGTCGAAAAAAATGGAATCGCTGATCAAGAAGGAGCTCAAATCGCTCGACTGGCTGAAGGAGGTCAAACCCGCCGACCATCTACGCCATCGGCGGCGGCTTCCGCGCGCTGGCCAAGCTGCATATGAGGAAGACCGGCTACCCCCGCTCAACATCGTCCACGAATACGTGATGAACCGGCGCGCCGTCGGCCAGCTGGTCGAGAAGCTCGCCGAGATGTCGCCGCAGGAAATTTCCGGGCTGCCCGGCATCTCCGCCAAGCGGGCGACGACGCTGGTGCCGACCGCGGCTCGTGCTGCAGCAATTGCTGCAGCAAAACTTCGGCGCCGGAGGTCATGTTCTCGGTCAGCGGCATCCGCGAGGGTTTCTTCTACGACCTGCTCAGCGACTCGCAGAAGCGCGAGGACGCGCTGCTCGCCTCCGCCGAGGACCTCGCGGCGCTGATCGGCCGCCACGGCAGCCTACGCCAAGGAGCTCTTCCAGTGGATGAACCCCGCTCTTCCCCAGCGAGCCGCTGCCGTGGCAGCGGCTGCGCATGGCGCTGTCATGCTCTCCGAGCTCGCCTGGGCGATCGACCGAATTTCCGCGCGGGCTGGGCCTATCACCGCATCATCCAGTCCTCGCTCAAGGGCATGGACCACAAGGAGCGCCTCATGCTGGCGCTCGCCCTCTACCACCGCTACCAGACCAAGTGGAAAGGCGAGAAGACCGAGCTCAAGCTGCTCGACGAGCGCGAGCGGCTGTGGTCGCGCTGCGTCGGCCTCGCCGCCAACCTCGCCCTTCCCAGCTTTCCGGCGGCCGCGCGGGCAACCTGCACCACGCCAAGCTCACCTGGCACGACGGTCAGGTCAAGCTGGCGCTCGACGAGGAAGCCGCGCCCCTGCGCACCCGAGACCGTCGAGAAGCGGCTCGACGGGTTGGGCGACGCGCTGAGGGCCTTCGCCAACTTCGTCATATAAGCCTTCTTCTTCACCGCGACGACGCCGAACTGTTTCAGGTGGTCGTTGACATATTGCGTATCGAGCAGCGAATAGCCCGCCTCGCGCAGGATATCGACCAGCGCCACCAGCGCGATCTTGCTGGCATCGGGCGCGCGGGAGAACATGCTCTCGCCGAAGAACGCCCCCGCCAGCGAAACGCCGTACAGGCCCGCCGACCAAAATCCTCTCCCCCGCCGGGGGAGGGTCAGGGTGGGGGCTTGATCGAAACTCGGCGCCCGACGATGCCCCCCTCCTATCCTCCCCCCGGCGGGGGGAGGGATTCGCCCAGACCCTCGACCGAATGCGCATGGCCCTGCGCGAACAGCGCGCCGTAAAGCGCGACGATGGTCTCGTTGATCCAGGTATCCTTGCGTTTGCCGCCCACTCGGCGCAGCCGCGAATGACCGCCTCGAAATCCGTATCGACGGTGACGGTGTAGGGGCGCTCCTTCATCGCCCGCTTCAGCCCGCGCGGGACGTTGAACGACTCCAGCGGCAGCACGCCGCGCTCCTCCGGCGAGAACCAGTAGAGCTCCGGGTCGTCCTTCTCCAGCGCCATGGGGAAATAGCCGTTCTCGTAGGCGGCGAGCAGCAGCTCGGGGGTAATGGTTTCACGCATGCGAAGCCAGCAGGCGAGTCAGCCCTGAGCCCGCGAAGCGGCGCGCCATGGCGAGGTCAGGAGACCGAGCCGGGCGCATTCAATAAACTCGGCCATCGCCTCGACCGCTTCCACGTAGCCTTGCGCGCCTTGCCGACGATGCTCCGCTCCGCCACCGGCTCGATCAGTGACGTATGGCGGAATGGTTCGCGTTTCTTCGGGTCGCTCAGATGCACCTCGATCACCGGCAGCGCCGCGCTTTCAGCGCATCGTGGATCGCCACCGACGTGTGCGTATACCCGCCGGCATTGATGATGATCCCTTTCGCCGAGCTCCTGGCGGCCTGAATCCAGTCGATCAGCTCGCCCCTCATGGTTGCTCTGCCGGAAAACGACGGCAAGCCCGTGCTTCTTTGCCTCGGCGACGCAGAGTTCTTCGATATCGGCCAGCGTCGCCGTGCCGTAGATCTCCGGCTCGCGGGTGCCCAGCAGATTGAGGTTCGGCCCGTTCAGGATGACGATGGTCGTGCTCATGCGGCCCCGTATTGCGCTGGCGCACGAAAGCGCCTAGATTCGCCCCGATGACTAGCACAGGCACTTCCCCACTGCAAATTACCATCAACGGGCAGGCGCGGCCTGCGGCGGCAGGCTCGCACCTGAGCGACCTCGTCGCGGAGCTGAAGCTCGACCCACGGCAGGTCGCCATCGAGCGCAACCGCGCCATCGTGCCGCGCAGCGAATATGCGGCGACGGCCCTCGCGCCCGGCGACGCGATCGAGATCGTCGGCTTCAACGGCGGGGGCTAGGGTGAAGGACGAGCCCCTCATCGTCGCCGGACGGAAATTCGCCTCGCGCCTGCTGGTCGGCACCGGGAAATACCAATCCATGGCGGAAACGAAAGCGGCCATCGAGGCCTCGGGCGCGCAGATCGTCACGGTGGCCATCCGCCGCATGAACCTGACCACCAAGGGCGAGCGGCTGCAGGATTTCATCGACCCGGAAAGATACACCTACCTGCCCAATTCCGCCGGCTGCTACACGGCGGACGATGCGGTGCGCACGCTGCGCCCTCGCCCGCGAGCTCGGCGGCTGGGACATGGTGAAGCTCGAAGTCATCGGCGACAGAACGACGCTCTACCCCGACGTCACCGAGACCATCGAGGCGGCGAAGATCCTCGTGAAAGAAGGCTTCACCGTCATGGTCTACACGACCGACGACCCGGTCATCGCCCGCAAGCTCGAAGAGATCGGCTGCGCCGCCATCATGCCGCTCGCGGCGCCGATCGGCTCGGGCCTCGGCATCCGCCACCCCGGAGAATATCCGCCGCATCGTCGAGAATGCGAAAGTCCCCCGTGCTGTCGATGCGGGGATCGGAACCGCCTCGGACGCCACCGTCGCCATGGAGCTCGGCTGCGCCGGCGTGCTGCTCAACTCCGCCATCGCCGAGGCGCGCGATCCCGGTCGCCATGGCGCGGGCGATGAAGCTGGCGGTGGAGGCCGGCCGCGCCTCCTTCCTCGCCGGGCGCATGGAGAAGCGCGCCCACGCCGTAGCCTCCTCGCCGCAGACCGGGCTGATCACCGCCGGTTAGTAAAGCGAGCCGGGCGAGCCAGCCATGAGCCAGCGAAGCGGCGTGAGGGTTGGTCAGTAGACCAACCCGAGCAACAATAAAGACTAACCTAATTTCGTGATCAGCTTCTGCAGCGAGACGACGAGCTCGCGGCCGATCTGCTGGCCGGCTTCCTTGATCTGCTGGCGGAAGATCACCGAGATCGTGTCGATATGCTTGCGGATGACGGTGAGCCGGCTCGCGTCGAGCCGGGCGTGCGTCGTCAGGTAGTCGACGAGCATGCCGGCGACCTCGGTGCCCAGCGCGTAGCCGAAGATGCCCGCCTGCGACTTGATGTCGTAGCCGGCTTCGAGCAGCGCCTTTTGCGCGGCCCTCGTCGGAGGGACGCTCGGCGAGCTCGCGGTAGGCGGGCTTCGAGCCGGGCGATGTCGTCCTTCGCCCAGGCGAGGAAATCGCCCTCGGCGGCGAGCAGCGCGTCCTGCGCGCGGGTGACGGTGCCCTCGGTCAGCAGCTCCGCCGCCGGGACGCTCAGGCGGTCGCGAATGGCCTCGTTGGGCGGCGAGATCGTGGCGCTGCCGGCGCGCTTTCCGCGACGTTCCTGCATGCCGGGCGGCGGGTCGGCGCGGCGGCGGCGGCAGGGGCCGCTATACTCCCCCGCCTCGACGAAGATGCGCGGATTGTCGATCACCTGCACCAGCCGGTTGGAGATGGTCGCCGCCGAGAAGGGCTTGACCAGGAACTCGGTGATGCCGGCGTCGCGCGCGGCGGTGACGGTCTCCTTGTCGCCGCGCGCGGTGAGCATGATGATGGGGATGTCGCGGCGCAGGCGCTCGTCGGCCTTGGCGCGGCGGATGGCGCGCACCAGGTCGATGCCGGTCATCGGCTGGATCTGCCACTCGGTGACGATGAGGTCGTAGGGCTCGGTGCGCAGCTTCTCGAGGGCGACGTCGCCGCTGTTGGTCACGTCGATCTTGGCGAAGCCGAAGGAGAACAGCACGCGCTGCACCAGCGTCGCCGTGCGGATGTCGCGGTCGGCGACCAGCACGCGCACGTTGCCGAATCGCTCGCGGCTGACCTTCTGCTTGTCGCGGTCGTTAGAGTCGCGTGCTGGCCTGGCCATCCGTTTCCCCCGATTCGAGAAGCTGGCGCACCAGCGGCAGCGTCGCCGCCCGTCCCTGCGCCAGCGCATGCGCGTCGACCGCCGCCGCGAAGCGCGCCGCCGATTCGTAGCTGCGCTCCAGCCGCGTCAGCGCGTAGTCGAGCACCGGCGGCGCGATGCGCAGCTGGCGGTCGGCGAAGGCCTTGGCGAGCACGCTCTTCAGCAGCGCGTCGTCCGGCGCGCCGAGGCTCAATTCCGGCAGCGCCTTCAGGCGCGAGGTGAGGTCGGGCAGGCCGAAGGGCAGCATCGGCGCGCGGGCGCGCGCGGTCATCAGCAGGTAGTCGCCGCGCGAGCGCGCGTGGTTGATGAGCTGGGCGAGCGAGGCCTCGCTCTTCACTTTCTCGATGTCGTCGAGCACCCAGCTGTGCTGGGCGCCGCCCAGCAGCTGCTCGGCGGTGAGGATGCCGACCGAGGCCGCGTCGATGAAGCTCGCCCGCGACTGCGCGGCGAAAACATGCGCCAGGTGCGTCTTGCCGCAGCCCTTCGGGCCGGTGAGCAGCAGCAGCGAATAGGGCCAGTCGGGCCAGGCGCGCACGGCGGGAAAGCGCAGCGCGGTTGGCCTCGCCCTCGATGAAATCGGCCGGCGCGTAGCTGACCGAGGGGGTGAACGGCATGACGAGCTGTGCGGGCTGGGCGGCCATGGGCTTAAGCATCTTTATACAAGGAGGAGTCAAGGTAAAGCCCGACGAGGAAGCGCACGCCGACGGCGATGATCGCCGTGATCGGCTCCGCCAGCAGCACGCCGACGAAGCCGATGAGCACGGCGCCCGCGAGCATGCCGAACAGCAGCCACAGCGGGTGCAGCCCGATGCGCTCGCCGATGACGCGCGGCGTCAGGATCTGCACCTCGAGCAGCTGGCCGATGCCGAAGACCGCCGAGCACCAGCCAGAACATCGTATCGAGCCCGAACCGAGCCCGAACTGGCCGTAGGCGACGGAAAGCGTCAGCGTCGTCGCCGTCCAGGTGCCGAGATAGGGGATGATGACCAGCGTCCCCGCCAGCACGCCGAGCAGCAGCGAGTAATGCAGGCCGAGCGCGGTGAGCGCGATGACGTAATAGATGGCGAGCAGCCCCATCACGTAAAGCTGGCCGCGCAGGTAGGCGGCGAGCGTCGTCGAGACCAGCTTCGCCTGCGTGCGGATGGTCGGCGCGTAGGCGCGCGGCAGCAGCGTGTCGAGCTTGGCCACCATGCGGTCCCAGTCGCGCAGGCAGTAGAAGGAGACGATGGGGGTGATCAGCAGCAGCGAAACGACGTTGATGACGGCGAAGCTCGATTCCACCACGCGGCTCGCCAGGTCGCCGCCCATGTTGATGGCGCGCTGCATCATCTCGCTCGGGCTTTTCGGCAGGTCCTCCGGCGTGTTGCCGCCGGTCAGGCGGTCGACGGCGTGGAAGAAGGGCGTCGTCTGCTCGCGCACCACGCCTTCGACGTCCTGCAGGAAGGCGGGCAGCTTGCCGATGAGCTCGGCGAGCTGGGCATAGAGCATCGGGCCGACCCAGACGACGATGGCGACGAGGATCGAGAAGAACCCCAGCGTGATCAGCGCCGCGGCGAGCCCGCGCGAGAAGCCGCGCCGCTCCAGCCGGTCGGCGATGGGGTCGAAGAGGTAGGCCATCAGCATGCCGATGACGAAGGGCAGCAGGATCGGCCGGATGGCGCGCAGGAACAGGAAGAACAGCACGACCAGCCCCGCCCACATGATCAGGTGGACGAACTGGGGCGAAGCTTTTCTACGTGCGACCATGGTTTGCCTTCTCCTAACGCAACGACAGCACCCAGCCGTCGCCGCGCTCGACGACGATGACGGCCTGCTTGGCGAGCGCTGCGCGCAACGCTTCCTTGCCGCCGGTGAAATGGACCGTGCCGTCCACATCCTGCAGGCTGATCGAGGGAATCTCAAGCAGAATGACGCCGTCCGCACCGCGTACCGCCTCTTCCATCTGCGCCAGCTCGTGCGGGTTGGCGTAGGCGAAGTGAATCTTGAGGCTCTGCGCCGCTGCGGCGCGCTGCTGCTCGCTTTGCGAGGTCGCGCCGGCGATCTGCGTCACCGCCCCGGCGATGGCGGAGGCCGCCGCTTCCTCGCGGGCGTCGGTCTTCTCGGCGGCGTCGGGCACCGGCACGTCCATCTGCTCGGTGCGCACGCCCTTGGCGCTCAGGCGGCGCAGCGTGACCTTCGTCGACGCGTCGGTCCCCTCGGCGCCGGGCGCGACCAGGGCGATGACGATCTCCTCCGCGCCGTAGCGGGCGAACATCGGCTTGAGCTCGTCCGCCGTGACGCTCGCCGCGTTCTGGTGGTCGATCAGGCGCAGATCGTCGAAATCCCCCGCCGGCACGGCCACCGCGCCGTGCGATTGGCGCAGCACCTCGTCGGCGACCGGCTCGCGCAGCGTGTTCTCCTTCTCCCACAAATAGCTGGCCTGCGGCGTCACCAGCACCGGCAATACCAATATGCTGCGCATCGCCTCGGCGGCCTCGGTGCTCGCCGGCGGCGCATCCGGCAGGCCGAGCTCGCGCTTGAGCTCGGTGTCGATGACGCTGACGCTGACGTCGGCATAGGTCGTCTGCTCCTCGCGGCGGGTATGCAGCACCGTCGCCCCGCGCACGATGCGGGCGAACTGCTCGGGCTTGAGCGCCGCCACCTTGTCGGACGCATCCTTGACCTGCAATTTCAGCGCGACGAGGTAAACGGCGCGTTTCCTGGCGTAATCGACGGCGGCCTTCTCGGCCTCCTCGCTCGAATGGCCGATGCCGACGCCGAGCACGCGCACTTCCTGGATGGCCGCCTGCGCACCGGCGGCGGCAAGGATCAGCAGCCCGGCGAGGAGGCCTGACAGGACACGCACTTTTTTCATGCTTTATTCCAAAGCGGTTTATAAACCAGAACCCTATGGCTAGCAATCAACGATACAGGGAGGCCGGCGTCGACATCGATGCCGGCAACGCGCTGGTCGAGCGCATCAAGCCGCTGGCGAAGGCCACCGCGCGGCCCGGCATCCTCGGCGGCATCGGCGGCTTCGGCGCGCTGTTCGACCTCAAGGCGGCCGGCTTCACCGATCCGCTGCTCGTCTCCACCACCGACGGCGTCGGCACCAAGCTCAAGCTCGCCATGCAGGTCGGAAGGCACGACACGATCGGCATCGACCTCGTCGCCATGTGCGTCAATGATCTCATCGTACAGGGGGCGACGCCGCTTTTCTTCCTCGATTATTACGCCACCGGAAAACTCGTGGTCGATGCAGCCTCGGACGTCATCAAAGGCATCGCCGAGGGCTGCAAGCAGGCCGGCTGCGCGCTGGTCGGCGGCGAAACCGCCGAAATGCCGGGTATGTACGCGGGCGAGGATTACGACCTCGCCGGGTTCTCCGTCGGCGCCGTCGAACGCGGCGCCCTGCTGCCGCGCGGCGACGTTGGGGCAGGCGACATGCTGCTCGGCATCGCATCGAGCGGCGTGCACAGCAACGGCTATTCCCTCGTCCGCCGCATCGTCGAGCAGAGCGGCGTGAAACTTTCGGCCAAACCGCCCTTCGAACATGAAGCCGCGACGCTGGGGCGAGGCACTGCTCACCCCGACGCGCATCTACGTGAAGCCGTTGCTGCCGCTTCTTGGCTCCATCAAGGCCCTCGCCCACATCACCGGCGGCGGGCTGAGCGAGAATTTACCGCGTGTGCTGCCGGACGGTATCGGCGCGGAGATCGACCTCGCCGCATGGAAGCTGCCGCCCGTCTTCGACTGGCTCAGCAAGGAAGGCGATGTCGCCGAAGCCGAAATGCTGCGCACCTTCAATTGCGGCATCGGCATGATCGTCGTTACGTCGGAAGCGAACGTTTCCGACGTGCAAAAAGGGCTGGAGAAGGCGGGCGAGAAAGTTTACCGCATCGGCAAACTGACAAGAGGCGAGCGGCAGGTGTGTTACCATGGCAAGCTGCTCTAAAAATTCCCTCCCCCTGTGGGGGAGGGTCAGGGTGGGGGCGTTAGCCGGGCTGAGTTTCAACAATGCCCCCCTCCTAACCTCCCCCCTACGGGAGGAGGGATGACCCGGCGCGTCCGCACCGCCGTGCTTATCTCCGGCTACGGCAGCAATTTGCAGGCGCTGCTCGACGCGGCGAAGGCGGCGGATTACCCCGCCGAGATCGCCCTCGTCATCAGCAACGAGGCGAACGCCTACGGGCTCCTGCGCGCGGAGCAGGCGAAGATCCCGCACCTGACCATCTCCCACCGTGGCCACCCCACGCGCGAGGATTTCGACCGCGCGCTCGACGCGGCGCTGAAGGAGCACGGCATCGAGCTCGTCTGCCTCGCCGGCTTCATGCGCATCCTCTCGCACGAGTTCGTCCAGCACTGGGAGGGCCGGCTCATCAACATCCACCCGTCGCTGTTGCCGAAATTCCCCGGCCTCGACACCCACGTGCGGGCGCTCGCCGCGAAGGAAAAGCTGCATGGGGCGACGGTGCATTTCGTCACCGCCGAGCTCGATGCCGGCCCGGCGATCGCGCAGGCCTCGCTGAAAGTGGAGCGAAGCGACACCCCCGAAAGCCTCAAGACGCGCGTCCACGCGCTGGAGCATGTGCTGTATCCCGAAGCCTTGGCGAAAGTCGCGTCCGCGCTGGGCGAAAACGGTGGCCTGATCGTCATTGCGAGCGGCAGCGAAGCAATCCAGTTCTTTAGGCAGCAAGCCGGATTGCCGCGTCGCGCGATCGAGCTCCTCGCAATGACGAGAAGAGGGATGGGCTAGCCTACAATTTCATCCGCTTTGAAGAAGAAATCGATCTCCTTCTTCGCGTTCTCGGCCGAGTCGGAGCCGTGGACCGAGTTGCGCTCGATCGATTCGGCGAATTGCTTGCGGATGGTGCCTTCGGCGGCGTTGGCCGGGTTGGTGGCGCCCATGATCTCGCGATTTTTGGCGACCGCGTCGTCGCGCTCCAGCACCTGCACCACGACGGGGCCGGTGATCATGTAATCGACCAGCTCGCCGTAGAAGGGGCGCTCCTTGTGCACGATGTAGAACTGCTCGGCCTGCGCGCGCGACAGCTTGATGCGTTTCTGCGCGACGATGCGGAAGCCGGCACCTTCGAACATGGCGTTGATGGCGCCAGTCAGGTTGCGCTCGGTCGCGTCGGGCTTGAGGATGGAAAGCGTGCGTTCTCTGGCCATGGAATTCCCTTGTTTTTCGCGCGGCTTCTTTAGGGGATGGTGCAGCGCAAGGCAAGTGATTTATCGGCAATAACCGGTTGCGGGAGCGCGAGGGATTGGTTAAGCAGGAGGTCCAAAAACAAGAACCATCCGATCGGCAACCATGCGCCTGACCGCCCTAGCGCTCGCTTCCCTGCTGCTGCTCACTGCCTGCGATTCCACGGGATCGCTGAAGCAATTGCGCACCGCGCAGCCATCGTCGGACCCCTACCAGGCGGCGCTCGCCAGTTCTACCAGCATTATTCGGAAGAGAAGCTCGCCGCCTATCAATGGTGGGTGTCGAAATATTTCGCCGACAAGGGACTGATGGCCAATTACGGCCGCGACATCGAGCCCGAGGACGCGGCGCGCTGGGGCATCGACGGCGCCCGGGCGCAGGAATTCGCCGACGCGCGCGGGAAGCTGATGGCCGCCACCGAGGCCAACAGGCAGGCGAACCCGAGCGCCGCGGCGCAGGCCGTCGTCGAGTACGACCGCTGGGTGGTGCTCGCCTCCGACGGCTGGCAGGACGCGCGCATCACCGCCGCGCACGACCAGTTCGCAAGCGACCTCGCCAGCCTCGAGCAGATGCAGCAGGTGGCGCAGGCGCAGCCGGAAGGCGCGGCGCAGGCCCCGGCGCAGCCGGTCGAGACCACCTCGACGGTGCTCTATTTCCCCTTCGACAGCTTCAAAATGACCTCGAGCGCGACCTCGGCGCTCGCCGAGCTGGTGAGCTACATCCACTCGGCCGGGCCGGTGAAGGTCACCATCAACGGCCACGCCGACCGCGTCGGCTCCGACAGCTACAACATGGTGCTGTCGCAGCGCCGCGCCGTCTTCGTCATGAAGGCGCTGCAGAAGGCCGGCGTTTCCAAGGACGAGATGCAGTATTTCGCCTTCGGCGAGACCGATCCCGCTGTGCCCGAGCTCAAGAACCACCCCGAGCCGCGCAACCGGCGCGTGCAGATCTTCCTCGAATAGCAAATACCGTCATTCCCGCGAAAGCGGGAATCCAGTTCTTTTTGGGTGGCGCTAACGCGCGCCTGGATTCCCGCCTTCGCGGGAATGACAACTAAATATCTGATATTGGATGAAATTAGTTGTTATGGGGCCATGCGCTGCCTGCATGGCGGGCGCATCTCTTCTGCGCCTGTCACGAAATCTTCACCAAACACCGCGTGTTAGCGGACGGGGGGGCGGGTAGAATGATAAGCGTAGAAGGAGTGTCCATTGGCGGATATCTCGCCTGTATCGCCGTCGCCCGAAGACGCCACCGCCGTGCCGGTGGCGAACGACAACGGCGTGCCGCCGCCGGCGAACGATAACGCGCTGTCGACGGTGGCGCCGGTCGTGGACGCCGCCGCGCCGATGCCGGCGCCCAACGAGCTGGCCAACGAGGTGAAAGCGCAGAAGCAGGCGGCCGCGACGATGGGGCCGATGGAGTCGCTTACCTTCCGGCCGCCGCACACCCAGACGAAATCGAACCTGTCGCCGACCTCGGAATTCACCCGCATGCTCATGCTGGTCTTCACCAGCCGTTACGGGCTGCGCGGCGCGTCGAAACTGCTCTACCCGAGCAACGTCCCGTTCCAGCAGCTGAGCTACAGCCTGGGCATGGGCGTCGGCTCCGGCGCGCTCAGCCTCGGCTATGGCCGGCTGGTCAAGGCCGATATCGCAACATCTTCTGCGAGGCGGTCGCCTATGAGCGGGGGCGTCTCGCCGGACAATGTCAGCTTCAAGGACATGAGCCACAGCGACAACGTGATCGTCCAGCGCACGATGCACAACTACCATGTCAATTCGGCCAGCGGCTGGTGCCCGACGCGCTGTTCTTCCTCGCCACGCCATTCTTCTTCAACAGGAAGCTGCTGGCACTGCACGACGCGGTGCAGAAGAAATTCGATTTCGAGGTCATCACCGACACGCTGATCGGCGTCAAGGGCCTGGTCGCGCTGGTCGACACCTGGAACCGCAAGACGACGATGTTCGAGGACCTCGTCACCTTCGTCAACAACAAGATCAATCCGAGGAACGGCTCGGCCAGCCGGTGACGATCGGCGAGATCTTCGACCTCTACCAGCATTACAGCGACGATTTCCACCCCGACCGCATGTTCAAGAACCCGCTGGTCAACGATCCGCAGGAGAGCCAGGTCTGGCGAAGAGCGAGCCGGTCTTCCGCCGCATCGCCGAGCTGATGAACCACACCTACGCCTACAAGCACAACGTCGCCATCGGCGACATGGGGCGCCCGGACGCCGATTTCGCCCTGCCTAAGTTCATCTACCTGCTGGGCCACGACCTGATCCGCCCGCGCCACCCGGAAGAGACCATGCTCACCCTCAACATCGCCAACCAGTACGGCATCCCGGCGGTGCAGGAGATGCAGCGCATGCTGGCCTCCGGCGAGAAGCTGGAGCAGGTCGCCTTGCACTTCCCGATCGCGCCGGACAAGTGGGCGCCGGAAAAACCGGCGGAGGGCGCCAACCGCGTCATCGCCAGGGGCTCGACCACCACGCTGGACCGCGCCGAGGCGCCCGTCGCCAAGATCGATGCGAGCTCGGTGCTCGAATACAAGGGGCTGCAATCGCCCCACACCTCGACCCTCACCGTTTAGCGCCTACTGGACGATCCGCACCTTGTGGATGCTGGTGACGATCGCCGCGAACGCGTCGTCCAGCTTGTCGGCATCGGGCGCGATGAAGAAGAACTGCCCCTGGTTGGAGCCCACCGTGCCGGAAGCGCATTGCGAGAGGAAGGCCTGCGCGTTGGTCGCCTGCGGCCCGGTGTTGACGTCCTGCCCGAAGGCGATGGTATAGACCAGCACGTGGTTGTTCTTCAGCTGCTCGCATACGGGCAGGCTGTTGGTCACCGTCTGCGAGCAATAATCGGACCCGTTGCAGCCGAATCCGTCCGTCGTCGCCGGGTAGGGCATGGGGCCGGCGGCGGTGTTCATCCCGTCGGTGATGAGCACGACGGCGCAGACCGCCGTGGTGCCGCAATCCTGCAGCACCGGCTGCAGCAGGTTGGTCGCCGAGGTCAGGCCGGCGGTGCTGTTGGTGGCGCCATCCTCCGGCGGCGAGAACATGGCGTCGAGATATTGCTGCACCGTGTCGAGGTTGGTGGTGAAGGAAAGCGGGATGCCGAGCGTCTGGTCCGACCAGCGCGTCGCCGCGACGTCGCTGCCCGCGCTGTTGGGCGGGGCGAGCAGCTGCTGGCTGATGGTCGACGCCGCGAAGCGCAGCGCGTTGAGGCGGCTGGCGCCGGTGGTGCCGTCGGCGTGGGCGGCGTCGGTCGGCGGCACGGTCAGGCCGAGGGCCGGGCAGTTGACGTCGACCGCGGCGCAGAACTGGTCGGCCCCCGCATTGCCGCCGCAGGAGGCGGGGAACAGCGGGTCCCAGAACGCACGGCAATGGCCGCCCTGCGCCGACTGCGTCACCAGGTCGGCCTCGCGGATGTTGGTGGAGGCGCCGACATCGGCGACGGTCATCGAGTAGGAATTGTCCATCGTCAGCACGAGGTGGTATTTCTGCACGACGGTGCCGAGGCCGGGATCGACGACGCTCATCCCCCCGGCGTTGACGCTGTGCGTGCCGGCGACGTTCATCAGCGTGGTATTCATCGTCCCCTGCGTCGAGACCGAGATGGTGGTGTCCTGGTGGAAGGTCGGCGTCGTCGGCGTGAAGCCCATGTAGGCGGTGGGGAAATTGAGCGCGAAATAGCGGTCGGCCACCGGCTCGGCCTGGGCGCCGGTCGGCAGCGAGGCGGCGGCGAGCGCCGCGGCGTCCGACGCCTGCTGCATGCGGGCGCGCAAAAGCTGCTGGCGGCCGAGGTCGACGCCGATGCCGACGGCGGCGAACAGCACGATCAGCGCCAGCGCGGTGATCATCAGCGCACTGGCATGCTCGTCGCGCAGGAAATGGCGGGGCGTTCTCACGGGAAAGCGTCCTTTCTGCGGGGGAGTCTAGCCGAAACCAGCGGGCCGACAAGCCTTTTAGCGGCGCGCAGCTACTGCGTGATACGCAGTTTCTTGACGCTGGTGGCGATGCCGCTGAAGACCTGGTTCAGCGTCGTCGGGTCGGGGGCGAGGAAGAAATACTGGCCCTGGTTGGCCCCCGCCGTGCCGGAAGCGCAGCTCGAAAGGAACGTATTGACCGCCGGGTCGCTCTGCGCGTCGGGACCGAAGCCGATGGTATAGACGATGGTCGCCGGGGTCTGGCCCTTGAAGTAGCTGCAGTCGGAGAGGGTCTCCGCGTCGCTCATCTGGGCGGGCGTCTGCTGCTGGTCGGCATAGGCATCGGAGACGATGAGGTTGAAGATATCGCCATGGTTGCCGCCGTTGCCGCCCAGCTCGTGGCCGCCGGTGACGTTGTTGTCGCCATCGGTCAGCAGGATCACGACATGGATGGCGTCGGGGCGGAAATGGGTGGACACGTCGCTGCGCGCGATGGCGGTGCCCTGCGAGCTGTCGGTGCCGAATCCCGGGCCCATGCGGGCGCCGGCAAGGTAGTTGGTGAAGGTCGTCAGGTCGCCGGTGGGTTCGAGGACGCGGTCGGAATCGACCGTCCAGTAATAGGCGATGGCGCCGATGCGGCTGTCCGAGGCGTCGTTGTCGCCGAGCAGGTTGTTGGCGATGATCGCGACCGCGTTCTTGGTGGCCTGCACGCGCGACTCGGTGGTGCCGTCGGGGGCGGTGACGTCGTTGGAGTTCATCGACATCGAGTTGTCCATGATCACGATGACGTCGTATTTCTGCGCGGTGTTGCCGCTGGTGGTCGATACCGTCGTCGCGCCGGCCGCCTGCGAGCTCGTGGTGCCGAGCGTGCTGATGAACTGGTTATGCACCGCGCCGTTGGCCGATACCTTGACGCCGTTGTCCGTCGAGATGGTCGGCGTCGTGGTCGAGCCCATGTAGCTTTGCGAATCGTTGATCGCGTAGTTCAGCGCGAAATAGCGGTTGGCGGTGTCGCTCGGGGTCGATCCCGTCGGTGCCAGCGCGCCGGCCAGCGCGGCGGCGTCGGACGATTGCTGCAGGCGGCTGTGCAGCAATTGCTGGCGGCCGAGGTCGATCGCGGCGCCGCCGACGGCGACGAGCAGCACGATGGCAAGCGCCGTGGTGAGCAGGGCGTTGCCCTGCTCGCGGGCCCGATGCAATGCGAGGTTTTTCATGACTCTAGGATACGCCACAGTCGTAAAGAAAAAGTTAAGGAATACCATATTTTCCTTCGCCCGCCGCGATCTGTGCACCGGTTGCGCGTTATGGAGCGATGTGGGTTTTCCGCGAGCAGGCTGCCATCGCGGACGCAAAGACGTTACTTCGTGATCCTTGGCGACGTGGTATGGATGGCCTTCACGTTCGTCGCAATGCCGCCCATGACCGCGCTCAGCGATACCGAATCGGGTGCGAGGAAGAAATACTGGCCCAGGCTGGAGTCGGCGGAGCCTGAAGCGCACTGGGACAGGACCTGCTTGGTATGGTCGTCGCTCTGCACATCCGGCCCGAAGGCGACGGTGTAGAGGACAATGGGGTTGGAGTTGCCGTAGTTTCCTCCAGCCTTGATGCGGCTGCATACGGTATTCACATCGCTGTCATGCCCTGCCGTCAGCGGCGCATCGACGATGACCACCATGATATGCACATGCCTGTCATTGCTTATGTCGCCACCGTACTGGGAGGCCCTAAAATCCGATGCGCCAAATACCAGCGCTTGCGGGAAGTCGCCGTCCATACTGTTCGAAAAATTGGGGTCCGTCTGGTACCCGGGTATACCGGACGGTGCGGCCGCAGCCGCCATATCGCCAAGACATCCGGGGTAAAAATTATTAGACGCTCCGGTATCGACCTCGAAATTTGGCCCATTTCGAGTTGTGCCTATGCCGCAGCCGACATTGCTATGCCCCGCATAACTATTAGACATACCGTTTCCGAACGTCACTACGCCGGCATAATTGGCAGGTGGCCCCGCAGGAGTAAGATCAGGCCCCGCCATTTTGGAAAAAAACGAATAGAGCGCATAGCGCAAGGCATTTAGGCGCGTCGCCCCCGCTGTCCCATATTGATGGTAGAGATTCTGGCAATCATTAACGACCTGGGGATCACTGGGCCCTGTATGATAGTAATATTCGCTCCATTGCCATTGACAATCCTGCTCCGGTGAATAGCCAAGTGTGCTGGCATCGGGGGGCATGGAATCATCGGTGCCCACGTCGGTCTTCACCATGGAATCGGCGATGCCTGCCACCACCATGACCGCATAGCCGGTTTGATTGGAGTCGGCCGAGCTCACCGTCGTCGCGCCGGCCACCTGCGAGCTCGTGGTGCCGAGCGTGCTGATGAACTGGTTATGCACCGCGCCGTTGGCCGATACCTTGACGCCGTTGTCCGTCGAGATGGTCGGCGTCGTGGTCGAGCCCATGTAGCTTTGCGAATCGTTGATCGCGTAGTTCAGCGCGAAATAGCGGTTGGCGGTGTCGCTCGGGGTCGATCCCGTCGGTGCCAGCGCGCCGGCCAGCGCGGCGGCGTCGGACGATTGCTGCAGGCGGCTGTGCAGCAATTGCTGGCGGCCGAGGTCGATCGCGGCGCCGCCGACGGCGACGAGCAGCACGATGGCAAGCGCCGTGGTGAGCAGGGCGTTGCCCTGCTCGCGGGCCCGATGCAATGCGAGGTTTTTCATGACTCTAGGATACGCCCGGGGAGTAAAGAAAAAGTTAATCAAATGCTCCGGATGTCACAGGATGCCAGGAAGCCGGAGTTGTATTAATTTAATTATGTCAATTGGTTAAGGTCGCCGTTGCGGGGGTGGAAATAAGTACGCCGCACGATGGTGCCGGGCCCGATATCGATCCCGATGCTGCCCAGGATGCGGTTGACGAGGGGCTGGTAGAAAAAGAATACCTCGGTGACGATCATGTTCTCCCCGTCGGCCATGGCCCTGGGGTCGGCGAGCTGCGAGGTGCCGGGCATCAGCAGGTCGTTGATGCCGGCATTGAAGGGCGCCGGCGTGTTCGGTGCGGCCATGCCGTTGACGATGTCGCCGCCCTGCTTGTGGTTGACGATGCTCACCGTGTCGGCGTTGTCGAGCGTGCCGCCGCCGGCCTCCTGCCAGTCGATATAGATGTTGTGGTCGGCGGCGTGCTTGGTCACCGAGGTGAAAATGATGCGCTGCATCGTCACGTCGCTGTAGGGCGTCATGATCGTGCTGTACTGGTTGAAGACGGCGACGAAGTTCGCCGGGTCCTTGATCGCCTCGGGCGTGGTCTGGGTCAGGATGTCGGCGAGCGTGTAGCCCGCCTTCTCGACGCGCTGGGTGATGAGGATGTAGCGCGCCAGCTCGAACCCGCCGAAGAACAGCATGAGCAGTAGCGGCAGCACCAGCGCGAACTCGACGAGGGCGACGCCCTGCGCGTGCGCCAGCCAGCGTCTGAGGAAGCGCCGCATCAGAACGGCTCGTTCTTCACGATGGTGGAGGAGGTGATCATGATCACGCCCGGCGCGCAGCCCGGCGTGTTCTGCGTGTCGTGGCAGCCGAAATACTGGCTGACGAACGGGATCATCACCTTCCACGGGTAATAGGCGGTGATCTGCACCAGCTGGCCGCCGGTGCCGGCGTTCGACTGGGTGACGAGCGGGTCGTTCTGCCCCTGGTAGTGCGGGATGGAGTTGACCTCCATGTACTGGGTGCAGGTGTCGGGCGCCGAGCTCGGCGTGCCGCTGTCGAGGCAGACGTCGGGCAGCACCGGCGCCGCCGGCGCGCCGCCGGTATAGGGCACGGCGACGACGCTGATCGCGCCGCCGTTGATCAGCCCGGCGCCGCGCTGCTTGACGTAGCATTTGATGAAATCGGCGGTGGTGGCGCTGCCGTTGCAGGCGGGCATCGCGGCGTTCGAGGTCGCGCCGAGCGAGGCCGTGCGCGACGCCATCATGACGATGCTCTCGATCGCCACGCTGGAGAACAGGATCAGCCCGAACTCGATGATGCCGAGGATCAGCAGGAAAAAGATGGGGGCGACGATGGCGAACTCGATGATCGTCGCGCCTTCGCGATGACGCAGGAACCGTACGGGAAGATGACGCAGCGAGAGTTTCATTCGGCCCTGAGCATACACCGGCTTCGTGCGGCCCGCTACCGCAGAGTTTTCCCTAGTAGGTCAGGCGCAGCCGCATCAGCCCCTGGGCGATCATGCTGTAGGCCTTGGTAAGGGCGGCCTTGTCGCCCGACGCCACGTTGAAGAAATTGACGTTCTGCGGCCCCGAGGCGCAGTTCTGCATGATGCCGGTGATGGTCGCCCCGCCGCCGAGGTCGGCCTGCTGGTTCACGTCGTAGACGACGGTATAGACCTGGATATGGTTCTGCTTGAGCTGGCCGCACAGCCCGTCGGTCGAGGTCGAGGGGTTGCCCGTCAGGTACTGGTCGTCGGTGCGGTAGCTGTAGAGATACTGGTTGGCGTAGTTGGGGTTGCCGGTCGCCGGGTCCGGGTTGGGCTGCGACGAGAAGCAGCAGCCCATGTTGGCGCCGTCGGTCAGCAGGAAGATGATCTTGTCGTTGTGCGTCGCGCCGATGTCCGAAGTCGGCGCGGCCTTGGTGGTGACCCCGTTGAAATTGTAGCCGTTGGCGAAATAGGAATTGTAGTTCGAGTCGAGCATCAGGGCGCCGGTCAGCAGGCCGATGCTGCTGCGCGTCCAGCCGGGCACGGTGTAATAGGTGCTGAGGTTGTTGACCGCCTTGAGCAGGTTCTGGCGGTCGCCTTCGCTGGTCAGGGCGACCAGCGGGGTCACCGGCGGCAGCGGGTATTGCGCCGTCTCGGTCGCGCCGGGGTCGGTGGTGAAGCTGGTGAAGTAATTGGGATCGCCCTGGGTGGTCTCGGCATTGTCGAGCGCGGCGGGGATGTTGGTGAGGTCGGGCATTTTCACCTTGTGGGTGAAAGGCACGATGCCGATGCGGTAGGCGGGCGTGCCGTCCGGCGCGGTGAGCGCCGGCAGCCCGGCCCAGCCGGTCTGCCCGGTGGTGTCGCCGCCGATCAGGTAGCTCAGCGCGTATTTCACCGCGCCCAGCTTGGCGCAGCCGTCGTCCGTCTGGTTGGTGATGTTGCCCTTGTCGTCGTAGGTCGTCTTGGCGCACATGTGGGCCGAGTTGTCGACGACGAACACCGCCTCGACGCTGGTCATGTCCCAGACGACCTTCGCCGTGTGGGCGATGGGCAGCGAGTTCACGCCCACCAGCTTGCCGAAGGCCGGGGTGATGGTCGCGTGCGCCGTGCCCTGCCACTCGTAGGTGGACGGGTCGAAGGTGACGGTCATGTCGGTGAGGTTGAGCACCCCGCCGTAGCTGGTCGGGAAGTTGGCGTGGAAGAATTTCTGCGCTTCCTCCGACATCTGGGCCGGGGTCATGCGCGAGGAGACCGAGGCGGCGGCGAGCAGCGACTGGTCGACCGCGTGCTCGAACTTCGACTTGGCGCCCATGTAGCGGGTGATGTCGATCGCCAGCGCCGAGACGGCGAGTATGACCGCCAGCCCGACCGCGACCAGCGGCAGGATCGAACCGCTCGCGTCCTTATGAAACATCCGTACCATTGTTCGCTCTCGCCCTTGAGGGTTCTAGTAATGCATTTCCATGTGGTCGAAGCCTTTGACCGCCATGCCGTCGGCATAGAAGCTGTCCTCGTCCTTGACGCGCAGGTTGTAGGTGGCGACCGGCTTTATGACCGCGAACCGGTGGATATCGGTCACTTTCACCGTGCCCTTCTCGGTGACGATCACGTCGCCCACCGCGAGCGGCCGTTTGGCGAAGCCCGGCTTGTCGGCGACCAGGGCCGCCGCATCGTCGGCGATGACCTTCCATCCGTCCTCGGTCTTGATCGGGTGGTCGCCGGTCAGCGTCGGCCCGGCGCCGTTGATGCCGTAAAGCACGCGCAGGCTCGACTGGTAGACGTTGAGCGCGCTCACCTTGTGCGCCTGGCCGTCGGTGCCTTTCACCATGTCGCCCAGCTTGAGCGATTCGATCGGCGCGCCCGTGCCGTCGGGCAGCGTGATCTTCGTGCCGGCGGCAAGGCAGGATTCCATTCCGGAATCGTAGATATAGCGGCATTGCAGGTAGGGGCAGCTGACAGGATTGTTGTTGGCATCCCTCATCGTGTGATTCTCGACCGTGACGTATTCCCCCGCCACCGAGCGGCAGGCATTGACGAAATCCGGCTGGGTGGTCGCCAGCCCGACCGTGTCGGACAGGTCGCCGCTTCGATCCGGTCCGCCGCTCCAGTCATTGTCGGCCACGCGGACGAAATCGAGATGCTGGCTGTTGATGTTGGCCAGCACCGTCGGATTGACGAGGTTGTCGGGCAGCGCATCGATGCGGGCAAGCGAGACGCCGAACCAGGCCGCACTTGCAGGATGCAGCTGATTGAAAAGCTGCTGCAGCGTCGAGTTCCCCCGGTTGATGTTGTCGGTATATTGCTCGTACCCGCCGGGATGACCGTGCATCCCCGTCAGGGCGCAGGACATGCCATGGGTGCAGCCCCAGGTGCCCCAGACCCAGTCCGACAAATCCCAGATGCGAAGACTGAACTCGTAATCGTTGGGCAAACGCCCCACTCGCGTGTCCGGGTTGCTCAGCGGCTGATTGTCCTGGAAGGCACCCATGCCGACGAATTGCTGGCCATGCCAGGTGCCGGAGAAGCGGCCGCTGTTGTCAGCGAGGCCGCTGTCCACAAGCGTCTCGTAATGTTTCGTCGGGCAATTCGAGGCCACCGGGCAGTTGCCGCTCGCATCCGGCGTCGAACCGTCAGGACAGGTCGGCGGTGTCGGATTGGTGATGACCGGGCAGCACTTGGCGACGAACATCCACGGCATCTGCGCCAGCGCATTGTTCTTATAGGCCTCGTAACTCGTCGGGCACATCGAGGTCGGCGGGCAATGGCAGGGCTGCTGGCCGGATTCGGGCTGGCCGTCCGTCCATTTCTGCGCGCGCTCGGGAAGGCAGGCCAGCGGCAACGGGTTCCAGCTGATCTGGGGAGCGGCTTGCGCTATCGGTGCCTGCACCAGCGTCGCCAGGGTTGCGGCGAGACAGAGGAGCCGGCCGACGGAAGCTGCGCGCATAGGAGAATACCCACCCAGGTTGAATCTTCTCGAGGTTAACGGTTAACGGTTAACACTTTATTAAAAAATCCGTCGACTTTATATTATAAAACCGATGTTCCAGCAAGTTTTGCTTTTTCCTCGATAAGTTTGTGACAGCTCGTTAACCTATCCTTAAAAATTCTGCCGCATACTGGTTAACGTATGCATCCGCGCCCCCTTCTCGCCCGCTTCCTTGCCAACACCACCGGCGCCGCGCTGCTGGAGTTCGCTTTCGTCGCGCCGGTGCTGCTGTGGCTGATCATGGGCATCCTCGAATTCGGCCTGATCATGCACGTGACATCCCTCCTGCAATACGCTACCAACGAAGGCGCCCGCCAGGGCATCACCGGCAGCGCGTACGGCGGCCAGAGCCGCGAGGCCACCATCCGCGCCACTATCACCAAGGACCTCGGCCTATGGGTCAATACGAGCGGCCAGAACCTCACCATCCAGGCGCAAGCGCAGGGCGATTACCAGACGCTCGACGGTGCGACGCCGCCGCCCGCCAGCGACTACGGGACGGGCGGTGAGTTCGTGATGTACAAGGTGACCCTCAACTGGAGAGTCCTCACGCCGGTGATGGGGCACCTGCTGCCCGCCGCCAGCAACGGCATCCTCCCCCTGCAATCCACCGCGCTCGTCAAGAACGAGGACTTCTAGCCATGGCGGCATGGCGCCAGAGGCTCGCCGCTTTCTGGCGCAACGACCGTGGCGTGGCGACGATCGAGTTCGCGCTGGCCTTAAGCCTCCTGCTCATCCCGGCCTTCATCGGCATCGTCGAGCTGTCGCGCTACGTCCAGATGAACGAGAAGCTCGACGACGCGGCGGCGCAGCTGCTCAACGCCGTCAACCAGAGCGACGCCCTCACCGACGCGCAGCTGACCTACCTCGCCGACGCCGTTCCCGACATCGTCAAGCCCTTCGCCGCCGACGGCTGGGTCGCCATCATCACCGCGGTGAACAAGGGCCCCAACGACGACTGCAAGCTCTACGCTTCCTGGCAGTCGCGCAAAGGCTCCGGCGATACGGGCGGCGCCCACAGCCAGGTCGCGGACGCCAGCGGCAAATGGGCGACCATCCCCGGCATCACCGACCTCAGCACCAACGACCAGGTCGTCACGGTCGAGCTTTACCTGCAGTACAAGCCGCTCATCCCGAGCCAGATGGTGCGCGACATGCTGCACCTGTCGCCCAACGGCGTCTACCGCTTCACGGTCGGCCGCCCGCGCTACGGGGCCTTCCAGAACGACCCGGTCACCGGAGCGAAGATCACCATTCCCTGCGGCACCTAGAGCAGCCCGCGCTGGCGCGGCAGGTTCGCCTCGCGGTGGATGTAGACATGCATCAGCAGGCCGCAGCCGGCGAGCGCGGTCAGCAGGAACGAGCCGCCGTAGGACAGGAACGGCAGCGGCACGCCGACCACAGGGATCAGCCCCGTCACCATCGAGACGTTGATGAGGATATGGGCGAAGAACATCGTCGCCACCCCCGCCGCGATGAGGCGGCCGTAGGCGTTGCGGCAGCGCACCGCCAGCAGCATGGCGAAGCCGAGCAGCGCCGCGTAGAGCGCCGTCAGCCCGAGCACGCCGATAAAGCCGAGCTCCTCCGCCAGCATGGTGAAAATAAAGTCGGTCTGCTTCTCCGGCAGGAAGTCGAGCTGTGCCTGCGAGCCGTGCAGCAGCCCCTTGCCCCAGAACCCGCCCGAGCCGATGGCGATCTTGCTCTGGATGATGTTGTACCCCGCCCCCAGCGGGTCGGCCGAGGGGTCGAGGAAGGTCAGCACGCGCTGCTTCTGGTAGCCGTGAAGGAAATGGTAGGCGACCGGCGCCGCCGCGGCGAGCCCGCCGAGCGCCCCGGCGAAAATACGCCCAGTGGATGCCCGCCATGAAGCACATCGCAAAGGCGATGATCGAGACGATCGTCGCCGTGCCGAGGTTCGGCTGCTTGAGGATCAGCGCCACCGGCACCAGCGTCAGCGCCAGCGGGATAAGGAGCATGACGAGGTGGCGCTTGTTGTCCGGCGGGTTGGCGTGGAAATAGCGCGCCAGGGCGAGGATCAGCCCGAGCTTCATCAGCTCCGACGGCTGCAGGTTGAGGATGCCGACGCCCGACCCAGCGCTGCGCGCCGAGGCCGACATACCCCACCGCCAGCACGACCACGAGCAGCCCGAGGCAGCCCAGATACGCGATGTAGGAGAAGCGGAACAGCGTCGAAGGCGGCATCACCGCGAGGAAGGACCATCAGCACGAAGCCGAGCAGCAGCTTGAGAGCCTGCGGCAGCGCGAAGACGCGCGCATCGCCCCCGGCCGCCGAATATTGCATGACGACGCCGAGCAGCCCCAGCGCCAGCACGACCAGCAGCAGCCCGCGATGCATCTCGCGTGCGCGCTTCCACCAGCGCTTCGCCCTGCTCGAGGAGATCATGTCACCTCCTTCGGCACGACCAGCGGGCGCGAGGCCGGGCCGCTCATCAGCTCGATCGCCTTGACCAGCGCGTCGCGCGCGATCGGCGCCGCCGCCGACGCCCCGCCGCCGCCGTGCTCGATGATGACCGAGCAGCAGATCTGCGGCTTCGCCGTCGGCGCGTAGGCCGACGAACCACGCATGGTGGCGGAATTCCCACGGCAGCTTGTTCTGGTCCATCCCGTGGGCGATTGAGCTTGCGCACCTGCGCGGTGCCGGTCTTGCCGGAGAATTGCGTCGCCTCGTCGTTGTGCACGCCGCTCGCATAGGCGGTGCCGCGCGGGTTGTTGGTCACGAGGTCCATCCCCTCCTGCACGACCGCGAGGTCGTCGCTGTCGAGGTCGATGAAGGCAGCGTCCGGCCCGGCGGGCCGAGGCGAGCAGCGTCGGCGTGATCTTCTTGCCGCCGTTGGCGATGCGCGCCGTCATCACCGCGAGCTGGACGGGCGTCGTCAGCACGTCGCCCTGGCCGATGGCGGTGTTGATCGTCTCGCCCGGGTTCCACCCGGCGCCGCGCGCTTTCTCCTTCCACTCCGGCGAGGGCACGATGCCCGGCCGCTCGCCGCGCAGCCCCAGCCCGCTGTTCGCGCCGAGGGCCGAATTCATGCGCCATGTCGGCGATGGCGTCGATGCCCGCCCTCGTGGCCGACGGTATAGAAGAACACGTCGCAGGACTGCTCCAGCGCCTCCTGCTTGTTGACCGAGCCGTGCCCCTGCGTACGCCAGCAGGTGAATTTATGGTCGCCGAGCGTGAAGTAGCCCGGGCAGAACACGCGCCGCTCGCGCGCCCATTTCCCGGACTTCAAGCCCGCGAGCCCGGTGATCATCTTGAAGCACGAGCCCGGCGGGTACTGCCCGGCGATGGATTTGTTGAGCAGCGGGTCCTTGATATTGGCGTTGAGCTCTTTCCAGTAGGCGGCGGAAATGCCCTTGCTGAATTCGTTGGGGTCAAAGCCCCGGCACCGAGACGAGCGCCAGAATTTCGCCGGTATGGATGTTCATCACCACCACCGCGCCCGATTCCTCGCCCATGCGCTCGACCAGGAACTCCTGCAGCCGCGAATCGACGGACAGGCTCAGCGCCTGCCCCGGCACCGGGGTCCGTGCTTGTCGAGCTCGCGCACCGGCGAGCCCGCCGCGTTGACCTCGACCTGGCGCGTCCCCGCCGTGCCGCGCAACCGGTCCTCGTACAGCGCCTCGACGCCGTTCTTGCCGATGCGGAAATCCGGCTGGCGCAGCAGCGGCTCGCCGGAGTCGCCGATCTCGCCCTCGGCGACCTTGCCGACATAGCCCACGAGATGCGACGCATGCTCGGCGAAGGGATAATGCCGCCACTGGCCCCTCGTCGATGAAAGCGGTGGGCAAAAGCGGCAGGTGGTATTCGATCGACGCCATCTGCTCCCAGCTCAGATGCTCGCGCACGAGGATGGGCACGCCCGCCTTGGCGCGCTTTACGTCCACCTTCAGCTCGGCGAGCTCGGCGGGCGAGATCGGCACGTAGCGGGTCGAGCTGCATCAGTGTCGCCATCGCCTGTTTCTTGTCCTCGCTTTCGAGCATCAGCCGGTAGCTGACGTCGTTGCCCGCAAGCACCACGCCGGCGCGGTCGCTGATGATGCCGCGCGGCGGCACGATCAGTTGCGCCTTGATGCTGTTGCCCTCGGCCTCGGTGGTGAATTCCTCGCCCTTGATGAACTGCAGGTAATACAGCCGCGACAGCAGCAGGAAGCCCGCGCCGGCCTGCGCCGTGCCGAAGATCAGCGCCCGGCGCGAGACCATGCGGTTGCTGTCGGGCGAGCGGCGCATCAGCCCCGCGCCCCGGCGGAAGGCAGCAGCGACGCCAGCCAGCCCGCGAGCAGCCAGAACGCCGGGAACCACAGGGCGGTCACCAGCGCGTCGAGCAGCGCCCCGCGCAGCGGCAGCAGCGTATGCAGCACCCAACTCGTCACCGCCCATAAAACGCATTCGAGCACGAGGATCGTGGCCGCCGCCTCCGCCCAGCGCACGCGCAGCGGCTGGTGCTCGAGGGCGGCGCGACTGGTTGGCGGCGAGCAGCGTCGCGAGCAGCGCCAGCAGCGCCTGGCTGCCCAGCGGCGTGCCCTCGATCGCATCGGCGAGAAGCCCGAAGGCGAAGGCGAGCGGCGCGTTCCACGAGGCCGGCGCGGCGACGGGCAGCAGCAGGCCCATCAGCCACAGCGCGCGCGGCGCCAGCGGAATGCCGCTCGGCAGCGGCGCGGCGAAAAGCAGCATCAGCAGGAGCGTCGCCGCGGCCGGGAGGGCAAGGCGCAGCCGGTCGGGCAAGCGGACGGGAAGCCATCAGTGCGCCGAGACGCCGCTGGAAAATTCGATGACGCGCACGAATTCCGGCTGCGCGAGCGGGCGGACGGGCTTGACGAAAAATACCGGATTCATCCTTGCGGAAGACGCTGCCGACGGCGACGCCGCCGGGGATCAGGCTGGCTTCCTCCGTCGTCGCCACTTTCTCGCCGAGCGCGACGGGAGCGTCGGCGGGCAGGAAGGAAAGCTGCAGCATGTCGGAGCCGGTGCCGGTGAGGATGGCGTGCTGCCGCGAATCGCCGGTGACGACCGGCACGTGCGAATTCACGTCCGACAGCAGCAGCACCCGCGCGCTGTGCGGCGCAAGCTCGATGATGCGGCCGACGAGCCCGTAGGCATCGACCACCGGCTGCAGCAGCGAAATGCCGTCGGCCGCGCCCGCATCGATGACCAGCGAATGGCCGACGCCCGACGCGTTGGCGCTCACCACCCGCGCGGTGACATAGCTGACATGCTCCACCGGCGCATAGCCGGCGAGCTGGCGCAGCGAGTCGTTCTGGGCCTTGAGCTCGAGCGCCGCCGACTGCCAGTGGCGAAGCGCGTCGTTCTCGGCGCGCAGCGTGCGGTTCTCCTCGTTGGCGGCGAAGAAATCGTGCGTGCCGCGCGCCATGTCGCGCACCGCGCTCACCGGCCGCGCGACCGCCGACAGCGCCGGCTCGACGACGCCGAGCAGCCGCGCGCGCGCGCCGGAGAGCGCCGGGTTGCCCGTGCGCGCCAGTGCCAGCAGCACGATGCCGGTGACGAGAAGCAGCGCGACGATGGCGCGCTGGGCGAGGGGCCGGGCGGCGGTGCTGGAAGCGACGGAATAGGTGTAGCGGGTCATGGAGCGGCCATCATGCGCCCGAGTCGGCCCGGCCTCAAGAAAAAATAACGGCGCGCCGCGACGCTTGTGGATTCATTTCGCAGGACGGGCAAGGCTACTGCGACCGTCCGGTATCCTGACCCTTGCCCAGCCCGATGAGGCGCTCGTTGATCGCGGTGTAATCGATCGCCTCGGAACGGGTAGCGGGCTTTCCACGCATCGTATTCGCGCACGGCCGCCTCGAGCGCGGGGGCCGGAGGATTTATCCCTGCGCCCTCTCTCCACCTCTTTCTCGATGTCCCGGGTCGGGCCGAAACCGGGCAGGGACGTCGCTCGGATGGTTCTCCATCGCAGTATTGAGGATCATGGTTTTGATCCGGTCGCCTTTGGCTTCCACCGAGAGCTGGGTCAGGACGGCGAAATCGACCGCCTGCTGTTGGGATGAGGTCAATTGGCTCATGAAATTATCTCCCGCGGAACCGGCCCATTATACCGTGCAGGCCGGGAAACTCTATGACAATCGGGGTAAATCATTCCTGCTTGAACAGGACGTGGCGGAACGTGTCGAGATGCTCGAGCACCTTGCCGGTGCCGACGGGCGACGCAGGAGAGCGGGTTCCTCGGCGACGAAGACCGGCAGGCCGGTCGCCTGGCTGATGACCACGTCGAGATGCCGCAGCAGCGCGCCGCCGCCACTCATGACGATGCCTTTGTCGACAATGTCGGAGGACAATTCCGGCGGGGTGAGCTCCAGCGCGGTCTTCACCGCCTCGATGATCTGGTTGACCGGCTCGACCAGCGCCTCGGCGATCTGCGCTTCGCTGAGCACGAGCTCCTTCGGCACGCCGTTCATCAGGTCGCGGCCCTTGATCTCGATGAGGCCGCCCTGCCCGTTCCACCGGCGCGCAGGCGGCGCCGATCTCCTTCTTGATCTTCTCCGCCGTCGCCTCGCGATGAGCAGGTTATGGTAGCGGCGGATATAGTTGATGATGCCCTCGTACCATCTTGTCGCCGCCGACGCGGGCGGAGCGCGCATAGACGATGCCGCCGAGGGAGAGCACCGCGACCTCCGTCGTGCCGCCGCCGATATCGACGATCATGCTGCCGGTGGGCTCGGTGACCGGCAGGCCGGCGCCGATCGACGCCGCCATCGGCTCCTCGATGAGGTAGACGTCGCGCGCGCCCGCGTTCTCGGCGGATTCCTGGATGGCGCGGCGCTCCACCGGTGTCGAGCCGGCCGGCACGCCAGATAATAATGAGCGGCCCGGTGAAGCTGCGCCGGTTATGCACGCGCTGGATGAAATATTTGATCATCTCCTCCGCCGCGCGGAAATCGGCGATGACGCCGTCCTTGAGCGGGCGGATGGCCTCGATCTTCTCCGGCGTGCGGCCGAGCATGAGCTTGGCCTCGTTTGCCGAAGGCGTAGGGCACCATCATCCCGCGCTCCTGCCGCATGGCGACGACCGAGGGCTCGTTGAGCACCACCCCGCGCCCCTTGACGTAGGACCAGCGTATTGGCGGTGCCGAGGTCGATGGCCATGTCTTCCGACATCAGCCCGAGCAATCTTCCGAATCCGAACATTTTTTTCCTTGTGCGAGTAATGCACCTTAGCCAGCGGCTTCCGGCAGGCAAGTTTTTTTTGCTGCAGCGCCCCATATAGGGCAGAAGCGTCCCGATTTCACGAAATTGTCATGGAACTGTCACACGCCCTGCGGCTGCCGCCCGCTAAAATGGCGGGACATGGCAGAAGATTTACAGCAGCGGCCTGCCCGCCCCGAGCACCGTAACTGGCGCAACTGGGATTTCCTGTCGATCGGCGCCTTCACGGCGGCGGCGGGCTTCGGTCTGTTCGCGATCGCCAACAAGATCCGCGAGAGTTTCTGGAAGAATATCATCCACGGCTATGGCGAGAACGAGACCGTCTTCACCGACATCGTGGAAAAAATACATCGGCACCAAGGAAGCGCGCCACGGCCACGCGCGCTCGGACGGGCGCGTGTTCCCCCAACCAGTTCAACGAGCATTTCGAGCGGCACAAGACCGGCGAATGGAGCCTCGCGAGAGTGGACGCGGAAAACGCCACCACCGTGAAGGCCTACCGCAAGGAGATCGCCGACAAGCTGCTCAAGGAATACCGCATTCCCACCTACGGCATCGCCGGCTGGACGGAAGGCATCGTCAAGCGCTGGAACAAGCTCGGCAAGGTCGGCGCGG
>JBBCHK010000003.1:0-62704 GCA_037200745.1 Alphaproteobacteria bacterium
ATGACGATGACGAGAACCACCGCACTATCGACATCCGCCGACCTCGAAACCCGCATCCTTGAGGGCTGGGAGCAGCGCGCCAGCCTGACGCCGGACCATAAGGGCCCGTTGCGCGATTCGGTCGAATCCGTCCTCGCCGCGCTCGACGCCGGCACGCTGCGCGTCGCCGAGAAAACCGGCGGCGAATGGCACGTCAACGCTTGGGTGAAGCAGGCGATCCTGCTCTCCTTCCGCCTCAACCCGATGCAGCCGATCGTCGGTCCGGTGGGCGCGAGCGGCGCGCATGCGATGTGGTACGACAAGGTGCCGCTCAAGACCGAGGGCTGGAGCGAGGCGCAGTTCAAGGCGGCCGGCTTCCGCATCGTCCCCGGCGCGGTGGTGCGGCGCGGCGCGTTCGTCGGCAGGGACGTCGTGCTGATGCCAAGCTTCGTCAATATCGGCGCCCATGTCGGCGAGGGGACGATGATCGACACCTGGGCCACCGTCGGCTCCTGCGCGCAGGTCGGCAGGCACTGCCACATCTCCGGCGGCGCGGGCATCGGCGGCGTGCTGGAGCCGCTGCAGGCGAGCCCGGTCATCATCGAGGACCATTGTTTCATCGGCGCGCGCTCGGAAGTCGCCGAGGGCGTCATCGTCGGCGAGGGCTCGGTGCTGTCGATGGGCGTCTATCTCGGCGCTTCCACCAAGATCGTCGACCGCGCGACGGGCGACGTTTCCTACGGCAAGGTGCCGCCTTTTTCCGTCGTCGTCCCCGGCGCGCTGCCGGGAAAGAATCCCGGCGAGCCGTCGCTTTACTGTGCCGTCATCGTCAAGCGCGTCGACGAGAAGACGCGCGCCAAAACCTCCGTCAACGACCTGCTGAGGACTTAACTAATGTCGGCACCGCGAGGAAGCCGTGCAATCGGGGATAGCCCTTCTTTTTCCAGCGCAACATTAAAGGCATCAAATAAAGCGCGGTTCATTGTAGGGAGATAACGGCTGGTTCTGCGCGGGTCGTGTTCTTGTTCGCGATGATCCAGCTCTTCGCTGAAGGCCGCCTCGCGAATAGTCTCTTGCATGTTGACAAAACATTTTTTGAGATCGCCAAACGTATCGGGAAGATTAAACCCAAAGTTCTGATCGACTTGATGTTTTGTAATTGTGTTTGGGTTAAAAAATCCGCAGGCTACCCCGTAACGAATATGAGATTTTAAGCGCTCACTCTCAGATAGCGGTGAGATGGCTTGATTTAGAGAGTCTACAACAGCGGTGATTGTCGAAGGTTTAATAACGTGGTCATCGAAAGCACTATCCAGTGGCAGGCCGATAGCCTTGCACCCATCTTTGTGACGTTTGTTGGCTAGATCCTTCCACTTGGTGGAAGGTGCATCTGATGGTATTTCATCATCCATAATCACTCGGTCTATTGCTTTTGATACTGCATCAATATAGCACGTAAGTCTTTAAGTAATATGACGGTTTGATGAAGGATGAACGTAGTCGACCTCACCAAAGCCCTGATTGCCTGCCCGAGCGTCACGCCGGTCACGGCGGGCGTCTACGATGTGCTCGAAGCCTATCTCAGGCCGCTGGGCTTCGCCGCCGAGCGCCAGACATTCAGCGGCGATGGCGGCGAGCCGGTGGAGAATCTCTATTTGCGCTACGGCACCGGCGCGCCGAATTTCTGCTTCGCCGGCCATACCGACGTCGTGCCGCCGGGCGACGAGTCCGCCTGGAGCGTCCCGCCCTTCGCCCCGCAGATACGCGACGGCATGCTCATCGGCCGTGGCGCCGAGGACATGAAGGGCGCCATCGCCGCGTTCTGCGTCGCCGCGAAGCGGTTTATCGCAGAGATGGAAGGATCGACGCGTAGCCGAACAGGCGAGCCGGAGCGAAGCGAACGAGGGGGAGCGGGTAGCGGGGGCGGGACGCCCCCCGGCGCGTAGCGCCCTTAAAGGCTCGATCTCGCTGCTCATCACGCAGGACGAGGAGGGCTGGGCCATCAACGGCACGAAAAAGATGCTCGCCCACCTGCAGGAGCGCGGCGAGGCGCTCAGCCACTGCCTCGTCGGAGAGCCGACCAACCCGGAGAAGCTGGGCGAAATGGTCAAGGTCGGCCGGCGCGGCAGCATGTATTTCACGCTGACGGTGCGGGGAAAACAGGGCCACGTCGCCTATCCCGAGCGCGCCGACAACCCGGTGACGCGCCTCGTCGCCATGCTGCACGCGCTGAAATCGGCGCCGATCGACGGCGGTTCGGAGTTCTTTCCACCCTCGAACCTCGAGATCACCACCGTCGATGTCGGCAACCCGACGGGCAACGTCATCCCGGCCGTCGCCGTGGCGCAGGTCAACGTGCGCTTCAACGACACGCAGACCGCTCACAGCATCGAGCGATGGGTGCGCGCGCGGCTTGCGCCGTTCGGCGGCTGCGAGCTCGCTCTGCGCATCACCGGCGAATCCTTCCTGACGAAGGATATGGCGCTCGCCGAGCTCGTTGCCGGCGCGGTGAAGGACGTCACCGGCATGACGCCGCAATTCTCCACCACCGGCGGTACGTCCGACGCGCGCTTCATCAAGGACCATTGCCCCGTCGTCGAGTTCGGCACCACCGGCGCGACCGCGCACATGGTCGACGAGCGGGTGGGCGTGGAGACGCTGGAGAAGCTGGCGGAAGTGTACGGGCGCGTGCTGGAGCGGTATTTCGCTCAGTAATCGACCTTCATCAGGTAAAGCCCGTGCGCGGGGGGCGGTGGGGCCGCCGGCGCGGCGGTCGCGGGCGTCGAGGGCCTGCTTCACCTGTTCGGGCTTCCAGCGGCCGGTGCCGACCAGCAGCAGCGTGCCGACCATGTTGCGCACCTGGTGGTGTAAAAAACTGCGCGCGTCGACGCGGACCATGACCTGCGTCGCATCCGTCGAGCGGCGGTCGATGGTGAAGGTATCGAGCGTCTTCACCGGGGTCTTCGCCTGGCACTGCGAATCGCGGAAGGTGGTGAAGTCGTGGTTGCCGATGAGGTGCTGCGCGCCCTCGCGCATCGCCTCGATATCGAGCGGCTCGTGGACGTGGAACGCGCGCTTCTCATCCAGCGCGAGGCGCGAGGAGCGGTTGATGATGCGGTAGAGGTAGTAGCGCCGTGTCGCCGAGGTGCGGGCATTGAAATCCTCCGCGACTTCCTCTGCGGCGAGCACCGAAACGGGGTGCGGCAGCATCAGCGTGCTCAGCCCCTGGCAGATATTGAAGGCCGGCCGCGAAACGGGAAGGTCCATGTGCACGACCTGGCCGCGCGCGTGGACCCCGGCATCGGTGCGGCCGGCGGCGACGGTCTCGACCGGCGCGCTGACGAACCCGCGCGCCGCCGCTTCGAGCACGCCCTGCACGGATGCGCCCTCCTTCTGCTTCTGCCAGCCGCAGAAGGGGGTTCCGTCGTATTCGATAGTGAGCTTGTAGCGGGGCATGGGTTGCGTCCTGATGGCGGTCTACGTCGTCGCGGTCGTGCTCGAATCCTCGCGTAGCGCTGCTACGCTCCGGTTCTGCGCGCGCCCACTCCTAGTATCCCATCCACCATAACGCAACCGGGCTTGCGCACCCGGGTGCAACCGGGCGTTGTGAATTCCGTTTCAGTTATGCTAGGGGATAGAGGCATGACCGACGAAACGCTCATCCCGGTGAAGCCGGAAATCGCGCGCCACGCGCTGGTGGATGCGGCGCGTTACCGCGAGATGTACGAATACTCCCTGCGCGACCCGGAGGGGTTCTGGGGCGAGATGGCCGGGCAGCTCGCCTGGCGCTCGCCGTGGACGCGGGTGAAGAACACGAGCTTCGAAGGCGAGGTCGCCATCCGCTGGTTCGAGGACGGCAGGCTCAACGTCACCGAGAACTGCGTCGACCGCCACGCGGCGGCCACGCCGGATAAAATCGCCATCCTCTGGGAGGGCGACGAGCCGGGCAACGTCCGCCGCATTTCCTACCGCGAGCTGAAGGACGAGGTCTGCCGCGTCGCCAATGCGCTGATCTCGCTCGGCGTGAAAAAAGGCGACCGGGTAACGATCTACCTGCCGATGGTGCCGGAGGCGGCTTACGCGATGCTGGCCTGTGCGCGCATCGGCGCCATCCATTCGGTGGTCTTCGGCGGGTTCTCGCCGGATTCCATCCGCGGCGGGTGATCGACTGCAAGAGCGATCTCATCATCACCGCCGACGAGGGGCGGCGCGGCGGCAAGAAAATCCCGCTCAAGGCGAATGTCGATGCGGCCATCGAGGGGCTTGCCGTGCGCCACGTGCTGGTACTCGCCGTCACCGGCGGCGCGGTGGCGATGCAGGCGCCGCGCGACCTGCGGTGGGAGGACATCGTCCCCCAACAAAGATCCGAATGCGAGGCGGCGGAGATGGATGCGGAGGACCCGCTGTTCATTTCCCTCTACACCTCGGGCTCGACGGGCAAGCCGAAGGGCGTGCTGCACACGACGGGGCGGCTACCTCGTCTACGCGGCGACGACGATGCGCTACGTCTTCGACCTGCACGAGGGCGATATCTACTGGTGCACGGCGGATGTCGGCTGGGTGACGGGCCACAGCTACATCGTCTACGGCCCGCTCGCCAACGGGGCGACGACGCTGATGTTCGAGGGCGTGCCGAACTACCCGGACAACTCGCGCTTCTGGCAGGTGGTCGACGCGCACAAGGTGACGAAATTCTACACCGCGCCGACCGCCATCCGCGCGCTGATGCGCCACGGCGACGGGCCGGTGAAGAAGACCTCGCGCGCCTCGCTGAAGGTGCTGGGCTCGGTCGGCGAGCCGATCAACCCCGAGGCGTGGCTGTGGTATTACCGCGTGGTGGGCGAGGAGCGTTGCCCCGTGGTCGACACCTGGTGGCAGACGGAGACCGGCGGCATCCTGATGTCGCCCGCTGCCGGGCGCCACCGCGCTCAAGCCGGGCTCCTGCACGCTGCCGTTCTTCGGCGTGCGGCCGGAGCTGTACGACATCAAGGCCACCGCATCGACGGTGCGGGCGAGGGGATGCTCTGCATTGCCGATTCCTGGCCGGGGCAGGCGCGCACCGTCTACGGTGACCACGAGCGTTTCCGCCTGACCTATTTCTCGCAGGTGCCGGGCAAGTACTTCACCGCCGACGGCGCGCGGCGCGACGCGGACGGCTATTACTGGATCACCGGCCGGGTGGACGACGTCATCAACGTCTCCGGCCACCGCCTGGGCACGGCGGAGATCGAATCCTGCCTCGTCGCCCATGCGGACGTCGCGGAAGCGGCGGTGGTCGGCTACCCGCACGACATCAAGGGGCAGGGGATTTACGCTTACGTGACGCTGAATGCAGGCGTGGAGGCCGCGCCGTCGCTCGCCGAGCATCTGCGGCTATGGGTGAAGCAGCATATCGGCGGCCTCGCCACGCCGGATTTCGTGCACCTGACGCCGGCGCTGCCGAAGACGCGCTCGGGCAAGATCATGCGCCGCATCCTGCGCAAGATCGCCGAGAACGAGCTCGATTCGCTGGGCGACGTCTCGACCCTCCTCAACCCCGAAGCGGTCGACGAGCTGGTGAAAACACGGCTGAACCGCTGACAAAGCGCCGCAAGTTCCCTCTCCCGCTTGCGGGAGAGGGGTAGGGAGAGGGGCGAGAGCATGAGGAAAGAGCAAAAGCTCAAGAATGCCAAAAAACTTCGCAAGCAATTGACCGAAGCCGAGAGACGAATCTGGCACCACTTGCGGGCGCATCGGTTTCAGGGCGTAAAATTTAAAAGGCAATGTCCTATCGGTCCATATATCTGCGACTTCGTCTCTTTGAATCATAAGCTCATAATAGAATTGGACGGCGGGCAGCATGCCTCGGCCACTACTTACGATCGCAAGCGGGATTCCTTTTTAAAGGAACAGGGATTTCGCGTGCTTCGGTTCTGGAATCACGACGTGCTGGCCGAAACCGACGGAGTGCTGCAGGAAATCCTGAGGTTGCTTCATTCCCCTCTCCCTAACCCTCTCCCGCAAGCGGGAGAGGGAACCTGATGGAAGACGGAAAGAAAAAACCGCGTTTTCCTATGGCAAAGCGGCCTGAAATCCTTATAGTCGATCCATGGCGAAGAAAATCCTGATCGTCGAAGACAACGATTTGAATCTCAAGCTGTTCCGCGACCTGCTCGCGGCCAACGGTTACGAGACGGTCGAGACGAAGGAGGGCATCGAGGCCATCAGCATCACCCGCGCGGTGATGCCGGACCTCATCATCATGGACATCCAGCTTCCGGAAATTTCCGGGCTCGACGTCACCCGCAAGATCAAGGCCGACCCGGAGATCAACCACATCCCCATCATCGCGGTGACGGCCTTCGCGATGAAGGACGACGAGATGAAGATCATGCGCGCGGGCTGCGAGGCGTATCTCTCCAAGCCCATCGCCATCGACCATTTCCTCGACACGGTGCGGCGCTTCCTCGAGCCCGCCTATGCGGCGTAGGGAGTTGGGCGCATGACCGGCCTCATCCTCGTAGTCGACGACGTTCCCGCCAACGTGAAGCTGCTCGAAGCCAAGCTCACCAACGAATATTACGACGTCATCACCGCCAAGGACGGCTACGAGTGCCTCGAGCGCACCAAGGAAAAGAAGCCCGACCTCATCCTCCTCGACGTGATGATGCCCGGCATCGACGGGTTCGAGACCTGCCGCAAGCTCAAGGAGGACCCGGACGTCTCGCATATCCCGGTGGTCATGGTCACCGCGCTTTCCGAGCCCTCCGACCGCGTGCAGGGGCTGGAGGCGGGGGCGGACGATTTCATCACCAAGCCGATCAACGACACCGCGCTGTTCGCCCGCGTGCGCTCGCTGGTGCGCATCAAGGTGCTGATCGACGAGCTGCGCCTGCGCGACAAATCCGGCGCGCAGCTCGGCATGTCGGCTTCCGACTTCTCGCTGACGTTCGACGTCACCGGCTCGCAGCTCATGCTGATCGACGACGACGTCGTGCAGACCAAGCGGATGACGGAAAAGCTCACCGCCGCCGGCTACAAGCTCACCAGCTTCTCCGACCACAAGCTGGCGCTCGACGCCGCGCGCAGCAACCCGCTGCTCGACCTCATCGTCATCTCGACCCAGCTCGCCGACATCGACGGCTTGCGCCTCGCCACGCAGTTCAAGGCGCTGGAGGCGGTGCGCCACGTCCCCATCATCATGCTGGTGGACGAGGAGGAGCAGCATCTGATGCTCAAGGGGCTCGAGCTCGGGGTGAACGACTACCTCCTGACGCCGGTCGATTTCAACGAGATGCTGGCGCGCGTGAAAACGCAGATCCGCCGCAAGAAATACCAGGAGGCGCTGCGCTCCAATTACCAGGAATCCGTCTCGATGGCGGTGACCGACGGACTGACGCGGCTCTACAACCGCCACTACCTCGACACCCACCTGAAGAACCTCGTCCGCCAGGCGGTGGAGACCAAGCGCGAGCTGTCGGTCGTCATCATGGACATGGACCATTTCAAGCTGGTCAACGACACTTACGGCCACACGGCGGGGGACGAGGTGCTGAAGCACCTCGCGACCATCATCGTCAACACCATCCGCTCGGCGGATCTGGCGGCGCGCTACGGCGGGGAGGAGTTCGTCATCCTCATGCCGGAGACGGACCAGGCGCGCGCCTTCGAGGCCTCCGAGCGCCTGCGCAAGGCGGTCGAGATGGCGAGCTTCGTCATCCCGCACCCGGACAGCCCGATCAAGAAGACCATCAGCATCGGCTACGCGACGATGAAGGAGAACGACACGCCGGAGTCGCTGCTCAAGCGCGCCGACGTCGCGCTCTACGAGGCGAAGAACGGCGGGCGCAACCGCGTCATGCCGCTGGCCATCCCCGGCTACGAGCTGCCGCCCAGCCGCGTCGCCGCGCGCGAGGAGCTCGAATACCTGCGCCCCGTCGTCCCCGGCGGCGCGTCGCCCGCGCTCAAGCTCGCCGTCGCCGGCGCCTCGGGCCCGGAGAAGCGCCCGGACGACATCCCGGCGCCGAACAAGACGACCGGCACGTTTTGAGATCGCTTTCGCGCAGGCGCGAAAGCGCGGGGTCTTGCATGCGCTAAGGCGGGCAAAGCCCGCCCGGCGCGCATCGGTTTTCAATAAAGAGATTTCTGCACCGCGCACGTAACGGGCGCTTCGAGCCCTTCATCAGCGCCATATCGTCTTTTTATTTACGTTCCGCGAAAGTGGAATGGTCATAAAACCAATGGAGCGAAACATGCGTGGCATTCTTCTCTGGCTCATCGGCATTCCGTTGCCGATCATCCTGCTACTCTACCTCTTCCACGTCATATAGCCGCGTGAAAACGGACCGACTGCGTCGTCGCGGCCGTGCTCGGTCGATCACGTAGCGCTGCTACGCTCCCTCCCTGCGCGCGGGCGCTCCTGGCATTCCGCCCATTTTGACGCGACTGGGAGGTGCTAAATTTCGAGCGTCGCGATCACCGGCGTGTGGTCGGAGGGGCGCTCCTGCTTGCGCGGGGCCTCGTCGATCTCGCAGCTTTGGAGCGCATCGACGGCGGGGGCGGAGAGCAGGATATGGTCGATGCGCAGGCCGATGCCGTGCTCGTAGGCGCCGGCGCGGTAGTCCCACCAGCTGAATTGCTTTTTCTCCGGCTGGGTGACGCGGAAGGCGTCGTAGAGCCCGAGATCCATCAGCGCGCGCAGGCGCCAGCGCTCCTCCATGTTGAAGCAGATGGCGCCCTCGCTGCGTCGCGGGTCGTAGACGTCGAGCGGTTCCGGTGCGCAGTTGAAGTCGCCGCCGAGCGCGGCGGCCTCGTGGTATTTCAGCTGGCGCGTCCAGTGCGCGCGCAGCCGGTCGAGGAATCTCAGCTTGTAGGCGAACTTGTCCGATTCCGGGTCCTGCCCGTTCGGCACATAGGCCGAAGCGACGCGGATCGCACCGCCGGGCACGGACGCCACCGCCTCGATATAGCGTGCATGGTCGTCCGTCTCGTCGCCGCCAAGGCCCCGGACGACGTCGTCGAGGGGGAATTTCGAGCAGATGGCGACGCCGTTATACGTCTTCTGGCCGTAGACCGCGAGGTTGTAGCCGCGATCCTCCAGCTCCAGCGCGGGGAAGGCCGCATCCTCGCATTTGAGCTCCTGCAGCAGCAGGATATCGACCGGCTTCGCATCCAGCCACGCCAGCAGGTTAGGCAGCCGCGCCTTGATCGAATTGATGTTGAACGTGGCGATGGAGACGGAGGTCATCGCGGGAATATAGCCATGCTTTGCCCGCCGCGCCAGCGCCGCAATTTCACCGGACTGTCACAATGACCGGGCTCGCTTATGCTAGAATGGCCGCATCGATCGAGGACCTTTTATGTCGCTTTCATCGCTTGCACCCGCCCTCACGGATCTTGTCGTGCAGGGCCATCTCAAGATCATACGGTTCCCGCAGCAACGGGAATACGGTATTTTTTTCGACGCAGAGGGCGCCACGGCGCTGGAAAAAGTCGACAAGAGCCTCAAGCCTCACCAGTTCAAGGACCCCGGTCCGCCAGGTTCAGCATGTTCACCGCCTATGAGATCGGCGACCATAACCATACCATCGCCTACGGCACACTGGCCGGGATCGTCGGGGACACGGAGCTGCGCACGATCCTGGTGCACGCCCCAGGAAGTCCGGGCGAAGCCGAGGGAGGGTGTCCTGGAAGCCCAGGGTCACGGCGGCCGCTAAAGCGCGACGGTGAAGCTGTTGCCGCAGCCGCAGCCGCCCGTGGCGTTCGGGTTCCTGATCTCGAACGCCGCCGCGCCGAGGGTTTCCACATAATCGAGCACCGAGCCGTTGACGAAGCCCAGCGAGGTTCCATCAATGACGACCGGCGCCAGCTCCGTGCCGAATAAAAGATCGTCCGAAGCGGGCGCGCCCTGCACGAAATCATAATGGTACTGGAAGCCCGAGCAGCCGCCGCCCTCGACCGCGACGCGCAGGCGCGTGCCGGGCGGCTCGGTCGCCAGCAGGTGGGCGATGCGTTGGGCGGCGGAGGCGGAAACGGTGAAGGCCTGGTCCATGAACCCTAATTTAGGTCGAATCGAGAAAAATACAATTACCGCATAACATGTTCTGGGGCATCATTTTTATAATTAATCATTCTTTAATGCGGCTCTGGTAACGTGTATCCAATACGGGATTTTGAATCATTCAGTAGGGAGAATTATCATGGCAGGAGCGGACGACATAGACGCTGTTTTAGCGAAATTACGGGCGCCGATCGTTGCGGATCTGGCCAAAAAATTCCCCAATCTTACGGGGCAACAGCGGGACGCGCTCGCCCACTGGGGAATGCGCGCTGCGGACGAAGCGGCCGGCGACAGGAAGATGAGCAAGGGGCCAGCAGGCGGCGTTCGCCATAACGGCAGCGGAAAGCGCCGCTACGGACCCGGTAAAGGTCGCGCACATCGTCACGCGGAAACGACACCCTTCTGCCAAAAGGACGGCACCCTATACGTTTTGGAAGGGGCGAAGAGCAGCGAATCCACCAGCGTGATCGTGGCAGGATTCGCGGTGACCCACTGCCTCGGGCAGCGCTGAACGCACGTGCCTGTACCATCGAAGATGTGCATTTATCGACAATGTCCACGCCGATGCCCGGTGGGCCCAGACAGCGTTAGTACATCAGGCGGGCCTGTACGATCGGTCCAACGGCAACGCGCGGCCTGAGATTCCCGCTCGCGGGATGACGGGATATACGTTTGTTGCACGGGGCGTATTCCTCGTCTAAATCCCTGAGCCATGAAGGCCAAACCGACAAAATCCCTCAGCGTCCTCGCGCCCTACGCGGTCGATCCGCATGCGACGCGCGGGCGGCTTTACCCCGAGGACGAATCGCCGATGCGCAACCCGCACCAGCGCGACCGCGACCGCATCATCCATTCGGTGGCCTTCCGAAGGCTGGAATACAAGACGCAGGTCTTCGTCAACCCACGAGGGCGACCATTACCGCACGCGGCTCACCCATTCGCTGGAAGTCGCGCAGCTCGCGCGCGGCCTGGCGCGCTCGCTCGAGCTGAACGAGGACCTCGCCGAGGCGCTGGCGCTCGCCCACGACCTCGGCCATACGCCGTTCGGCCACGCGGGCGAGGAGGGGCTCAACGCCGCGATGAAGGAATACGGCGGCTTCGAGCACAACGCGCAGACCATCCGTATTTTGACGCTGCTCGAGCACCGCTACGCCGATTTCGACGGGCTGAATTTGACGTGGGAGACGCTCGAAGGCGTCGCCAAGCATAACGGCCCGCTGGTCGGCCCGGGCATCCGCAAGGAAGTGCCGCGCGCGTTGCGCCAATACGCCGAGCAGCACGACCTCGAACTGCACAGCTTCGCTTCCGGCGAGGCGCAGGTCGCCGCCATCGCCGACGACATCGCCTACAACAACCACGACCTCGACGACGGGCTGCGCGCCGGTTTCTTCCGCCTCGAAGACCTCGGAGATCCTGCCGCTGATCGGCGACCTCATCAAGGAAGTGCGCTCGCAGCACCCGATGCTCTCGACCCAGCGCCACAGCCACGAGGTCATCCGCCGCCTCGTCAACCGCATGGTGGCCGACGTGCTGGAGCACACCCGCGCGCGCATCGCGCAATTGCGCGTCGTCGCGCCGGACAATATCCGCCAGCTCGACGCGCCGCTGGTCGCCTTCTCGCCGGCGATGGACCAGATCAACCGCTCGGTCAAAAGCTTCCTGATGAAGAACATGTACCGCCACTACAAGGTCAACCGCATGAGCAGCAAGGCGCGGCGCGTGGTGCGCGAATTGTTCGCCTTCTTCATCCACGAGCCGAACTGCCTGCCCTCCGTCTGGTACGCGCAGACGGACGGTCCGCATTCCCAGCGCACCGCCGAGGTCATCGCCGATTACATCTCCGGCATGACGGACCGCTACGCGCTGGAGGAGCACGCACGGCTGTTCGACGTGGGCGCGCGCACCTGATGCATGTTTTTGAAACATACCGCCTGCACGTGCTCGAAGCGGTCAACGCGCTCATCGCCGACGGCACGCTGCCGGAAGGCTTGAAAGTCGACGCCGTCACCATGGAGCCGCCGCGCGATGCGTCGCACGGCGACATGGCGACCAACGCCGCGATGGTGCTCGCCGGGCAGGCGAAGAAAAAGCCGCGCGACATTGCCGAAGCCGTCGCCGCGAAGCTGCGCGCCGCGCCGAACGTCACCGAGGTCGCCATCGCCGGGCCGGGCTTCATCAACATCCGCCTGAGCGACGCGGCGTGGCAGGCCGCGCTGGAAGAAATACTCACCGAAGGCGTCGCCTACGGCGCATCGACCATCGGCGCGGGCGTCAAGGTCAATGTCGAATACGTCTCCGCCAACCCGACGGGGCCGCTGCATATCGGCCACGCGCGCGGCGCGGTCTATGGCGACGCGCTGGCGACGCTGCTGCAAAAAGCCGGCTACGAGGTCACCAAGGAATATTACATCAACGACGCGGGCGTGCAGATCGACGTGCTGGCCCGCTCGGCGCTGCTGCGCTACCGCGAGGCGCTCGGCGAAGCCATCGGCGACATCCCCGAGGGGCTTTATCCCGGCGACTACCTGAAGGACGTCGGCGCGGCGCTGGCGGTGCAATTCGGCGACACGCTGCTCGCCGCTCCGCAGGAAAAACAACTTGCCGAAGCGGGCCGCGTCGCCACCGACATGATGCTGGCGCTCATCAAGCGCGACCTCGCCGACATGGGCATCGTCCACGATATCTTCACCTCGGAGAAAAAACTGAAGGAGACGGGCCGCATCGAAGCGGCCATCGCCACGCTGACGGAAAAGGGCCACATGTATCGCGGCGTGCTGGAGCCACCCAAGGGCGTCACGCCCGAGGACTGGGAGGCGAAGGAGCAACTGCTGTTCCGCTCGTCCGCCTTCGGCGACGACATGGACCGCACGGTGCAGAAATCCGACGGCGCTTACGCCTATTTCGCCGGCGACCTCGCGCTGACGGTCGACAAGATCGCGCGCGGCTACGACGTGCTGATCTACATGCTCGGCGCCGACCACGGCGGCTACGTCAAGCGGCTCGAAGCTATCGCCGCCGCGCTGTCGGACAAAAAAGTCTCCGTCGACGTGAAGCTCTGCCAGCTCGTACAGCTCACCAAGAACGGCGAGCCGGTGAAAATGAGCAAGCGCGCCGGCAATTTCGTCACCGTGCGCGGACGTGCTCGACGAAGTGGGGAAAGATATTTTGCGTTTCGTCATGCTCATGCGCAAGACGACGCAGGAGATGGAATTCGACCTCGCCAGGGTGAAGGAACAGAGCAAGGACAACCCCGTCTTCTACGTGCAGTACGCGCATGCGCGCGCCAAATCGCTGCTGCGCCTTGCGGGCACGGAGCTGCCGGAGGCGGTGAGCGATTCCGAACGCCCCGCGCCGGGGCTGCTCGCGCTGCTTACCCATCCGGCAGAGCTTGCGCTCGTCCGCCTGCTGGCGAGCTGGCCGCGCGTGGTCGAGCAGGCGGCGGCATCGCACGAGCCGCACCGCGTCATCTATTACCTCGGCGAGGTCGCGGCGGCGTTCCATGGGCTGTGGAACATCGGCCAGCAGGACGCGCAGGTCCGATTCATTCTGAAAGGACCAGCCGCAACTTTCCGCCGCGCGATTAAGCCTTGCGCGCGCAATGGCCGTGGTGGTAGCTTCCGGGCTGATGGTGTGCGGGGTCGAACCCGTCGAAGAACTCTAGGAATAAGGGGAACGCGATGCGACCGGATCTGGACGATTTCGAGGGAAATGAACCAGGGACGTGCCCGTCTCGCCGCGCTCGCGCGCGATGTCGTGGGTGGTGCTGGCCGTCGTCGTGGTCGGCTTCGCCGCGCTCGCCTGGTACGCCTACCAGTCCGGCACCCGCTCGATGAACGACGGCAACATCATGGTCGTCAACGCCGAGCCCGGCGCGGTGAAGGAAGCCCGGCCAATCCCGGCGGCGAGGACTTCCCCAACAAGGACAAGACCATCTACAACGCCATCGCGCCCGATAACGGCGGCCAGAAGGTCGAGAAGCTGCTGCCCGATTCCGAGAAGCCCGCCCCCGCGAGCGAGGAGCAGGCCAAGGGCGCCGTCAATAATACCACGACCTACGTCAATATTCCCTGAACAAGGACGAAGCCGCCGAGGACGAAAGCACCCCGCCGCAAAAAGTCACCGCCGAAGAGACCCCGCCGCCGGAGGCGATGCCCCCCGCCAACGCACCGAAGCCCGCCAAGCCGGCGGTCGCCGCTGCTTCGCCGGTGAAACCCGCACCCGCACCTGCTGCCGCCACCACGCCTGCCGCGCCCGCCGCCGACGATTCGCCGGAGCCGGCCGCCACTGAAGCGGCAGCGCCCGCAGAAAAGCCCGCCGCCGTGAAGGCACCATCCAAGCCGGCCGCCGCCGCGACCGGCAGCTACAAGATCCAGCTCGGTGCATTCAAGTCGCAGGCGGAAGCCAAGTCGAACTGGACGCGCATCCACGCGGCGCATGCAAGCGTGCTTAAAGGCTCGCCCGTCATCGTGCGCGCCGACCTGAGCAACGCACCTTCTACCGCCTGCGCGCTTCCGGCTTCGCCTCCGCCGCCGACGCCAAGGCCGCTTGCACCAAGCTCAGCGCGGCCGGCCAGAACTGTTTCTATGTCGGGAAATAGATTTATCGTCATGCGAGCGGCAGCGAAGCACCCGAGCGAAGCGAGAGAGGCGACCGCAGGGAGCCAATCCAGCCTTCCAGGCCACAAGCTGGATTGCCGCGTCGGGCGATGCCCTCCTCGCAATGACGGGTAGTTGTAAATCCTTCATCTGCGGCGTCGAGGGGTTTGCGCTGAACGCTGCCGAGCGCGAATTCTGGCGCGCGAGCAGCCCTACGGCGTCATCCTCTTCGCGCGCAATATCGAGGGTCCGCAGCAGCTTTCCGCACTGACGAAGGAAATCCGCGCGCTGCTGGCGCACCCCTTCGCCTCCATCCTCATCGACCAGGAAGGCGGGCGCGTCGCGCGCATGAGGCCGCCGCACTGGCGCGCCTATCCGCCGGCCAAAGTTTTCGCCGACATCGCCGCGAAAGACATCGCCCGCGCCGAGCGCGCGACCTACCTCAACGCCCGCCTCATCGCCGCCGACCTGCGCGCGGCAGGCATCACCACCGACTGCGCGCCGCTGGCCGACGTGCTGGCTGCAGAATGCCACGCTATCATCGGCGACCGCGCTTTCGGCTCGAAAGCGGAGCAGGTAGCGACCCTCGCCCGCGCGCAGGCGAACGGGCTGCTCGATGGCGGCATCCTGCCGGTGCTCAAGCACATCCCCGGCCACGGCCGCGCGACGGTGGACAGCCACGAATCGCTGCCCGTCGTCAAGGCGCCGCTCTCCGAGCTGGAAGCGAGCGATTTCATCCCGTTCCGCCGGCTCGCCGACCTGCCGCTCGGCATGACGGCGCACATCGTCTACACTGCGCTCGACGCGCAGAATTGCGCGACGATGTCGTCCACCGTCATCCGTTTCATCCGCGAGCATATCGGCTTCGACGGGCTGCTGATGAGCGACGACCTCTCAATGAAAGCGCTCACCGGCCCCTACGGCGAGCGCGCCCGCCGCACGCTCGACGCCGGCTGCGACCTCAACCTCCATTGCAACGGCAGCATGGAGGAGATGCGCGCGGTCGCCGCCGCCTCCGCCGCGCTTTCCCGGCGACGCGCTGCGCCGCGCGCAGGCCGCGAGCGCCGCGCTGCGCCCGGCGGCGGCCGGCGAGGGCCTGCTCGCCGAGTGGGAAACGCTCCTCGCCGCCTGATGGTCATGCCAGCAAAGGCTGGCATCCAGCCCCTCTCACTAAAAAACCTTAAGTGGCGCTTTGCGCGTCTGGATTCCAGCTTTCGCTGGAATGACGAACTTTTACATGCTAGCAACGGCTAACCATTCCGGAGGCGTTCATGTCCCTAAGCATCGGGCATCTTTTACTGGTCCTGCTCATCGTGCTACTGCTGTTCGGCGCGCGGCTGCCCAACGTCATGCGCGACCTCGGCAAGGGCATCCGCAACCTGCGCGAGGAGCTCGCCGCGACGACGACAAGGACAAAAAGCCGGGCCCCGACGCCGACAAGAACTAGGGCAGGGCGCCTGCCATGCTCGATGTCGGCTTCTCCGAACTGCTGCTGATCGCCATCGTTGCCATCGTATTCATAGGCCCGAGGACGTGCCGGTCGTGCTGCGCCACGCAATGAAATTCTGGCGCGAAGTCCGCGCGCTCTCGCACGGGCTGCGCATGCAGGTGCAGCAGGTGATGGACGAGGCGGGGCTGGATGACATCACGCGCGGCACCATCATCGACCTCGAAGGCAAGCCGCAGAAGGCCTACGACGTCGAGGCGCTGAAGAAGCTCGACGCGCCGAAGCCGCCCGCCGGGCAGCCATGAGCGACGCCGCGCCGCACGCGGCGACGCCGCTCGTCACCCACCTTGTCGAGCTGAAACGCCGCGTCATCCGCTGCGTGATCGTCTGGGGCGCGGCGGTGGCCGCCTGCTATTTCTTCGCCGCGCGCATCTACCAGTTCCTGCTTCGCCCGCTCGACGCCGCGCTCGGCACCGATTCCGGCCACACGCTCATCGCCACTTCGCTGACCGAGCCGTTCGTCACCTACATCCAGCTCGCCGTCTATGGCGGCACGTTCGCCGCCTTCCCCTACATCGCCACCGAGCTCTACCTCTTCATCGCCCCCGGCCTCTACAAGAAGGAGCGCAGCGCGCTGCTGCCTACCTCGCGAGCGCGCCGGCGCTGTTCCTCACCGGCGCGGCGATGGCCTATTACTTCGTCATGCCGAAGGCGTGGAAATTCTTCGTCTCCTTCGAGATCCCCGGCGGCACGGGCACGCTGCCGCTCACCGTCGAGGCGAAAGTCAGCGAATACCTCTCGCTCGTCATGCAGCTGATCTTCGCCTTCGGCCTGGCCTTCCAGCTTCCCATCCTGCTGACGCTGCTGGTGCGCGTCGGCTTCCTGAAAACGCAGACGCTCATCAAGGGCCGCCGCTACGCTGTGGTGATTTTGCTCACCGTCGCCGCATTCATCACCCCGCGGACATCCTCAGCCAAATCTTGCTTTTTATCCCGCTTTACGCGCTGTATGAGGTCTCCATCTTCTTCGCGCGCGGCATCGAGCGCCGCCGCGCCGAACGCGAGGCCGTCCAGCATGCATGACATCAAATCCATCCGCGAGAACCCCGCTGCCTTCGACGCCGCTCTGGCAAGGCGTGGCCTAGAGCCGCTGAGCAAAAAATTACTGGCGCTGGACGAAGGCAAGCGCGACCGCAAGACCGAGCTGCAGCAACTCCAGCAGCGCCGCAACGAAGTCGCCAAATCCATCGGCACGTTCATGAAGTCCGACCCCGCGAAAGCGGAGGAACTAAAAAAAGAAGCCACCGAGATCAAAGCGAGGATCGCCGCCTTCGAAGCCGAAAGCGAAGGCGACGCCGAATCCGCCGCGCTCACCGACGAACTGCTGCGCATCCCGAATATCCTCGCGTCCGATGTTCCGCAGGGCAGGGACGAGCATAGCAATAAGGAGCTACGCGTCGTTGGAAACAAGCCCGCCATCGCGAATGCGAAAGACCACGTCGCGCTGGGTGAAGGTCTCGGCCTGATGGATTTCGAATCCGCCGCCAAAATCTCCGGCGCGCGTTTCGTAGTGCTCAAGGGCGAGCTGGCGCAACTAGAGCGCGCGCTTGGTAATTTCATGCTCGATCTGCACACGCGAGAGTTCGGCTATCAGGAAAATATCGTGCCGCTGCTGGTGCGCGACCACGCGTTGCAAGGCACGGGGCAGCTGCCGAAGTTTGAAAATGATCTGTTTTTGACTATTCGAAAGCTCACTGAAGATGAAATGTCAGAAGAACTGATATTGGCCAAAAAACAAATAGAACAAGAAAAACGCGGAGAATCGCCAGATATTGACATGGATACCATGCTTATGTTTGCCCATGCAGGCTTCAAAAGCATGATGAATCGGTTTTTTGAAGAACAGAAGTGGCTCATCCCCACCGCCGAAGTGTCGCTGACCAATCTCGTGCGCGAGGAAATCCTCGACGCTTCGAAGCTGCCGATGCGCCTCACCGCGTGGACGCCGTGCTTCCGTTCGGAAGCGGGGGCGGCGGGGAAGGATACGCGAGGGATGATCCGGCAGCACCAGTTCTCCAAGGTGGAGCTGGTCTCGATCACTACGCCGGAGGAATCCGATTCCGAGCATGAGCGCATGACCGCTTGCGCCGAGGAGGTGCTCAAGCGCCTCGGGCTGCATTACCGGGTGATGCTGCTCTGCGCCGGCGATACCGGGTTCTCCGCGCGCAAGACGTATGACATCGAGGTCTGGCTGCCGGGGCAGGATGCGTTCCGCGAGATATCGAGCTGCTCCAACTGCGGCGATTTCCAGGCGCGGCGGATGAAAGCGCGCTACCGAAAATCGGAAAAGGAGACCGCGTTCGTCCACACGCTCAACGGCTCCGGCCTTGCGGTGGGGCGCACGCTGATCGCGGTGATGGAGAATTACCAGCAGGCCGATGGCAGCATCGCCATCCCCGAGGCGCTGCGGCCCTATATGGGCAGCAAGTCGGTGATTGGAAAAGTATGAAAAGAAAACACGTCATTCCCGCGAAGGCGGGAATCTCTATGAACTCTTGCGCAAGCGTTGAAAGAGATTCCCGCCTTCGCAGGAATGACGGAAACATATGACCATCGACCTCAAGAACACCCGCATCCTCGTCACCAACGACGACGGGGTGGAGGCGGAGGGTATCGAGGTGCTCTCGCGCATCGCCCGCGCGCTGTCGGACGACGTGTGGATCGTCGCGCCGGCCGTCGAGCAGAGCGGCGCGGCGCATTCGCTGACCATGCACGAGCCGCTGCGCTACCGCAAAGTCGCCGAGCGGCGCTACGCCGTCATGGGCACCCCGACCGACGCGGTGCTGATGGGGCTGATGGAGATCCTCACCGACAAAAAAACCGGGGCTGGTGCTCTCCGCGTCAACCGCGGCTCGAACCTCGCCGAGGACGTCACCTATTCGGGCACGGTGGCTGCGGCGATGGAGGGCACGCTGCTCGAAATCCCCTCCGTCGCGCTGTCGAACTACATCGACGGCGCCTACGACCGGCCGGTGGACTGGAGCGCGGTCGAGGAGTTCGCGCCGCGCATCATCCGCGCGCTGGCGGGCTGCGACTGGCCGCACGGCACGCTGATGAACGTCAATTTCCCCGGCCTGCCGGCGGCGCAGGTGAAAGGCGTCACCGCCTGCCCGCAGGGCCGGCGCAAGATCGAGAAGGAAAAGCTGCACAAGCGCACCGACCCGCGCGGGCGCACCTATTTCTGGATCGGCGGGCCGGGCACCACCCCGTTCGAGGACCAGCCGACGGCCGATTACCGCAAGCTCGCCGAAGGCTACATCACCGTGACGCCGGTGCAGCTCGACCTCACCAATTACGCGATGCTGGCTGATTTAGAAAAACTGCTGGCCTAACTGCTCAGATCAGGATGGCATTTAGACGATTTGATCTTTCCCAAGCGCTCGAAGCCAGCATGGACTTGGTCAATGGTGGGATTGATATGTTCATGGGTTACGCTGACCATGCCGCGAATAGTCTCCGCTACGGACAAGTAGATACCTTCCTTATGCTGAGCCTCCATGATTTCTCTTAAGCGGCAGATATGGATCGCGTCAGCATGATCTTGGGGGTCAATATTGGCCACGAAATTCTCCTGTAAGGAGACTAACATTTAATTATGGCAATTAAATGACGGCTTCCCTTACCACGCGGCTTTTTTGCCATTCAAAGCTCTGGTAAGATGCGCCGCCCTGGCTTTCATTCCTTTTAAGTTGCGCTTGGTGCCCGTTCACTTCAGCCTGCGTTCATGAGCGGTAAAAACCCCCTTCCCAAGGGCGTGCATCCGGCGCTGGGCGAGGCGCTGGAGGCCTCGCTGCACGCGGAAAAAATTCGCCTGCTGATGAAGCTGCGCCGCTCGGGCATCACCGACACGCGCGTGCTCGCCGCGATCGAGCAGGTGCCGCGCGAGCAGTTCGTCGAGGCGCAGTTCCGCGACCCGCGCGTACGAGGACAACGCCCTGCCCATCGCGCTCGACCAGACCATCAGCCAGCCGACGGTGGTGGCCGAGATGACGCAGGCGCTCGACGTCGGCAAGAACCACACCGTGCTCGAGATCGGCACCGGCTCCGGTTATCAGACGGCGATTTTAGCGCGCCTCGCCCGCCGCGTGCACACGATCGAGCGCCACAGGAAGCTCGCCGAGGTGGCCAAGGCGCGTTTTGAGACGATGAAGCTGCGCAACATCACCCCGCATGTCGGCGACGGCAGCAAGGGCTGGCCGCATGGCGCGCCGTATGAGCGCATCCTGGTGACGGCGGCGGCGGAGGAAGTGCCGCAGGCGCTGCTCGCCCAGCTCGCCATCGGTGGAAAAATGGTCATCCCAGTCGGCCCGCACGTCGCCGACCAGGAGCTACTGCGCCTCACTCGCCGCAGCGAGAGTGAGGTAACGAGCGAGTCGCTCGGGCCGGTGCGTTTTGTGCCGCTGGTGGAGGGAAGTTAATTAACGCCATCGATTGCTGGCACCCGACGCAGGGTCTTGTCGATAAGGTGCTTCAACTGCCCTGCATCGCTATGGCGAATGGTATATTCGGTGGAATGCGCATAGCGGTCACCTTTCACATCCGGATCAACAGGGGTGTATGATTGGTCATGCAACTGCGAATATTTGGGCACGACAATGCCGTGTCTGACAAGGCGGGCAGCCGCATCAATGATATGCTGCGCAAATACAGGGTGTGTGCCCCGGCCTTCGAGACCGCCATTCAGCGAGCCATCCGCTCCGGATGATTCATTCCCGTCCACCCAGTACCTGCCGCCCGCGGCAGTGGTGGTGATGATTGAGCCATCACGATTGATTTCAATGCTCTTGCCTCGGTCAATGGTATTGTGAGACGGCAGGTTATTATCCGGGTTAATGCCATCGGCTTGCCGCGTCCGCCAATAGTCAATCGTTAGGGAGTCGCACTTAGGTGCGTGCGGACTGCATACAAGCGTAACAAAAATTGTCTGGTCCAGTTTTGCAGGTGTCAGTTTTGCTTCTACTGGAATACGTCCGTACCGGTGGGTGGTGCTGACGAATTCGCCATGCAGGGCGTTCGGTAATGTTTCTGTCTGTGCCACGATAGTCTCCTTGATTAGTTTTGCTTGATTCGATGATAATTGGTGAATGTGACGTCCCTGTTAAGGTTTAAGGATTTCACCAAAATGTCATATGTCCTCCGGCCCTGTGCGTTTTGTGCCACTGGTGGCGGAAAAACTGAACATCCGTTCGGTGCCTGTCCTTGCGTTCAGCGAGCCTGTGTGTTATTAAGGAGGCAATCGCGCTCAAAAGCGACAGAGTCGCCTTCAAATCATAGAAAAAGCAAGGGCTTAAGCCCCTAGTCGTATCGGCAAGGACACCGGCGGAAGAAAGCCGGGCTCAACTCGTGCAAGGAGTGTCCGATGCGTTTATCTTCCCTCGCCGTCCTCATGATCATCACTACCGTGCTGCTTTCCGCCTGCGCGCAGGACGAGGTGGCATCGCTCGAGGACCACAGCAACCAGTTCTTCACCAAGGGCGGCATGGCCCAGTTGGCCGCCGCCGGGAGCCCGCGCAGACCTACGTCGCGCCGCAGATGACCGTCGCCTCGGTGACGAACGACAGTGTGGCCAGCAGTGACCTGCCGCCGCCTTCGGCGGCGCCGCTGCCGCGCCCGCCCATCCCGTTACGGCCGCCGCGCCGGCCGCGCACCCGATGACGACCGCCGCGGTCACCGCCGGCTGGCAATGGCCGCTCGCCGGCCGCGTCATCGAGGCCTACGGCAAGCAGGGCGAGGGCGTCGCCAACGAGGGCATCACCATCGCGGCGAAGAAAGGCACGCCGATCCACGCGGCGGCGGGCGGCGAGGTCGTGTTCGTCGGCAGCCAGCTCAAGGATTACGGCAACATGGTCATCCTGCGCCACCCGGCGGCGAGATGAGCGCCTATTCGCACGCGCAGGAGATCATCGTCAGCAAGGGCGACAAGGTGAAGCCGGGCGACGTGCTCGGCTTCGTCGGCCAGAGCGGCAACGCCGAGCAGCCAGAGCTGCATTTCGCCGTGCGCGAGAACAACAGGCCCATCGACCCGCTGACCAAGCTTCCGGCGCAAGTGGCCTCGAACTAGCGATGCTGCTGTTCTTCGTCATCGCCGCGTCTCCCACGCGCGCCGCGCGATCGCGCTGGTGCTGGCGGGCTAGGCTTTCAGGAGCTTCGCGATCTTCTCGCGCACCGCCCCGGCGAGCTCCGGGCGGGCCAGCGCGAGGGCGACGTTGGCCTCGATATAGCCGGCGACCTCGCCGCAATCGTAGCGCACCCCGTCGAAGCGGAAGCCGTAGAAATCGACCGTGCCGATCAGGCCGGCCATGGCGTCGGTGAGCTGGATCTCGCCGCCGGCGCCGCGCTGCTGCGCGCCCAGCGCCTCGAAGATCGACGGCTGCAGGATATAGCGGCCGATGATCGAGGTGGTCGACGGCGCGTCGGCCGGCTGCGGCTTCTCGACGAGGCCGGAGGCTTTGATTAATTTTCCCTCCCCCGCCGGGGGAGGGTTAGGGTGGGGGCTTCGGCTGCGCTGAGTTCCAACCATGCCCCCCTCCCATCCTCCCCCCGGCGGGGGGAGGGGGTTCTCCAATTTCAAAATGCCGTAGCTCGCCGTTTTCTCGCGCGGCACGTCGATGACGGCGGCGAGGTTGGCGCCCGGCACCTGCGCGTGCGCCTCGATCATCTGGCCGATGCAGGGCGTCTTCGCGTGCACGAGGTCGTCGGCCAGGATGACGGCGAACGGCTCGTCGCCCACCGCGTTGCGCGCGCACCAGACGGCGTGGCCCAGCCCCAGCGGCACCTGCTGGCGCAGGTAGATCACCGAGCCGGGCTCGGGCAGCCAGTCGCTGGTGAGCGCCAGCGCGTCGGACTTGCGGCGGCCTTCGAGGCGGGCTTCGAGCTCGTAGGCGTGGTCGAAATGGTTCTCGATCGCGTCCTTGTTGCGGCCGGTGACGAAGATGAACTCCTCGATGCGGCGGCGCGGGCTTCCTCGAAGGCGTAGTGGATCAGCGGGCGGTCGACGACCGGCAGCATCTCCTTCGGCATGGATTTGGTCGCCGGCAGGAAGCGCGTGCCGAGCCCGCCGACCGGGAAGACCGCTTTGCGGATGCGTTTCATAGGCTTGGGTGTGCGGGGAATCGCCCGCAAAATCAACCGAATTCCTATTTATCGTCATTCCCGCGCAGGCGGGGAATCTCTTTTGCCGCTCGCGCAAGAGGATAGGGAGATTCCCGCCTGCGCGGGAATGACGTTCGTTTAACCGCCTCCGTCCTTGACACCCCACCAAAAATCCGTAAGTTGCCCGCCTCATACGAGGATATCATGGCTAAGAAAGCGACCATTCTGGTGAAACTCGAGTCGACGGCCGGCACCGGCTATTACTACGTCCGCAAGCGCAACCCGCGCAAGCAGACGGAGAAGCTGAAGTTCCGCAAGTTCGACCCCGTCGCCCGCAAGCACGTCGAATTCACCGAGACGAAACTCAAGTGACGGATTTCGTTAGCGGCTTCGCCGCTTAAGAAATCCGTCATCCTCGAAAAATTTTCAGTAGAAAATTTTATCGGGGATCCAGATCACGCCGCCGCCAGGAGGCGGCGGTCATCAAAAAGATGGACCCCGCAACGCGTGCGGGGTGACATAACGAGGGACCTTTGATCCGTATCTTCATCGCTTCGCTCCTCCTTCCCTCCGCCGCGCTGGCGCAGGCCGCCGCGCCGGTGACCCTGCCGACGGGCTCGCCGCTGATGAACATCCTGCCGTTCGCGCTGATCTGCGGCGTCTTCTACCTCTTCATCATCCGCCCGCAGCAGCGCCAGCGCAAGGAGCTCGCCACGCTGCAGGCCGGCCTGAAACGCGGCGACGAGGTCGTCACCTCCGGCGGCGTCCTCGGCAAATACCTGCGCGACGGCGACAACGGCGCGGCGGTCATCGAGATCGCCTCCGGCGTCGAGATCCGCGTCATCAAGGCGACCCTCGCCAACGTGATCCCGAAGAACGCCTCACCCGTGCAGACCTCGGCAAAGAAAAAAGGCAAGGCCGATTCCGTCGTCAAGAACGACAACGTCGTCCCCGACAAGGAAAGCGTCGCCAACGACAACTAGGGCTAGTGGCTAGGGCTAGTCGCTAGGGGAGTTTCGGTTGACTCGGACGGCCACTGCTTTAAACCACTCGCATCGTAACCCTAGCCCTAGTCCCTAGCCCTAGCCACTATGTTGGAATTCCCCCCGCTGGAAAGTCATCCTCGTCCTGTTCGTGAGCGCGTTCTTCGCGCTGGCGGCGCTGCCCAACGTGGTGCCCGCGAAGTTCTACGAAAAACTCCCCGGCTTCATCCCGAGCGACACGGTGCCGCTCGGCCTCGACCTGCGCGGCGGCAGCTACCTGCTGCTGCAGCTCGATTTCGACACCTACCTGCGCGACCACATGAACGGCGTGCGCGACGGGCTGCGCGAGGAGCTGCGCAAGGCGCATGTCGGCTACCTCGACCTGCACGCGGGCGAGAAAGATATTTCCCTCACCATCCGCCACGACACGCTGGCGCCGGATACCGACCTGCGCGCCATCCTGCGCCGCGTCGATCCCGACATGTCGATCGACCAAAGCGGTGACAGTGTGCGGCTGTACTACGACGACCGCAGCTTGCGCGCGATGCAGTCGCAGCTGCTCCAGCAATCGATCGAGATCGTCAACCGCCGCGTCAACGAGGCGGGGACCAAGGAGCCGATCATCCAGAGCCAGGGCATCGACCGCATCGTCGTGCAGGTGCCCGGCTGCAGGACCCCGGCGCCCTCAAGGCGCTGCTCGGCAAGACGGCGAAGATGACCTTCCACCTCGTCAACGAATCGGTGAGCCCCGAGGATGCCGCGCACGGCACCGTGCCGCCCGACACGCGCATCTTGCCGGCGGACGATTCCACCGCCGACAGCAGCGACGCCGCGCCCCGCCACATGCAGGAGCGCTACGCGGTCTATTCCGCCGTCGCGCTCGGCGGCGAGCTGCTGACCAATGCGCGCGCTTCCTATCAAGAGGGGCTGCCGGTGGTCGAGTTCCAGTTCAACACGCTCGGCGCGGAGAAATTCGGCGACATCACGCGCGAGAATGTCGGCAAGCGCTTCGCCGTGGTGCTCGACAATAAGGTCATCACCGCGCCGGTCATCCGGAGCGCCATCCTCGGCGGGCGCGGCATCATCGAGGGGAATTTCTCGGTCGAGAGCGCCAACCAGCTCGCCGTGCTGCTGCGCGCCGGCGCGCTGCCGGCGCCGCTGACCATCATCGAGGAGCGCTCGGTCGGCCCCAGCCTCGGCCAGGATTCGATCCGCGCGGGGACGCACGCGGCGTTCCTCGGCATCGGCCCTCGTCATCGTCTTCATGCTGCTGGCTTACGGGCTGTTCGGCTTCTTCGCCGACATCGCGCTCATCGTCCACCTCATCATCGTGCTCGGCACCATGTCGCTGCTGCAGGCGACGCTGACGCTGCCCGGCATCGCCGGCATCGTGCTCACCATGGGCATGGCGGTCGACGCCAACGTGCTCATCTTCGAGCGCATCCGCGACGAGGTGCGTTTCGGCAAATCGCCCGCCGCCGCCGTCGAGTCCGGCTTCCGGCTGGCCTTCGGCACCATCTTCGATTCGAACATCACCACGCTGATCGCCGCCGCGCTGCTCTATTATTCGGCTCGGGCACCATCAAGGGCTTCGCGGTGACCTTCACCATCGGCATCCTGTCGACCATTTTCGCCTCGGTGATGTTCGTGCGCATGGAGGTCTTCGCCTGGATGCGCAAGTACCGTCCGAAAAAAGTACCGCTCTAGCCCGATGCAGGACGTCACCCCACAGTACCTCGCGGGGGCGCAGCGCATCGAGTCCTACGGCCCGGCGGGCTTCCGCATTTCCGGCGTCGATCACGCGACGGGCGTGCTGGTGACGCGGCGGAGGCGACGTTGCCGTGGTCCGCCGGAACGCTTTCGCACATCACGCCCGAATCGCTCGCGCCGCTGCTGGAAGCGAGGCCCCGAGATCCTGCTCATCGGCACCGGCGCGCGCAACGAGCCGCTGCCGCCCGCCCTGCGCGCCGCGCTCAAGGCGCAAGGCATCGGCGTCGACGGCATGGATACCGGCGCCGCCGCCCGCACCTTCAACGTGTTGCTGGCGAAAGCCGCCGCGTCGCCGCTGCGCTGCTGCTGGCGCGCTAGGCCGCTTCCTGAAGCCGCCGGACGCGAGATTCTTCGCGGCGAATTCCCAGTTGAGCAGCTTGTCGAGCACCGTCTGCACGAAATCCGGGCGGCGGTTCTGGTAGTCGAGGTAATAGGCGTGCTCCCAGACGTCGACCGTCAGCAGCGCGGTCTCGCCCTTGGTCAGCGGCAGGTCGGCGTTGGCCGTCTTGCGGATGGCGAGCTTGCCGTCCTTGCCGGCGACCAGCCACGCCCAGCCGGAGCCGAACTGCGTGACGGCAGCTTCCTTGAAGTCCTTGGCGAATTTATCGTAGCCGCCGAGGTCCGAATCGATCTTCTTGGCGAGCTCGCCCGAGGGCTTGCCGCCGGCCTTCGGCGCCAGGCAATGCCAGAAGAAGCTGTGGTTCCAGTGCTGGCCCGCGTTGTTGAAGATGGCCTTCTTGCTCTCGTCGCCCGCGGTCTTGGTGATGATGTCCTCGAGGCTCATTTTCTCGTACTCGGTGCCGGCGACCAGCTCGTTGAGCTTGGTGACGTAGGCGTTGTGGTGCTTGCCGTGATGGAACTCCAGCGTCTTCGCCGAGATGGCGGGCTCGAGCGCGTCTTTCGCGTAGGGGAGTTCGGGAAGGGTGAATGCCATATGTGCCTCTCAAATGCTGTTGTTATATTAGGAAGCCGCAATCATAGGCGCAGGATATCAAAATTCAATAGGTTTAGAGCCGTCATTCCCCGAATCGCAAAGCGATTCCAGGGGAATCCAGCCAGCCGCGCCGCTTATTGGATTCCCCTAGATTTTGCTGATGCAAAATTCGGGGAATGACGGATTTCCTGCCAGCGCTCGGGCCTCTCGCCGATCAGCGACCGCGCCCGCGTCGGCGGCCGCGTGGCCGCTGGCGACGGCGCTTTCGATGCTGGCGGGCTCGCCCGGCTCCAGCCAGTCGCCGGCGAGCAGGCAGCGCGGGGGCGGGCTCCCGCGGCACGCTTGCCATGCCGGCGGTCGCCACGTCGAGAAGGTGCCCGGCGCGTTTTTCGCGCCAGATGGCGAATTCGGGGAGCGGCGCGCCGTCGAGCCTCGGGTGCGATCGGCGCAGGAGCGCCCAGACGCGCCCGGCGAGCAGCTTCGGATCGGCGTGCCATTCGCTGTCGGCGACGCGCAGCGCGGCGCGCAGCATGCCGTCGTCGTAGCGCAGCAGGTCGACCGGCCCGCGCGTGAGGAAGCGCAGCGTCCCCGGCGCCTCGCCGTGGTCGGCGGCGAAATGCAGCGTGATGGCGCTGTGCGAGGACTCCGGCACCGCGAGCTTCGGCAGCAGCAAGGCGGCCGCCGCCGGCGGTACGGCGAGGATGACGACGTCGCCTTTCGCCAGCGTGACCTTCTTGCGTGCGAAGTAGAGATGGGCGCCGTCCAGCCGCGTCAGCGCGTGGCCGAAATAGACCGAGCCGCCGCAATATTCGAGGAAGGTGAGCGCCGGCTCGATGAAGGTCGCGCGCAGCGAGGTCTTCGGCATGTACAGCCGCCCGCGCAGCGAGCGCAGGAAGGCCCGGCGCAGGCTGCGCGCCGAAAGCTGGTCCACCGGCGTATGCAGCCGCAGCCGCGCGAAGTTGCGCGCCCAGTCGCCGCGCAACGGGTTCTGCTCGCCGAGGAAATGCGCCGCCGTCGCGCCGTCCGGCGCGCCAAGGAGTCGCGCCAGCGACGCGAGGTCGGCAAGCGAGGCGGCGGGCAGGGGGCGTCGCGGCGACAGGGTCCATTCGCGCTGCGTCTTCGGATCGAGGGAAACGGTAGGGGAGCGGCACCTCGGCAAGCTGGCCGCGCGCGCCGATGCGTTCGAGGAAGCCCAACGTCTGCGGCGCCGGGTCGGCCAGCAGGTGCAGCCCGTGGTCGATGCCGCCGAGGGCGGCGTTCGCGCTGGTGCGCGCCCGCCCGCCGGCAACGGCGCTCGCCTCGTAAAGCTTCACCGGCACGTGCGAACCGGCGAGAGAGCATGCGGCCGAAAGCCCGCTGATCCCGGCGCCGATGATATGGACCGTTGGCATGGAAGGACTGTGTTTTATTCGCTCCCGGCGCACAAGCGTTTCCTTGCCCGCACCCCCTTGTTGAAAATAACTCAACGGTGAGTTTCTGGTTTTAAGAAAATGGACGCCGGTAATTAGTATTTATTAGTAAATATTAAAATACTTCTTCTTTCTACGAGCGAGAATGAGCGCGGGTTTGCCCCGTCCGCGCGGCCGCAAGTAATGGAAAGTAATTGATAATAAATGCACCGCACTCGCGTCCAGGTTTCAAAGTAATATTTTGCGATGCAGCATGAATTCGTTTATTTGTTTTTACTCAGATGCTTATACGAAAGTCTTCATCCGATCTTATTGCCGCGCAGCAGCGCATCGATAGCAAAAAACACATAGCAGTCATGTGTTTACGGAGATCAAGCTCTTTGACCTCAAAGCGGATTTCTGTTATGGCTCCCCGCAATAAAAAAACGCGAAAAACAAAAAACAAGCGTCAACAGGCAGGTACTCGGAATGAAACCCCGTCGGCTCCGCCAAGTGCTTCTGGACATGAAACGTGACGATGCCCGCGCATCCCACCTCGCGGTGGGCGCGCTCGTGATCGTGACGTTATTGTACGCTTCGACCATGGTGTAGTGCTCCGTTTTTTCTCGCCCTTGCGGGCGTTGTGACCTAGAACTGATCTCTTGTCCGACACGATAACGCCTTTCCTGATCGACCGCGCCGGCGTGCGCGGACGCACCGCCCGGTTGGGGACGGTGGCCGATAGCATTATCGGCCGCTACCCGTACCCGGAGGCGGCGGCGCATTTGCTGGGCGAGGTGCTCCTCGTCGCCGCGATGCTCTCGTCCAACCTGAAGCAGGAAGGCATCGTCACGCTGCAATTGCGCGGCAACGGGCCGGTGAGCCTGCTCGTCGTCGATGCCGCGCATGGCGGCCAGCTGCGCGGCTACGCCGAGGTGGCGGATGAAGCCGCTATCGCAAGACTCGGCGCATCCCCCGGCCCGCGCGCGCTGATGGGGGGCGACGCCTATCTCGCCATCACGCTCGATCCCGGCCCGGGGATGCAGCGCTACCAGGGCGTCGTCGCGCTCACGGGCGAAACGCTCGCCGACTCCGTCACCGATTATTTCACCCAGTCGCAGCAGCTCGCCGTCGCGCTGAAGCTCGCCGTCGCGCGCGGCACGCCGTCCCGTCGGCGGCACCCACTGGCGCGCCGGCGGGATGATGATCGAGCGCCTGCCCGAAACGCCCGGCATCGATGCTTCGGAAGGCTGGGCCTACGCAAGCGCCATCGCCGGCACGCTGAAGGACGAGGAGCTGCTCGACCCGCTGCTGGAGCCGCCGGAGCTTTTATACCGCCTGTTCCACGAGCAGGGCGTCTGGGTCTACGACCCGGTCACGCTCAACGCCACCTGCCGCTGCTCGCGCGAGCGCATGCAATCCCTCCTGAGCTCCATGCAGCCGGAGGAAAAGCTCGAACTGCTGAAGGACGGCGAGGTGAAGGTCCACTGCCAGTTCTGCAATACGAACGAACGCTTCAGCGCGCAGGACCTCGGCGTTGCCGCCGGCTAGCTGCGAGCGGGGGCTTCCTCTTCGTGGGTCGCGCGAAGCTTCCATGCCAGGCCATGCGACAGCGAGCCGCTATAGACGCCCGCGGACGGCGGCAATTCCGGTAAAGGTTTCGACCCGGACAACGGGCGGCGGATACCGTGATGGATCTGGGTATGGTTCACCCTGCCGACTTCCGCAACGAAGGCGGTGCGAAGATCGGCTTCTTTCTGAGGGGTGAACCACGGTTCGCGGATGCTGCGCGCCAGTGCGCTGGGCGCCGCGTCCGCCGCCTTCATTGCGGCCACCAGCGGCCTGTATAGGGAAGGCGCCGCAAGATCGTCGACGCCGACGGGAAGATGGTTCTCGCTTTCCCAGTGATGGACAGCGTTGAAGGTCGGTGCAGGGCAGATGCCGGCATAGGCGCCGACGCGCTCACCGAATTCCGTCTGGCTTTCACCCAGCCGCAAGCGGCAGGCGAGGACCATCCCGCCCAGGTTCCGTTGCTCCTTTACCGCATTGGCCTTTGCCCATAGTTCATCGGCGCGTTCGCGCAGGGCCTGTTCGTGAATGGCGATGAGCGAGGGCTGGAAATCGGCGTCCAGATGCCGATTATGCAATTGCCGGTGCATTTCATACGTCGTGTGTTTCGATGGAATATTGTCGGTATGGCCGCGCAGGATCTTACTCCAGCTGCCGACGGAGGTAGGAGGCGGCTTGGCGGTCGGTGGCCGGCGATCCAGCAGGTCGAAATGCAACTTGGCATTTTGGTTTTTCGCATCGGCGCCAAGCTGCGAACGGCTAAGTCCCATGAGCTTTTGCGCCGTGAGCATCGCATGGGAAAGCTCCGTCGGCTGCTCGATCCCACGATTCTGCTGGATACGGGCCCGTTTCCAGCTTCTCCTTCAGCGGGCCCTCGAGAAATTCCGACAAATCTTCCTGCCGCCCTTCGAGGACGCTGCATAGCGCTTCATAGGCCTTCGGCGTGGGGAGCAACTGGCCATCCGCCCAGCCCCTCACCGGTGAAATCGTTGTAGGGTACGTGACGCGGCGGCATTTGCGCCTCGGCGATCGCGGCTCCCAGCGATCGGAATCCTCCGAAGCGATGCCGAGGTGCAGGAAAAATACTGCGCAGGGAAGCTGCGAAATCCGCGCGGGGATTCTCGCGCTGCAGATAAGCGTCGAAATGGCTCAGCCGTGGGCCGGGTTCATTATATTCCATAGGCTTATTCTAAAAGAAAAAGCCGTCGCAGAATGTGACAACTGCATGAAAGATCAATTCTTTGCAGTCTTTAATGCCTCGCCCGCCGCGCCGCTCAGCAGCAGCCCGTCGGTGCCCATGGCGATGAGGCGGAAGCCTTCGGCGATGCGCGCCTTCGCCGCCGCCGCATTGCCGGTGAAGATGCCGCTCAACATGTTCTTCGCGGCGCAGATGCGCGCGGTCGCGGCGATGGCGCCCTGCACCTGCGGATGATCGATCTGCCCGCGCAGGCCCATGCTGTCCGACAAATCGTACGGGCCGACGAATACGCCGTCGATGCCTTCGACCTTCACGATGCCTTCGAGCGCGTTCACCGCGTCGATGTGCTCGATTTGCACGATGGTCAGCACCTCGTCATTGGCGCGCGCGATGTAATCGGCGAAGTTTTTGCCGAAGCCCTGCGCGCGGCCGATGCCGACGCCGCGCTGCCCGAGCGGCCGGTATTTCGTCCATTGCACGGCGGCCTGCGCCTCGGCCACGGAATTGACCTGCGGGACGATGACGCCGTCCACGCCCGCGTCGAGCACGCGCCTTGAGCCAGACCTCGTCGTTGAGCGGCACGCGCGCGAGCACCGCGCACTCCGGCTGCGCGCTTTTGGCGGCGCGCAGGATGTGCTTCAGCGTATCGAGCCCGAAGGTCGAATGCTCAAGGTCGACGAACAGCCAGTCGAACCCGGCGAGCGCGAGGATTTCCGCGACGTCCGCCGAGTCGATGCCGATCAGCGTGCCGATCGCGGCGCCCTTCGCCAGTTTCTCTTTCAGATGCATCGCCGTCACCCCCGGTATCGGGATGCTTATAGAGTCGCCCCGTCCTTTGGGCAATCGTCCTAGCGGACCTTGGGGAGCTTGGTGAAGTCGCCGGGTTTTTGCAGGTGGTCGCGCGCGTAATCGGCGAATTCCTGCGCGGTGATCTCGAGGTCGTGGTCGCCGAGCTGCTCGGGGCGGGTGATGCCCTTGCCGGCGAGAAGGGTCTTGAGCCCTTCGGGCGAGAGGTGGCCGTTCGCGTCCACCGGCAGCACGTGCGAGCCGTCGGCGTGGTATTTATCGGCCCAGCCCGTGGCCTGAAGCGCTTTCGCCAGCCCGATCAGGTCGCGGTCGAAATGCGACAGGGGGACATCGCGGCCTTCGAGGTAGGTGTCGCACGGGTGGGGATCGATCCGGTAAGTATGCGTCCTCGGCTCCATGATTATTCCGGGACTGCAGACGGTCGTGATGCGCATTTCGGTGAAAGGCGCGGGCACGTCGCTGGGGAGCGGAGGCAGCAGCGGCTTTCCTCGTAGGGCTTCAGCTCGCCTTTTTTCTCCGCGTGCCAGTAGGCGATGGCGAGGCCCAGCCCGTAGGCCGAATTTTTTGCTGCAGCAGCGCGATCTCCTCCGCCACTTCGCGGCCCTGCGCCGGGGACGGCGGAGCCGAGTAGCGCGGCGAGCGCCGAATGGCGACGCCAGGCGGCGGTCTCCTGCGGGTCGGCGAGGTCGGGCAGACGGCTGCGAGGCGATCAGCCAGCGCGCGGCGGCGTGCAGCAGCGGGTCGGCTTCGCGGGGGCGGCGGCGATTTGGCGGAAAGGTCCATAGCTTCCACGATACCGCACGCCGCTTAAAAAAAAGCTTAATGCCGCGCGGCAGTGGTCGTCGCTTAAATTATTGAATTACATAAAAAAAATGGAAATCGACGGCAAATTAAAGCGCTTTCAGCGCCTTGACCAGCGCTTCGGTGGCGGCCTTGGCGTCGCCGAAGAGCATCATCGTGTTGTCCTGGTAGAAAAGCTCATTGCCGATCCCGGCATAGCCCGCCGCCATCGAGCGCTTGTTGAAGATGACGTTGCGCGCCTCGCCGACATTGAGCACCGGCATGCCGTAGATCGGGCTTTTCGGGGTCGTTCTTGGCGGCGGGGTTGGTTGACGTCGTTGGCGCCGATGACGTAGGCGACGTCGGTGGTGGCGAACGCGTTATTGATGTCGTCGAGCTCGGCGACCCGCGTCGTACGGCACGTTGGCCTCGGCGAGCAGCACGTTCATGTGGCCCGGCATGCGGCCGGCAACGGGGTGGATGGCGAAGCGGACCTTTGCGCCGCGCTTCTCCAGCGCCTCGTAGAGCTCGCGCACGGCGTGCTGCGCCTGCGCCACCGCCATGCCGTAGCCGGGGACGATGATGACCGAATCGGCGTTGGAAAGCAGGAACGCCGCGTCCTCCGCCGCGCCGGATTTCACGGGGCGCTCGTCCACTCCGCCTTTAGCCGCCGCTTCCGACGAGGAACCGAACCCGCCCAGGATGACATTGACGATCGAGCGGTTCATCGCCTTGCACATGATGTAGGAGAGGATCGCCCCCGAGGAGCCGATCAGCGCGCCGGCGATGATGAGCAGCGGGTTGGCCAGCGTGAAGCCGATGCCCGCCGCCGCCCAGCCCGAGTAGGAATTGAGCATGCTGACCACGACCGGCATGTCCGCCCCGCCGATCGGCAGGATCAGCAGCACGCCGAGCAGCAGCGCCACCGCGATGAGCAGCAGGAAGAAGAATTTCGCCTGCGTGGCGACGAACACCAGCAGCAGCAGGAGCGCCAGCAGGCCCCAGCAGCGCATTGAGCTTGTGCTGCATCGGGAAACGCAGCGGCGCGCCGGAGATCAGCGCCTGCAATTTGCCGAAGGCGACGATCGAGCCGGTGAAGGTGACCGCACCGATCGCCCGCGCCGAGGCTCATCTCGATCAGGCTGTGCAGCGCGATCTGCCCGGGCGAGCCGATGCCGAAGGAATCCGGCGCCCACAGCGCGGCAAGCGCGATCAGCACCGCCGCCGCGCCGACCAGCGAGTGGAAAGCGGCGACGAGCTGCGGCATCGCCGTCATCGCGATCTTGCGCGCCACCAGCCAGCCGATGGAGCCGCCGATGGCAATGGCGAGGACGATCCAGCGATAGGACTCACCTGCGGCAGGAACAGCGTGTGGTCGCGACGGCCAGCGCCATGCCGGCCATGCCGTAGTAATTCCCGTTGCGCGCGCTGACCGGCGAGGAAAGCCCGCGCAGCGCCATGATGAAGCACACGGCGCACGCGAGGTAGAGGATGTAGAAGATGCTGCTCACGAAAATTTTCCGGGGCTCTAGTGGATGGTGGGACGAGGGTGTCGCGGCTTTCGGCAGAAGGCCCCACGACAGGATCAGCCCGCCGCCGACGCCCTTGACCACCCACATCGCCAGCCAGCCGAGCGCCAGCGTCAGCGGGGATAGGCAGGGCGACGTAGCCGTCGGCGGCGACGACGCCCATCAGCAGGCCGGTGAGCAGGCCGAAGCACAGGCCGCGCTGCACGGGGCATTCCTTCTTGCCGTCGGCGGGCGGATTGGCCTCGCAGGCCGGCCATTTTCGCCTTCTTCAGCTTGGCGTAGAGCAGCGTCATCACCAGCGCGAGGATGAACTCGTGCAGGAAGGCGAAGGGCAGCACCTGCTTCATCTCGTCATGCGGCCGCCAGAGGATGGCGGTCTCGCGGTTAAAGCGCGGTGAAGCAATGGTGGTGCGCGACGTAGCCGACGAGCACGAACCAGATAAAGACCAGCACGGTCGAGAGCAGGAACGGCTTTGCAGCAGCCTTTCATCGAGCAGGTGGATGTTCATGGTCTCTCTCCTTTTGGATCGGGGCGCTTTCTTGTGGAACATCTCGAGCATGCGTTTGGTGACGACGAAGCCGCCGAAGATATTCACCGAGGCGATGGGCGACCGCGATAAAGCCGAATACGTGCGCCGTATCGAACGTCCTCGGCCCCAGCGCGAGGATGGCGCCGACGACGATGATGCGGAAATCGCATTGGTGACCGACATCAGCGGCGTATGCAGCGCCGGCGTCACCCGCCAGACGACGTAATAGCCGACGAAGCAGGCCAGCACGAACACGGTAAAGCCGAAGACGAAAACTATCGACCATAACTATCCTTTCATGCCGGGTGCACGACCGCGCCGCCCTTGGTGATGAGCGTCGCCTTGATGAGCTCGTCGTCGGACTGCACGGCAAGCGTTTTCGTCGCCTTGTCGATCATCAGCGTCGAGACGAAATTGTACAGGTTGCGCGCGTAGAGCGGGCTCGCGTCCGTCGCCGCGCGCGAGGGGCAGGTCGGTGTAGCCGAGGATGGTGACGCCATCGATATCCGTCACCGCATCCGCCTTCGTCAGTTTGCAATTGCCGCCGGAGGGCCGCCGCGAGATCGACGATGACGCTGCCTTTCTTCATGGAAGCGGACCATCGCGGAAGTGATGAGCTCCGGCGCGGGCCTGCCGGGGATGAGCGCGGTCGAGACGACGATGTCCTGCGACTTGATGTGCTCGGCGAGCGCTTCGGCCTGGCGGCGCTTGTAATCCTCGTCCATCTCTTTCGCGTAGCCGCCGGCGGTCTCGGCGTTGGCGTCCGCCTTCACCTCGACGAATTTCGCGCCGAGCGACTCGACCTGCTCCTTCACCGCCGCGCGCACGTCGAAGGCGGAGACGACCGCGCCGAGCCGCTTCGCCGTGGCAATGGCCTGCAGCCCGGCGACGCCCGCGCCAAGCACCAATACTTTCGGCGGGCGGGATCGTGCCTGCCGCCGTCATCATCATCGGCACCGTCTTGCCGGTCGCGGCGACGGCCTCGATCACCGCGCGGTAGCCGGCGAGGTTGCTTTGCGAGGACAGCACGTCCATCGCCTGCGCGCGCGAGATGCGCGGCAGCAGCTCCATCGCATAGGCGTGGATGGAGCGCGCGTTGAGCGCGGAGAAGTCGGTCTCCTTGCTGAGCGGGTCGAGCATGCCGATCAGGATCGCGCCCTGCGGCAGTAGCGCCCGCGTTGGCATCCGACGGCATGCCGACGCACAATATAATGTCCGCGTTCGCATAGGCCCCGGCCGCGTTCGCCGCGAGCTTCGCCCCGGCGGCTTCGTAGGCCTCGTCCGCAATGCCCGAAGCCAGCCCGGCGCCGCGCTCGACGGTGACCTCGGCGCCCAGCGCAGCGAAGCGCTTCACCGAATCCGGCGCGGCGGCGACCCTTTTCTCGCGCGGCGAAGTCTCTCTGGCGACGGCGATTTTCATGGGATTCCTTTTTTCGTCATTCCCGCGAAAGCGGGAATCCAGTCCTTTTTGGCGGCGCTTCGCGCGTCTGGATTCCCGCTTTCGCGGGAATGATAGTGCTTTATCCGACGTTTGACCGCGTGCAACATTGCTGTAGAAACAGCCGCTCTTTGAAGGAGCCCGGGTGGCAACGAAACGGAAGCCGGTAAAAAAAACCGACGCGCACAGGCAATGTCCGCGTGGGCATCATCATGGGCAGCCAGACCGACTGGGCGACGCTGAAGGCCGCCGCCGACATGCTCGACACGCTCGGCGTGCCCTATGAAAGCAAGATCGTCTCCGCCCACCGCACGCCGCAGCGGCTTTACGACTACGCGACCACGGCGGCCAAAACGCGGCCTGAAAAGTCATCATCGCCGGGGCGGGCGGCGCGGCGCATCTGCCGGGCATGACGGCGTCGCTGACCTCGCTGCCGGTGCTGGGCGTGCCGGTGCATTCCAAATCGCTCGACGGGATGGATTCGTTGCTCTCCATCGTGCAGATGCCGAAAGGCATCCCCGTCGGCACGCTGGCCATCGGCGAGCACGGCGCAGCCAATGCCGGCCTCCTCGCGGCGATGATCCTCGCGCTGGCCGACGAAAAGCTCGCCGGGCGCGTCGCCGGCTGGCGCGCCGCGCAGACGAAGGCCGTCGCGCTGGAGCCGCAGGATTAGCATGAACGGCATCGTCCCACCCGGCTCGACCATCGGCATCGTCGGCGGCGGGCAGCTTGGGCGCATGCTGGCGCGTGCGGCCTCGCGCATGGGCTACAAGACGCACATCTTCACCCCGGAGAAGGACGCGCCCGCCTCGCACGTGGCCACCGCGACGACCATCGGCGCCTACCAGGACGCCACCGCACTGCGCGCCTTCGGCCAGTCGGTCGACGTGGTTACCTTCGAGTTCGAGAACATCCCCGCCGAAACGCTCGAAATGCTGGAGACGCTCGTCGCCGTGCGGCCGAAGCCCTCGGTGCTCTTCACCACCCGCCACCGGCTGCGCGAGAAGGAGTTCATCCGCGCGCAGGGCATCGCCACCGCGCCCTTCGCGCCGGTGCGCAGCGCGGGTGAGCTCGCGAGCGCGATAAAAACGATCGGCACGCCGAGCGTCCTCAAGACCGCCGAGCTGGGCTACGACGGCAAGGGGCAGGTGGTCATCCGCGACGCATCGCAGGCCGATGCGGCGTGGGCGACGCTCGGGCGCGGCGAATGCGTGCTCGAAGGCTTCGTCGAGTTCACCGCCGAGGCCTCGATCATCGTCGCCCGCTCGACCACCGGCGAGATGCGCTGCTACCCGCTGGTGGAGAACATCCACCGCGACCATATCCTCCACCGCACCATCGCCCCTGCGCCGTTCATCGACGCGCACCAGGCGCAGGCGGCGACCATCGCCAAGAAGCTCGCCGAGGCGCTCGACGTCGTGGGATTACTCGCGGTCGAGCTGTTCGTGACGAAGGACGGGCTATTGGTCAACGAGCTCGCGCCGCGCCCGCACAACTCCGGCCACTGGACCATCGAGGGCGCGCCGACCTCGCAGTTCGAGCAGCATATCCGCGCCATCTGCGGCTGGGCGCTGGGCGACACCACCCCGCGCGGCAAATGCGAGATGATCAATTTGCTCGGCGACGAGTGGAAGGACTGGCAGAAATACGCCCGCATGGCGGAAGCGCACGTCCACCTCTACGGCAAGACCGAATCCCGCCCCGGCCGCAAGATGGGGCATGTGACGATCGTGAAGCGTAGTTAGCGAGAAGGTGAGGATGGCGGCGGCCATTCCACGCCATATTCCTCAGCCCTTGCCATCAAGAGTTTTTCCAATGCAGTGGGCTCCAACTTCCATCCCAGTGGCATTTTTACGCCGGGTCCTGAGAACTCCAATTTTTTTGTCGCTTCGCGCAGAGTTTTGACGTTGGAAGTGTTGAAGCCATAGCGTTCCTTAAGCTCATGCTTCGTCAGCGGAAGAATATCGGCCACCGTCGTCTTTCCGTCTTCAATCAACCTCCATACCGGTTCCTGCAAAGAGGGCCTATCGGCTGTAAGTTGGAGAAGGGGCGTCATCGCCCTCCGCCATTGCTTTTTGGGGACATAGCTTGACAAGCGAACGAGATTGGTGGGTTCCTCGGTCATAGCCCTTAGTTTAAGGAGCAAAAACGCTTGGGAATGTGACGTTTCTGTGAAATCAGCGCAGCACCGCCCCGAGCTTCATTGCCGCCGCGCTGACGGCCTGCGCGGCCTTCTCGATCTCGGCATCGGTCAGCGTGCGGTCGTCGGCCTGCAGCGTCACCGAGAGCGCGAGCGATTTCTTGCCCTCCGGCACGCCCTTGCCTTCGTAGACGTCGAAAATGGTGACGTCGCGGGTGAGTGTTTTCTCGGCCCCGGCGACAGCCTTTACCAGCTCGGAGGCCGGCGTAGTGGCGTCGACGACGAAAGCGAAATCGCGGCGCACGGGCTGGAAGTCGGAAATGCGGAGCGCCTTGCGTTTGGCCGCTTTCGCCGCCGGGATCGCATCGAGGAACAGCTCGAAGGCGACGACCGGGAAGTCGCAGCCGAGAGACCCCAGCACACCGGGATGCAGCTCGCCGAAATGCCCGAGGATGTTCTTCGGCCCCAGCGAAATGACACCGGATTTGCCCGGGTGATACCACGCCGGCGCGCCGCGCGAAATTTGCGTCTTGCCGGCATCCAGCCCGGCGGCGTCGAGCGCGGCGAAGGCGTCGGCCTTGGCGTCGAACGCGCCGGCATCGCCCTTGGCGCTCCAGTGGAGGCCCGATCTCAGCCCCGTGCGCACCCCGGCGGCGACGGCGCGCTGAATCTCCTCCCCCCATGCGGGGGAGGACGGGTGGGGGGGCTCGCTGTCAGGCATCGCCTCACCCATCGCCCCCCTCCCTGGCCCTCCCCGCGAGGGGGAGGGAAGCTGGAACGTCGCGCCCACCTCGAACAGCGCGAGGTCAGCGCTGCCGCGCGCATGATTGTGGACCAGCGCGGCGATGAGATGTGGCAGCAGGTTCGGCCGCATCACCGAGAGCTCCTCGCTGATGGGGTTGAGCAGCTTCAGCGCGTCGCTTTGCCCGCCGAAGGCGGCGGCCTGCTTTTCCGAGACGAAGCCCCAGCCGTAGGTCTCGTGCAGCCCGCGCGCGGCGAGCGTCCGGCGCACCGCGGCAGCGCGCACCTGCGCGGCATTCAGCGCAGCGGAGGAGATATTCGGCGATTTCGGCAACGGCACGGTGGGGATCGCGTCGTAGCCGGCGATGCGCAGCACTTCCTCGGCGAGGTCGGCCGGCTGGGTGACGTCGTGGCGCCAGGTCGGCGGCGTCGCCTTGTCGCCTTTCACCGCGAAGCCGAGCGCGAGCAGGATGTTCAGCATGCGCTCGCCGGTGATGTTGGTGCCGCCCAGCGCGTTGATGGTCTTCGGGCTGAAGGCGATCGGCGCGGCCGGTGCGGGGATACTGCCGGCGAGGAACGGCCTGCCCGCCGTGCCGCCCGCGCAGTTCAGGACGGCATGGGTGAGGCCGACGTCGGAGGAGGCAAGGGCGCCGCTGTCGACGCCGCGCTCGAAGCGTGCGCGCGCGTCGGAGTCGATGCCGTGGGCGCGGCCGGATTTGGCGATGCGCTCGGGATCGAACAGCGCGAGCTCGATCAGGATGTCCGTCGTCTGCGCATCGACCGCGGTGCGCTCGCCGCCCATGATGCCGCCAAGGCCGATGACGCCCGCCTCGTCGGCGATGACGCAGTCGGCGGGCGAGAGCGTGTAGCTCTTTCCGTTGAGGGCGAGGAACGATTCGCCCTCCCTGGCGCGGCGCACGGTGAGCGCGCCTTTCAGCTTGGCGAGATCGTAGATGTGCGACGGGCGGGCGAAGCCGAGCGTGCCGTAATTGGTGAGGTCGACCAGCGTCGAGATCGGGCGCATGCCGGCGGCGGTGAGGGCGCGCTGCATCCACTCGGGCGAGGCGCCGTTCTTCACGCCGCGCACGATGCGGCCGTGGAAGGCCGGGCAGTCGTCGGTATCCTCGATGGCGACGGGATAAGTTTCGTCCGTGCCCTTCGGCGGCTCCATTTTTGGCGGGGGTGAAGCTGCCGAGCCCGGCCGCCGCGAGGTCGCGGGCGACGCCGAGCACGCCCATGCAGTCGCCGCGATTGGCGGTGACGTTGAGGTCGATGACGGGGTCGCCGAGGCCGAGCGCGTCGACGATGGAATCGCCGATCTTCGCATTGCCAGGGAGCTCGATGATGCCCGCATGGTCCTCGCCGAGCCCGAGCTCGCGTGCCGAGCAGAGCATCCCCTGCGATTCGACGCCGCGAATGGCGGATTTCCTGATCTCCATTCCGTTGGTCGGGATGATCGTGCCGACATTGGCCAGCGCGACCTTGATGCCCGCGCGCGCATTCGGCGCGCCGCAGACGACCTGCAGCTCGCCCTGCGCCGCCTTCACTTTGCAGACGCGCAGCTTGTCCGCCTGCGGGTGCTTTTCGGCCTCGATGATCTCGGCGACGACGAACGGTTTCAGCGCTTGCGATTTATCCTCGACCGATTCGACTTCGAGGCCGATGGCGGTGAGCGTCGCGGCGATGGTATCGAGCGAAGCATCGGTCGCGAGGAATTTCTTCAGCATCGAGAGCGGGAACTTCACGCGCCGACTCCCTTGACGAGGCTCGGGATGTCGAGCGCGGGGAAGCCGTAATGCTTCAGCCAGCGCACGTCGCCGGTGAACATGGTGCGCAAATCGGGGATGTTGTATTTCAGCATGGCGAGGCGCTCGATGCCGGCGCCGAAGGCGAAGCCCTGCCATACCTCCGGGTCGATGCCGCAATTCTTCAGCACGTTCGGGTGGACCATGCCGCAGCCGGCGATCTCCAGCCAGTCGGAGCCTTCGCCGATGATGAGCGCGTCCTTCCCGCGCCGGCAGCCGATATCGACCTCGGCCGAGGGCTCGGTAAAGGGGAAGAAGCTGGGGCGGAAACGCATCGGCAGTGTTTCGAGGCCGAAGAAGGCGGCGAGCGCGTCGTGCAGCAGGCCCTTGAGGTGCCCCATGTGCACGCCCTTCTCGATGACGAGGCCCTCGACCTGGTGGAACATAGGCGTGTGCGTCTGGTCGGAATCCGAGCGGTAGGTCGTGCCCGGCGCGATGATGCGGATGGGCGGCTTGCCCGATTGCATCGTGCGGATCTGCACCGGCGAGGTGTGGGTGCGCAGGACCGGGTGGTCCTTGCCGTCGCCTTTGAGGTAGAAGGTGTCGTGCATCTGCCGTGCGGGGTGCGATTCGGGGATGTTGAGCGCGGTGAAATTGTGGAAATCGTCCTCGATCTCGGGGCCCTCGGCCACCGAGAAGCCGAAATCGGCGAAGATGGCGGTGAGCTCTTCCGTCACCTGCGTGATGGGGTGGATCGAGCCGCGCGCGACGGGCGAAGCGGGGAGGGTGACGTCGATCGTCTCCGAATTCAGCTTCGCGGTGAGCTCGACCTGCTCGAGGTAGGATTTGCGCGTCTCCAGCATGGAGGCGACTTCGTCGCGGATGCGGTTGATCTCGGCGCCGCGCGCCTTGCGCTCCTCCGCCGGCAGCGCGCCGAGGTTCTTGAGCTCGGCGGTGATGTGGCCGCTTTTGCCGAGATACTGCACGCGCACCTCGTCCAGCGCGCGCGTATCGGCGGCGCTTTCGATGGCGGTCGTGGCAGCGGCGGAGAGCTTATCGAGCGACATGGCGAAAACTCATAGGCAACTGAGGGCGCGTTGCAATAAAAAAGGAGCCGGCGTTGCCGCCGGCCCCTTGGTTTTGAAGTCGGCAATGCCGCTATTTGAGCGCGGCAGTCGCCTTGCCGGCGAGTTCCTTGAACAGGCCAGCGTCCTTGACCGCGATGTCGGCGAGGACTTTGCGGTCGAGGGTGATGCCGGCTTTCACGAGGCCGCTGATGAACTGCGAATAAACGAGGCCGTGCTCGCGCGCGGCGGCGTTGATGCGCTGGATCCACAAAGCGCGGAAGGTGCGCTTCTTGTTGCGGCGGTCGCGGTAGGCGTACTGCATGCCTTTTTCCGTGCGCTCATGGGCGATGCGGAAGCAGTTCTTGGCGCGGCCGCGATAGCCTTTCGCCTGCTTGAGGACTTTCTTGTGACGGGCGCGTGCGGTGACGCTGCGTTTGACGTGTGCCATGGGTCAGCTCCTTATTTCAGGCCGTAGGGGATGAAATTCTTGCGAATGATCGTGGCGTCCGATTCGTTGAGAACCGTGCCGCCGCGCTGGTCGCGGACGAACCGCTTGGAGCGCTTGCGCATCCCGTGGCGTTTCCCCGACTGGCCGGCGATCACCTTGCCCGTCGCGGTGAGCTTGAAGCGCTTCTTGGCGCCGCTCTTGGTCTTCATCTTCGGCATTTTTTTCTCCATGGTTATTTAAAGTTGCATCCGGCTCGTTCTGCTGAACTCGCCATGATGCGCCGCTTCGCGGGCTCATGGCTGGCTCGGTCTGCTGACCTCGCAAAATCAAGTCGGCTGGTGCCAAGGCAAATGCCCTTCGCCCGGCTCCAATCCAAAAGGGAGCGCGTGTATAGCAGCTTTCTTAGCAATGGCAAGCGCTTAAATGGCGAGCCGAAACGGAATTTCTATGCCTAAATGGCGCCGTCATGTGGCGGTCGTTGCTCGGTTTCCTAAAATTCCTGGCCGGCGGGCTGGCGGTGCTCGTGCTCCTGGCCGCGCTGGCCATAGGCTGGGTGGTCTATGGGCGGTCCCATCTGCTGCCCTATCTCGCGCCGGGCATGGAGGCGGATTTCTTCAAAAGCTATTTCCCCTCCGCCATCGGGCTCGGCGACAGGGTGCGCATCTACGACGGCGGGGACAATATCATGGGGCCGGATTGCGGGTCGGCCATTTTCAGGCTGGACGCGGTGACCGTCGCCGGATTGCATGCGCGCGGCCTGGACCTGCTGGCGGATGCGCGCCGGGCGGAACGCCTGCCGCAGCTGGGGATATTCACGGCCGGGTCCAAAGGCGAGACCGTAGCTTACCGCGCATGGAAGCCGACGCCGGTGCCCGATAAGGAACTCGTTTATTATACGAATATATCGGACGAACACGGCAGGCGGCTGCCGCCGGCGAACCTGCCGAGCGCGAATACCTTCCTGGGCGGGATCGAGTGTTACCAGCTCCGCCCCGATCCGGATAAGGGGAACGTTGCGCTGCTTCAACGCATCGTCCGCTCACCGGGAAGCTATTACACCATGCGGGACGGAAGGCTGGGGCTTATCGTCGCGCCCGAAGAAGGGCTCGCCATCGTGCTCTGGCACGGCACCTAGCCGCCGAAACCGGCGAATTGCTTCTCCAGCGCCTTGGGGTCCTTGAACCACAGTTCGCTGACCTGGCGGGAGAACGGATCGGGGAAGATGTCCTCGTGCCCGGCCTTGATGCCTTGCAGGATCGCATCGGCGGTGGATTCGGCCGAGGCTTTCTCCATCGGGAAATCGCGCGACATGTCGGTGTCGATGGGGCCGGGGAAGATGCCGAGGATGGCGACGCCGCGCGGCTTGAGCTCGGCGCGTGCCGCCTGGGTGGCGGAGAAAAGCGCCGCTTTCGAGGCGCTGTAGCCGCCGACCGACACCATGCTGGCGAGGCCGAGCACGCTGATGACGTTGGCGATGGCCCCGCCGCCGTTCTTCTCGATGACTGGGGCGAAGGCGTGCATCATGCTGAGCGTGCCGAAATAATTGACCTGCATGTCCGGCATCAGCGCGTCGGTGGCGCTCTGCACGACGCTCGACGGGTTGGCGACGCCGGCGTTGTTGAGGAGCAGCTGCGTGTCCTTGGCGGTCGCGGCGGCCTTGTCGATCTGGGCGCGGTCGGTGATGTCGAGCGTCAGCGGGACCACGCGCTTGTCGCCGAAGTCCGGCAGCTTTTTCGGGTCGCGCGCGCCGGCATAGACCTTGGCGACGTCGTGCTTGAGCAGCTCGCGCACCAGCGCCTGGCCGATGCCGCGATTGGCGCCAGTGACCAGCACCGTCCTATTGCGAAGTTCCATGATCCATCTCCTTTTCGTTATGTTGCACTGCGCCACATGTACGCCGGTGCGGAGGGATTACAAGGGACGTCGTAAAGCTTCCGCTATACGCACTGTTTCCGCTTCCGCTTGCATGCGCCGGCCGGGGGTCTATATAATAGCCTGTCCCCGCAACAAGCGGGCTTCAAAGGAGAACCACGATGAATCCATGGAATCGCGACGCGACGGCCGTGCAAAGCCAGTCCACCGCGGTCGATCAGGGCCTGCGCAGCTACATGCTGCGGGTCTATAACTACATGGCGAGCGGCGTGCTGCTGAGCGCCGTCGTCGCCTATTTCGCGGGCACCAGCCCGGCCGTCCTGCAACTGCTGCTGACGCAGAACTCCAGCGGCGGCGCCGGGCTTTCGGCCCTCGGGCTCGCGGCGGTCTTCTCGCCGCTGGTCATGGTGTTCGTCTTCATGGCGCGCGCCCGCACGATGAGCGCCGGCGGCCTGCAGGCCTATTTCTGGACCTATGCCGGGCTCGTCGGGCTGAGCATGTTCAGCATTTTCCTCGTCTACACGCAGCTTTCCATCCTGCGCGTGTTCCTGACCACGGCGGCCACCTTCGGCCTGTTCAGCATCTACGGCTACACGACGAAGCGCGATCTGAGCAGCTGGGGCTCGTTCCTCATCGTCGGCATCTGGGCGATCATCGGCGTGTCGCTGGTGAACATGTTCCTGCTGCATTCCTCCGGCGTCAACCTGATGCTGAGCTATGCCGGGGGTGCTGCTCGCCATCGGCCTCATCGCCTACAACACGCAGACGCTGAAGAGCACCTACTACGCCGTGGGCGGCAACGAGCTGCTGGCGCCGCGCGCCTCCATCCTCGGCGCGCTGAACCTCTACGTCTCGTTCGTCATCCTCTTCCAGAACCTGCTCTATCTGACGGGCAATCGCCGCTAGGCCAAAGCGGCCGCGAAGAAACAGGGAGCGGCATCAAAACCGCTCCCTTTTTCGTCGGTGGAGCCGTAAAATCGGCATAATCCGGCCGTCTTCGCCTTGACGGCTTATCCGCTTGGGCATACATTTCGCGTGTGGCATGAACGCCATCTGAATGAACGGAAGGTATCCCGGATTACGCTATGGCAGCATCCATCAGCAGTGCGCTCAACGAGTTCCTGGCGGCCAATTTTCCGGACGCCGCGAAATCGGCCTACATCCAGCCCCAGCAACAGCAGGCCCAGCAGCAGATCGTCCAGGCCGAGGAAGCGGAGGAATCGGGCTACGAGAAGCGCCAGCAGCAGGATTCCCAGCGCTCCGCCTATTTCCAGCAGGCCAATGCGCGCCAGCAGTCGCTCAAGGACATCGGCAGCCCGCAGATCGAGCTCGCCCCGTCCGACCAGATCGATCTTTTCGCCAGCGGCACCGCCGACACGCGCCTGATCGGCAAGCTCGACGTCACCGCGCCGAGCGAACTTACCGACAGCGCGACCATCCTCAACCGCAAGGCGCTCACCAACGGCACGAACATCTCGCAATCGCTGCTGCAGAAGGCCCAGGCCTCCGTCGGCGCCCTCTACGCGCGCAACAACGATATCGTCTACAACGCCACACCGGCCATCAACGAAGCGGCCTAGGCCTGCGTTCTCGTTCCCGGTAAATTCCGCAGCCCGTCGATCGTGCTGATGCCGGACTGCTGAAGCGCCTGGCCGATAAGGTGGCACGGGTCCTTGGCCAGTTTCGTATAGTCCGGGGCCCGCAACGCGCTCGCGAAATTCACCTCCAGGCCGGCCCCGTCGGGGTCCTTGGCCGCCAGGCGCATCGCATCGCCGAGGTGAAGCACGCCTTTTTCAGCATCCTGCTCCATATTGAGGCTTCGGCACGCCAATCCCGAAACGACGGCACAATCCGGATGGTAACAAAGCACGGCCGGCTGGTCCGGCAGGGCGGCCGCCCCGGCGAGCACGCGGGCGACCATCTGGGCATAATGCTGGACGGCCTTGCGGCTTTCCGGCGTGTGCCCCATGAGCGCCTCGTCGCGGATCTCGATGCAGCAGGAATCCGTCCCGGGGAGGCGGGCGATCTTCATGCGCGGACCGAGCTGCCGCAATTCCTTCAGCGCCTCCCCGTAACGCTGGGCGCCCAGCAGGGAGCCGCCGGTCAGCGGCAGCAAATATTCGTTGTGCCCGATAGGGATATCGTTCGCTTCCAGGGCCGTCAGGAAACGCTGGACGGCATTTCCTTCTTTTCTGCTGAGCGACTCCGCGGCGTTGGACCGCATGCCGTTCTCATCCCGCTCGATCACCGGCCAGCGATAATGGATCGCGCCTTCGATCACCTGTTCGGGCATCGGCGCGGATATTTTCTGGCCGGCCAGCGCGGAGAAGGCGGCGAAGAATTCGGGCGCGAACTTTTGCTCATGGGGCTCGCAGGAGAACATGACGACCGGCGGGCAGTGCTGGTCCGGGTCTCCCGGGATGAGCGCGATCCCGCCGGCCAACCGGCGTACGGTCTCCAGGGCCTGCTCAGGCGTCAGCGTTCTGCTCATGGTGTCGCTCCTGGGGTAATTTTACTGCTTACGGATACAGTTCGTATGACAATTCCATGAAAATTATATGATTGCGCCCGGCCGTGGCTGCTCTATGTAGCGCCTATGCAGACCAACTGGATAGGCATGGGGACCCTCTACAAGCGCGAAACGTGGCGCTTCCTCAAGGTATGGAACCAGACGCTGGTGGCGCCGATGATCACCACGCTGATCTACCTCGCTATCCTGTCGCTGGCGATGGGCGGCGGCAAGCGCATGGTCGGCGAGTGGCCGTTCGTCGAGTTCATCGCTCCCGGCCTCATCATGATGGCGATGGTGCAGAACGCCTTCGCCAACACCTCGTCGTCGTTCATGATCGCCAAGCTTCAGGGCGTCATCATCGACTGGATCACCCCGCCGCTGAACGCGGCCGAGCTTTCCGCCGGCTTCGTCATGGGCGGCGTCACGCGCGGGCTGCTGGTCGGCTGCACCGTCACCATCGCCATGGCGTTCTTCGTGCCGCTGCACCTGCATTCGGTCGCGCTGCTGCTCGCCTTCGCGGTCTTCTCCTGCCTGATGCTCTCGCTGCTCGGCACCGCCACCGGCATCTACGGCAACACGCCCGACCAGGTCGCGGCGATCACCAATTTCATCATCACGCCGCTGAGTTTCCTCTCCGGCACGTTCTACTCCATCGCCAACCTGCCGCCGCTATGGCAGCGCATCAGCCACTTCAACCCGTTCTTCTACATGATCGACGGCTTCCGCTTCGCCATGCTCGGCCAGTCGGATTCGAATCCCTATGCCGGCCTGCTGGTCCTCGCCGCGACCAGCCTCATCCTCTACGCGCTCATCTACCGCATGTTCGCCACGGGATATCGATTGAAGTCTTAGTGGCGCCTGCCGGCGCGGGGGGCGTCCCGCCCCCGCTACCGGTTGACTCGCTATCGCTCGTCTCCCTCCGCTTCGCTCCGGGTCCCCTCGTTCGCGCTTCGCGCTCCGGCTCGCCTGTTCGGCTACGCACGGCAGTGCGGAAATTCTCTGGAAGGATGCGGCAAAACGATTATAGAGCCTTCATGACCATCGCCCCCATCCTGCCCGTCTACCGCCGCTCCGCCATCCGCATGGAGCGCGGGGAGGGGTGCTACCTCATCGACGCAGAGGGCAAACGCTACCTCGATTTCGCCGCCGGGATCGCGGTGAATTCCTTCGGCCATAACCACCCGCATCTGAACGACGCGCTGAACCACCAGGCGGAAAAGCTCTGGCACTGCTCCAACCAGTTCACCACCGGCGAGCTCGAAAAATTCGCCACGCGCCTGACGGACGCCACCTTCGCCGATTCGGTCTATTTCTGCTCCTCCGGAACCGAGGCGGTGGAGGCCGGCATCAAGTTCCTGCGCCGCTACCATTACGAGACCGGCGAGCCCTACCGCCACCGCATCGTCACCTTCGAGGGCGGCTTCCACGGCCGCACTTACGGCGGGCTCTCCGCCGGCAGCAGCGAAACGGCGAAGCTCGGCTTCGGCCAGATGCTGCCCGGCTTCGACCGCGTGCGCTTCAACGACATCGACGCCGTGCGCGCCGCCGTGACGAAGAACACCGCTGGCATCCTCATCGAGCCGATCCAGGGCGAGGGCGGCGTGCAAGTCGCCGACCTCACCTTCCTGAAACAACTGCGCGAGCTTTGCGACGAAGAAGAAATCCTCCTCATGTGCGACGAGGTGCAGTGCGGCTACGGCCGCCCGGGCAGCTTCTTCGCCTTCGAGCGCGCGGGCATAACGCCGGACATCGCCAGCTCGGCGAAGGGCATCGGCGGCGGCTTCCCGCTCGGCGCGACGCTGGTCACGGAAAAAGTCGGCGCCGCGCTGCCGCCCGGCAGCCACGGCGGCACTTACGGCGGCAACCCGCTGGCGATGGCCGTCGGCAACGCCGTGCTCGACCTCATGCTCAAGCCCGGCCTGTTCGAGCACGTGCGCACCATGGGCGCGCGGCTGCTGAACGGCCTGAAGCAAATTCACAAGAACCACCCCGGGAAAATCCTCGATGCGCGCGGCGTCGGCCTCATGGTCGGGCTCGAACCATCGGGCGATGCGCGCGCGCTGGCCGGGTCGCTGCTTGCGCGCGGCCTCGTCGTTTCGCCGACGGTGACCGGCGTGCTGCGCTTCGTGCCGCCGCTCACCGTCACCGCCGCCGAGATTGACAAGGCGCTCGCGATTGTCGATGAGACATTGAAAGCCTAATGCATTCGGCCGTAGGGGGATCGATGAAAGCTCAGGCCACGAAGCCCGGCCCCAGCCAGGGGACAAAACGCAGCGTGCGGCATTTCCTCGACTGGCGCGACGTCACGCGCGAGGACATCGCCGCGATCCTCGCCGAGGCGCACAGGCGCAAGAAGGCGCGCGGCGCGGAGGAAGAGAATTTGCGCGGCAAATCCCTCGCCATGATCTTCGAGAAGAACTCGACGCGCACCCGCGTCAGCTTCGAGGTCGCGATGCGCGAGCTGGGCGGCGACCCGCTCGTCCTGCAGAAGGAGGACCTCCAGCTCGGCCGCGGCGAAACGGTGGCCGACACCGCGCGCGTGCTCTCCCGCTACGTCCACGCGATGATGCTGCGCGCCTACCACCACAACACGCTCATCGAGCTCGCGCAGTACGCGTCGGTGCCCGTCATCAACGGCCTCACGGATTTACTTCACCCCTGCCAGCTCCTCGCCGACGTGATGACGGTCGAGGAGCGGCTCGGCAGCATCAGGGGCAAGAAAGTCGCCTGGGTCGGCGACGGCAACAACATGGCCAACAGTTGGATCGTCGCCGCACAGATGCTCGGCTTCTCGCTTGCGCTCGCCTGCCCGAAAACGCTGCCGCCGGACCGCTCTATCCTCGCCTCCGCGCTGAAAGCGGGCGCGGATGTGAAGCTCGTCGCCACGCCGCAGGCGGCGGTCGACGGCGCGGACGTCGTCAATGCCGACACGTGGGTCAGCATGGGCGACGACGACACGCTCACCCGCAAGCAGGCCTTCACCGGCTACCAGGTCGACGCGGCGCTGATGAAGCGCGCGAAAAAATCCGCCGTGTTCCTGCATTGCCTGCCGGCGCATCGCGGCGAGGAAGTGTCCGACGCGGTGCTCGACGGGCCGCAATCCGCCGTCTGGGACGAGGCGGAGAACAGGTTACACACACAGAAAGCGCTGCTCTTGTGGTGCTTCGGCGAAATCGTGTAAAAAGCCCCCATCAACCAACAGCAAGGAGTCCTCCATGTCCGCCACCTCGAACAAAATCTATGCGCTGGTCGAAGAATTCAAAGCCGAAGACGCCAAATTCGAAGGCGGCAACAAGGCCGCCGGCACCCGCGCCCGCAAGGCCCTCATGGAGCTCAAGAAAGCCGCCGACGCCCGCCGGAAAGAAATCCAGGCGAGCAAGAACGAAGGCTAGCCCGCATTCCCGGTAAATCCGCCGACCGCGCGGCGCTGCGACGGATCGTCTTCGCCGTCGCCATGGCGCTCATCGCCGGTTCGCTCGTCGTCGCGGCCGGCATCCTGCGCACGCGCGGCCCGGTGCCGAATTTCTTCGCTATCTGGCTGGAGACGGTCGAGGTGGCCTATCCGATCATCGTCGTCTGCATCCTGCTGATCGCACCGTGGGTGCAGCGCCGCATCGACCGGCTGTTGCCGCCGGATTAGCTAGGCCGCGCTTTTCGCCGATTCTTTTTTCACCAGCTTGGTGATGAGCTCGACGAGCTGCGGTGCGTTCAGCCCTGCCTCGTCGTACATTTTTTCCGGCGTATCCTGCGATTGGAAAATGTCGGGCAGGGTGAGGGAGCGGATCTTCGCGGGCGTGCTTCCGGCGATCTTGTCGAGCAATCCGGCATTGGTCGCGTAAGCCAGCACATGCGCGCCGAAGCCGCCCTGCGCGCCTTCCTCGATGGTGATGACGAGCTCGTGGTTCCTGATGAGCTGCGTGATGAGCGCGGTGTCGAGCGGCTTGGCGAAGCGTGCGTCGGCAATCGTTACCTTGATATTTTGTAGCGCCAGCGTATCGGCGGCCTTGAGGCATTCGCCGAGCCGCGCGCCGAAATTGAGGATGGCGACCTTGGCGCCTTCGCGCAGGATGCGGCCCTTGCCGATCGTAAGCGGCGTGCCGAGCACGGGCAGCATGTCGGCATTCGCCGCGTCGCCGCGCGGGTAGCGCACGGCGGAAGGGCGGTCGTCGATGGCGGCGCAGGTCGCGACCATGTGCTTGAGCTCCAGCGCGTCGCCAGCGCCCATGACGACGAAATTCGGCAGGCAGGTGAGGTAGGCGATGTCGAACGCGCCCGCGTGCGTCGGCCCGTCGGCGCCGACCAGCCCGGCGCGGTCCATGGCGAAGCGCACGGGCAGGTTCTGCACCGCGACGTCATGCACCACCTGGTCGTAGCCGCGCTGCAGGAAGGTCGAGTAGATGGCGCAGAAGGGCTTGTAGCCTTCGGTGGCGAGGCCGGCGGCGAAGGTCACCGCGTGCTGCTCGGCGATACCGACATCGAAGCTGCGCGCGGGGAACTCCTTCATGAATTTGTCAAGGCCGGTGCCGGAGGGCATGGCGGCGGTGATGGCGATGATCTTCTCGTCGTTCCTCGCCTCGGCGATCAGCGCGTCGGCGAAAACGCCGGTGTAGCTCGGCTTGCCCTTGGACTTCACCTGCGCGCCGGTGGCGACGTCGAACTTCACCACGCCGTGGAATTTATCCTCCGAGCTTTCGGCGGGCGCGTAGCCGTGGCCCTTGCGCGTGACCACGTGCACCAGCACCGGGCCGGAATGTTTTTCGTCGCGCACGTTCTTCAGCACGGGCAGCAATTGCTCGAGATTGTGGCCGTCGACGGGGCCGACGTAATAGAAGCCGAGCTCCTCGAACAGCGTGCCGCCCATCGCCATGCCGCGCATGTATTTCTCGGCATTGGCGGCGGCGCGCGCCAGCGGGCCGGGGAACTTGCGGGTGATGGTCTTCGCCGCGTGGCGGATGCTGAGGTAGGAATGCGACGAGATCAGCCGCGAGAGGTAGTGGCTCATCGCGCCGGTGGGCCGGGCGATCGACATGTCGTTGTCATTGAGGATGACGATCAGGCGCGTGCCGAGCGCGCCGGCGTTGTTCATCGCCTCGTAGGCCATGCCGGCGGACATCGCGCCGTCGCCGATGACGGCGACCACGTCGAAATCCTCGCCCTTGAGGTCGCGCGCCACGGCGATGCCGAGGCCGGCGGAGATCGAGGTCGAGGAATGGCCGGCGCCGAACGTGTCGTATTCCGATTCGTCGCGCTTGCAGAAGCCGGAAAGCCCGCCGCCCTGGCGGATGGTGCGGATGCCCTCGCGCCGCCCGGTCAGGATTTTATGCGGGTAGGCCTGGTGGCCGACGTCCCAGATGATCTTGTCCTTCGGCGTGTCGAACACGTGGTGCAGCGCGACGGTGAGCTCGACCACGCCGAGGCCTGCGCCAAGATGGCCGCCCGTCTCGGCGACGGAATCGATCGTCTCGCGGCGCAGATCGTCGGCGAGCTGGACGAGCTCCTCGGTCGACATCGCGCGCGTGTCGGCGGGGCTTTGCACGCGGTCGAGCAGCGGGGTGGGGGTTTTCGCGTTCATCCTCGGGTTTCCTAGGCATTCCGCCATGTTTTAGCAAGTATTATCGGGCGATTGTGGGTTGCGATGGCGCCGCCTTCGCCCTAGGATTCGCCCGTGCCGGACCGTTATTACACCCGTTTCCTTCCCGACCATCCGCTGATAGCGGTGCCGCTGAGCCTGGTGGGGGCGATCGCGCTGTTCGTGCTGGCCGGCCACGTCCTGCAGACGCACCGGTTCGGCATGGAAGAAACGGCCGTCCTGATGTTCGGGTCCCTTTTCCTCGCGAAGGGCATCGGCGGGGCGCTCGGCTACCGGAAATGGCGCCGCGCGCGCAGCCGCTGCATCCGCGAGCTGAGGCTCATCAGCGACCGCGAGCTCGAGGCCGGCGGGCGGATTTTGCCCTGCACCATCGGTCGCGGCGGCATCCGGGCGGACAAGCGGGAGGGCGACCTCGCCACGCCCGCCGGGCAGTTCCGGCTGATGAAAGGCTATTTCCGCCTCGACCGCTTCAGTGGGGACGAGGAGGACGGTGAGGACGGCGGCGCGCTCCCCGACAGCTTCCTGCCGTTCGAGGCGATGACGCCCGAGGACGGCTGGTGCGACGATCCCGCCAGCCGGCATTATAACCGCCCGGTGAAATTACCGTTTCCGGCGCATCACGAAACGCTGTGGCGGGAGGACCATATCTACGACATCGTCATCCCCGTCGATTACAACATGCACCCGGTCGTCAAAGGGAAGGGCAGCGCCATTTTCCTGCATATCATGCGCGAGGACGGGGCCGGCACGGAGGGCTGCATCGCCCTGAAGAAAGAGGACCTCCTGAGCCTGCTGCCCTACCTGTCGCCCTTGACGCGGCTGGTCGTCCCGGCGCCGGCCTGAGCTTGCTTTCCGGCGGTTTTCCACTAGATTCCGCCCATGGAGATCATTCCGCAGACGCGCACGCCGGACGGCCTGCCGCTCGACCTTGAAAGCGAGATCCTCCGCCTCAAGCGCGAGAAGAACGCGGTCATCCTCGCCCATTACTACCAGGAGGACGACATCCAGGACATCGCCGACGTCATCGGCGACTCGCTGGAGCTGGCGCGCAAGGCGGCCGCGACGGACGCCGACCTCATCGTCTTCTGCGGCGTGAAATTCATGGCCGAGGGCGCGAAAATTTTGAATCCCACGAAAAAGGTCGTGCTGCCGGACATGAAGGCGGGCTGCTCGCTCGAAACCTCCTGCCCACCCGGGCCGTTCAGGAAATTCCGCGATGCGCACCCGGACCATATCGCGGTGACCTACATCAACTGCTCGGCGGAGATCAAAGCGCTCAGCGACATCATCGTGACCTCGAGCAATGCCGAGGCGATCCTGAATTCGCTGCCGAAGGAGCAGAAGATCATCTTCGCGCCGGACAAGTTCCTCGGCAGCTACCTCAACAAAAAGACCGGGCGCGACATGAAGCTCTGGAACGGCTCCTGCCTCGTGCATGAGCGCTTCTCCGAACGCGAGCTCATCAAAATAAAAACCCATCACCCGCAGGCGCATATCATCGCCCACCCGGAATGCCCCGAGGCGCTGCTTTCCCATGCCGACTATGTCGGCTCGACCAGCCTACTGCTCAAATTCACCGAAACGCACCCGGGCGAGAGCTTCATCGTGCTCACCGAGGCGGGCATCCTGCACCAGATGGAAAAGCGCTCGCCGGGAAGCAGCTTCTACCCCGTGCCAAGCGCGCTCGACGGCGGCGCCTGCGTCGCCTGCAACACCTGCCCCTACATGAAGCTCAACACGATGGAAAAGCTCTATCTCGCCCTGCGCGACGAAACGCCGGAGCTGACCCTGCCTGCGGAGCTGATGGCGCAGGCGCGCAAGCCGCTCGAGCGCATGCTGGAGCTTTCGACCGGCATCGGCCCCACGGCGATCAGACAACATTAAGTCGTCATTGCGAGGAACATCGTGACGAAGCAATCCAGTTCTTGCCGGTTGCACCGACTGGATTGCTTCGCTTCGCTCGCAATGACGTGTATAGGAAAGCGATGCAGAAATTCCTGATCGGGCTTGCCGCCCTCGCGTTGCTCACCGCCGGCTGGTACGTCGCATGGCGCTCGCTGCTGGCGGACGACGTGGCGCGGGTGAAGGCGACCATCACCTATCACGACGCTGCCTTCCACAACGCCAACCGCCATCTCCAGCTGCGCGCGGATGCGGTGGCGCCGGCCGGCTTCCCGTTCATTTCCGCGTGCGGGTGACGCGGCCGACCCTGTCGATGATCCTCGGGCGTGAGACCTTCGCCGCCTCGCTGCCCTTCGTCGACCTCACGCCGCGCGACAGCGACCATGGGCAGCTACGCCGTCACCGCGCCGGCGACGTTCGACGCGGTCTTCGCCCTGCCGGAGAACGCGCCGGAGCATTATTCCATCACGCTCAGCGAAGTGCCGCAAATTCTCCTGCGCGCGCAGGGGCCGAGCACCGCCTGCCCGAACATGCCCGGCCTCAAGCCGTGCGACGCGGTGGCGGCCGATGCGCCGCTCGTCAGCTTCGCGGCGGACATGCCATCGAACCCTCATCCTCACCGTTTCGCTGAATGGCGCGACCAAGCAGATCGGCTTCACCTTCACCTCGCTGGCGATCCCCGTCTTCATGCCCATCCCGAAGGACGCCACCGGCCCGCTGGAGATATTCGTCGGCATGCTGCGCGAGGCGATGGTTTACCGGAAATAGATGGATTAACCATATATTAAGGTTTATATTCCATACTGGCGGATGGGAGATCCACATGGCCGCTCGGCAGGCGAATATACGATCCAGGACAGCGTAGAGGACAGCAACGCCAAAGATGCGGCTGACGCGGCGAAGCAGCATGCCGATATGTGCGCAAAATGACCCAGTGGAAAATGGACGGCGATCCTGCGGTATCCGATAAATCCCTGGCCGAAGCGTGTGGGGACCCTCATCCGGGTCAGCAGGTCGCGCGGCACCAGCATGGCGGCCGTGGCCACAAGGGCCAGCAACCCTAATACGCCCTGACTCGGGCGGGAAGCTGGGCGCCTCGGGCGGGGCCTTGAGGTGGACGCTGCGCTCGCCAAGGCGGGGCGCTTCGTGATCGGCGATCCAGACGAGGGAATGCTTCAGCCAATGTGCGTCGTCGCGCGCGCGGGGAAGTCCTCGCGGAAATGCGCGCCGCGCGATTCGGTGCGGGCGTTGGCGGCGGTCATCGTCGCGCGCGCCTGTGCCAGCAGGTTCAGCGCTTCCATCGCGGCGACGAGCTCGATGTTCCAGTTATGTGCATGGTCGGCGAGGCCGAGCCCGGCGTCGGCGCGCTTCTGCAGCGCTTCGAGCTCGGCATTCCCGGCGGCGAGCGATGCGCCGGTGCGGAAGATGGTCGCATGCGCGCTCATCGAATGCTGGAGTGCGCGGCGTAATTCGGCGGGCGCGAAGGTGCCCTTGCGGGTGCGCAGCGCGTCGAGCCGGGCGATGGCGGCGTCGAGCGACGGCGTGGCCGGGGCGGCACCGTTCTTTTCATGTTTGATGTGATGCGTTGCCCAGTCGCCGCGTCCTTGCCGAAGACGACGAGGTCGAGCAGCGAGTTGCAGCCGAGGCGGTTGGCGCCGTGGCAGGAGTTGCACGCGGCCTCGCCGATGGCCATCAGCCGGGGCACGGCGACATCCTCGCCGTCGCGGCCGACGCGCAGCACCTGGCTGTGGGACGTTGGTGGGGATGCCGCCATCGAGTAATGCACCGTCGGCACCACGGGGATCATGTCCTTGCGCGGGTCGAGGTGCTTGAGCGTTTCGCACAGGGTGGTGATGTAGGGCAGCTTTTCCTCGAAGACGCTGGCGGGCAGGTGGGTGAGGTCGAGCAGCACGTGGTCCTTGAGCGGCCCGGCGCCGCGACCCTCGCGGATCTCCTGCACGATGGCGCGGGCGATGACGTCGCGCGATGCGAGCTCATGCTCTGCGGCGCGTAGCGGGCGAGGAAGCGCTCGCCCTTGCCGTTGCGCAGGAATCCGCCTTCGCCGCGCGCGCCCTCGGTGATGAGGATGCCGGAGCCGTACAGCCCCGTCGGGTGGAACTGGACGAACTCCATGTCCTGCAGCGGCAGGCCGGCGCGCAGGACCATGCGTTGCCGTCGCCGGTGCAGGTGTTGGCGGCGGTGGTCGATTCATAGACCTGCCCGTAGCCGCCGGTGGCGAGGATGGTCAGCTGCGCCTCGAACACATGCAGCGCGCCGGAGGCGATGTCGAGCAGATGAGGCCGCCGCAGCTTCCGTCCTCGCGCATGAGCAGGTCGAGCGCGAAGAACTCGCTGTAGAATTTGATCGGGCGCGCGAAGGCCTTCTTCAGCATCACCTGCATGATGGCTTGTCCCGTGCGGTCCTCGGCGGCGGCGGCGCGGAAGGCGGGGTCGCCGCATATTCCACCGTCTGCCCGCCGTAGGGGCGCTGGTAGATGTTGCCGGACGCGTCGCGCGTGAAGGGCACGCCCCAGTCGGCGAGCTCCATGATGGCGCGCGGCGCCTGCTCGCACAGGCGGGCGATGGCGTCCTGGTCGCCCAGCCAGTCGGAGCCGCGCACGGTGTCGTACATGTGCCAGCGCCAGTCGTCCGGCCCCTTGGTGCCGAGCGCGCGTTGATGCCGCCCTGCGCCGCCATCGTGTGGCTCCTGCGCGGGTCCACCTTGCTGATGACGCCGACTTTGAGGTTCCCCTCCGACGCCGCGATGGCCGCGCGCAGCCCCGCCCCGCCCGCGCCGACGATGACGACGTCGAGGGAATGGTGGATCAGTTCGTAGCCGTGCATTTGCGTGTTCGCTTCCCGCCGCCTATAAGTTCCGTCATTGCGAGGAGCATCGCGACAAAGCAATCCAGTCCTTGCCTGTTGGCGCCACTGGATTGCCGCGCTCCCGTTGGTCGCTCGCAATGACGATGAATAAGTAATGACTGGCAGGCCCAAGTGCAACGTCCCTTCGATCTCGACGGTTTTCTCGCGGCGGCGCTGGCCGAGGATATCGCCGGCGGCGACATCACCACGGAATCGGTCGTCCCGGCCGGGGCGGCGGCCCGTTTCGCCCTCGTCGCGCGCGAGGAGCTGGTCGTCGCCGGGCTGGAGTTCCTTCCGGCGCTGTTCCGCCTGCTGGACCCTGGCGTTGTAGTGAAATCCCCGGTGGGCGAGGGGGAGAAGGTCGAAAAAGGCACACAGCTCGCCCTGCTGGAAGGTCCCGCCCGCGCGCTGCTCACCGGCGAACGCACGGCGCTCAACCTGCTGCAGCACCTGAGCGGCATCGCGACGCTGACGCGGCGCTATGTCGAGGCGGTCGCTGGCACCGACGCGCGCATCCTCGATACGCGTAAGACGCTGCCCGGCCTTCGCTTCCTCGAAAAATACGCTGTCGCCATGGGCGGCGGGCTGAACCACCGGATGGGGCTTTATGACGCGGTGCTCATCAAGGACAACCACCTTGCCATCGCCGGGAGCATCGCCAAGGCGGTCGAAGCGGCGCGGCGGCGCAGCCTGGAGTAAGATCGAAGTCGAATGCGACATGCTGAAGCAGGTCGAGGAAGCCATCGCCGCCAAGGCGGACATTGTCCTGCTCGATAATATGGACCTGGCGACGCTGAAGAAAGCCGCCGACCTCGCCCGCAAGGCCCATATCCATACCGAGGCCTCAGGCGGTGTATCGCTGGATACCGTGCGCGCCATCGCCGAAACGGGCGTCGATTTCATCTCGGTCGGCCGCCTGACGCACTCGGCGCCGGCGGTAGATATCGGGCTGGACGCGGTCTAGGCCGCTTTGGCGCGTTTGCCGCGTACGTGGCGGCGTTGCCGAGGCCGATCTTCTTGGCGAGCTGGCTGCGCACCTTCGCGTAGTTCGGGGCGACCATCGGGTAGCTCGCCGGGAGGTTTCCAGCGGGCGCGGTACTGCTCGGGGCGTCAAATCGTAGTTCGATTTGAGGTAGCGCTTGAGCATTTTCACGTGCTTGCCGTCCTCGAGGCAGACGAGGTAGTCGGCCTTGATCGAATCGGCGACCGCACGGTCGGCTTGCGCGGCGCGGCGGCGGCCTCGCCGCGGGCGAGGGCAGCCAGCACGCCGTAGACCTGCGCGGTGAGCTCGCTGAGATTGATCTTCTCGGCGGTGCGGCCGGCGATGAAGGCGCTGACGATCTGGCTGTCGCGGCGATGAGCGTTTCGTTGGGAAACGTCCGCCTGCGGCTGGCGGGCGGTGGCGGATGCAAGGGTGAGGTTGGCGCGTTTACGCATGGTCGGTTTCTCCTGCCGATACGGTTACGGTTATTATTATTGGTGCGCCGGGGAATACGCCCGTTGCAAGTACTCGTCAAGTGGAATGGAAGTAATGCCGAGGGCTCGATTAAGCCCTCCACCTGAAAGGGGGAGGGTTGGGGTGGGGGTCTGCCGAGTTTCGTCCTCGCATGCGTGAGTTGTGGAGGCGCTGAGAGACCCCCTCCTTGATCCTCCCCCTTTCAGGTGGAGGAATACGGTTGCGCTTCCCGAGCGCTGCACTAGGATAAGCGCCATGCCGCAGGCATCGAGAAACGCTGTGTCGAGAAGGGGCTCAAGATGACCGAGCAGCGCCGCATCATCGCGCGCGCGCTGTCGGAATCGTCCGACCACCCGGACGTCGAGCTGCTGCACAAGCGCGCCAGCAAGATCGACCCGCATATCTCGATCGCCACCGTCTACCGCACGGTGAAGCTGTTCGAGGAGGCGGGCATCATCGAGCGCCACGATTTCGGCGACGGCCGCTCGCGCTACGAGGAAGTCCCCACCGAGCACCACGACCATTTGATCGACCTGCGCTCGGGCAAGGTGCTGGAATTCATGAACGACGAGATCGAGAAACTGCAGGAGCGCATCGCCCGCGAGCACGGCTACAGGCTGGTCGACCACCGGCTGGAGCTCTTCTGCGTGCCCTTGAAAGATAAAGGGGATGCTGCATAGCAGCAGCGATGTTTACCTTTCTTCATCCACAATGATGCTGATTATGCTTGCCTTTCGGCTTACCTCCTAGGACAACCTCGGACCAAGCATGACATTCGAGAACGTATTTGAGCCCATCGTCAGTGGCCGCCTCGAAGTGCGGCTGGCCCGGACCGAGGCGGAGGTCGAGGCCGCCCAGCGCCTGCGTTACCGTATCTTCTGCGAAGAGATGGGCGGCAAGGCCAACGCGGCCGTGCAGGCGCAGAAGCGCGACTTCGACGAGTACGACCCCTACTGCCACCACCTGCTGGTCATCGACCGCGAGAAGCAGGGCGATACCCGCGTCGTCGGCACCTACCGCCTGCTGACGCGCGAGAACATGAAGCCCGTCGGCAAGTTCTACACCGAGACGGAATACGACATCACCCCGCTGAAGAAGTTCACCGGGCCGGTGCTGGAGCTCGGCCGCTCCTGCGTCGAGGCGGAATACCGCACGCGGCCGGTGATCCAGCTGCTCTGGCTCGGCGTCGGCAATTTCATCGCCGAGAAAGACATCGGCCTCATGTTCGGCTGCGCCAGCTTCCATGGCGACGACGCCGAGCAGCACAAGATCGCGCTGTCCTTCCTCTACCATTACCACCTCGCGCCCGCCGAGATCCGCCCGCGCGCGCTGCCCGAGCAGTTCGTCGAGATGGACCGCATGGCGAAGGAGGACATCTCGCCCAAGGCGGTGGTGCGCACCGTGCCGCCGCTGATCAAGGGCTACCTGCGCGTCGGCGGCTATGTCGGCGACGGCGCGGTGCTCGACCATGCCTACAATACGACCGACGTCTCCATCGTCGTGCAGACCGACCAGGTCAAGCAGCGCTACCTCGAACGTTACGTGCCGGATGGGGAGTGATATGCGCCTCATCGCGCGCCGCACTCCCAAAAATCCCCTCCTCCGTCGGGGGAGGGTTAGGGTAGGGGCTTCGGTCGCTCCGAGTTCCCACAATGCCCCCCACCTAACCTCCCCCCGTCGGGGGGAGGAATAGATGGCCGCTTACCTGCGCATCGCCGTTCGCCTGCCCACCGTCCTGCTGTGGAATTTCCTGATATTCTGGCCGGCGCTGCTGCTCTGGGCCGTCGGGCTCGACACCGCGCGCGGCGAGCTCGTGCGCTGCTATTACGCCGTGCAGGGCTGGCTCGTCGGCCTGCGCGTCGGCGTCGAGGGCGCGCCGACGACGCAGCGGCCGCTGATGCTGGTCGCCAACCATACGAGCTACCTCGACGTCTGGGTGCTGGCGGCCTCGCGCCGATGTCCTTCATGCCGAAGAAGGAAGTGCGCTCCTGGCCGGTGATCGGCTTCCTCTGCGTGCTCGCCGATTGCATCTTCGTCGAGCGCAAGCGCAGCGAGCTCGACGCCGCCCGCGCCGAGACGGGCAAGCGCCTCGCCGAGGGCAAGGTCGTCTGCCTCTTCCCCGAGGGCACCACCGGCGACGGCAGGCACCTCAAGCCCTTCAAGAGCGGCTTCTTCAGCATGGCGGAGGATTTCGCGCTGCCGGTGCAGCCGGTGACCATCGCCTACACCCATATCGGCCGCGAAAAACTCCCCCGACGCGCGGCGCGAGGAGGTCGCATGGATCGGCGAGGCGAGCTTCGCCGGGCATTTCATCCATGTGCTGGGCCTGCCGTCGATCCGCGTGCACGCGGTCTTCCACCCGCCGCTGCTGCTCAGGGATTTCGCCGACCGCAAGGCGCTCGCCGCCGCTTGCGAATCGCGCATCCACGCCACGCTCGACAATATACTGGAGCGCGCCGATGCTCGTTGAAATCACGCCACAGCGGCACCGCGTCGCCATCGACCTGCGCTACGCGACGGCGGATAACTTCACCGGCAAGCCGGTCTATAAGAAAGGCGCGCGCTGCTTCCTCCATCCCGAGGCGGAGGCCGCGCTCGTCCGCGCCCGCGACTTAGCCTCCGCGCAGGGCTACGGCCTGCTGGTCTTCGATGCTTACCGTCCGACGGAAGCGCAGTGGAAATTGTGGGAGCATACGCCCGATCCGGATTTCCTCGCCGATCCGCGCAGGGGCTCGCCGCATTCGCGCGGCGTCGCGGTCGACCTCACGCTGACGCGCGCCGGCACGCCGCTCGACATGGGCACGGAGTTCGATGCTTTCACCCCGCTGTCGCACCACGGCAGCCTCGTTATCCACACCGAGGCGCAGCGCAACCGCATCCTGCTGATGGGCATCATGACCATCGCCGGCTGGGATTTCTACCGCAACGAATGGTGGCATTATCAGCTGTTTAACGCGCGGCAGTACCGGCTTTTCGCGGATTCGGAAGCCGGCACCGGCATGATGCCTTAGCTGTCATGCCAGCGTAGGCTGGCATCCAGTCCTTCTCTATAAAGGGACTTTAGCTGCGCTTCGCGCGTCTGGATACCAGCCTACGCTGGTATGACAGGTAGAGCGGTGGATAAAATTCTATCCAATCTTCGCGCTTCCTTAATTTACCGTAAGTATGCTATAGATGGAATTAACCAAGAAGCTCTTCACGGGCTCAAGAAGGTGCTAGATATGACGATCTCGAGCGCTGTTTCGGGTCTCAATGCTGCGGCCGTACGTCTCAACGTCGCCGCCAATAACATCGCCAATGCGAACACCCCGGACTACAAGCCCCAGCAGGCCGTCCAGACCGCGACGGACGACGGCGTGTCGGTGCAGGTGAGCACGAAGGACGATTCGAGCGGCACCTCGACCGACGACCAGCTGGTCGACGCCAAGATCGCCAGCTACGACTACCAGGCCAATCTCCGCGTCATCAAGACCGAGAACGACCTGCAGCAATCGCTGCTCGACGTCACCGCTTAAATTTAAACGGACTCCACGGCGACCACCTCGGGCACGTAGTGCCTGAGCATGTTCTCGATGCCGGATTTCAGCGTCGCGGTGGAGGAGGGGCAGCCCGAGCAGGCGCCGTGCATCTCGAGCTTCACCACGCCGTCCTTGTAGGCATGGAAGACGATATCGCCGCCATCCATGGCGACGGCGGGGGCGCACGCGCGTCTCGATCAGCTCTTTAATTTGGGTGACGATCTCTTCCTCGTCGGCGCTGTGCGTCTGCGTCGCGGCTTCGCGCTTCTTCTCCGACAGCATGAGCGGGTTGCCGGACTGGTAATGCTCCATCACCGTCGTCAGTATCTGCGGCTTGAGCACGTCCCACGCCGCGTCCTCCTTCTTGGTGACGGTGATGAAATCCGCGCCGTAGAACACCGCGCGCACGTCCGGCAGCTCGAACAAGGCGGCGGCCAGCGGCGAAACGGCGGCGTTGCTGCGGTCGGTGAAGAACGCGGTGCGCTCGCCCAGCACGTCCTGGCCGGGGAGGAACTTCATCGTGTTCGGGTTCGGGGTCGCTTCCGTCTGGATGAACATGCTGGCTCGCTTTCGTGAGGCTATATAGGCCCGAAATACCCTAGTGACAAGCTAGGTTTCGGAAATGGACCGTCATCGCGAGGAGGGCATCGCCCGGCGAAGCAATCCAGCTTTCTCTCGTTGATTAAGATGGATTGCTTCGCTATCGCTCGCA
>JBBCHK010000004.1:0-154198 GCA_037200745.1 Alphaproteobacteria bacterium
ATGCCGAAAAGAGTACTGCAAGGGGTGGTGGTCAGCGACAAGAACGCGAAGACGGTTACCGTCCGCGTCGAGCGCAAGATCCGGCATCCGATCTACGGGAAGATCATGCGCCGTTCGGCGAAATACGCCGCGCATGACGAACAGGGCTGCAAGGTGGGCGACGTCGTGCGCATCATCGAGAGCCGTCCGATCTCCAAAACCAAGCGCTGGGCCGTCGTCGAACGCGTCGCCCAGTCGGCAAGCGCGGAGTAGCCCCATGATCCAGATGCAAACCCGCATGGACGTGGCCGACAATTCCGGCGCCCGCGAAGTCATGTGCATTAAGGTCCTCGGCGGCTCGAAACGCAAGACCGCGAGCATCGGCGACGTCGTCGTCGTCTCCATCAAGGACGCGATCCCGCGCGGCAAGGTGAAAAAAGGCGACGTGCACCGCGCCGTCATCGTGCGCACGAAGTTCGTCACCAAGCGCGCCGACGGCTCGGCCATCCGCTTCGACCGCAACGCGGCGGTGCTGGTCTCGGCGCAGAACGAGCCGATCGGCACCCGTATCTTCGGGCCGGTCGCCCGCGAGCTGCGCGCCAAGAAATTCATGAAAATCGTCTCGCTGGCGCCGGAGGTCCTCTAACATGGCTGCGAAAATTAAGAAGGGCGACAAGGTCGTCGTCATCACCGGCCGCGACAAGGGCAAGACCGGCGAAGTGACCAAGGTGTTCGTCGAGGCGCAGCGCGTGCTGGTCTCCGGCATCAACCTGGTCAAGCGCCACACCAAGCCGAGCATGGGCAACGCCGGCGGCATCAACACGCAGGAAGCGGCGATCCATATCAGCAACGTCGCGCTCGCCGACCCCAAGGACGGCAAGGCGACCCGCGTCGGCTTCAAGACGCTGGCCGACGGTAAGAAAGTACGCGTCGCCAAGCGCTCCGGCGAAACGGTGAACGCGTAGGGAATGAACGAGGAAGTTATGACGAAGACAGCAGCAGCGAAGAAAGAGGCGGTCCACAAACCCCGCCTGCAGGAGCTCTACGACAAGGAGATCGTCCCCGCGCTCACCACGAAGTTCGGCTACAGGAACGTCATGCAGGTGCCGCGCCTGCAGAAGATCGTCATCAACATGGGCGTCGGCGAGGCCGTCGCCGACCAGAAGCAGATCCAGGCCGCCGCCGAGGAAATGGCGCTGATCGCCGGGCAGAAGCCGGTCATCACCAAGGCGAAGAAGGCCGAGGCGACGTTCAAGATCCGCGCCGGGCTGCAGATCGGCTGCCGCGTCACCCTGCGCAAGCAGAAGATGTACGAGTTCCTCGACCGTTTCGTCACCATCGCCATGCCGCGCATCCGCGACTTCCGCGGCGTCAACCCGAAGAGCTTCGACGGGCGCGGCAACTACAACATGGGCCTGAAAGAGCAGCTCGTGTTCCCCGAGATCAACTATGACCGCGTCACCAGCGTGCGCGGCATGGACATCACCATCGTCACCAGCGCCAAGTCGGACGACGAAGCGCGCGCACTGCTCGAAGGGTTCAGCGTACCCTTCCGCAAGAACTAGGAGAAAGAACCATGTCGAAACTCTGCATGAAAGAACGCGAGCGCAAGCGCAAGCACATGAACGACCAGAACCGTGCCAAGCGCACGCGCCTGAAAGCGATCATCATGAACAAGAAGACCTCGATGGAGGACCGTTTCGCCGCGCAGGCCAAGCTCAACGAGCTGCCGCGCAACTCGGCGCGCGACCGCCAGCGCAACCGCTGCGCCCTGACCGGCCGCCCGCGCGGCTATTACCGCAAATTCGACCTGTGCCGCAACAAGCTGCGCGAGCTCGGCTCGTTCGGCCTGATCCCCGGCCTCATCAAAGCGAGCTGGTAGGAGATTTTATGGCAAACGATTCGATCGCTGACCTGCTCACCCGCCTGCGCAACGCCTCCAAGGCGCGCCTGACCACCATCACCATGCCCTACGCCCGCATCAACGCGGACATCTGCACGGTGCTGGAGGAAGAAGGCTTCATCCGCGCCCACCGGCTGGAAGCGGACGGCAACAAGCGCAACCTCGTCGTCGAGCTGAAATATTTCGAGGGCGAGCCGGTCATCCACGAGCTCAAGCGCGTCTCGACCTCGGGCCTGCGCCGCTACTCGGCGGTGAAGAAGCTGCCGAAACATTTCAACGGGCTGGGTATTTCCATCCTCTCCACCAACAAAGGCGTGATGAGCGACTTTGCGGCGCGCCAGGCGCAGGTGGGCGGCGAAGTCCTCTGCACGGTATTCTAGGAGTCGAACATGTCCCGCCTTGGTAAACTGCCGGTCGCCATTCCCGAGAAGGTCACGGTCAACGTGGTCGGTGAGAACATCACCGTGAAGGGCCCGAACGGCGAGCTCAAGACCCATTTCAACGACGACGTGGTGGTCTCCATCACCGACGGCAAGGTCTTCGTCAAGCCGGCCAACGACACGCAGCAGGCCCGCGCCATGTGGGGCACCGTGCGCGCCAACGTGAAGAACCTCGTCGAGGGCGTGACCTCGGGCTACAAGAAGCAGCTCGACATCAACGGCGTCGGCTACCGCGCCTCGGTGCAGGGCCAGATACTGACGCTGGCGCTCGGCTTCAGCCACGACATCAAGTACATCGTCCCGGCCGGCGTCAAGGTCGCCATGGAAAAGACCAGCATCGTGCTTTCCGGCGCCGACAAGCAGAAGGTCGGCCAGGTCGCGGCCGAGATCCGCTCGCTGCGCGGGCCGGAGCCGTACAAGGGCAAGGGCGTGAAATATTCGACGGAGACCATCCGTCGCAAGGAAGGCAAGAAGAAGTAGGTATCTATGACAACCAGCTCCAATTTCATCCGCCGCAAGCAACGCGTGCGCATCCGCCTGAAGAAAAGCGGCCGCGTGCGGCTGTCGGTCTTCCGCTCCGGGCGCCACATCTACGCCCAGCTCATCGACGACGCGGCGGGCAAGACGCTCGCCTCCGCCTCGACGGCGGAGAAGGACGTGCGCGGCAACGTCAAGAGCGGCGCGACGCTCGAAGGCGCGAAGGCCGTCGGCCAGCGCATCGCCGAGCGCGCCAGGGAGGCGAAAGTCTCCACCGTGGTCTTCGATCGCGGCGGCTACCTTTTCCACGGCCGCATCAAGGCGCTGGCGGATGCCGCGCGCGAAGCCGGCTTAGCATTCTAGAACCATAGGGAACCATCATGGCACACGAACAGCAGCAGAATCAGGGCAACCGTCCGGGCGGCCACGGCAATCGTCCCGGCGGCAATCGCGGCCCGGGTGGCAACCGCGACAACCGCGGCGGCCGCGACCAGCACGGCGACCGCGACGATGGTGGTCTCATCGACCGCCTGGTCTCGATCAACCGCGTCGCCAAGGTCGTGAAGGGCGGGCGCCGCTTCGGCTTCGCTGCGCTCGTCGTCGTCGGCGACGGCAAGGGCAAGGTCGGTTACGGCACCGGCAAGGCGAAAGAGGTCCAGGACGCGGTGCGCAAAGCCACCGACGGCGCCAAGAAATCGATGGTGCGCATCCCGCTGCGCGATTCGCGCACGCTGCACCACGACGTGAAAGGCCGCTTCGGCGCCGGCCATGTCATCATGCGCTCGGCCCCGGCCGGGACCGGCATCATCGCCGGCGGGCCGATGCGGGCGATCTTCGAGGCGCTCGGCGTGCACGACGTCGTCGCCAAATCGACCGGCACCTCCAACCCGCACAACATGGTGAAGGCGACCTTCGCCGCGCTGAAGCTGATGAACAGCCCGCGCGCCGTCGCCGGCCGCCGCTCGATGAAGGTCGGCGACGTGGTCGAGCGCCGCGAAGTCGGCGCCAAGGCCGCCGGCGTGCAGAACGAAGCGGAGTAGGGGACAGACATGGCAACCGCGAAAAAGAAGATCACCGTCGAGCAATATGCATCACCGTGCGGCCGCACCAAGGATCAGCGCGCCACATTGGTGGGCCTCGGCCTCAACAAGATGCACAAGCGCCGCGAGCTGCAGGACAGCCCGGAAGTGCGCGGCATGATCAATAAAGTGAAGCACCTGGTGAGGGTGGTCGAGGCAAAATAGGGCTAGTGGCTAGGGCTAGGGCTAGGGAAGAAAATTGTTTCCCTAGCCCTAGCCACTAGCCCTAGCCCTCCGAACGGAGAGAGTCATGGAATTGAACCAACTGCAAAATAATCCCGGCGCCCACAAGCGCCGCATGCGCATCGGCCGGGGCATCGGCTCGGGCAAGGGCAAGACCGGCGGACGCGGCGGCAAGGGCCAGACCGCGCGCTCCGGCGTCGCCATCAAGGGCTTCGAGGGCGGGCAGATGCCCATCCACCGCCGCCTGCCGAAACGCGGCTTCAAGAACCACGCCCGCAACGAGTTCGACGTGATCACGCTGCGCGACCTGCAGCTGCTCGTCGATAACGGGACGTTCAAGGCCGGCGACACGGTGAGCACCGCGAGCCTGAAGGAAAAAGGCATCGTCCCGAAGACCTCGCAAGGCGTGAAGCTGCTCAGCAAGGGCGAGCTCAAGGCGAAGCTCAACATCGATGTCGAGCGTGCCAGCGAATCGGCCGCCGAAGTGCTGAAAAAGCTGGGCGGCACGCTCAGCGTGAAAACGAAGCGCGTCCCCGCCAAAAAAGGCAAGCGCCAGGAGCGCAAGGCCAAAGCCGCCGAAAAACGCGCGGCGCTCAAGGCTTCCACGAAAAAAGCGAAGTAACTTCGCACATCCCCTAAAAAGGCGGCCTTTCGGCCGCCTTTTTTATTAGGCTAGAACCCTGCCCTGATGCGGATGATGCAGCGCATGTTGTCGTCGATGGCGACTGCGTAGGTGGCGGGCGTATTCGTGGTGTCGTAGCACAGCGTGTCGGCGCTGGTGACCGGCGAGCCGCCGTTGGTCGCCGTCGTGCGGGTCATGGTGTTGGCCGCCGCGATCACGGAAAGGACCGTGCCCGTTACCGGCAACCCGTCGTCCATCTTGGTGTCGATCCCCATGGTCTCGCGCGTGGTCAGGCCGTAATTGCCGGGCAGAAGGCCCGTCGCCGAGCCGGCGGTGCCCGGCCCGGCGAAGATCGTGAAATAATTGTTGGGGCCGACGACGTGGACGAACGTTCCCGGCCGAAGGCGGATGGAAGGGAGCAGCGGTTGCAGTACCGCAAGGGCGGTGCTGGCGGTCGCGAAGCCGGAAGTATCGACCACGGTGCCGTCGCCGATCGATTTGAAGGCGATGAGGCCCGCATCGGAAAGCTGCCGCCAGAACAGGACCGTCTCGCCGCCGAGCCCGACGGAATTGTTGCCGACCCCGCCGCCGTTCTGCAGCTGGCCGCTGCCGTCGCCGTAGCCGGCGACGCCGGGCGTGACCGCGCTGACGGTAAGGCCGGCTTGCTGCGCCTTGGTGTAGAAAAGATCGCCGGGGATGCCGGCGTACTTGTCGCGGAACGTGTGCGCCGCCGCCTGGTAGCTCTGGATGTCGCTGACGACCGCGTTGATCCCGGCCGATTTGATCAGGTCCCGGCCCGTCAGCACGCCACCCACCAGCAGGCCGATGATGACCAGCACGATGGCGAGTTCGACGAGGGTGAAGCCATGGCGCATCGAGCAACCGTACGCTATTTGGCGGATGCCCCGCCACACCAAACTTGACAGGGCGGCGGTGGGCCTGCATGACAGGCGGTCACTGTTGTATTTAGGATGAATATGGTCTCTCCCGCTGAACGACTTGCGCAGAATATGAGCCTCGGCATGCTGGCCAAGGCCGGCGAGCTGAAGTCGCGCCTGCTGTTCGTGCTCGGCGCGCTGATCGTCTACCGCATCGGCACTTATATCCCCATCCCCGGCATCGACCCCAAGGTGCTGGAGCAGATCTTCGAGCAGCATTCGGGCGGGGTGCTCGGCGTGTTCAACATGTTCTCCGGCGGGGCGCTGCGGCGCATGACCATCTTCGCCCTGGCGGTGATGCCGTATATTTCCGCCTCGATCATCATGCAGCTGATGGGCGTCGCGGTGCCGACGCTCGCCGCGCTGAAAAAAGAGGGCGAGGCGGGGCGCCGCAAGATCAACCAGTACACGCGCTACGGCACGGTGCTGCTCTGCCTGTTCCAGGCCTACGGCATCTCGGTCGGGCTGCAGGGGATGCAGAGCGCGAGCGGCGGCTCGGCCGTGCTCAACCCGGGGCATTTCTTCGAGTTCACCACCGTGGTCACGCTGACCTGCGGCACGATGTTCCTGATGTGGCTGGGCGAGCAGATCACCCAGCGCGGCATCGGCCAGGGCGTGTCGCTGATCATTTTCGCCGGCATCGTCGCCAACCTGCCGCATTCGCTCGCCAGCATGTTCGAGATGGGGCGCAAGGGCGTGATGAGCGGCGGCACCATCCTCGTCGTCATCGCGGTGGCGCTGGGGCTGATCACCCTCATCGCCTTCATCGAGCGGGCGCAGCGGCGCATCCTCATCCAGTACCCCAAGCGCCAGATGGGCAACAAGATCATGCAGGGCGAGGCGACGCATCTGCCGCTCAAGATCAACTCGGCCGGGGTCATCCCGCCGATCTTCGCGTCCTCGATCCTGCTGTTCCCGCTGACCATCGCCGGCTTCAACGCGCAGGGCGGGCCGGAATGGCTGCGCACCGTCAGCACCTACCTCGCGCACGGGCAGCCGCTTTACATGGCGATGTACGTCGCCATCATCGTTTTCTTCAGCTTCTTCTATACCGCGGTCGTCTTCAACCCGGTGGAGACGGCGGACAATCTGCGCAAGAACGGCGGCTTCATCGCCGGCATCCGCCCGGGCGCGTCCACCGCCGAGTATCTCGACTACGTGCTGACGCGCCTCACCGTCGTCGGCGCGGCTTACCTCTGCCTCGTCTGCGTGGTGCCGGAATTCCTGATCTCGCAATATTCGGTGCCGTTCTATCTCGGCGGGACCAGCCTGCTGATCGTGGTCAACGTCATCATGGATTTCGTGGCGCAGGTGCAGTCGCATCTGTTCGCGCAGCAATACGAGTCGCTGATCAAGAAAGCGCGGCTGAAAGGACGGCGGGTATGAACATCATCCTTTTGGGGCCGCCCGGCGCCGGCAAGGGCACGCAGTCGGACTACCTGCGCGACACCTACAAGCTGACCAAGCTCTCCACCGGCGACATGCTGCGCGCCGCCACCAGGTCCGACAGCGAGCTCGGGGTCGAGATCAAAGCGATCATGGCCAAGGGCGCGCTGGTGCCGGACGACATCATGATCGCGCTCATCCGCGACTGCATCGCCGGGCCGCAATGCCCGAAGGGCTTCATCCTCGACGGATTCCCGCGCACGCTGGCGCAGGCCGAGGCGCTCGACGAGATGCTGATGGAGGAGAACAAGTCGCTCGATTTCGTCATCGAGCTCAAGGTGGATGACGCGGCGCTGGTCGATCGCATCGCCGGCCGCTTCTCCTGCGCCAAGTGCCAGGCGAACTACCACGACAGTTTCAACCAGCCGTCGAAGGAAGGCACCTGCGACGCCTGCGGCAGCCACGATTTCATCCGCCGTGAGGACGACAAGGCCGAGACCGTCGCCAAGCGGTTAGAGGCCTACCACGCGATGACCGCGCCGCTGCTGCCCTACTACAAGGATCGCGGCATGCTGCGCACGGTCGACGGCATGGCCGACATCCCGCACGTGACGCATGAGCTGAACGCGCTCATCACCAACGGCAAATCGGAACGATTCGCCCAGGCTTAGCCCATGCTGCCCGCAGCCCCCGGGCCTTTGCCGATGGTCTCGACGCGTTCGCCGGCGAGTTTTTCGACTTTCGTCTCCCCCGGCAAAAGGAACTTCTGCCCGGGCACCCAGCTATCCCGTTTCGCCTGCTCCCCGGCCAGATTTTTCCGGGTCGCCTCGATGATGTCCGGCTCGTTGGCGAGGAGGTAATTCGCCGCGTCCTCGGCGGGAATGCGGCCGCAATACGCCTCGCGGCAGATACTCTGCCGGTTGGCCTTGAGGTCCGCTTTGCCCCGCGAGGCGATCTCCTGGCCGACGATCTTGAGATCGTCGCCCGGAAGGTTCTCATAGGTCGGTTTCCCGCCGCTCAGGAGCTGAACGACCGAGGGATAATGCTGCAGCAGGTGATCGCGCGCCGGGCCGATATCCTCTTCGCTGGCGGCCACGCGGGCAAATATACTTTCGTGCCTTGCGGGGTCTTCCGACATCATGTCGCGCTCGCCGCGGCGGGCGATATAGTGGTCCACCTGCTCCTTCATGCCGGCATCCAGTTCGTCGTAGGTCGTCATCGGTCTTCTCCCTGGTTGATGGGTCTTTAATAGCAGGGTAAAACCGGCCCGATTATGAAGCTTTAATGAAGTTCATTTAGACGTTGACATGGGGCTTTTGCTGGCTATATTCCCCGCTCCCTTGGGGGAAGGCTTATTTTCTCCAAGTTTTTCAAAGTAGGAGTGTAGCATGGCACGTATCGCCGGCGTCAATATTCCGACTGCCAAGCAGGTTGAGATCGCTCTCACCTACATCCACGGCATCGGCCGCGCCAAATCCAGGGAAATCCTCGTCAAGGCGGCCATCCCGCTCAACAAGCGCGTCGCCGAGCTGACCGAGGCGGAAGTCTCCAAGCTGCGCGAGATCATCGACGCCGATTACACCGTCGAGGGCGACCTGCGCCGCGAAGTCAGCATGAACATCAAGCGGCTGATGGATCTCGGCTGCTACCGTGGCCTGCGCCACCGCAAGAAACTGCCCGTGCGCGGCCAGCGCACGCACACCAATGCGCGCACGCGCAAGGGTAAAGCGATCGCCATCGCCGGCAAGAAAATGGTGACGAAGTAGGGGATGAACAATGGCTAAACCGCAAGAGAAACAGGACTCCGCCGCGACCGAGAAGGCCGCGCCGAAGCGCAAGGACCGCAAGAACGTCCCCATCGGCGTCGCGCATGTCAATGCGAGCTTCAACAACACGATCATCACCATCACCGACCCGTTCGGCAACACGATCGCCTGGTCGTCCTCGGGCGCCAACGGCTTCAAGGGCTCGCGCAAATCGACGCCCTATGCCGCGCAGGTCGCCGCCGAGACCGCCGGCCGCAAGGCGATGGAGCACGGTGTGCGCACCGTCGAGGTGCGCGTCAAAGGCCCGGGCACCGGTCGCGAGTCGGCGCTGCGGGCGCTGGGCGCGGTGGGCTTCACCATCACGTCGATCAAAGATATTACGCCGGTGCCGCATAACGGCTGCCGCGCGCCGAAACGCCGCCGCGTCTGATTTTCGCGGGAAGTAACGGCACAACGACTTTAATTTTGGGGACCAAAAAATGAGCGCACTTCTGAATAAAAACTGGAAAGACCTGATCAAGCCGTCGAAGCTCGACATCAAGCCGGCTACCGGCGACGCCCGCAAGGCGACCGTCGTCGCCGAGCCGCTCGAGCGCGGCTTCGGCATCACCCTCGGCGTGGCGCTGCGCCGCGTGCTGCTGTCCTCGCTGCAGGGCGCGGCGGTGACCTCGGTGAAGATCGAAGGCGTCCAGCATGAATTCTCGGCCATCCCGGGCGTGCGCGAGGACGTGGTCAACATCATCCTCAACATCAAGGATCTGAAGCTCAAGGCGCACTCGACCGACCGCAAGCGCCTGACGCTGAAATCCGACGGCGCGGGCGAAGTCACCGCCGGCATGATCCAGGGCGACGCCGACATCGAGATCCTCAACAAGGACCTCGTCATCTGCACGCTGGACAAGGGCGCCTCGATCAACATGGAGCTCACCGCCGAAGTCGGCAAAGGCTACGTCCCGGCGGCGCAGAACCGCCCGTCCGACGCGCCGATCGGCCTCATCCCGGTCGATGCGCTGTTCTCGCCGGTCGAGAAAGTCTCCTACCGCGTCGAGAACGCGCGCGTCGGCAACCGCACCGACTACGACAAGCTGACCCTCGAGGTCGAGACCGACGGCTCGGTCACGCCGGAGGACGCCGTGGCTTTGGCCGCGCGCATCCTGCAGGACCAGCTGCAGCTCTTCATCAATTTCGAGGACGTGCCGGAAGTGCACGCCAAATCGGCCGAGGAAGAGCTCAAATTCTCGCCGTATTTGCTCAAGAAGGTCGACGAGCTGGAGCTTTCCGTGCGCTCGGCCAACTGCCTCAAGAACGACAACATCGTCTATATCGGCGACCTCGTGCAGAAGACCGAGTCGGAAATGCTCAAGACGCCGAACTTCGGCCGCAAGTCGCTCAACGAGATCAAGGAAGTCCTCGGCAACATGGGTCTGCGCTTCGGCATGGAAGTCGCCGGCTGGCCGCCCGAGAACATCGAAGAGCTCGCCCGCAAATACGAAGAGCCCTACTAGAGAGATCACACTGGAGTTGTTATGCGTCACCAAGTAGCCGGCCGGAAACTCAACCGGACCACCTCGCACCGCAAGGCGATGTTCTCCAACCTCGCCTGCGCGCTGATCAAGCACGAGCAGATCTTCACCACGCTGCCGAAAGCGAAGGATTTGCGCCCGATCGTCGAGAAGCTGATCACCGCCGGCCGCAAGAACGACCTCGCCGCCCGCCGCCTGCTGATCGGCCGCCTGCGCGACCAGGCGATGGCGGAGAAGGTGCTGAGCGTGCTCGCGCCGCGCTACAAGGAACGCAAGGGCGGCTACGTCCGCATCCTGAAGGCCGGCTTCCGCTACGGCGACGCGACCCCGATGGCCATCGTCGAGTTCGTCGACCGCGATGAATCCGCCCGCGGCAAGGATTCCGGCCCCGGCACCGAAGTCACCGGCGAGGAAGCCGCTGCCGCTGCCGAAAAACCGGCGAAGAAAGCCAAACGCAAATCCGTCAAGGTCGAAGCCTAAGCGTTTCGAATAGAATGCAAAAAGGCCGCCACGTGCGGCCTTTTTCATGTTCATCGAATATTCATAATGCGACGCAATAAGGGGCGTATAATTCAATAGCATGGACACCCCTTCCGACACGCCCGACATCGACCCAACGCCGGCTGCGGCCGCGCCGCTTGAAAAGCTGCCGCTGTCGCGCAAGATCATCTCCGGCGCGACCTGGGGCATGATCACCGGCTTCTGCGCCGAGCTGCCGCTGGCCGTGGGTTTCGGCATCCGGGCGTTGTTCAGCAGGCCCATGCAGGTCGACACGCACGCGCTGCAGAAATGGTCGTTCCGCATCGTGCTGCCGGCCTCGGTCGTCGGGGTCGTCTATGGCTGGCTGCGGCCGGGGCAGGATCAGCGCCGGGACGCCGCGCAGCAGGAGCGTGCCACGGGGCCGAATGAGCTGACCACCATCGCCGAGCACCCGAACCATACGCACTCATGGGTGCAGGGTGAACAGGCGCGGGCCGAGGCCGCGCCGGTCATGAACCGCCAATAGCGGTTTATTTTCGGGCCGGTTGCACTACATTACCGGCATGAGCGCCCGCAAGAAGCCCCAATCGCAGAATTCCCTGTTCGCTGCCGTAGCGACGCCGCCGCTGCCGGAGCGGCTGCGGCCGCAGTCGCTGGCCGAGGTCATCGGCCAGGACCATTTGACCGGCGAGGGCGGGGTGCTGTCGAACATGGTCGCGGCGAAGCACCTGCAATCGATGATCCTGTGGGGACCGCCCGGCTGCGGCAAGACGACCATCGCCCGGCTGCTCGCCAACGAGGCGGGCTACGTGCTGGAGCAGGTCTCGGCGGTCGCTTCCGCGTGAACGACCTCAAGAAATATTTCGAGGTCGCGCGCGAGCGGGCGATGACGGGGCAGCGCACCGCGCTGTTCATCGACGAGGTGCACCGCTTCAACCGCGCCCAGCAGGACGTGCTGCTGCCGGTGGTCGAGGACGGCACGGTGACGCTCATCGGCGCGACCACGGAGAATCCCTCCTTCGAATTGAACTCGGCGCTTTTGTCGCGCTCGCGGGTGCTGGTGCTCAACCGGCTGACGCCGGAGGCGCTCGGCCTGCTCATCGCGCGCGCGGAGAAGCTCACCGGCACCAAGCTGCCGCTGACCGAAGCCGCGCGCGAGGCGCTGCTCGCCATGTCCGACGGCGACGGACGGTATTTACTGACCATGGTCGAGGCGATCCTGTCCGTTCCTCCCCCCGCCGGGGGGAGGTTAGGAGGGGGGCGTAATGACGACTCCGCCTTACCAGGCCCCCACCCCAACCCTCCCCGGAGGGGGAGGGAAATCTTTGGACGCCCGAGACGCTCTCCGCCATGCTGCAGCAACGCCCGCCGGTCTACGACAAGGCGCAGGAGTCGCATTACAACCTGATCTCGGCGCTCCACAAAAGCCTGCGCGGCTCGGACGTCGATGCATCGCTCTATTATTTCGCTCGCATGCTCGAAGGCGGGGAGGACCCGCTCTATATCGCGCGGCGGCTGATCCGCTTCGCCTCGGAGGATGTCGGCATGGCCGACCCGCAGGCGCTGGTGCAGTCGATCGCCGCGCGCCAGACCTACGAGATGCTCGGCAGCCCGGAAGGCGAGCTCGCCATCGCCCAGTCGGTCATTTACCTGGCGACCGCGCCAAAATCCAACGCGCAATACGTCGCCTACGGCGCGGCGCGGCGCTCGGCGCGCGAGCACGGCTCGCTGATGCCGCCCAAGCACATCCTCAACGCGCCGACGAAGCTGATGCAGGAGCTGGGCTACAGCAAGGGCTACGAATACGACCACAAGGCGGAGGACGCCTTCAGCGGCCAGAATTATTTCCCCGAGGAGATGGAGCGGGAGCAGTATTACACCCCCGCCGAGCGCGGCTTCGAGCGGGAGATTCAGAAACGGTTGGAATACTGGGCGAAGCTGCGCGAGAAACGTCAGGAATCAGGCGAATAGCATTGTCATACGGTTGAAATAATTATCTGCCAGAATGAAAGCATGGCTGAGGCGGGAACACCATCGCTGGCGGAGTTGATCGCAACGGATAAGCGCGTGGCGGACGCGGCCGAAGCCTATGCACAGGCGCTGAAAAGCGACAATAACCGCGAAGCGCCTCGCGCCCTGAGGGAATTGCAGCGGGCGACGGAGCGGCATACGCCCGGTCTTAGCAAGGAAGTCACGCGCACCACGGTCAATGCCCTTATCGAAAGTCATTTCGGCGACCTGCTGACGGCCTTGGAGCGCCGCTAGGTCAGGCGGCGAGGCTGCGCATCAGCGCGAGGCCGCCGAACACGCCTGCCAGCGACAGCACGACGTTGCCCAGTACATACGCAAGCGCTGCGCTCGGCTGGCCGCGCTCCCAGAGCAGGGCCGTGTCCAGCGAGAAGGCGGAGAAGGTGGTGAAGCCGCCAATATGCCGGTGGTCAGGAACAGGCGCAAATGCTGGCTGGGCGCATCGCCGGTGCGGTAGGTGAACCAGCCGGCGATCAGGCCATGGCGAGGCAGCCCAGCACATTGACGGCGAGGGTGTTGTAGGGGAACGCCGGCAGGGCGAGGGCACTCCGGTTGACCGCGTGGCGCAGCGCGGCGCCGATGCCTCCGCCAAAGAATACGACGAGATAGCCGAACAGAAGGGGGTTCATGAATCGCTCCATGATCGTGTGGGCAGGAGTCATCAGCCACGAGCGGCGGTTATCGGGGGAACCCCATCCCCATCGGCGGCGAGCATAGCGCGGCGGTGCGGCGCGGCAAGCGGTTAGATGAGCATCGGCCGGCGCGACCGCTCCGGCGGCAGCGTTCTCAGGAGCTCCGCCGCGAGGTCCGGGTGGACGCTGATATGCGGCGGCACCGCGAACGGGTCCTTGCGCAGCAGGTCGGCGCGGTACTCGATGGCGGGGCCGGCGATGGCGGTCGCTGCGTCGTTGAGCGGCAGCATGCGGCCGCCGGCGGCGCGCAGGATGGCGTCCGTCGCCGCGACGTCCCACAGCTCGCACGGGTGGTCGCAGATGCCCGCATCCAGCCCGTGCTGGGCGATGGTCACCTCGCGATGGGCGTTGGTGTCCCGCGACAGGTTCAGCGCGTGCGCAAAGGGGCGGAAGAAATCGGCGCCGCCGCCGCTGAGGCCGGTGGCGACATAGAGCTGGCTGAATTTACCGTCACGCTCGCGATCCAGGTGCGGGCGCACTTTGAGCGCGCCCAGGTTGGTGAAGACGACCCGCCCTTCGTCGTCCGCCGCGACCTCGGCGCGCAGGGCCGTGCCTTTGGCGCCGGTGAAATACAGGGTCTTCAGGCAGGGGAAATAGACCAGCCGAATTGCGGCTGGCGGGCGCCGCCAGCGTCGGGTGCGCTCATCAGCGCGATGTTGATGCAGTAACGGGTGTCGCCCTTCAGGTAATGCTCGGTGCCGTCGAGCGGGTCGAGCATCCAGACCGGGCCGGGCGAGCGCATCGCCGCGATGCGCTCGACGGGGTTGCTTTCCTCGGAGACGACGGGGGAAATCGCGCACCGCGCCCAGCCAGGCGCGCAACTGGCGGTCGGACTCCTTGTCCACCGCGGTGGTGGGGGCCGCCGTGGTTGTCCTGCCCCAGCAACTGCCCGGCGGCGTCCTTCTGCCGGGCGATCTGCATCTCGCCGACCTCGAAGGCGGCGTCGGCCAGGGCGGTGATGCCCGTGTCGGGCAGGATGCCGGGCGGCGGTTTGGGAATATCCATGCCGCCAGTATAAATTATGCGCTCCCGCCCGATGTGACGTTTCGGTGAAACTTGCTGCCTGCGGCCGAGCGTGCCATAAGGCGGCCCATGGAACGCAGGCAGTATACGGTGACGGAAGAGGATGACGGTTCGCGGCTCGACCGCGTCGTGGTGCGCCGCCTCGGCGATATCCCGCACGGCATGCTGCAGAAAATGCTGCGAAATAAGCTCATCCGCCTCGACAACAAGAAGGCCGAGGCCTCGACCCGCGTCGCCACCGGGCAGGTGATCGAGCTGCGCGGCACGCTTCCGGCCCCCAGCAGCCCCCAGCCCCCGGCCCCCAAAAAGCTCGATGCACGGGCCGGCGAGGAGGCCAAAAGCTGGGTGCTTTACAAGGACAAGGACATCCTCGTCATCAACAAGCCCGCCGGGCTGCGGTGCAGGGCGGCAGCAAGGTCACGAAGCATCTCGACGCCATGCTGCCCGCGCTGCAGTTCGAGGCGAAGGAGCCGCCGCGCCTCGTCCACCGGCTCGACAAGGACACCAGCGGCGTGCTGCTGCTGGCGCGGCACGTCAAGGCGGCGTCGGAGCTGCAGCGCGCCTTCGCCGGCAAGGCCATCCGCAAGATCTACCTCGCGGTGACCGTCGGGGTTCCGCATCCGCGCGAGGGCGAGATCGAATCCAACCTCGACAAGCTCGCGCGCGGCGAGGAATCGCGCGAGCTGGTGCGCTCCGTCGAGGAGGACGGCAAGCGCGCCATCACCCGCTACCGCGTGCTCGACGCCATGGCCAAGGCGCTGGCGCTGGTCGCGCTCGAGCCCGTCACCGGCCGCACGCACCAGCTGCGCGTCCACATGGCCGAGATGGGCTGCCCCATCGCCGGCGACGGCAAATACGGCGGCGGCAAGGCGCACGTGAAAGGCGGCCTCGCGCTCTCGCCCAAGCTGCATTTGATGGCGTGGCGCATCGAGCTGCCCGAGCTTTTCGGCCAGCCCGCGCGCAGCTTCGAAGCGCCGCTGGCGCCGCACATGGCGCAAAGCATGGAAACGCTGGGGCTGCATATCGATGCCTAAGAAGCCGGCCGAAATCGAGTCGCAGCTCGCGCTGCTCGCCCAGCGCGCCGCAAGCGACCGCGCCGCCATGCTCGCCGAAGTGCTGGGCTACGCGGAGACCGACCTGCTCTGCTACCGCGCCGAGGTCCCGGCGCTTCACGAGAGGCAAAAGACTGTCTTCGACCCTATCCTCAACGCGCTCCATGACGCATTCGGCATCGAATGCCGCGTCACCCGGCATGTCGTGCCGGTCGAGCAGCGGTGGCGACGCTCGAAAAGCTCGCCGGGCTTTTTGCCGGAGCCACCGACCGCGAGCTGGCCGCGCTTTACGCGATGACACCCATGCTCGGCTCGGCCCTGCTTTCGCTGGGGCTGTGGAAGGGCGTGGTGGGGCTTGAGGAGGCCCTTGCCGCGCCCGTCTGGACGAGGACTTCCAGGCCGAGCAGTGGGCCGAGGACCCGGCGGAAAAAGCGGCGTGGGAGTCAAAGCGCGCCGACATCGAAAAATGCGCCTTTTTTCTTGACACATAAGCTTAGGAAAAGCCTAGGCAATAAGGCGAATTAACCATTCGCCCCCACGCATGGAATTTGGCGCTTTGCGCGCCCCGGACCCTATGGTAAACCGCCGCCTTCGCTGCCTCCCGTGAGAGGGGGCGCGAGCCGTTCAACAGCCCATGAGGCACTATGACTGCCGTCGGCATCGTCAAGCAGCTCGAGCTCAAGCGCGAGGCCGCGCGTTTCGGCGGAGGACAGGCCCGCATCCTGGTCCAGCATGAAAAAGGCAAGCTCACCGCCCGCGAGCGCCCTCGAAGTGCTCCTCGATCCGGATTCCTTCGAGGAATACGACATGTTCGTCGAGCACCGCTCGACCAATTTCGGCATGGAGAAGAACAAGATCCCGGGCGACGGCGTCGTCTCCGGCAGGGCACCATCAACGGCCGGCTGGTCTTCGTCTATTCGCAGGATTTCACCGTGCTCGGCGGCTCGCTGTCGGAGACCAACGCCAAGAAAATATGCAAGGTGCAGGACATGGCGATGCGCATGGGCGCGCCGATCATCGGCATCAACGACTCGGGCGGCGCGCGCATCCAGGAAGGCGTCGATTCGCTCGCCGGCTTCGCGGAAATTTTCCAGCGCAACGTGCTCGCCTCGGGCGTGGTGCCGCAGATATCGGTCATCATGGGGCCGTGCGCGGGGCGGCGCGGTCTATTCGCCGGCGCTGACCGACTTCACCATCATGGTGCGCGGCTCCTCCTACATGTTCGTCACCGGCCGGACGTGGTCAAGACCGTGACCCACGAGGAAGTGACGCAGGAAGAGCTTGGCGGCGCCGACGTGCACGGCAAGCACACGGGCGTCGCCGACATGGTCTACGACAACGACATCGAGGCACTGCTGCAGGTGCGCCGCCTCGTCAATTTCCTGCCGCTGTCCAACCGCGAGAAGCCGCCCGTGCGCCCCACCGAGGACCCGGCCGACCGCGTCGAGATGGGGCTGAACTCGGTGATCCCCGACAACGCCAACAAACCCTACGACATGTTCGATGTGCTGAAGCGCGTCGTCGACGAGGAGGATTTCTTCGAGATCAACGCCGACTTCGCCAAGAACATCATCGTCGGCTTCGCCCGCATCGAGGGCCATACGGTCGGCTTCGTCGCCAACCAGCCGATGGAGATGGCGGGCTGCCTCGATATCGACGCCAGCCGCAAGGCCGCGCGCTTCGTGCGCTTCTGCGACGCCTTCAACATCCCCATCGTGACCTTCGTCGGACGTGCCGGGCTTCCTGCCGGGGACCTCGCAGGAGCATAACGCCATCATCCGCCACGGGGCGAAACTGCTCTATGCCTATGCCGAGGCGACGGTGCCGAAGATCACCATCATTACCCGGAAAGCTTATGGCGGCGCCTATATCGTTATGGGGTCGAAACATTTGCGCAACGACATCAATTACGCCTGGCCCTCCGCCGAGATCGCGGTGATGGGGCCGGAGGGCGCGGTGGAAATTATTTTCAAGGGCAAGCTGAAGGACCAGAACGAGATCTCCGCCGCGGTGGAAAGCTACCGCGACAATTTCGCCTCGCCCTTCGCCGCGGCCTCGCGCGGCTACCTCGACGACGTCATCCGTCCGCAGAACACGCGCTGGCGGTTGAGCCGTGCGCTATCCACACTGCGCAGCAAGCAACTCGACAATCCGAAGAAAACGGCATGATAACCTGCCGTTGTAATTGTCATTGCGAGGAGGGGAAATGAGCTGGCTCGACGCAAAAGGCCTCGACACCGACTGGAAAGCAAACCCGCGCTGGAAGGGCATCACGCGGCCCTATAGTGCGGCCGACGTAGTGAAGCTGCGCGGATCGCTGCCGGTCGAATATTCGCTGGCGAGGAACGGTGCGGAGAAGCTCTGGCGCTATCTGGGCGAAATGCCCTACGTCAAATCGCTGGGCGCGCTGACCGGCAACCAGGCGATGCAGCAGGTGCGCGCCGGGCTCAAGGCGATCTACCTCTCCGGCTGGCAGGTGGCGGCGGACGCCAACCTCGCGGGCGAGATGTATCCCGACCAGTCGCTCTACCCGGCGGATTCGGTGCCGGCGGTGGTCAAGCGCATCAACAACGCGCTGGCCCGCGCCGACCAGATCGAGACGGCGGAGGGGCAAGGTGACCACCGACTGGTTCCAGCCCATCCTCGCCGATGCGGAGGCCGGCTTCGGCGGAAACCTGAACGTTTTCGAGCTCACGAAAGCCATGATCGAGGCGGGCGCGGCGGGCGTGCACCTCGAAGACCAACTGGCGAGCGCCAAGAAATGCGGCCATATGGGCGGCAAGGTGCTGGTGCCGATCCGCGAGCATGTCGAGAAGCTCATCGCGGCGCGCCTCGCGGCCGATATCTGCGGCGTGCCGACCCTCATCGTCGCCCGCACGGACGCCAACGGCGCGTTCCTCATCACCAGCGACATCGACCCGCGCGACGCGGCGTTCATGCAGAAGGGCCGCACGACGGAGGGGTTCTACGAATACAAGGGCGGCATCGACGCGGCCATCAACCGGGGCATCGCCTATGCGCCCTATGCCGATCTCGTCTGGTGCGAGACGGCGACGCCGGACCTCGCCGAGGCGAAGAAATTCGCCGATGCGCTGCACGCGAAATTCCCCGGCAAGCTGCTCGCCTATAACTGCTCGCCCAGCTTCAACTGGAAGAAGCATCTCGACGACGCGACCATCGCCAAATTCCAGGACGAGCTCGGCGCGATGGGCTACAAGTTCCAGTTCATCACGCTGGCGGGCTTCCACGCGCTCAACCACGGCATGTTCGACCTCGCGGTGAAATACCGCGATTCCGGCATGGCGGGCTACGTCACGCTGCAGGAGAAGGAATTCGCCGACGCCGCGAAGGGCTTCACCGCCGTCAAGCACCAGCGCGAGGTCGGCACCGGGTATTTCGACGCGGTCGCCAACACCATCGCGCAGGGGCAGGCCTCGACCGCCGCGCTCAAAGGCTCGACCGAGGAAGAGCAGTTCCACTGATGTTCCATTCGATCCTCATCGCGAACCGGGGCGAGATCGCGCTGCGCGTCATGCGCACGGCGAAGAAGCTCGGCATGCGCACCATCGCGGTCTATTCCGAGGCTGACACCAACGCGCTGCACGTGAAGAACGCCGACGACGCGGTGTTCATCGGGCCGAGCCCGTCGGTGCGTAGCTATTTGAACGTCGATAACCTGATCTCCGCCATCGACGCTTCGGGCGCGGAGTCGGTGCATCCCGGCTACGGCTTCCTCTCCGAGAAGGAGCATTTCGCCAAGGCGGTGATGCAGCGCACCAACGCGACCTGGATCGGGCCGACGCCCGAGGCCATCCGCCTGATGGGCGATAAGATCGAATCAAAGAAGATCGCCCGCGCCGCCGGGGTCTCGACCGTTCCCGGCGTGCTCGAAGCCATTTCCGACCCGAAAGAGGCGCAGGCGGTGGCGGACAAGATCGGCTACCCCGTCATCATCAAGGCGGCGGCGGGCGGCGGCGGCAAGGGCATGCGCATCGCCCGCAGCGCCGAGGAATTGCGCGACGGGATGAAATGGCCTCCTCGGAAGCGCGCTCGAGCTTCAACGACGCGCGCGTCTTCATCGAGAAATATTTCGACAACCCGCGCCACATCGAAATTCAGGTCCTCGCCGACAAGTACGGCAACATCGTGTCACTCGGCGAGCGCGAATGCTCCATCCAGCGCCGCCACCAGAAGGTGATCGAGGAAGCGCCGTCGAGCTTCGTCGCGCCCGAGATGCGCGAGAAGATGAACGCGCAGTCGATCGCGCTGGCCAAGGAAGTGGGCTACGTCTCGGCGGGCACGGTCGAGTTCATCGTCGATGCGACGGGCGAGTTCTACTTCCTCGAGATGAACACCCGCCTGCAGGTCGAGCACCGCGTCACCGAGCTCGTCACCGGCATCGACCTCGTCGAGCAGATGATCCGCATCGCCGCCGGCGAGAAGCTGCCCTTCACGCAGGACGACATCAAGACCGACGGCTGGGCCTTCGAGTCGCGCATCTATGCCGAGGACCCGGCGCGCGGCTTCCTGCCGTCCACCGGGCGCATCATCAAATACGTCGAGCCGCCGCCGAAAGCGGGCGTGCTGCTCGATACGTCCATCTACGAGGGCGGCGAAGTTTCCATGTTCTACGACCCGATGGTCGCCAAGCTCTGCACCCACGCCCGCTCACGCGAGGCGGCGCTCGACCTGATGGTCGAGTCGCTCGGCGAATTCACCATCCAGGGTATTGCGCATAATACGAGCTTCCTGCAGGCGGTGCTGAGCCATGAGCGGTTCCGCAAGGGCGACATCAGCACCATTTCATCGAGCAGGAATGGCCGGCGGGCTTTTCGGGGGCGGAGCTTTCCACCGAGGCGCAGAAGGTCTGCATGGCGGTGGCGGTATTCTGCTCCCTGCGCGACATCGACCGCGCGGCGCAGGTCACGGGGCAGCTGCCCGGGCGCACGCCGGCCATCGGCGCGCGCTGGATCGTCACCGTCGCCGGGCGCTCGGTCTCGGTCTATGTGCGCAAGAAGGATTACGGCTACGACATCAGCTACGACGACGGGCTGATCGTCATCCGCTCGGGCTGGAAGCTGGGGCGCAAGCTGTTCCAGGGCACGGTCAACGGCCGCGCGGTGAGCGTCAAGGTGCGCCCGCTCGCCGAGGGCTACCAGCTCAATTACGCCGGGGCGGAGGTCAAGGCGACGCTGCGCTCCCTCCGCGTCGCCGAGCTGGCGCAGTACATGCCGGTGCGCGAATCGACCGTCTCGGCCTTCGAGGGTCACGGCGCCCATCGCCGGGCTGATCTCGGCGATCCACGTGGCGGCGGGCGACGAGATCCGCACCGGGCAGCAGCTTTCGTCATCGAGGCGATGAAGATGGAGAACATCATCTACGCCGACAACGACGCCACGGTGAAGGAAGTCCACGTCAAGGCCCCGGCCAGCGTGAGCGCCGGGCAGCTCGTCATCGAATACGAGAATACCGAAGAGAAGAAGGCCGCCTAGCGCTGGTTGGCGGAGCCGGTGGTGCGCGGCGGCGCGCTGACGTCGGCGTGGCAGCTGCCTGCGGCGACGAACGGTCTGCAGACGCCGGAGTCCGGCTGCCTCGCCTGCTCCTGCGCCGCCTGCGTGTCGAACCATTTCGGCGGCAATTCGCCTTTGTGCAGGACTTCGACCGCACGGCCGTCGACCATCTTGAAGGCGATGGGGAAGCCGTCGAGCGGAACGCCGTGGATGGTCATCGCACCGGTATTCGGGTCGGTGTCGATGCCGGGAATATGCTGCAGCCGCTGGTGGATTTCGTCATAGGCGTCGTTGAACCAGAAGATGGGCCTGCCGGCCGAGGTGAGCTGGCCGTTATTCTCGATGCTGATCTTACAATGCGGGCAGTAATCGGCCATGTAGACGCCGTAGCTGACGCCCTTGGGGATCGGGTCGAGCCCGTGGCCCAGCACGTCGAGCTCCGCCGCGTCGGCGATGGAGGGGTGCTGGAGGTAGAAGCCGAGGGTGCGGTGGAAATCCATCGCTCCATCCTACCGGATTTTCTTTAAAGAAGGGTAAATCAGGACAGGGAGATGATGCCCAGCGCGTGCATCCGCGCCAGCAGGGCGACCAGCGGCAGGCCCTGGATGACGTCGTGGTCGCCCTTGACCTCGGCGAAGAGGTGGCGGCCCAGCGATTCGAACTTGTAGCTGCCGCAGGCGGCCAGCGGCGCGTCGGTGGCGATGTAGGCCTGGATATCGGCGGGCGACAGCGTGCGCATGGTGAGCTCGGCGATCCCCACATGCTCCCAGATGATGTGGTCGCCGTGGAGCAGGACAAGGCCGCAATGCTGGCGGTGCGTTTTCCCGGAGAGCAGGCTCAGCTGGGCGGTGGCGTTCTCGTAGGTCAGCGGCTTGTTGAGCACGCGCTCGCCCAGCGCGCAGATCTGGTCGGCGCCGATCGTGTAGGCGTCCGCATGCTGCTGCCCGACGGCCACCGCCTTGGCGCGTGCCAGCGCCAGCGCGCGCTCGGGCAGGGACAGCGCGGTAAGCGTCGCCGTCAGCGCTTCTTCATCGACACCGGAAGGCTCGACGCTGAATGTCAGCCCGACGGATTTGAGCATCTGCTGGCGTACCGCCGAGCCGGAGGCGAGGATCACGGGCGCATGCTGGAGGATGGTCATGAAGAAGTAGTAGCAGAATAAAAATAACTGTCATTCCCGCGAAGGCGGGAATCTCTTTATCCTCTTGCGCGAGCGGCAAGAGAGATTCCCGCCTTCGCGGGAATGACAATTCTATGGGCCATCAAGAAAATGCGTTAGCTTTTAATCAGCTGCATCAGTTCCGCGCGCGCTTTCGAATCCGTGCGGAACAATCCGCGCATCTGCGAGGTCACGGTCGAGGTGCCGGCCTTGTGCACGCCGCGGGTGGTCATGCACTGGTGCTCGGCGTCGATGATGACGGCGACGCCGCGCGGGGCGAGCGCTTCCTCGATGCAATCGGCGATCTGCGAGGTCATGACCTCCTGCGTCTGCAGCCCGGTGGGCGAAGACGTCGAGCAGCCGCGCGATCTTGCTGATGCCGACGATTTTTTTGTCCGGCAGGTAGGCGATGTGCGCGACGCCGATGAAGGCGACCATGTGGTGCTCGCAATGCGATTCGAAACGCATGTTCTTGAGCAGCACGATCTCGTCGTAGCCCTCGACCTCCTCGAATACCTTGGAGAGGATGCGCTGCGGGTCCTGCCCGTAGCCCTCGTAGAATTCGCCGTAGGCGTCGATGACGCGCTGCGGCGTGTCGAGCAGGCCCTCGCGGCCCGGGTCGTCGCCGGCCCAGCGGATCAGCGTGCGCACGGCCTCCTTCGCCTCCTCGGGCGAGGGGCGCATCAGCCGCCGGTTCTCGTTGGCGGCCTGCGGGCGCAGGGGGATGGTCGCAGCTTCGTTCGTCATGGCCAGCGGTTATAAGGCAAGTCGGCGAAAATGCAAGGCAGGCGAGGGCGGAAACGGTCTTGTTCGCTAGGCCTTGCGGACCGGGGCGGCGGCGGCGCGCTCGGCCTGCAGCGCGGCCATGTGCTCGCGGGCATGTGCGGCGGCCTCGCCGGTGAGCGTCGTCGGGCCGGCGGCGGCGTCGACATGCTCGGCGGGACCGATGCCCACCCGGCCCGCACCGGCGATGGCGGCGGCCAGGTGCTCGCCGTTGGCGCGGCCGGCATGGGCGTTGGCCTCGCGCGCCTGCCGCAGCTGGACGGCGACGGTCGCGCTGCTCGTCGGCGACGAAGAGATTGTTGGTCCAGCCGGTGGCCTGCGCCGCCTTGAGGCGGGCGATGGTCAGCGGATCGGGCGCGGCGGCGCGCTCGGGCAGCGGCGCGGCCGGCGCGGTTGGCAGCGTCGCGGCGAAGTCGATGGCGCCGCGCAGGCTTTCGCCGGCGCGGGCGACCTGCAGGTTCTGGTGCGCCTTGCGGCCGTCGGCGGTGACGGTGACGCGGGTCAGCGCATCGGTGACGACGCCGTAGGACGCGAGCTCGTCGGGGTGGTTGATCAGCCGGTCGTCGATGATGAGGTTGGTGATCTGCCCGCCGGAGACGTTCAGGCCCTTGACCTCGGTGTTGCGCATGCAGACGTTGATCAGCCGCACGCCGCTGAAATCGCAGTGGCTGAGATTGCTGCTGTCGAAGGTCGGCCGCATGGGATCGCCGCTGCCGGTCCAGACGGAGTCCTGCAGCGTGCTGGTCATGGCGACCGTGGTGTTGCGGATGACCGGGCGGTTCAGGCTCACGCTGGGCCCGCCCCTGCCGCCGACGGCCTTGATCTCGAAAATGTGGCTGTCCGTTGCCGTGAGCTCGTCGATATTCGCCCGGTCGTGGACCTCGAGCGACAGGCGCGAATCGTTGATCGCCAGCCCTTTCACCACCGTGGGGCCGCCGTTGCCGCTCCCGCCGAGGACCAGCGTGCCGCCGCGCGCATTGGCGATGCGGGTTCCGACATAGGTGCCGCCGCTCAGCGTGCAGCGCTCGCCGTCGTCCATGCCGTCGAACGTGTTGTTGATGAAGCGGCCGCCCTTGGCGCGCTCCGGGTCGTGGGTGCGCATCGGCTTCCAGGTGCAGTCGACGCACTCGCTATGGTCGAAGCGCCAGGAGTTGCCGCCGTCGACCTGGTCGAGATGGTCGGCCTGGATCGCCATGCCGGTGAGCTTCTGGTTCGACAGGTCGCACCAGATCTTCGGGTTCCATACCTGGTCGATGGAAGCGCCGCCTTCGAGCAGCGTCGTCAGGCACGCATGCGCCTGCGTTTCGTGCGGCGTGAAGGTCGCGGGATCGCGGGTGAGCAGATCCGGCACGGCGCGCGCGTGATCGGCGTAATGCGCCATCGTCGTCGGGTCGTCGGGGTAGGAGCGTCCCGTGGCGGCGATGGCGAGCGTTGCCGCCTTGAGATCGGACAGCGCACGCATCTGCGCCGGGATGGCGGCAGCGGTCTGGTCCTCCCACGCGGGAGGCTCGAAAAGGCTACGCCCCAACTGTTTCAAACGATCGAATGCCATGGCTTATCGAAAATAGCACCCATTCGCTTAAAATTTTATTAATTATGACGGTTTTGTTACAGCCTGTGGAATATTGCGGAGCGGCAGGAATTCTTGGCGCATGTGGATAAAATCAACCTTTGGTTGTTAAGATATTAATTTATTGTCCAAAAAAATCCTTCCATAAAATGGATAAAAGTTAACCTTGCCTTAACCATATCCCTATACAAAGGGAACACGGGCCATAGCAAGAGCCCGGGCTTTCCCGAAAGGGAGAAGTTCCCGAAAGGAAAGCCACTGTTCGCAGACCACGTACCAACGCGAACAGGCAAGCAGATGGTGTTTGATACGGCACTTGCACAGACGGTCGACCAGGAGCGCTTCGCGCGCCTTGGCGTTGGCGGTACGCTGAGCGTGCTGGGCGTCGTGGGCCCGCAGTCGGGCACCTCCGAGGCGCAGCCCCGTGGCGTTCAGAACGATCATGCGGTCGCGCTGGCGATGCTCAAGGCCGAGCAGGTCGAACGCGCGCTTGCGCAGGCCGCCCGCAGTAATCCTGCCGCCGCCCAGGGACTGAACACCCAGATCACCAACGTCCGCAACCTTGGGGCGGCGGGCGACGTCAAGGCGGTCCAGCAGATGATGGACGCGCTTCCGTCGATCATCCAGGCCGCCATTGCGGCGACCAATGGCCTGGCCGGCATGACCGTCGCCGAGCAGCAGCAGGCGCAGATGAACGCGATCATGGGCCAGTGGCGCGACACCAACGAAAAGATCCACAAGGATTTGGACGTCCTCGATCCGTACCTCACCGACGAGGAGAAAAAGGAACGCCAGCTGCTCGAAGCGAAAGTCAAGGACCCGAACCTCACCCCGTCGCAGCGCGCGCAGGCGATGCACGACCTCGCCGATTACGACAAGAAAACGTCGAAAGATCTGGAGACCCGCATCCCGCCGGGCGACAAGCGCGCCCACGATGCCGACAGGGATTACGAGCATCAGGCGGATCGGGAGGGTGGAGAGGCGCGCCGTGCGCAGGCTATCGCCGGAAACAGCATGTTCTCGGATGCTCCGTCGGCCGGGGCGCTGACCCCTGCTCATCCGACCGAGGCACATAGCGCTACGGACCGGGATATGCATGCTACGCCAGCAAGCGGCAGCACGCAGCTTGCTGATGCCGGTGCCCGCCGTGGGGCGAAACCGACGGTCGCTGCTCATCCGGCTCCCGCCCACCCGGCCACACCGGATAAGACGAAAGACGACGCGAAGACGGCAACGACCGCCCCCGGCCTTACCGTCAGCATGAGCGGGTTCGAAGTGGCGGCCGTGGATACGCATGGCGGCCCCGGCACTACGCCTGCACAGCCGCCGGCCCCCAAAGTCGCGGGCAGGGGCACCGCCTAAACTTCACATAACTGTCATACACCTGACATCTAGTTTTGCTTACTAGGTTCTATCCTAATTCAAACAGGAGAACCTAATGGCTGTCAGCGATGTCCACTTCCCCTTCTTCGCGAAGCTCTATAGCGCAGGAAATCCCCACAACCCCTCCGGGAAGAATTTCCAGGACTGGAACGTTGCCGATCTGCGTGCCCTGAGCACTCCGGACCTGCAGATCATTCGCGCCATGGCCGCCGAAAAGGATCCCGGGTTGGATAAATTCATCCCGAAATCGTTCTTCGCTGGCCACGGCGAAGGTGAAGCACGTGCGGATTTCGAAAGGGCCATCCTGCGTGAATCTGCTCGTCGCGGCGATTATGAAGGCTTCGCACAGGCCGCCCTCCAGGGGCGCTACGGATATAAGGCGCAACTTCGGAGTCCATCATGCATATCCGGCTCGATGAGCCGTTCGACACGTATCGCGGCATCAATGCGGGACAAGAGCGCCCGACACGTCAAGCTGTCGCCCCAGCAGATCTACAGCTACGATATGGCTGCGGACATGGCGACGCAGGATACCGGCGATTCCAATATCCGTCCGGATGTCGCGCGCGCCATCGGTGCGGCCAATCGCGGATTATTGCCGCAGGCGGTCATCGACCAGTTGTTCACCATTCACCTCGGTGATGAGGCGGCCTATGATATCGGGTATTCGCTGCGCGCCGACCCGGCATTCACCAGTACGCTGCCGACAAAGCTCGCCATCAACGATCCGAAGCAGCAAAAGATGCTGCCGGCTTTCGTTGCCGATGTCTTCGATCCCAATAAGACGGATGGCGATATCCGCTCTGCCCTCGCCGCCGGCTGGATGCAGGCGGACATCGATGTCCAGAAGCACTTTACGTCGACCGATAACAAGCCTTACGATTTTCCTCCCGCCCCGACGCCGCATGTACCGGTGAAAAGCGGCGCACGCGCTAACGGGTCGTCGGTGCCCTCCCCGGGCTAGAGGGACGGATCCACGAAAAACCCCGCTCCGGCGGGGTTTTTTATTGGCAGCAGGCCGGGCTTGTCCGCTTGCCGGTTTGGCTTATACTGCTCCCCATGAGCGAGTTCACCACAGGCGGCATAGCGATCCCGCGCGAAGGCTCGGCGCAGGACGAGGCGCCCGCCAGGGGCGACGTCTCCGGCGAGCTTTACGCGGCGCTCGATCTTGGCACCAACAACTGCCGGCTGCTGATCGCGCGGCCCTCCTTCTCGCAGCATGCGCAGACGAAGACCCTCAAGGTGGTCGATTCCTATTCGCGCATCGTGCGGCTCGGCGAGGGCGTCTCCGAGACGGGGCAGCTCTCCGAGGAGGCGATGCGCCGTACCCTCAAGGCGCTCGCCACCTGTAAGCAGAAGCTCTCGCGCTACGGCATCGCGCGCTACCGCTTCGTCGCCACCGAGGCCTGCCGCCGCGCCGGTAACGCCGAGGTGTTCCTCGGCCGCGTGCGCGACGAGCTCGGGCTTTCGATCGACGTCATCTCCAACGAGGAGGAGGCGCGGCTCGCTTTCCTCGGCTGCAGCTCGCTGCTGGCGCGCGACACGCGCTACGCGCTCGCCTTCGACATCGGCGGCGGCTCGACGGAGTTCATGTGGGTGAAGATCGATCCCGAGCAGCCGCTCGCCTCGCACAAGCGCCACCTCATCCAGGGCTGGCTGTCGGTGCCTTACGGCGTGATGAACATGTCGGAGAAATTCGGCGGGCCGGCCTTCACCGAGATGTATTTCGAGGAGATCGTCGCCAAGCTCTCCGGCCTGCTGGCGCCGATGGAGGCCGAGCACGCCATCGCCGCGCGCATGTGGAAGGAGAACGTGCAGATGCTCTCGACCTCGGGCACGGTGACGACGCTCGCCGCCATCCACCTCAACCTGCCGCATTACGACCGCAGCAAGATCGACGGCATCAAGCTCTCGATCTCCGACATCCGGGGCGCGACGCAGACATTGATGCGGATGTCTCCCTCACAGAGGGCGGCGCATCCCTGCATCGGCTCGTCACGCACGGATTTCATTTTATCGGGCTGCGCGATCTTCGAGGCCATCGCCCGCACCTTCCCCATCGACAAGATCACGATCGCCGACAGGGGCGTGAGGGAAGGGATCATCGTCAGCCTCATGCGGGAAGCGCAGCCCGTCTGATGACGAGTAAGAAAAAAGGCTCCGGCGTGCGCGGGCTTACCGTCAAGGTGAAGACCGCCAAGAAGCGCAGCAAATCCTCCGCCGAGTGGCTGCGCAGGCAGCTTAACGACCCCTATGTCGTGCAGGCGCGGATGGAAGGCTACCGCTCGCGCGCGGCCTTCAAGCTGATCGAGCTCGATGAGAAATTCGGGCTGCTGCATGCGGGCGACCGGGTGGTCGATCTCGGCGCGGCGCCGGGCGGCTGGGCGCAGGTCGCCGTCGCCAAGGTCGGGGCGAAGGGCAAGGTGGTCGGCTGCGACCTGCTCGAAGTCGGGGCGATCCCGGGCGCGACCATCGTCGTGCTCGATTTTACTGCCGACGAGGCGCCGCAGGCGGTGAAGGACCTGCTCGCCGGCAAGGCGCAGCTCGTGATGTCCGACATGGCCGCCAACACCACCGGCCACACGCCGACGGACCATTTGCGCATCATGCACCTCGCCGAGCTCGCCTACGAGTTCGCGCGCGAGGTGCTGGCGCCGGGCGGTGCGTTCGTCTGCAAGGTGCTCAAAGGCGGCACCGAGCGCGAGCTGCTGAAGAAGCTGCAGCGGGATTTCACCATGGTGAAACACGCCAAGCCCGCCGCCAGCCGCGCCGATTCGGCGGAGAGCTACGTCGTGGCGAAGGGATTCCGGGGCTAGATCTTGCGCTGGCTGCCGGGGGCTTTTTGCGCCGCGCCGACCGTCGTGGTGGCATTGACGAACGGCGTGACCGCCTTGCCGAATTCGGCGATGAGGTCCTGTCCGAGCGGCGCATTGGCGTCGGCCAGTGCCTGCAGGTTCCGGTTATGCTCGGCCAGCGCCGCTTCCTGCCATTCGCTCGCCCATGCTGTAGTCCGGCGTGCCGTAGGGAGTGGCCCGGCGGGCGGCGGAGGAGGTCTCGAGCTCCTTGTGGGAGATGCGCGCCTCCTCGCGCCGCGTGAGGAACACCGTGACCTCCTGGTCGACCAGCCGCGCCGCCTCCTCGCCCCACGCGCCGGGGCGGCAGTTCGCGGCACAGCTTGGCGAAGCCGTCATAGATGGCGCCGATCTCCTGTTTCGACTCCTTGACGCGACGGCCGGCGATCATTTCGCCGATCAGCAGCTTCACGCGGTCGCGGCCGGGCTGTGCGCTGCGCGCATCGGTCGCGAAGAGGCGCAGGAAATCCAGCGTTTTCGTGTTGTCCCGGTAGGGCGCCGGCATTTTCTGCATCTGCGGCTCGAGCTCCTGCCCGAGCAGCCGGTTGATGCGCAACAGCCGGGTAAAGCTTTTCTCGAGGTCCAAGCGCCGGCTGTGGAGGTCATGGAGCGCTTCCCCCGCCGCGACCGTCGTCTGGCCCTGCAGGGGAGCGCAGGCCTGTACCGCTGCGTCGTAATCGGCCAGATGGTCGCGGACCCATTCCTTGCGGGTCACGAAATAGGGCTGGCGCGCTTCCAGCAACTCCAGCGCGGTCGCGGCATCGGCCTTCGCGTCGTTGCCGACCGGGCCGTGGTTGAGGAAATACGAATAGATCATGGAGGAAAGCTGCTGGCGCGAGGGCGTGTCGATGTCCGTATGCCCCGACAGGCCCCTGACGTAGGACGCCACCTGCCTGCGCTCGTTGCCGTAATCGTCCATCATCTCCTCGAGCGTCGCTTCGACCGGCAGCAGGCCGAGGATGTCGCGGATGAGGGGCTGCGGCGCGGGGTGCATGCCGCGCTGGTCCTCGAGATAATCCCGGATGGCGTTATGGGCGGCGTTGTACATCGGCAGCAGCGACAACGGCCTCCCGCGCGCGCCATGGCGAGGCTCGCCTGCTTGAAGCGCTGCACGTTGCGCAGGTCGATGATGTCGCTGCCGTTCTCCCAGAATTCGGCGAGGTATTCGCAGAGGCTGGGCGCCGCCGCCGGTGTCCCGGACGGGGCCGGTGCATTCGTGCCCGGGGCGGGCTGCTGCAGCGCCGCTCCGCTCGCGGCCGTCGCCGGCGCGGCGCTGCCGGCGGAGGCAGCGGCCGGGGCGGACGGCATCGGCCCGCCGACCTGCCAGATGCTGGCGGTGGTGGGGGCCGGGGTTGTAGCCCCGGTGGGTGCGGTGGCTCGTGGGCATAGGACATCAGCTTACCCGGCTTGCGTTACCGTTTTGTGAAAACGGACCAGATTGCTGCGGGCTTATGGAATCAGCCGTTGACAAGCGCCTGCTGCGATGCAATGAAGCGCTGCAATCCGAAACCACCGAGGATTGCATGGCCAACGCCGACCCGTTCCCCCTAGCCCTCACCTTCGACGACGTGCTGCTTGTGCCGGCGGCGTCCCTCCGTCCTGCCGAAGGACGCGGACACCCGAACGCGGCTCACCCGCACCATCGAGCTCGGCATCCCGCTGATGAGCGCCGCGATGGACACGGTGACGGAATCGCGCCTCGCCATCGCCATGGCGCAGCATGGCGGCATCGGCACCATCCACAAGAACATGGACGCAAAGGCGCAGGCCGACGAGGTGCGCGCGGTGAAGAAATTCGAATCCGGCATGGTGGTCAACCCGGTGACCATCCTCCCCGAGGCGCCGCTGCCGAGGCCTACGCGCTGATGGACCGCCACCATATCTCCGGCATCCCGGTCACCAGGAAGGACGGGCACGCTGGTCGGCATCCTCACCAACCGCGACGTGCGCTTCGCCTCCGACCCCACGCAGAAAGTCGCCGAGCTGATGACGAAGAAGCTCATCACGGTGAAAGAAGGCATCTCGCGCGACGCGGCGAAGAAGCTGCTGCACCAGCACCGCATCGAGAAGCTGCTGGTGGTCGATGCAAGGCACCGCTGCGTCGGCCTGATCACGGTCAAGGACATCGAGAAGGCGGAGCGGTTCCCGCTCTCGGCGAAGGACGCGCGCGGCCGCCTGCGCGTCGCCGCCGCCACCGGCACGGGCAGGGAAGGCATTGCGCGCGCCAGGGCATTGATCGAGGCGGAAGTCGATGTCGTCGTCGTCGATACCGCGCACGGCCATTCGCGCGGCGTCATCGAGACGGTGCGCGCGGTGAAGAAGCTCGGGCCCGTCGAAATCATCGCCGGCAATATCGCGACGGCCGAGGCGGCCGAGGCCCTCATCAAGGCCGGCGCGGACGCGGTCAAGGTCGGCATCGGCCCCGGCTCGATCTGCACGACGCGGGTGGTCGCCGGCGTCGGCGTGCCGCAGCTCACCGCCATCATGGAAGTGCGCAGGATCGCCGACAAGCACGGCGTGCCGCTGATCGCCGACGGCGGCATCAAATATTCCGGCGATTTCGCCAAGGCCATCGCCGCCGGCGCCTCCGCCGCGATGATCGGCAGCCTCTTCGCCGGCACCGAGGAAGCGCCCGGCGAGGTGATCCTCTTCCAGGGCCGCAGCTACAAGACCTATCGCGGCATGGGCTCGGTCGGCGCGATGGCGCGCGGCTCCGCCGACCGCTATTTCCAGCAGGAGGTCGCCGACCAGCTGAAGCTGGTCCCCGAGGGCGTCGAGGGCCGCGTGCCGTTCAAGGGCTCGGTGGCGGGCGTCATCCACCAGCTTGTCGGCGGGCTCAAGGCCAGCATGGGTTATACCGGTAACGCAACGATCGGCGAGATGCGCGACAACTGCAAATTCGTCCGCATGACCGGCGCCGGATTACGCGAATCCCACGCCCACGACATCACCATCACCCGCGAATCGCCGAATTATAGGGTGGAGGGCTAGGCGCTAAGCTGGGCCTCGGAGACGTCCAGCCGGGTCTTGTGCACCAGCCGGGTAAGCTCGGCGACGCGCTCCGGCGACGCGGGAGTAAAAGTCGGCTCCCGCCCTTCTTTTTGCGCCCGCTGATTCTCTGCCATGGCGAAGGTCCGGGGGTTGTCGATGAACCCGCAGAGATGCAGCATGGCGTAATAGTCGCCGGCCGATAGCGCCGCCGCACCATGCGCCTCGGCTTTCTGCGCCATCTGTGCATCGGGTGTCAGCACCAGCGCGGGCTGTTCCGGCGTCGCCGACAGTTGCTCGATCAGGGATACCACCGCGACCTGTTGCGCATGGAGCAGCTCGTCCACCGGCCGGATCGACTCTTTTCTGCGCATGTTGTGGCTGGTCCGCTCCGGTGCCAGCACGTGGCGGCCTTGCTCGCGCGGCGTATCGATGACGCAGAGGCAGTGCCTTAAGCCCTTTGCGAGTGCGTCGTTGTAATCGGCCGCGGATGCGAAATGGCGGAGCTCCCCGGCCTCCGCCTTTTGCTGGAAATACTGGTAAAGCTGCGGCGTGCGGCTGAGCTGCGTCAGCAGCCACGGGCTGCATGCCAGCTTTCCCTCGTCCTCGTAAAAGACCTCCGTCGTATTCCCGCCCCGCAGGTGGGTAAGCGCGTCGTTGAGCAGGACGAGGTTGCATCGGCCCGCGCCACATGCTCAAGGCCGGCGAACGGAAGCTCGTCCGGTGTTTTCGCCGGACGGAAAGGGACCGTATGGCAATGCCCGTCGAATTCGCTCAGGTCGGTGAGGAACGCGCTGTCGAGAATGAAAGTCGAGGTCATGGATTTCTCCTGCATAGAGAATCTAACCCCGAATGATGACGATTTGATGAAAGCTGCGCGTCTATTTGATCGTTCGCATAGTAGTTGCCAGCGCCCCGCCCGCCCGCTACACCACCGCCCTATGCAATATCCCGCGCAGATTCAGGCCGTCATCGAGGTGATGGACCATATCCAGGACCATCTGGAAAGGCGACCGGCGGGTGCCGGTCGATGCGCTGCTCGGCGATTATTTCCGGGCGCGGCGCTATATCGGCGCCAAGGACCGGGGCGTCGTCGCCGAGCTGGTCTATTTCATCCTGCGCCACGGCGGCACGCTCGAATGGCACATCGAGCAGGCGGAGCGCACGGTCAATGCGCGGCGGGTGGTCATCACCGCGCTGCTGCTCGCCAAGGGGGATGACGCGCGAGCAGGTCGTCGACCTGTTCACCGGCGGGAAATACGCGCCGGCCGCCGCTCGACGAGTCGGAGATGTCGCTCATCACCCGCCGCGAGGGGCGGCAGCTCTACGATCCGCGCATGCCGGCGCCGGCGCGGCTCAACTTCCCGGACTGGATGGAAGGCCGCCTCAGGGACGCCTTCGGCGCCGACCTCGAGAAGGCGATGAACGCCCTCAACGAGCAGGCGCCCATCGACCTGCGCGCCAACCTGCTGAAATGCAAAGACCCCGGCGACCTCATCCTCGCTCTCGACAAGGACGGGTATTTCGCACGCCCACCCCCCTCTCGCCCGTCGGCGTGCGGCTGAAGAAGCGGCTGCCGGCCTTCAACACGCAGGCCTTCAAGGACGGTCTCTACGAGATGCAGGACGAGGGCAGCCAGGTCGTCTCGCTGCTCATCGAGGCCAAGGCGGGCAGAAGGTCATCGATTTCTGCGCCGGGGCGGGGGGCAAGACGCTGGCCATCGCCGCGACGATGAAGAACAAGGGGCGGATCCTGGCGTGGGGACGTATCGGCCAAGCGGCTGGAGCAGATACACAAACGCCTCGCGCGCGCGGGCGTGAGCAACGTGATGACCCACGTGCTGCGCGACGAGCGCGACCCCTTCACCAAGCGCCATGTCGGCTCGGCCGACTGGGTGGTGGTCGACGCGCCCTGCTCCGGCTCGGGCACGTGGCGGCGCAACCGGATCTCAAATGGCGCTTCACGCTCGAAGATTTGCAGGAGGTGAAGGCGACGCAATTGCGCATCCTCGATGCGGCGGCGCGGCTGGTGAAGCCGGGTGGGCGGCTCGTTTACATTACCTGCTCCATTTTCCATGACGAAAATTTCTGGCAGGTGAAACAGTTCCTTACCCACAACCCGACATTTCGGGTTGCCCCCCGGACAAGATATGGAATAAACACGCCCTAATGCAGGACGGTATCGGTCCGTGCCTGAGTTTAAGCCCGCATCAAGACGGGACGGACGGCTTCTTCGCAGCCGTTCTCATCCATGGCGCCTAGCGGCCTTCGAGATCCGGCCGCGGCGGCAAGTAGCTAGAGCCCTTCGGGCATACGTATCAGCCACTTGCCGGCCTTAGGGCACCGTCATGACGACGTGTGAGGGTTGAATATGGCGAGACAGCATCCGGGGCCGAAAAAAGGCAAATCCGCCCTCGGCCGGTTCAAAGACAAGGTTTTCAACCGCTTGTTCTGCAAGCGCAGCATCATCATCATCTCCGAGCACAAGACGCGGCATCTGCCGATCGCCGGCGGGACGCAGATGGTCGGGGTCGTCGCGGCGCTGATCCTGGTCGGCTGGGCGTCCTATTCCTCCGGCTCCTACATGGCGGCGCAGAAGGTCCTGGTCGAGAAGGAGAAAAAGCTCGCCTCGACCACCACCGAGAAACCAGCGCGTCGAGGCCGAGTTCGGCCTGCTCAAGCGCGACCTCGCCAAGCTCGCCACCGAGGATAACGGCAAGGACGGCGGCAAGCTCGCCGACTACGCCAAGCAGATGACCCAGCAGCTGGCGCAGGAGGACACCTCCGCCGCCACCGGCCCGAACGACAAGTACAACGTCATGTTCCAGCGCATCGACATGCTGGAGAACAAGGTGAAAGAGCTGCAGTCGGCGCATGACGAGATGCTCGCCGACATCCGCAGCACCACCGGCGGCAAGATCAAGGAGTTCGACGCCATCCTCGCCGAGACGGGCGTCAACGCGCAGCCGCTCGTCGCGCAGGCGCAGGCCAGGCAGAACCAGGCCGAGCAGGCGAAGGAGAAATACGGCCGCGCCATCGACCCCAACGCCAAGGGCGGCCCGCTCGAGCCCGTCCCCGGCTCGGTGCTGAAGGAAAAAGAGACCGAGCTTTACTTCGACATCAAGCAGATGATGACGCTGCGCGACATCGTCGCCGCGCTGCCGCTTTCCAACCCGGAGAACGGCGAGGAGCGCGAGACCTCGGGCTTCGGCGTGCGCATCGATCCCTTCACCGGCGCGCTGGGCTTCCATAGCGGCGTCGACCTCGCCGGCCCGCCCGGGGCGCCGGTCCATGCCGCCAACGAGGGCACCGTCGCCTTCGCCGGCTGGAAGAACGCCTACGGCAACGCCGTCGATATCAGCCACCAGTACGGCTTCAGCACGCGCTACGGCCACCTCAGCAAGATCCTCGTCAAGGAAGGCCAGCATGTGAGCAAGGGCGACGTCATCGCCCTGCAGGGCTCGACCGGCCGCTCGACCGGCAACCATCTGCATTACGAGGTGCGCTACAACGACCAGCCCATCAACCCGCAGAAATTCCTGAAAGCAGGGCGAGGACCATGTTCAAGCGCTCGACTAAACCGGAGACCGGCTCGGCGCTGGGCCGCCGGGGCTCGACCCCCTCCGTCATCGCGGCGGACATGAACGTGCTGGGCAACATCATCAGCGAAGGCATGCTCGACATCGACGGCAAGATCGACGGCAACGTGCGCTGCCACACCGTCTCCATCCGCGAGAACGGGCAGGTTCGGGGCGACGTCATCGCCGAGATCGTCTATGTCGCCGCACCATCGACGGCTGCTCAAGGCCAAGTCGGGTGACGCTCTATTCCACCGCCCGCGTCAACGGCACCATCATGCACGAGGCGCTGTCGATCGAGGACGGCGCCTTCATCGACGGCAAGCTCAAGCGCACCGACCGCATCTCGCTCGAGGACGACCAGCGCCGCCTCTCGGCGCCCACCCTCGAAAGCCACAACGACAACGACGAGCCCGCCAGCGAGGCCGAACGGCTGGTGCTGGAGAATCTTAGGCTGATCCGTTGATTCGTCATTGCGAGGGAGCATCGCGACGAAGCAATCCAGTCCTTGCAACCGGCGTCGACTGGATTGCCACGCTCCCGTTGGTCGCTCGCAATGACGGAGAAAAAATGCATCGCCGCGATTTCCTGAGACTTGCGCTCGCCGGCCTTGCCGTGCCGCTGCTGCTGCGCGCGGCGCCGGCCTTTGCGGCGGCGGTCGGCAAGCTCATCCGCCCCGACGAGCAGTGGAAGAAGCTGCTGGCGCCGGAGCAATACCACGTGCTGCGCGAGGAGGGGACGGAAGCGCCGTTCAGCAGCCCCCTGCTCAAGGAGCATCGCGACGGCACCTTCGCCTGCGTCGCCTGCGAGCTGCCGCTTTTCCCCTCGAAATTCAAGTTCGACTCCGGCACCGGCTGGCCGAGCTTCTATGACGTCATCCCCGGCCATGTCGCCACGAAGAAGGACTTCGCGCTGGTCGAGGAGCGCACGGAATACCACTGCGCCCGCTGCAGCGGCCACCACGGCCACGTCTTCGACGACGGGCCGAAGCCCACCGGCCTGCGCTACTGCAACAACGGCGTCGCGCTGAAGTTCGTTCCGGCCTAGAAGGCGCGCACGAAGGTCACATAGCAGTCCGGATTCTCGTCCTGGACGTTGTATTTGGCGCCGGCATCGGCGCCGGGAAGCTGGCCGGCCTTGTCCGTACAAGGCACCTCGGTGGGAGAGTTCCCCTTATACGCGATCACCAGCCCGCTACCGGGCAGGCGTCATCCGCCTTGCGGTCGATGCTGTAGGCCTGGGCCGGCGTCAGCGCGAAGCTGTTCACCCATAAAGCGTTACCGTAAACTACGGCGAAGCGGTGATCGCTGCCGCTATTGAAGTCGTTGCGAGTCACCGCGGCCCAGATGGCGTTATTGGGAAGGTGCGAGACAGGCACGTTCAGGCCGTTCACATACATGGTGTTCGCCGCGTAACCGTCATTGGCAGCCATCGTGCCGATGTAATTCCCCTGGATCATCCCCGCATTGGCCAGATGCTGCCAGTAACGCAGCGATTCGCAGTTGGTGCCCGGACTCGGAGTCGACGGGTTGCAGTTGTTGCTCGCACTCGGCCACGGGTCGATCGTACCGCTGCCGTCGCCATTGCAGGTCCTGAGATCGGTGCCGACGGCAGGGAGCACTGGCAGGCCGAGTCGCTGCCCGTGCCGCCGAGCGATCCCCAGTAGGCGGTCGCGTTGGGCATGTCGCCCGGAAGGGCCATGTATTTGTCGTGGAACGCCTGCGTTGCCGTGGCGTAGTGACGCTCCTCGGCGACGATGGCCTGCACGCCGGCGCCAAGGACGAGGTCGCGCCCGACCAGTATCCCGCCCACCAGCAGGCCGACGATGACCAGCACGATACTTAATTCGACGAGGGTGAAGGCGGCGCGCCTCATTTTTTGCCGTCCCACAACTCGTCGAGGCGGGCCTTGCGGCCGGAGCCGTATTTATACATGTCGTAATTGATCGCGTGGGTCTTGTAGTAGTCCTGGTGGTAATGCTCCGCCGCGTAGAAGGGCTGGGCGGGAAGGATCTTCGTGGCGATGGGCGTCGGCGCGAATTTCTTCGCCACCGCGGCGAGCGAGTGCTCCGCCGCTTCTTTCTGGTCCACGCCCTCGACGAAGATGGCGCTCAGATACTGCGTGCCCTTGTCGACGAACTGGCCCTTGCTGTCGGTGGGGTCGATATTCTCCCAGTAGGCCTCGAGCAGCGTTCGTATTTCACCTTCGCCGGGTCGTAGGTCACCGCGATGGCCTCGACATGGCCGGTGGTGCCGCTCGACACCTGCTCGTAGGTCGGGTCGGCGACGTGGCCGCCGGTATAGCCGACCTCGGTCCTCAGCACGCCGGGCGTGTTGTCGAACACCGGCTGCATGCACCAGAAGCAGCCCCCGGCGAAGATCGCGGTCCTGGTCGTCGCGGCATGGCGGTCCCTCCCAGCAGGCAGCTTAGCAGAATGAGATATAGGGCGCGCATCGGCCGTTTACCAATGATGCAGCATGATCAGCGTGGCGAGGCCTAAGAAGCTGAAGAAGCCGGCGCAATCGGTGAAGGTGGTGAGGAAGATGGTCGAGGAGATGGCGGGGTCGAAGCCCATGCGGTGCACGAAGATGGGCGTCATCGCGCGAACAGGCCGGCGAGCGTCATGCAGATGGTCGCCGACATGAACAGCACGACGGACAGCAGCGGCTCGTGGAACCAGAAATAGGCGCCGATGGCCATGATGATGCCGATGCCGGCGCCGTTGCAGAAGCCGATCGTCGCCTCCTTGCGCACGTATTTCCAGCGGTTGGCGGTGGTGAGGAATTTCGTCGCGATGGAGCGGATGGCGACCGCCTCGGTCTGCGTGCCGGTATTGCCGCTCATGCTGGCGACCATCGGCATGACGACGGCAAGCTCGACCAGCTTCTCGATCGAATGCTGGAACAGCCCGACCACCCAGACGTCGAGCACCGCGGTGAGCAGGTTGATGAACAGCCAGCCGAAGCGCAGCCGCACCGTCGCCAGCACGCCGAAGCGGAAGTCGCTCTCGGTGATCCCGCTGGTCCTGAGGTAATCCTCCTCGCCCTCCTCCTCGATGACGTCGACCACGTCGTCGACCGTGATGGTGCCGGCCAGCTTGCCGCTGTCGTCGACCACCGGCGCCTCGACCAGCGCGTATTTGCGGAAGAGGAAGGCGACCTCCTCCTGGTCGGTCAGGGTGGCCATCGCGTAGGCGTTGGGGTTCTTGATGGCGGCGAGCTTCACCTCGCGCTTGCTGCTCAGGATGCTGCCGAGCAGCGCGCGGCGGTCGGCTTGTAACCAGCGTCGACCGTGTAGATGACGTAGAAATTGTCCGGCAGGTCCGACTGCGTGCGCAGGTAGTCGATGGTCTCGCCGACCGACCAGTGCTCGGGCACGGCGACCAGCTTGTGGCGCATCATGCGGCCGGCGGAATCCTCGGGATAGGTCAGGCTGGCGCGCACTTCCTCGCGCATGACGGCGGGCAGCGCGTCGACGATCTCGCGCTGCTCGGCGGGCTGCATCTCCTCGAGGATGTGCACCGCGTCGTCGGTCTCGAGCTCGGACAGCGCCTTGGCCGACTGGGTGGCGCCGAGCGCTTCCATCACGTCCTCGGCGGCGTCCGGCGAGAGCTCGGCGATGATCTCGGCGTCGAAGCTGGCGGAGAGGGTCGTCACCAGCCACTGGCGGCCTTCGGGCTCGAGCTGGTCGAACAGCTCCGCCTGGTCGGGCGCCGGCAGCGAGGCGACGAGGGCGCGTACGGTGACGCGGTCCTTGCGTTCGATCGCCTCCATCACCTCGCCGACGAATTCGGGGTTGAGCGAGAAGCCGGTATCGGGGTCGAATCCTTCGAAATCGAATCCGGGAAGGCTGGCCTGTTTCGCATCGCTCATAGGGGGCAGCTTTGCCTCAAGCCGAGGGCCGGTGTCTAGGGATTTCGGCTCGGGGCATGGCGCGCGGGCGCGAAAGGGAAGGCTGGTGCGGTCGAGAAGACTCGAACTTCCACGAGGTTGCCCCCGCTACCACCTCAAGGTAGTGCGTCTACCAATTCCGCCACGACCGCATCCAAGGTGAGCGTGGGGCAATAGCAAATCCCGCGCGGGGGTGCAAGCCGTACGTACCGTCATTCCCGCGAAGGCGGGAATCTCTTTCGACATGCGCGCAAGCGGATAAAGAGATTCCCGCCTTCGCGGGAATGACAAATGAAAGGCAGTTCACTACCTTGGGCGTATGGAATGGCAGACCTCCACCGAGCCCGTGTCCTACGACGCCGCCATGGCGGCGATGGCGCAGCGCGTGTCGTTCATCCAGCGCGGCGAGGCGGCCGAGCTCAACTGGCTGCTCGAACATCCGCCGCTCTACACCGCCGGCACCAGCGCGAAGGAGACCGACCTGCTGCGCGCCGAATTCCCCGTGTTCAAGACCGGGCGGGGCGGGCAGTACACTTACCACGGGCCGGGCCAGCGCATCGTGTATGTGATGCGCGACCTGAAGAAACATCCGCCGGGCGAGGACCTTCGCGCCTATGTCTGCGGCCTCGAGAAATGGATCATCGCCACGCTGGCCGCCTTCGGCATCGAGGGCTTCACCCGCGAGGGCCGCATCGGCGTCTGGGCGGCGACGCCCACGGGCGAAGCCAAGATCGCCGCGCTGGGCGTACGCGTGCAGCGCTGGGTGACCAGCCACGGCATCGCCCTCAACGTGCGCCCCGACCTGTCGCACTATGCCGGCATCGTCCCCTGCGGCATCAGCGAGTTCGGCGTCACCTCGATGGCGGCGCTGGGCAGGGACGCGCCGATGGCGGAGGTCGATGCCGCCCTGAAAAAGACGTTCGGCGAAGTTTTTGCCTGATACTTTCTAGACCGTATCGAGCTTCCTGAAACCGGCGGGCGGCGGGTCGTCGTGCGCCGCGCGCTCGATATCCGCCACGCGGGCCGAGGGCGGGCCTTCCTTGCAGGCTTCCAGCATGTCCTCGACCCGCTCGGCCGGGCCGCAGAGGACCGCCTCGACGCTGCCGTCGCTGCGGTTGCGCACCCAGCCGGTGAGGCCGCGCTCCTTCGCCGCGCCGACCGTCCAGGCGCGGTAATAGACGCCCTGCACGCGGCCGCGGATGACGACACGGATGCATATCGGTTCGCTCATGCGGGACAAGCCTCCGGAAAGACGCGAATAATACTGGCCTCACTTTCGGAGATGGATTATGGCGGAACCAGTCAACCCTTGCATCGAAATTTCCATGTCCGCATCCGCCCTGCCGCCGAAAACCCATAATCTCAGCGCCTTGTCCGACGAGCTCGTCAAAATGGGCCAGAAATACTACGTCCCCGCCTACAAGCCGCGCGAGATGATCCTCGACCACGGCAAGGGCAGCACCATCTGGGACCTCGACGGCAACGATTACATCGACCTCGCCGCCGGCATCGCCGTCTCCGCCCTCGGCCACCAGGACCCGGACCTGCTCGCCGCGCTCGACGCCCAGTCGCGCAAGCTCTGGCACACCAGCAACGTCTTCTTCACCGAGCCGCCGATCCGCCTGGCCGAATTGCTGGTGGAATCGGTGCCGTTCGCGCGAAAGGTCTTCTTCACCAACTCCGGCGCCGAGGCCAACGAGGCCGCGATCAAGCTCGCCCGCAAATACGCAACCTCGCAGGGGCGGGAGCCGAAGCGGCGCGACATCATCACCTTCGCCGGCTCCTTCCACGGCCGCACGCTGGCGACCGTCACCGCCACCGCGCAGGCGAAATACCAGGAAGGCTACGAGCCGCTGCCCGGCGGCTTCCGCTATTGCCCGAGCTTCAACGACGAAGCCGCCATCGAGGCGATGGTGGACGAGAACACCTGCGCGATTTTAGTCGAGCCGGTGCAGGGCGAAGGCGGCGTCATGCCCGCGAAAAAAGGGTACTTGCAGTACCTGCGCAAGCTGGCTGACAAGGTCGGCGCGCTCCTCATCCTCGACGAGATCCAGTGCGGCATGGGACGCACCGGCACGCTCTTCGCCCATACGCAGGACGAGGTGGTGCCGGACATCGTTACGCTGGCGAAAGCATTGGCCGGCGGCCTGCCGATCGGTGCGATGCTCGCCGGGGAGAAGGTCGCCGACATTTTCCAGTTCGGCAGCCACGGCTCGACCTTCGGCGGCAACCCCGTCATGTGCGCCGTCGCCCACGCGGCAGTGACCAAGATCACGACCCCCGCCGTCCTCGCCAATGTCGAAGCCCGCGCGAACCAGCTGCGCGCCGCGCTCGCCGACATCAACGGCGAATTGAGCATCTTCAAAGAAATCCGCGGCCGCGGCCTGATGATCGGCGCCGAGCTTCAGTCGCCCTTCGCCGGCAACGCCAACGCGCTGGCCGACGTCGCCCGCAAGTACGGTGTGCTGATCTTAGTGGCCGGCCCCAACGTCCTGCGCTTCGTCCCGCCGCTGACCATCACCGAAAAAGAGCTGGGCGAGGGGCTGAAGCGGCTCAAAGCGGGGCTCAGCGAGCATAAGGCTAGTCATAAAGAATAATTACGAAATACGAGCACACTCAGTTCTACTCTGATTTTTCAACCGCAAGGAAAAATCAGAGATTAAACGGTCCAATATCAAGGGTGGAGCGGGATGAAACGATTTTTCGACCGTAGCCTTGACGGCGGCTGGCGAATCGCCGTTCAGGAGCATCGCCAGCACATCCCTGTATTCTTCATTCCCATAGTGCAATTTTGCACAGAGAGCGTAAGACATACAACGCAAACTTCCAACAATGCAGTCTACAGAGGCTTGGTCTTCCTTGGATAATCCCTCATATGCACCGTTAATACCCGAAGCCATTCATGCCTCACATATTGTCCAAAAAGTTAAATTTAACAGACTATCTTTAAAATTTCGTTATGTTCCATGATGGCCATTAGAGAATATCAGCCGTATCTCGATTGGGTCACCAGCCAGCAGAGCCGCATGATCGAGCTAACGCAATCATGGTCGCATATCAATTCGGGCAGCTACCATATCGCGGGGTTGCGGGCGATGCGCGAGGCGTTGGCGCAGGAGTTCGCCGTGCTAGGCGGCGAGGCGGAGGTCATTCCGCTTTCGCCGCTCGACCAGATCGATGCCAATGGGAACGCGGAAAAGCTCGACATGGCGGAGGCGCTGTCCATCCGCAAACGGCCTGACGCGCCGATCCAGGTGCTGCTGGTCGGGCATATGGATACGGTCTATGGGCCGGAGCATCCGTTCCAGTCGACGCGTTTCGACGGCGAAAATATCCTCAACGGGCCGGGCGTCGCCGACCTCAAGGGCGGGCTGGCGGTGATGCTCACCGCGCTCGCCGCCTTCGAGCGCTCGCCGCTTAAGGAAAAGCTCGGCTGGCAGGTGCTGCTGAACCCCGACGAGGAGATCGGCTCGATCGCTTCCGATCCGCTCCTTAAGCAAGCGGCGCAGGGGGAAAACGCTCGGGCTGGTCTATGAGCCGGCCCTGGCGGACGGCTCGCTCGCCGGGGCGCGCAAGGGCAGCGGCAACTTCACGCTGGTGGTGCGCGGCCGCGCGGCGCATGCGGGCCGCAACCCGGAGGAGGGGCGTAACGCCATCGTCGCGTGCGCCCAGCTGACGCAGCAGATATCCGGCCTCAATGGCCGGCGCGAGGGCCTGACGCTCAATCCCGGCAAGATCGAGGGCGGCGGCGCGCTCAACGTGGTGCCGGACCTCGCCATCCTGCGCTTCAACATCCGCACCCGCGAAAGCGCCGACGAAGGCTGGGTGACGAAGCAGATCCAGCGCTTCATCGACGGCTTCAACCAGAAGGAAGGCTTCCACGCCGGGCTGTCGGGCCATTTCACCCGCTCGCCGAAGCCCATGAGCCCGCAGAACAAGGCCGCGTTCGACCTCGTCGTCGATTGCGGGCGCCAGCTGGGGCTCGGCATCCCCATCAAGCCCTCCGGCGGCTGCTGCGACGGCAATAACCTGTGGAAGCACGGCCTGCCCAACGTCGATACGCTCGGCGTGCGCGGCGCCTTCATCCATTCCGACAGGGAGATCGCCTATATCGACTCCTTCGCCGAGCGCGCGCGGCTCTCGGCGCTGTTGCTGCTGAGGCTCGCTGAAGGGGAATTAGGGCTAGTGGCTGGGGCTAAGGGCTAGGGGCGGTTGCTTTAGCGCCGCATCCTTCCTAGTCTCACCGAAACCCTAGCCCTAGCGACTAGCCCTAGCCCTATGTTCCTGCGCCCCGCCACGATGAAAGACCACAAGCCCGTGCTGAAGCTGGCGCGGCAGGCGGGGTTCGGCATGACGTCGCTGCCGCCGGACGCCACGGTGCTCGAAGAGAAGATCCGCGCCTCGGAGGCGAGCTTCACCGGCAAGAAGCTGAAAAAAGGGCAGGACAGCTTCTTCTTCGTGTTCGAGGACGCGGCGAAGAAGCACATCGCCGGCACCTGCGGCATCCACGCCCGCATCGGCCTGACGCAGCCCTTCTATTCCTACAAGCTGACCACCATCACCCAGGCCTCGACGCAGCTCGATATCTTCCAGAAACACACGATCCTGCAGGTGACCAACGACCTCACCGGCTCGACCGAGGTCGGCGCGCTCTTCCTGCAGCCGGAATACCGCCGCGACCGCATCGGCAAAATGTTGTCGCTGTCGCGCTTCCTCTTCATCGCCGCCTTCCCGAAATTCTTCGCCGAGACGGTCATCGCCGAGATGCGCGGCGTGCACGATACGCACGGCGTCTCGCCCTTCTACAACGCGCTGCCCCGGCATTTCTTCCACATGCCCTTCCGCGAGGCGGACTATATCAACGCGACGCAGGGCAACCAGTTCATCGCCGACCTCATGCCGAAATATCCCATTTATCTCGGCCTCTTGCCGAAGGACGCGCAGCAGGTGGTCGGCCAGGTGAACGCCGCCTCGGAGCCGGCCCGCAAGCTGCTCGAGCGGCAGGGGCTCAAATATACCGGCTATGTCGATATCTTCGACGGCGGCGCCACGCTGGTCGCCGAGCGCAGCGCGGTCTCCGCCGTGCGCGCGAGCAAGCTGGGCCGCCTCTCCAGGGTCGTTGAATTGCCCGAAGGCACGCCTAAATACGTGGTGAGCAACGAGCGGTTCGCCGATTTCCGCGCCAGCTTCGGCCGGCTCACCGACAAGGGCGGCCACGTGGTGATCGGCCCGCGCTTCGCCAGAAGCCTCCAGGTCAGGCCGGGCGACACGCTGCGCTACTACCCGCTCTAAGGGAGGGCCCGGGCATGCATTTCATCGACGGCAACTGGCGCGACGAAGGAAGCTCCGAATTCGTTTCGCTCAACCCCGCGACCGGCAAACCCATCTGGCGCGGCAAGGCGGCGGGGGAAGCGGAAGTTACAGCGGCCGTCGCCGCCGCGCGCGCCGCATTCCCCGGCTGGGCGGCGCTGGCTTACGAACGGCGCCACGAAATCGCCAAGAAATTCAAAGAGCTGGTCGAAGCGCGCAAGGAAGAGCTCGCCCTCGCCATCGCCGAGGAGACCGGCAAGGCGCTGTGGGATGCGCGCTCGGAGGCTTCCGCCGTCATCGCCAAGCTCGGCTTCGCCCATGCCGCCTATGCAGAGCGCACCGGGACGCGCAGCCAGCCCTCCGCCGGCGGCACGGCCGTCGTCCGCCACCGCCCGCACGGGGTGATGGCGGTCTACGGTCCGTACAACTTCCCCGCCCATCTTCCCAACGGCCATATCATGCCGGCGCTGCTGGCCGGCAACACGGTCGTTTTCAAGCCCAGCGAGCAGACGCCGATGGTCGGCGAATGGATGGTAAGGCTCTGGCAACAGGCAGGGATTCCGACCGGCGTGATCAATTTGCTACAGGGGGAACGTCACACCGGCATGGCGCTCACGAAGCAGGCGATCGACGGCGTGCTTTTCACCGGCTCCTCGGCGACCGGAAAAGCCATCCATGCCCAATTTGCAGGCAGACCAGAGGTCATTCTCGCCCTGGAGATGGGCGGAAACAACCCTATGGTTGTATCCCGGGTGAACGACCTGGCCGCTGCGGTCCATGAAACGCTCCTCTCGGCCTTCACCGGGACCGGTCAACGCTGCACCTGTGCCCGAAGGCTGATTGTCATCGATTGGGAACAATCCGACCAGTTTATCGACAGACTGGTGAAATCTGCAGAACAATTGAAAACAGGGGCCTATAATGAGTCCCCGGAGCCCTTCATGGGACCCCTAATTTCACTGCACGAAGCCAATAGGTTAGTAGCTGCCGAAGAGCGCCTGAAAGCACTCGGCGGCAGGATTTTGCTGCCGCTGCGCCGGCCCCACCCGGATCTGCCGTTCCTTACCCCCGGACTGATCGATATGACGGGGGTCGAAGGGGTGCCGGACGAGGAGTTTTTCGGCCCATTACTACAAATATACCGTGTGAAAAGTGCCGAGGAAGCGATCGCGCTGGCCAATCGCAGCCAATATGGGCTGAGCGCGGCGATCCTGTGCGATGATGCAGATACCTGCCGTCACCTGGCAGAAAGAATCCATTGCGGCATCCTCAACGTTAACCGTCAGACCACCGGCGCCTCTGGCTCTGCGCCGTTCGGCGGCATAGGCCTGAGCGGCAATCACCGCCCGGCGGGATACTATGCGGCCGACTATTGCGCCTATCCCGTAGCCTCGGTCGAGAACCCCGCTCTTGCCCTGCCGGCAAGCCTTCCGCCCGGTATGGTGATTGCATGAGCGCCGCTCCTTCCCAGCCCGCGCCGGCACGGGAATGGCAGTTCGACGGGCTGGTCGGGCCCACCCATAATTATGCCGGCCTCTCTTACGGCAACCTGGCGGCGACGAGCAATGCCGGAAGCGTGTCGAACCCCCGGATGGCCGCCCTTCAGGGCATCGAGAAGATGCGTTTTGTGCGCAATCTTGGAATAGAACAATCCTTCCTGCCGCCGCATTACAGGCCGACGATTCCGGCTTTAAAACGAATTGGTTTCGAAGGCGGTACCAGCAAGATCCTCGAGGATGCGGCGCGCAGCCCGCAGTTGCTGGCGAGCGTTTTCTCCTCCGCCTTCATGTGGGCGGCGAACGGCGCCACGGTCGCTCCGTCGGCCGACAGCGCGGACGGGAAGGTCCACCTGACCCCGGCCAACCTGATCAGCCACTTTCACCGCTCGCTCGAGGCGGGATTCACCACGCGGCTGCTCCGCCGCATCTTCGGAAATTCACAATTTTTTACTGTTCATGAGCCTTTGCCGGCGGCGTCGCTTTTTTCGGACGAAGGGGCGGCGAACCACATGCTGGCGACATCCACCCACGGATCGTGTGGAATGCATGTTTTTGTCTTCGGGACGGAGGGCGGCGCGGTGGCTCCGGCACGTTATCCGGCACGCCAGACCCGGGCTGCATGCGAGGCGGTCGCCCGTAACCATAGGTTGAGCGACCAAGGCTGCCTATTTCTTCAGCAGCACCCGGATTCCATCGATCGGGGGGTGTTCCACAATGACGTCATCGCCATGAACACGACGCGGCTGATGATCGCGCACGAAAAAGCCTACCTGGACGCATCGCCATTGCGCAAAGCCATGTCGGATATTGGATGTGCGTATATCGAGATTGGGGATGAGCAGCTGGGCGTGGGCGATGCAGTGGCGAGTTATTTCTTTAATTCCCAATTGCTTGATCCGGGAGACGGGCGGCTGGTGCTGGTCGCGCCGGCGGAATGTGAGGGACATGAAAAGGCGCGCGCGGTCATCGATTCGCTGTCGGGCGGCAACGGCCCCCTGAGCGAGGTCCACTACCTGGACGTGCGCGAAAGCATGCGCAATGGCGGCGGCCCGGCCTGCCTGCGGCTGCGTGTGGCCATGACCGGGGAGGAGGGCGCCGCCATCCACCCGGGCGTCATCGCCACCGATGAGAAATTAGATGCGCTCACCCAATGGGTTAAGCTCCATTACCGCGACCGGCTCTGCTTCGACGACCTGCGCGACCCGGGCTTCATTACGGAGCTCAACGAGGCCTACGAAGCGCTCGAGCGACTGATCGGCATGCCGAACCTCTACGACCTGTGATCGGAATTCGACTACCGCTCCCGATCGTCATCGTCGGAGCGGTCGGGCATGGCACGAAGTTGCCGCTCGCGCAGGAGCGCCGCCGCCCGGTTCATCCATGCTGTTTCCTTGTCGTCGGCATTCACGACATCCAGGTAGGATGTGAGGCTCTTATCGGGAGGAATCTTACCGCTGAAATAATTACTGATGGCAGTAGGTTCGACGCCCATTGCCGCCCCGATCTCCTCCCGGGACAGGCCCCGGCGGGCGGCAAAGCAGCGCATCAGGTAACCGAACTTCGCGTTGTCCAGCGGATCGACCTTGTCCTCCAGGGCGGCCACAGGGTCGGAATGCTCATCGAGATAGGCATGGACCATAAGGGCCGCTTCACGGGCATCCACGGTGCTTGCGCCGATGGCGCTGTGGGCTTCCTGCATCCATGCCCGCTCGGCGGGGCTTGCCTTTACGGCCGTGAGCAATGCATCGAGCCGCTCGCCCGAAATCGGCCGGTTGCCGGAAAAGTAGTGATTTATCATCATGCGGCCAATATGCAGGGCCGTCCCGACCTCGCCCTGGGTCAAACCCGCGCGCTCGGCGAAAAGGCTTAACCAATCCCCGAATTCGGCATCCGTTCGGGGCATCGTGCGGGCCTTCATGTACCCGTGAAGGATGTCGTTGGCGCTGCGCACGGCCGTGAGCTCGGGATGGACCGTGATCCACGCGCTGCGCATTTCTTCCTTTTCGGCGTCGCTCAGCCCCATTGCATCCCACGCCAGCAGGCTCTGCAGCTGATCCTGGTTCGGAAGATTCTGCCCGTTGAAATAATGGCTTATGATGCTCCTGTTGACCTTCAGATGCTCTGCGATATCCTCCTGTGGGAGGCTGCGGCGGGCGGCAAAGCAGCGCATCAGGTAACCAAAATCTTCCCGGGTCCTTGGCTCCAGAAGGTCGAAGCGTTTCGATTGCCGGTGGGCGGCGTTTTGCTCCATCCAGTACTGGATGTATTCGCTGGCTTCACTTTGTCGTAACGGACGCATGCGTCATTATTCTATTCGTCCCAAAGAGGGAAAACCGTGACACATGGATGACATTTACGTGAAGTTCTCGGCGGCCGCCCCATCGACCGGGTGCACGCCGCTCCACTGTGGCAAAAGAACGCGGGGTGGCGGGAAGTTCGCGCCCGGGCGGGGAAAACGCGGAGTTAGCGCTGGATAAAGCGGGTCCGAGCCATTACATTCGCAGGTCGAACACCACGCTCATGGACCGGTAGGAACCTCCCCGCATGCTAGGCATTATCGCGATACTCGTGACCTTTGGCACGGTGTTCGGCGGCTTCGTGGGCGAGGGGGGCAAGCTCGCCATCATCATCCACGCGCTGCCGTTCGAGTCGGTGATGCTGCTCGGCGCCACTTTCGGCGCCTTCCTGCTGGCCAACAAGGGTGACGTGATCAAGGGCGTCGGCCGCAATATCAAGAAGGTCTTCAAGGGCCCGAAATGGAAGGGCGACGATTACAAGGACCTGCTGTGCCTGCTGTTCGGCCTGCTCAAGCTCATCCGCACCAAGGGGATGATCGTCATCGAGCAGCATATCGAGAAACCGGAAGAATCGGGGATATTCCAGCAGTATCCGCGTATCCTGCACGACCATTTCGCGGTCGAGTTCATCTGCGACACGCTGCGCATGATGACCATGAATTTCGAGGACCCCCACCAGGTCGAGAACATGATGGACGGCCAGCTCGAGAAGCACCACCACGAGCTCCACCAGTTCTCCCACGCCATCCAGACCGTGGCGGACGGGGTGCCGGCGATCGGGATCGTCGTCGCCGTGCTGGGCGTCATCAAGACCATGGGAAGCATCAACGCGCCGGTCGAGATCCTGGGCGAGATGATCGGCGGCGCGCTCACCGGCACGTTCCTCGGGGTATTCTTCGCCTATACGCTGTTCGGGCCGATGTCGTCGAAAATGGGCCAGTGCTTCGACCAGGAGCACCAGTTCTACATGATCATCCGCGCCGTGCTGGTGTCGCATCTTTACGGCAACGCGCCGCAGGTCTCGGTCGAGATCGGCCGGGGCAACATCCCGACCATCTACCAGCCCAGCTTCATCGAGATGGAGGAGAAGCTGCAGACCATCAGCTTCGCGTAGCCCATGGCTCCGAAAAAAGACGACGAGAACAAGCGCCCGATCATCGTCAAGAAGGTGAAGAAGGTCGCCGGCGGCCACCATGGCGGCGCCTGGAAGGTCGCCTACGCCGATTTCGTCACGGCGATGATGGCCTTCTTCCTGCTGCTGTGGCTGCTGTCGACCTCCTCGAAGGCGACGCTCGACGGCATCGCCGAGTTCTTCACGCCGACGGTGGGCATCCGGGGCGCGCAGGGCATCGGCTTCAAGGGCGGGGTGAGCGCGACGCCCGGCACCTCGAAGGCGGTGACTTCCAACCCCGGCGTCGTCTCCGGCAGCAACCCGACGGGCGTGGCGCCCGAAAGCACGCCGAACACCGCGCCGATCGAGTCGAACCAGGACGACAACCTGTTCAAGCAAGGCGCCACTGCGCTCCACCAGGCCTTCACCGCCGACCAGGCCAGCGCGCAGTACAGCGACAATATCAGCGTCGAGCAGACGCCGGACGGGCTCAAGATCGACATGATCGACTCCGATAAATACGCGATGTTCGACGCCAACAGCCCCAACCTCACCCCGCACGGCGAGGCCGTGCTGTCGCGCATGGCGGGGATCATCAAGAAAATGCCGAATTACATCACCATCACCGGCCATACGGACGGCTCGCCGGTCGAGGCGGGCAAGCCCGGCTACACCAACTGGGAGCTCTCGGTCGACCGCGCCAACGCGGCGCGGCGCTACCTCGTCAAGGCCGGGATCGAGCCGGAGCGCGCCGTCAAGGTCGTCGGCATGGCCGACAAGGAGCTGCTGGTCCCCACCGAGCCCCGCAACCCGCGCAACCGGCGCATCTCCATCGTCCTGCTCAAGGGCTCCCACCTGCTGATCCCGCCGGATACGGCGAAGCCCTAAGTAGCGCGCTACGCGCGCGGGGTGCGTCCCGCCCCCGCTACCGCTCCCCCTCGTTCGCTTCGCTCCGGCTCGCCTATTCGGCTACGCGGGTTCTTAGTGGTGCGCGCTACGCGCGCACCACTAAGAAGCAGGGCGCTCGCCCTGCACGCAGCGGACGTTGACGATGAAATGGGCGGCGGTCTGCTCCAGCACCACGTCGCCGTAATCGCCGGCGCTGCTGGCGACTTCGTAATAGGAGACGTGGTTGTCGTCGAGGAAGCCCTTGAGCGCGGCGAGGGTGATGGCGACGTCCGCCTCGGCCACCGGGGCGCCGGAGATGCCGCCGCCGGGCGCCACGCGGTAGGTCGAGGCCTTGCCGGTGATGACGGCGATGACGTTGCCCGCGGTGTCGAGCACCGGCCCGCCGGAATTGCCGTGCTCGGCGACGGGCTCGAGCTGCAGCCAGTTGGACTCGCCGGTGGGGCTTTGCAGGCTGGTGACATGGGTGCGGGCGAAGTGCGTATGGCCCTCGAAGCCCGCCTGCCCGGGATAGCCCATGACGGCGACCGCATCGCCCGGCCGCAGGTCGACGATGTTCCAGCGCAGCGAGGCCAGCGCGCCGACCTCGCCGTCGACATGCAGCACCGCGAGGTCGCGCACGGTGTCGTTGGCGAGGATGGTGGCCGGCGCGTCGCCGTGCTCGCCATGCACCGAGACCGACTGGCAGGCGCGCACCACGTGGGCGTTGGTGATGACGTCGCCGTTGCGGTTGATGAAGAACCCCGTGCCCGAGGAGACCTGGATGAGCATCCTCTGCTGCGCGGCGACGGGCAGGGCGAGCAGGCAGAGAAAGGTGAAAAGAAAACGACTCACGCCGCAACTCTAACGGATTCGCTGCAACGAGACCAGCCTAACGATGCGGCGTGGAAGCAGATTGCGCGCGCGCGGGCGACGGCTGGCTGGGTGTTCGCGGGCTGGAGAAGTTGCCAAGCTCGGCGCGCAGCTCGTCGTATTTCTGGCCATAGGCTTGCTGGAAGGTCTGGTCGAAATATTCCACTGGGTTGCGGGTACTGCCATCGGCACAGCTGCCCGGCGGTTGACCGTTCTGGGCCTGCTGCAAGGCGATATCGGATGCTGCGCGGGCCTGACCGGCCTTGACGTCCAGCTTGGGGTCCTTTTCGCTTAGCTGGTAGAGTGCTGAGGCCTGGGTATTGAGCGCGTCGCTTTTGTCCAGCAGCGCGTTCTTATCGCCGGGATGGGCTTTTAACGTACGGTCCGCCCCGGCGAGCATTGCAGCGCTGGCGGTGAGGTCTTTATGCGCGTCGGCATCGGTATACAGCCAATGGTCGTTCTTCAGTGCGGCAAGGAAGCCATTGGCGGCTTTCGAAGAGCCTGGAAATGCCTGGGTCGCCAATCCGGTGGCGCCAACCTGGCCGGGGTCGGCTTGCCAGCTGAGATCCTTGCTGCCCGGCAGGGGTTTTCCGCCCTCGAGGCTGTGATCGGCCATATCGAGTATAACCACGGTCTTCGTCGCCCTGAGCTCGGCGGCGATGCCGGGCGCATGGTCCCTGCCGACGAGGGCATAGGCAGGACCTTGCATGCGGCGAAGCTGATCGGCCATGTCGTGATTGCGTGGTGTGAGCTCAAGAGCCGACTCGGGGAAATCCGGTCCCCTGGCGCAGGCCGCATCGATATTGCGTTCGACCTCCGGCGCCTTGCGGTCCATCCGCGTGACCTGCAGGCCGGGGTCGCTTTTCTGCTCGTAGCGACCCGCAAGGTAAGTGAGGGGCAGGCCGGCCATGTTGGCGTCGGACAGTTTGGTGGTATCTTCGTTCCTGAAGGTCGTATCGTCCGCAGCCAGCTCGACGGCGATATTTTCGAATCCATGTGCGCGCACGAGGTCATAGGCGATGGCGTCGTTGACGGCGGCGCCCGGTTCGCTGTGGGTTTCGCCGGCGAGCACGACCAGCGGCTTGCCGGTGCGTTTGGCTTCCCGTTCGCCGGCCTCGATCTGCTGTTCGACGGTCGCGCGGTGCGAACCGATCTCTGCAAAAAGGTTAGGCTGGCTGGAGTCGGCCATGAAGAGTTCCTGTTACCCGACCAGCTCGCCTTCGCGGCGTTTGGCCTTGGGCTTGATGCTGCCGAAGGCGAAGGCGAGCTCGCCGTCGTCCTTCACATCGATCGTCACCGAGCCGCCTTTGACCAGCTTGCCGAAGAGCACTTCCTCGGCCAGCGGCTTCTTGATCTTGTCGGCGATCAGGCGGGCGAGGGGGCGGGCGCCCATCTGCTTGTCGTAGCCCTTCTCGGCGAGGTAATCGAGCGCGGCGTCGGTCAGGGTGATGGTCACGTTGCGCTCGGAAAGCTGGCTCTCCAGCCGGTAGATGAACTTGCCGACGACGTGCTTCACCACCTCGGTCGTCAAATGATCGAAGTTGATGATGGCGTCGAGGCGGTTCCTGAATTCCGGCGTGAACAGCTTCTTCACGGCCTCTTTCTCCTCGCCCTCGCGCGAGTCGCGGCCGAAGCCCAGCGGGGCGCGCGCGGCGTCGGCGGCGCCGATATTGCTGGTCATGATGAGGATGGTGTTGCGGAAATTGATCTGCTTGCCGTTGGTATCGGTCAGGCGGCCGTAATCCATCACCTGCAGCAGGATGTTGAAGACGTCCGGGTGGGCTTTTTCGATCTCGTCCATCAGCACGACGGAGTAGGGGGCGCGGTCGACCGCGTCGGTCAGCTTGCCGCCCTGCTCGAAGCCGACATAGCCAGGAGGAGCGCCGATGAGTCCGGATACGGAATGTTTCTCCATATACTCGGACATATCGAAGCGGGCGAGCTCCATGCCGAGCGTTTTGGCGAGTTGCGTCGCGACTTCGGTCTTGCCCACTCCAGTAGGGCCGGTGAAGAGGTAGCAGCCCATCGGTTTGGCGTCGTCGCGCAGGCCGGCGCGCGCCATTTTCACGGCGGAAGCGAGCTCGGCGATGGCCTTGTCCTGGCCGAAGACGGTGAGCTTCAGGTTCTTCTCCAGGTTGCGCAGCGATTCGGCATCGTCCGTCGAGACGGTCTTCGCGGGCATGCGCGCCATTTTGGCGACGACGTCCTCGACCTCGCGCACGGTGATGGTCTTCTTGCGCTTGTGGTCGGGCAGCAGCATCTGCGCGGCGCCGGCCTCGTCGATGACGTCGATGGCCTTGTCGGGCAGCTTGCGGTCGTGGATGTAGCGCTGCGAGAGCTCGACCGCGGCCTCGATGGCGGCGGGGAGGTAGCGCACCTTGTGGTGCTCCTCGTAATAGGGCTTGAGGCCGCGCAGGATCTTGATCGAATCCTCGACGGAGGGCTCGTAGACGTCGATCTTCTGGAAGCGGCGGGCGAGCGCGCGGTCCTTCTCGATCGTGGAGTTGTATTCCTTGAAGGTGGTCGAGCCCATGCAGCGCAAGCTGCCGCGCGCCAGCGCGGGCTTCAGCAGGTTGCAGGCGTCGAGCGCGCCGCCGGAGGTGCTGCCGGCGCCGATGATGGTGTGGATCTCGTCGATGAACAGGATCGCGCCGGGGAGCTTTTCCACCGCCTTGATGACGGCCTTCATGCGCTCCTCGAAATCGCCGCGATAGCGCGTGCCGGCCAGCAGCGAGCCCATGTCGAGCGAGAAGATGACCGCGTTCTTCAGCACCGCCGGGACTTCGGCGCGGGTGATGCGCAGGGCGAGCCCCTCGGCGATCGCCGTCTTGCCGACGCCGGCCTCGCCGACGAAGAGGGGATTATTTTTATTCCGCCTGCATAATATCTGAACCGTGCGCTCGATTTCCTTCTCGCGGCCGATCAGGATGTCGGTCTTGCCGGCGGCGGCCTTCTTGTTGAGGTTGACGCAGTAGAGCGATAGCGGGTCCTTGCCCTTCTCGCCCTCCTCGGAAGCGGCGGCTTTCTGCGTCCGAATAGCGGATCGAGCCGTCCTCGAGCTCCTCCTCGGAGTGCTCGCGGTGGACGATGCGGGCGAGGTCGCCGTATTTCACGATGCCGTGGCTGATGTAGTTCACCACGTCGAGGCGGCTGACGTCCTGCTCCTGCAGGAAGAACACCGCGTGCGATTCGCGCTCGGAGAACAGGGCGACCAGCACGTTGGCGCCGTTGACCTCGTGCTTGCCGGCCGACTGCACATGGATGGCGGCGCGGTGCACGACCCGCTGGAAACCCGCAGTGGGCCTGGCTTCCTCGACATGGTCGACGACGAGGGTGGCGAGCTCGGTGGTCATGAAATCGACTAGCGCCCGCTTGAGTTCGGGCAGCTCAACCCCGACGGCCGCGCAGCACCGGCGCGGCATCCGCGTCGTCGGTCAAGGCCAGCAGGAGGTGCTCGAGCGTCGCGTATTCGTGGCGATTGCTCTTGGCGAGATCGAGGGCCTTGTGGAGGGTGGATTCGAGGTTCTTCGAGAGCATTTTCTCTTTTTCCTGTGCAGGGTTAGGCGTCTTTCTCCAGGGTGCATTGCAGGGGGTAGTCGTTGATCCGCGCGTACTCGATGACCAGCTCCACCTTGGTCTCGGCGATGTCGCGGGTATAGACCCCGGCGATCGCCGCCCCTTTTTCATGGACCTGCAGCATCAGCTGCAGCGCGTCGCCGTGGGGTTTGCGGAAGATCTGCTCCAGCACCAGCACGACGAAATCCATCGGTGTGTAGTCATCGTTCAGCAGGATCACCCGATAGAGCGGCGGTCGCTTCGGCTTGGTGAGGGGCTCGGCCACCATGAGGTCGCCCTGCGCTTCACCGTCCGGCGTGCCACCGTCCCCGGCTGCACCCATATGAACCCGGCACCCGGCTACCGCATCCTCTGCGCCGGGCTTCTTCCCGTGGCCGGATGCCGTGTTCATATACCGCCAGAATGCCATAGATTCCCTAATGTTCCGTTAAGAGCGCGAGGATGGATTGTGGATAACATTAAGGCTAATATAGGACCCTTTTGGCATGCCGTCGAGGCGCTTGGAGTAGGTAGGAACGGGGCCAGTCCATCTTTCATCCAATCTTAATATTGCGGGGTGCCATGCATGGTATAAATTAGCTCAAATCAGCAGCGGGGTACAGAATGCCAATAGATGCGGTTCGGCAGGTTCAGATAGAAGGCTACGAGCAGCCTTTAAGGCTGCATAGCAGCGTTTCCCATGCCAACGAAGCCTGTAGGCTGGTAGCGGCGCAGGCTAACCATCGGTTCGAACGCGATGGCGACCATATCCTCTATTTCTGCGACAGTTTCGGCGCGCAATCGACCGCGACGGCGGCGATTCTGACCATGCTCCGTGCCAAAGGCGCTGAAGCTACTGCTAGCTACAGTGAAGCGGGTGGTATGCAGGTGATGAGGTTTTCTGCAGCAGGTACACGTAACCAGATAGCGCTGGAAACGTTATAGAGTTTGCAGAGACTATGCTTGCCGGGCGGAGCAGTAGCCCCTCTGCAGGGTTTTAAACGCGCCCAGAACTCTTTTTAATGTCCGTGGTCGTGTTGAAGAAAACCGGCCCTGGGGAGAGGGCGCCGAGCACGCCGCCGATCAAGGCACCGATCAGCGCGCCACCGAACAGGGTTTTCGGCGGATTCCCGCCAGCGACACCGCCCACCAGCGCACCGGTCGCCATGCCGATCATGGCGCCGTTGCCCGCCCGTTCGAGATGCGAATCGCCGCAGCCGGACAGCAGGAACAGGGCGGAAATCATGGCAATAATAGGGCGCAGCGGCCTCATGGGTTGATCGCTAACCTATTGATCCAAGGCAGGGAACCCGAGTTGCGACCGGGGTTCCCTGCATGGGTTCGGCTATTGATGGAACCAGGGGTGGTCGGAGATCGCGCCGAGCGTCGCGCCGGCGCCTGCGCCGACGACACCGCCGACGGCGGCCCCGGCCCAGGGGTTCCCGGCAATGATCGCCCCGGCGGCGGCACCCGTGCCGGCACCGATCAGCGCGCCGGATTCGGCACGTTGCTGGGCGGTCTCACCGCAGGCCGAGAGCGCAAGGGCGCCCGCGAGCAGCAGCATCGACGTGGTTTTCGTGGTTTTCATGACTTTCCTCCTTATTGGAATGGTAGTTCCTTTCTCGTCCCGCGCGCATAAATTCTCCATTCATGTCGGCGACGACGATATGCGTACCCCATCAGGGGAAAAAATCCACCCATCGGTTTTTCCGCATGGGAACGATCCACATGCCGCCCTGCGCAAACCCGCTCTGGCTGGGGCTTTGCGCCGGCAGAAGAATTTTGCACAATAGCAGTTGACAGCCACCCCCCGCGAAGTATAAAACCCCCATCCTTTCTGAGAAGTCTTTCAGAGCGCACCTCGTGTGTGCATCGAAAAAGAGGATCGGAAACGCGGCTGAACTGCCGGGCCCAAGGCCTGCTGGACGCCAGCCGCTGCTGAATGACAAGTGAATAGGTATCTACAACGCGCTTTGTTGTGGTGCCGGGATAATGCCCCACTGTCTAACCGGGGAGCCACATGATCCTGTCACCGAGCGCCGGGAAAATTACCATCCCGGGGTAAGCAGCAAAGACGTTGATGCTGATTGTAAAAAAGTTCACTTTCACTGCAGACAAACAAGCGCTTAGCGAACTTGTTATTTGTTCTGATCCGAGGCGAAAAGGCAGGAGAACGGGTAGCGCCGCAGCCTTCCAGCTCCAGGGATCGTTTAAGGAGAAGCAGCAAACCGAAAGCCGGTTTGTTCTGTGCGTGAAGTGCATCATGATAATCAATCAAGCGCCAAAAATTTTTGAATTTATTTTTAGATCTTTGGATCAGATAAAATAAGAGAAGGGCATCTGGTGAATGCCTTGGCGGCAAGAGGCGATGAAGGACGTGCTACACTGCGATATGCTACGGGGAGTTGTGAAGGAACGCCGATCCGTAGGTTTCCGAATGGGGCAACCCACCTCTTGAGTTCAGAATACAGTATTTAGGAAAAAGTTTCCTGTGGATGAAAATCCATACGGAAGCTCACTTGTCCTTTGACCTCACGGTCAAGGCGACGCGGTCCACGAGCGGGAAGCCGAAAGTGGTCCACGCTTCAGGTGTGCCTTGGGTGAAAGTTTCATCCACAGGCCAACTGGGCAACGGTGAGTCGTGCCCTGAATGCTGGTCTCTGAACTCAATTTAGAGGTATAGATGACTGAATACATAGGTCATTTAAGCGAACCCGGTGAATTGAAATATCTCAGTAGCCGGAGGAAAGGACATCAATTGAGACTCCGTTAGTAGTGACGAGCGAACGCGGACCAGGCCAGTGTTGTCAGTGAGATAAGCGGAACCACATGGAAAGGTGGGCCATAGCGGAGTGATAGCCCCGTACGCGTAAAACAGCTGACTTCCTCGAGTAAGGCGGGACACGTGAAATCCTGTCTGAACATGGGTCGACCACGATCCAAGCCTAAGTACTCCTTGCCGACCGATAGTGAACCAGTACAGTGATGGAAAGGTGAAAAGCACCCCGACGAGGGGAGTGAAAGAGACCTGAAACCGGATGCCTACAAGCAGTTGGAGGGGGATTTATCCCCTGACAGCGTACCTCTTGTATAATGGGTCAGCGACTTAGTGTATGCAGCAAGCTTAAGCCGATAGGTGTAGGCGTAGCGAAAGCGAGTCTGAATAGGGCGACAAGTTGCATGCATTAGACCCGAAACGAGGTGATCTAGCCATGGCCAGGCTGAAGGTTGGGTAACACCAGCTGGAGGGCCGAACGAACCACCGTTGAAAAGGTGGTCGATGAGCTGTGGTTAGGGGTGAAAGGCCAATCAAACTTCGTAATAGCTGGTTCTCCGCGAAAACTATTTAGGTAGTGCCTTGAATGAATACCATCGGGGGTAGAGCACTGGATGGGCTAGGGGGTCCCAAAGACTTACCAAACCTAACCAAACTCCGAATACCGATGAGTACTGTTCAGGAGACAGACTGCGACAGCTAACTGCCGTAGTCGAGAGGGAAACAACCCAGATCTACAGCTAAGGCCCCAAAATCGTGATTAAGTTGGGAAGCATGTGAGACGGCCATAACAACCAGGAGGTTGGCTTAGAAGCAGCCATCCTTTAAAGAAAGCGTAATAGCTCACTGGTCTAATCAAGCTATCTTGCGGCGAAAATGTACCGGGGATTAAATCACGTGCCGAAGCTTAGGGCTTGTCCGTAAGGGCAAGCGGTAGCGGAGCGTTCCGTAAGCCTGTGAAGGTGATCCGTCAGGATCGCTGGAGGTATCGGAAGTGCGAATGCTGACATGAGTAGCGACAAACAGAGTGAGAAACTCTGTCGCCGAAATCCCAAGGGTTCCTGCATTATGTTAATCAGAGCAGGGTTAGCCGGTCCCTAAGGCGAGGCCGAAAGGCGTAGTCGATGGACATCAGGTAAATATTCCTGAGCTAGCAGATGGTGACGCATTGAGTAAGTGGTTTGGGCTTATTGGATTGCCCGGGCCATGAATCGGTGCCAGGAAATAGCCTCTGCATTAAGCCGTACCCTAAACCGACACAGGTGGGATGGTAGAGTATACCAAGGCGCTTGAGAGAATGATGCTGAAGGAACTAGGCAAATTGCACTCGTAACTTCGGGATAAGAGTGGCCCACTCGCACGCAAGTGTGGATGGGCGTCACAAGCCAGGGGGTAGCGACTGTTTATTTAAAACACAGGGCTCTGCGAAGGTTTCCAAGCCGACGTATAGGGTCTGACGCCTGCCCGGTGCTGGAAGGTTAAAACGAGAGGTGTAAGCCTTGAATTGAAGCCCCAGTAAACGGCGGCCGTAACTATAACGGTCCTAAGGTAGCGAAATTCCTTGTCGGTAAGTTCCGACCCGCATGAATGGCGTAACGACTTCCCCACTGTCTCCAGCATCAACTCAGCGAAATTGAATTCTCCGTGAAGATGCGGAGTACCCGTGGTTAGACGGAAAGACCCCGTGCACCTTTACTGCAATTTTACACTGGTATTAGATTTTGTTTGTGTAGGATAGGTGGGAGCCTTTGAAGTCCCGGCGCCAGCTGGGATGGAGGCAGCCTTGAAATACCACCCTGACGACATTTGATATCTAACCAAGTCCAGTCATCCTGGACTGGGACCGTGTATGATGGGCAGTTTGACTGGGGCGGTCGCCTCCCAAAGAGTAACGGAGGCGCGCGAAGGTAAGCTCAGGACGGTCGGAAATCGTCCTTTAGAGTGCAAGAGCATAAGCTTGCCTGACTGTGACAGTGACAGCTGAAACAGATACGAAAGTAGGTTCTAGTGATCCGGTGGTCCCGAGTGGAAGGGCCATCGCTCAACGGATAAAAGGTACGCCGGGGATAACAGGCTGATCTTGCCCAAGAGTCCATATCGACGGCAAGGTTTGGCACCTCGATGTCGGCTCATCACATCCTGGGGCTGGAGAAGGTCCCAAGGGTATGGCTGTTCGCCATTTAAAGTGGTACGTGAGCTGGGTTTAGAACGTCGTGAGACAGTTCGGTCCCTATCTGCCATGGGTGTAGGAAACTTGAGAGGATCTGACCTTAGTACGAGAGGACCGGGTTGGACGTACCTCTGGTGCACCAGTCGTCACGCCAGTGGCGCAGCTGGGTAGCTATGTACGGAATGGATAAACGCTGAAAGCATCTAAGCGTGAAACCAGCCTTGAAAATAGGTTTCCCTATGAGAGTCGTAGTAGACCACTACGTTGATAGGCCGGGTGTGGAAGCTCCGTAAGGAGTGCAGCTTACCGGTACTAATAACTCCATTGATTTTATCTGCGTTCCCTTCGGGGAGCGTAGCTTGATTCGATTTCATGATCGCTTCACGTTCAGTACAAAGCCGGCGAAAGCCAGCCAAGTACAAACGTTTGAAGTGAAGAGTTGAACTTAAACAATCACATCAAAGTAGATACCTATTCACGCTTTCCCCGCCGCTTGAGGTGTTGCTTCAAGCGGTGCGAACAAAGGCCCGTTTTGACGGCCTGGTGATTATAGCGAGGGTTGTCCCACCCGTTCCCATCCCGAACACGACCGTGAAACCCCTCTGCGCTGATGGTACTGTGTCTCAAGGCACGGGAGAGTAAGTCGTCGCCAGGCCTTCCAAACGGGCCTTTTTTTGTCGCTTCGCTCCCACTTTCGCGCAGGCGCGAAAGTGCAGGGGCAAAGTCAATCCTAACGCGGGCAAAGCCCGCGCGGCGGATTGTAGTTTCGTAGAGTGGGTTTTTCGAGAGAGTAAGTCGTAGCGGGCCTGCAGTCGGGTTTTTGCCCGGTTTAGCGCAGGTGCGTCGCCGTTTCGACGGCGAGTTTTTCCAGGTATTCGATGCGCGCGGCGTGGCTGGGATGCGAGCCGATGGTGCTCCGGAGGAAATCGATCGCCCACTGGCTGACCTTGCCCTGCGCCTTCCCGTACTTGTAAGGGTCATCCACAGGGACCCGGATGCCGGCGAGCTTCCGCTCGGCCATTGCCTTCTCCATACGGCGGAACGAGTTGATCATGGCTTCGGGGCTGCCGGCCCTGGCGCCCCACCGGTCGCAGCGGTGCTCGAGCAGGTTGCTGTTCACCCTGGCGATGAGGGAGCCACCGCCGAAGCCAAGTGCGCCGACGGCCACGTCCTTGGCCATCGAGGTCATGGCGGTGTCCTGCTGTGGCGTGGAAAACCCGGGGCCCTGGTCGGGCAGGGGATCGTAAAGCCGGTCGGCCTGCTGGCGGATAAAAGGGACCGCCTGATGCCGTGGCAGCTGGTGCTCATGCGCGCGGGCGATGTAATGCCGCGCGGCCACGGCGATCACCGGCAGGCCCAGCATGGGCAGAAAACCGCCCAGCAGATAGGGCTTCAGGCCGCCTTCACGGATGTGACCGAGCTCGTGGCCGATGACGCCCCGCAACTCCTGGCTCGCCGAGCCATTGGCCGAGCTTCCCAAGACTTCCAGCAGGGGCTCGGTGACGACCATCCGCAAGCCCTCCCTGGTCGGGCTCATGCTGGCGTTGATGGCTTTTGACCGCGACACGAAAACTTCTGCGGATCCTTCCAGCCCGAACTGGCGTGCGATCTCTTCCATCGCGCGGTTGAGGCCGGAGCCCGGCACGCGGTAGGCCCGCATTCGCTCGAGGAGCTCTTCGTCAGTTTGGGCGGCATTCGAATTGGCCACAGCTACTCCTGAGTTCCGGCTCGATTATACGAATAATAGGCGCCATCGAATGTGACGTTTGCATGAATAACTCACGAAAAACCTTCACGAAACCTTCACCGACGCTCCCCCTGAAATCCCTTAAAATCGAGGGTGAAGGAGTGCGTCCGCCGCATGGCAGAGACCGAACAGGAACCCATGGCCGAAACGCCGCCCGGGGAGAAGGCCGACCGCCGCCGCCGCTCGAAGGGCGAGCGGGCGTTCGACTGGATTTTCTACGGACCGATGTACGCGACGGGGACGTTCCTGATCAGCGCGCTGCTCGCCGTGGTGCAAAAACGCAAATTTCCGTCGCTGCATGAGAATATATTCAAAAGCCTGGAAAGAACGGGGCTGAACGAGCATACCGCCGAGGCACTCACCGGCACGTTCCTTACCATGTGGGGCGGCATCGCCATGCTGGTCCCGCTCAAGCTGGCGGAGGATAAAAAAGTTTCGCTGGCGACGAAATGGAATCGCTGGAAAGGCGATCCGACCTCTGCGGAAGAAATCGCCGCCGCGCCGAAACAGACCTGGTGGAGCCTGGCGGCCGGCCGCCTGAGCGCGATGGCCATGACGTTCGCGGGCATGCTGGTCCTAAGCCTTCCCCAGGTCCTGGGAGGGTTCTTCTCCCGCGCCTCGACCTGGTCGGGTGAGAAATTCACCAAGACGTTCGGCCTGCCCCATTACGACGATCCGGCATTGGTGGAGGGGCTGAAAACGCAGGCCGATGCATTGAAGGCCCGCATGGATGCCGTACCGAAATCGCAGCGTGCTTCGGCGATGGGCAAGGAAGTGCGCAACCTGCGCATGCACAAGCTGCTTGAGGTCGAAAGCCATGAGACCTTCGGCTATACGCTCGGTAAAATGCTGGCGATCGACGCCGTCGTGACCGGCGTGGTCGCGGCCATGCTCTACGCCTCCAGCCACTTTTTTGCCAAGAGGCAGGTCGTCCATCGGGAACGCAGGGAAGAGAAGCTCGAAGCGCAGATCGAAAGATACGAGGAGCACCATCAGAGAAAAACGGCACCGGCGATGCCGGAAACGGTGCCGCAATCGAAAGTCCGGGCATCGACGGTAGAGGTGCAGCGGCAGTCGCCGCTGCCGGAGGGCATGCAGCATGGCTGATCCGGCCGCCGCTCCGGCAACGAACGCTCCGCCCGAGAAAATGTCGAAGGGCGAGAAGGTCTTCAACTGGCTGACCTATGGCGGCATCGGCTATGTGTTCACCTTCCTCGCCACGGTGCCGATCGCCTGGGCGCTGCAATACCATTCGCGCATGGCACCGCGCTTTACGAAAATGGCCGAGAGGCTGGTCGAGCGGGGCTGGGCGAAGAACGCCGACGGCGCCAACAAGCTGCTGCAGACGGTGACGCTGCATTTCGGCGGGCTGATCGGCATCCCGTTCGTCTGGGCGGCGGAGAAATTCAAGGTGCCGTTCGTGCAAAGCTGGAACCGCACGCATGGCGACGCGACGGACCCGGCGGCGATCGCCGCCGCGCCGAAGCAGACGATCTGGACGCTGATCGGCGCGCGCATCACCGCCTGGGCGACGGTCTGGGTCAGCCTGTCGGGCGGCGGCAAGCTCTTCCCGAAAAGCTTCCAGACCTTCGAGACCGAGTTCGCCGATAAATTCTGCCGGCTCCTCGGCAAGCCGGCGCGCGTCGGCGTGCCGGCTGCGCTGATCGCCGAGCACGGGCAATTGCGCGGCGAGATCGACGCGCTGCGGCTGCGCGGCCTCACGCCGGGCGAGACGCTCGGCAAGGCGTGGGAAGGCGTCGAGAAGCGCCTGGCGCAGTATGAGACGACGCATTTCCAGGTCGGGCGCATCGCCTCGCTCGATATCTTCGCCACCGCCGCTTCGGCGACGCTGCTCTACGCGGTGAGCCGCGTCTTCGCCCGCAAGCGCGAGCAGCATATCGAGAAGCGCGAATACCGCCTCGCCGCCGAGAAAGAGATGCACGCGGACGCCGTACCCACCGGCCGCGACGACGGCAGACCTCAGCCGCGCATCGACGCCGCCGGCGCCGCCGTGCAGAAGATGGCCGCAGCGCCTGAACTTCACGCCCAACTTTAACCGCCGATAAAAAAGGGCCGCGCGAAGCGGCCCTTTTTCGTAAGAAGCGCGACCCGTTACGGGTGCGGCGGCGCCGGGGGCGTACCCGGTGCCGGCACGGGCATGCCGGGAGGTGCACCCGCGCCCGGCGCGATGGCGGGCGGCGGCGTGGTCGGCGACGCGCCGGGAGCGCCGGGCGGCATCGGGTTCCCGGCAGGCGGGGCGACGGCGGCCGGCGCGGGCATCGGCGCCATGGCGCCGGGGGCGGGCGGCGTCGCAGGGGCGGGCATCGGCGCGGCGGCAGGCGTAGGAGCCGGGGCGGCGGCAGGCGGCGGGACGGGAGCTACTTCGGGCTCCGGCGCGGGCGCGGCGGCTTTTTCCTTGGCCTCGGCGGCCTCGCGTTTTTTCTCGGCGCGGAGTTTCGCGGCGCGCGCGGCGGCGGCTTTCTTGCGGGCGATATCGGCTTTTTCTTTGGTGATGCTGGCTTTCTCCTCGGCCGTCAGCGGCGCGGAGGGGGCGCCGAAGGGCGAGGCGCCGGCCGGGGCGGGCGCGGTATCGGCGGGGACCTGGGCGAGCGCGGTGCCGGAGAGCAGCAACGTGGCCAGGAGGACGGAAGTGGTCGTGCGCATGGGAAGCTCCTTGGAAGCGGTAAGGTCGCGGCGCCGGGACTCCGGCGGCCCGTGCATTCCCGCATAGCGCATGGACGGCGGGAAACGCCAGCGATTTTTGCGCTTGCCGGGCCGCGCGCAGAAAAAAACCGGGGCCGTGTGGCCCCGGTTTCGTTCTTCTACCGGCCGTGAAAGGTCACGGCCCGGAAGGCGTTACTTGGAAACGCCGCCGGTTTCGGTGTTGCCGGTGCTCTCGACCGAGACGGAGCCGGTCGAGCCGGTGCCGGTGGTGGTCGAAGCGGCCGGGGCTTTTTTCGCGGTGTGGTGCTTCGGCGCGGCTTTATGATGAGCGGCTTTCGGTGCCGAGGCCGTCGTGTTGGTGGTGGTGTTGGTCGTGGTGTTCGCCGAATCGTCAGCCGCGAAGGCGGCGGTGGAGAGGGCGGTAGCGGCTACGAGGCCGAGTACGATCTTACGCATAGTTGAGACTCCTTGGATGAATAAGTGGAGCGATTTCCACCCGTCCATCTATGCGCCCCGGCGTTTTGCCGCAGCTTCACCCGCGCGTTAATTCTTTGCAATGATGAGAAAGGTCCTAGGAACGCGAGGCGGAAGCGCCGCTCTCGCGCTCGGCGAGGATGGCGCTCGCGCGGTCCTTGGCGGACATCGCGCCGTTGTCGAGGATGGACTGGATGCGGTCGCCGCCGGCGGAGCTGCCGGCACGCTCGGCCCAGCTGCCGCGCCCGGCCGACTGGGCGGGCTCGGCGAGGTCGGCCTGCTGCGAAAGCGAGGGGGCGACGCCGAGCGAGGCGGAGCGGATCTGGCTGTCGCGCAGGATGTCGCGGGCGATGAGCTTGGCGTTGTTCTGCTCCTCATGGTGGCGCCAGACGCCCATGACGCCGTTGAACAGCCCGATCGAGCCGATCATGATGCCCGCCATCGGCAGGCTCATCAGCAGGCCGCCCGTCACCAGGTAGCCGACCCCGGTGAAGATGCCCAGCATCAGCGCGCTGTTGAAGGCGCCGCTGCCGAAGCCGCGCAGGAATGAACTGAATCCGGATTGCTCCATGACTTCATTCTAGCAAACGGGTGGTTGGAACTATGTGACAGTTTGATGAAGTATTTGGTGGCGCGCTGGCGCGCGCGTGGGGGCGATTAAAGCGCGCTTGACGCGCGCCGCCCCCAAGCTACCGCTCCCCCTCCTTCGGCCGGCCTCCGCCGGCCTGCGGGCTCGCCCTGACGGGCTACGCAGGCAGTGCGGAGAGGCTGGGGGGGGCGCTAAACCGCTTGTTTTTCTGATGCTTTCATGGTTTTCGGGGAGCCATGGCCGAGAGTAAGCTCATTTCCCCGCAGGCGATCGATTCGATCTTTCGCCGCTTCGCGCGGGCCGAGCCGCACCCGAAGACGGAGCTCGTCTTCACCAACCCGTTCACGCTGCTGGTCGCCATCGTGCTCTCGGCGCAGGCGACGGACGTCTCGGTCAACAAGGCGACGAAAACGCTGTTCGCCGAATACGGCACGCCGGAGAAAATGGCGGCGCTCGGCGAGGCGGGGCTGATGCCGTTCATCGCCAGCATCGGGCTTTACCGGGCGAAAACGAAATACGTCATCGCGCTGGCGAAGCAGCTCGTGGAGCAGTACGGCAGTACCATCCCGCCCACGCGCGAGGCGCTGATGACGCTGCCCGGCGTCGGCCGCAAGACGGCGAATGTCTGGCTCAACACGATCAAGGGCGAGGGGACGATCGCGGTCGATACGCACGTCTTCCGCGTCGCCAACCGGACCGGCCTGTGCCATACGGGCAACCCGCTGGCGACCGAGCTCGCCCTCGAGAAGCGCATCCCGGCGAAATGGATGCAGCACGCGCATCACTGGCTCATTTTGCATGGCCGCTACGTCTGCAAGGCGCGGCGACCGGAATGCTGGCGCTGCCTGATCGTCGAGGAGTGTGGTTACAAAAAGAAAGAACTCACTCCGCCCAAGGCAAAAAAATGAAGTGTCACCCCGCACCTGTTGCGGGGTCTGCCTTTCCTTAAAACTACTGCACCGATTATTTTGCACGGCACGGACCCCGTCATCCGACGGGGTGACAGGTCGGGAATGCGGCTCGCACGCGCTCAATAAAAAGGGCCGCGGATCGCTCCGCGGCCCTTTTTGTTCGATAGGTAAAACCTAAGCGGCGGCCTTCGGCTTGTGGCTGGGGCCCTGGCCGGGCTGGTTGTGGTTGGCGGGCAGCTTGGCCTCGGCGGCGTTCCTGATATTGCCGCTGATCTGGCCGCCGCGCTGGATCTCGATCTCGCCGTAGGTGACGTTGCCGCGCACCCGGCCGGAGGTGTAGATCGTCAGCTTGCCGCGCACGGCGAGGTCGCCCTCGAAATTGCCGCTGATCTCGGCGTCCTCGACCTCGGCGGTGCCTTTCAGCGAGCCGGTCTCGGCGAGCTCGACGGTGTGCACGTCGCGCATGGTGGCGTCCACCATGCCCTCGATGACGACGCGGTCGCAGGTGGTGATCTCGCCCTTCATTTGAATGTCGGGGCCGACGGTGAGCACGCGTTTGCTTTGCACGCGCGCCGCCGGGTGGGCGCCGTGGCGCTCCGGCTGCGCCGTGGCGGAGGGGGCCGACGCGGCGCGGTGCTGCGCCAGCATCGCCGCCTGCGGCGGGACGGGGCGGAAGGAAGGCGCCGCCGCGGCAGGAGCCGCCGCGTTCGGTTGCGCTACCGGCTGCGACGGGACTGCCGTCGGGCTGTGGCCGGTGCTGGTTTCGCTGGTGCTGCCGGCGCCGCCGGCGGTTTCGTTGGTCGCTTCCATTGTGTCCATACCGTCTTCTTTCCGCCGGAACATGGCTTTTCTCCTGGTTATTTTTGCATTCGTAGGAGCAGCTTGCTGACTGCCGAGTAAGCCCGACCTTAACCAACTTGGCCGCGCCTCGCCAGCGAAAAAACGCCGGCGGTGGAAAAAGTGACAGCACGCAACGGCGCTGCTAAACGGCAACCATGGCCGTCTATACGCAGCTGAGCAACGAGACCATCGCTTCCCTGGTGGAGAAAACCTACGGGCTGGGGCGGCTTTCCTTTGCGCTGGGCATTGCCGAGGGGGTGGGAGAACACGAATTACCTTATCGACGTCGAAGGCAAGGGCGGCGCGGAAGAAAAATACATCCTGACGCTGTACGAAAAACGCGTCGCGCCGGGCGAGCTTCCCTTCTTCCTCGGGCTGATGGGGCACCTCGCGGCGCGCGGCTTCGCCTGCCCGCAACCCATCGCGCGCAGGGACGGCTCCCTGAGCGGCGAGGTCGCCGGGCGGCACGCGGTGCTGGTCAGTTTCCTGCCGGGAAAGAGCAAGACCGTCTTCACCGCCGGGGACACCGCGCAGGTCGGCGCGGCGGTGGCGAAGCTGCACGCGGCTTCGAAAGGTTTCGGGCTGACGCGCGCCAATGCGCTCTCGCTCGGCGGCTGGCGGAAGCTGCATGCGAAAGTGGAAGGCGGGCTCGATACCATCGAGCCCGGGCTCGACGCGATGGTGGCGGATGAGCTCGCTTACCTCGGTGCGCGCTGGCCGGAAGCTTTACCGGGCGGCGTGATCCACGCCGATATTTTTCCCGACAACGTGTTCTTCGAGGACGAGCTGGTCAGCGGCATCATCGATTTCTATTTCGCCTGCAACGATGCGCTCGCCTACGACGTCGCCATCGCGCTCAATGCCTGGTGCTTCGAGGGCGACCGATTCAGCGTCGAAAAAGCGGCCGCGCTGCGCGGTGCTTACGAAGCGCAGCGGCCCTTCACCGATGCGGAGAAAGCCGCATGGCCCGTCCTGCTGCGCGGCGCCGCGCTGCGCTTCCTGCTGACGCGCGCGCATGACTGGATCTTCCGCGAGGCGGGCGCGCTGGTGACGCCGCACGATCCGCGCGAATACGCGATGAAGCTCCGCTTCCACCGGGATGCGCGATGAGCGAGGTCGCCATCTATACCGACGGCGCCTGCCTCGGCAATCCCGGCCCGGGCGGCTGGGGCGCGGTGCTGTTCTACGGCAGGACCGAGAAGGAAATTTCGGGCGGCGAGAGCGCGACGACCAACAACCGCATGGAGATGACGGCCGTCATCATGGCGCTGCGCTCGCTGACGCGCCCGTGCAAGGTGGCGGTCTATACGGACAGCAAATACGTGCAGCAGGGCATCACCGAATGGGTGCATGGCTGGGCGAAGCGCGGCTGGAGGACGGCGGACAAAAAACCGGTGAAGAACGTCGACCTCTGGCAGGCGCTGCTGGAAGAGGCGAAGCGCCATACCATCGCATGGCACTGGGTCAAGGGCCACGCCGACAACGCGCACAACAACCGCGCCGACGCGCTGGCCTGCGCCGCCGCCGCCGCGATCAAGGCGATGCTTTAGAGGCTGGTCGCCGTGCCGGGCTGGAAGATGACGATCTTTTTGTTCGGCAGCGTATGGCAGTTCATCTCGGGATAATGGTCGCATTCCTGCGACAAGGTCACGGTGGCGATGCCCCTGGGAAAGATCCCGTCGAGCAGCTTCACCGGGTTCTTCACGCCCTCCTCCAGCAATTCGTTGAGCAGCGTGACGCGGCTGACGATAGGCGCATCCGGCGCGATGAAACTGTCCTTCGGCGTCACCTGAGGGGGCGCGGGATACCCATTCTCGTCGAGCGCCGGCATGGGCTCCCGGACATAGGTGGCGGTCAGCGGCGTCAGCCGTTCCTCGGCCGCGCGGGCGGCGAAGGTCAGGTAATGCCGGCGCGCGTGGATTTCTTCCGCCGACAGCATGCCGTCGTGGTTAAGGTCGAGCGACTTTAATTGCGCGATGATCCTGGCTTTACTATGTCTATGCGGCATACGGTTTCCTTATGCGGATGATATTAGCCTGAACCGATGACCGTTTGATGACGATCGCGAGGAGAAAAATGAAAACCGGTTTTATTCTGGCTGCTCTTGGGCTTGTCGGCCTGAGCGCGAGCAGCGCCTACGCCATCAAGGTCACCAACCTCGACCGTGAGACGCACCGCGTCGCGTTCGACAGCGCCGGCTCCCGCCTCGTCGAAACGATCCCGCCCGGGCGCACGGCGTTCTTCCCCGAGGCGGACGGCACCGCCTCGCTGCTCACCGCCGATCCGCGCAAGCCCTCGACCGGCACGCTGCACGACGATAACGGGCTGCTCCACGGCTTCATCGGCGCCGAGCGCACCGAGGACATCCCGGTCTCCGCCTATGACGAGCTGGTCATCTGGAACAGCGGCGAGATGAGCATCCAGCGCCGCTTCAAGCTATACGACCGCTAAGTCGTCATTGCGAGCGACCAACGGGAGCGCGGCAATCCAGTGAGTGCCGATGGCAAGGACTGGATTGCTTCGTCGCGATGCTCCTCGCAATGACGGACTTTAAGCTTTCTTTGCCTTCAGCGCCGCCTGTGCAGCGGCCAGTCGTGCGATCGGCACGCGGTAGGGCGAGCAGCTGACATAGTCGAGGCCGACGCCCTGGCAGAAGGCGATCGAGGCGGGGTCGCCGCCATGCTCGCCGCAGATGCCGAGCTTGAGGCCGGGCCGCGTGGCGCGGCCGCGCTCGCAGGCGATACGGATCAGCTCGCCGACGCCTTCGACGTCGAGCGTGACGAAGGGGTCGTGCTCGAAAATGCCTTTTTTCTTGTAGTCCTCGAGGAAGGAGCCGGCGTCGTCGCGCGAGATGCCGAGCGAGGTCTGCGTCAAATCGTTGGTGCCGAAGCTGAAGAACTCCGCCGCCTCGGCGATCTCCCCGGCCTTGAGCGCGGCGCGCGGCAGCTCGATCATCGTGCCGACACTGTAGGGGATGGTGACGCCGGTCCTGGCGAAAAACGTCCTGCGCGGTGTCGTCGATGAGCTTTTTCAGGATCGCCAACTCGCGCTTCGTCATCACGAGCGGGATCATGATCTCGGGATGGACCCTTCTTCCCTCCCCCGCCGGGGGAGGGTTGGGGTGGGGGCTTGTCGAGGCATTGCCTTGCCTATCCCCCCTCCCATCCTCCCCCCGGCGGGGGGAGGGGTTCTGGGCGACTTCCACCGCCGCCTCGAAGATGGCGCGCGCCTGCATTTCGTAGATTTCCGGATAGGTGATGCCGAGGCGGCAGCCGCGATGGCCGAGCATCGGGTTGGACTCATGCAGCTGCGCCGCGCGGTGCTTGACGACGTCGAGCGGCAGGTGTGCGGCGTCGGCGACGTCCTGCATCTCGGCCTCGTTGTGCGGCAGGAACTCGTGCAGCGGCGGGTCGAGCAGGCGGATGGTGACGGGCAGCCCGTCCATGATGCGGAAGATGTCGCAGAAATCCTTGCGCTGCATCGGCAGCAATTTGGCGAGCGCATGCTCGCGGGCTTTTTTCGTCTCGGCGACGATCATCTCGCGCACGGCGATGATGCGCTCGGCGTCGAAGAACATGTGCTCGGTGCGGCACAATCCGATGCCCTCGGCGCCGAAATTGCGCGCGGCGGTGGCGTCCTTCGGCGTTTCGGCATTGGCGCGGACCTTCATGCTGCGCGCCGCGTCCGCCCAGCCCATGACGGTCGAGAAATCGCCGGAGAGGTTGGGCTCGATGGTGGAGACTTCGCCCAGCATCACCTCGCCGGTCGAGCCGTTGATGGTGACGATATCGCCCTCGCGCACGGTGACGCCGCCGGCGATAAGGCTCTTGTTGGCGTAGGTGATGCGCAACTCGCCGGTGCCGCAGACGCAGGGCTTGCCCATACCGCGCGCGACGACGGCGGCGTGGCTCGTCATCCCCCCGCGCGCGGTGAGGATGCCCTGGGCGACGGCCATGCCGTGGATGTCCTCCGGCGAGGTCTCGATGCGCACGAGGATGACTTTTTCCTTCTGCGACGCGCGCGCCGAGGCGTCGTCCGCCGAGAAGACCACCTTGCCGGAAGCCGCGCCGGGCGAGGCGGGAAGCCCCTTGGCGATGACCTGTTTCTTCGCCTTCGGATCGAGCGTCGGGTGCAATAATTGGTCGAGCGACAGCGGGTCGAGCCGCAGCAGCGCTTCGTCCCTGGTGATGAGCTTCTCGGCGACCATGTCGACCGCGATCTTCAGCCCGGCGCGGGCGGAGCGCTTGCCGTTGCGCGTCTGCAGCATCCACAATTTGCCGCGCTCGACGGTGAACTCGATGTCCTGCATGTCGCGGTAATGCGACTCCAGCTTCTGGTAGATGGTGACCAGCTCGCCATAGGCTTTCGGCATCGCCTCTTCCATCGAGGGCAGCGCGGAGCCCATGCTTTCGCGCGCGACTTTGGTCAGCGATTGCGGCGTGCGGATGCCGGCGACCACGTCCTCGCCCTGCGCGTTGACGAGGAACTCGCCGTAGAAGCGCTTCTCGCCGGTCGAGGGGTCGCGGGTGAAAGCGACGCCGGTGGCGCAGTCCCCGCCCATGTTGCCGAAGACCATCGATTGCACGGTGACGGCGGTGCCCCACGACTCCGGGATGTCCTGCAGCGCGCGGTAGGTGATGGCGCGCGGGTTCATCCACGAATCGAACACGGCGCGGATGGCGCCGGAAAGCTGCGCGTGCACGTCCTGCGGGAAATCGGCCTTGAGCTTCTGCTTCACGCGCTCCTTGTACTGGGCGACGAGCTCCTTGAGGTCGTCCGCGCTCAGGTCGGTGTCCTGCGCGCAGTCGCGGTCGTTCTTCATCAGGTCGAGCAGGTCCTCGAATTCATGATGCGGGACGTTCAGCACCACGTCGCCGTACATCTGGATGAAGCGGCGGTAGGAATCCCAGGCGAAGCGCGCGTTGCCGGTCTTGGCGGCGAGGCCCTCGACGGTCGCGTCGTTGAGGCCGAGATTGAGCACCGTGTCCATCATCCCCGGCATCGAGGCGCGCGCGCCGGATCGCACCGAGACCAGCAGTGGGTCGCCCGCATCGCCGAATCTATGGCCGACGGAGCCCTCGATGGCGGCGATGCCCTCCTTCACCTGCGCCGCAAGCGCGGCCGGGACCTCCCTGCCGTTCGCGTAATACCCGACGCAGACCCCGGTGGTGATGGTGAAGCCGGGCGGCACCGGCAGCCCGAGCGCGCACATATCCGCAAGGTTGGCCCCCTTGCCGCCGAGCAGGTCCTTCATCGCCGCCGTGCCATCGGCCCGCCCGTCGCCGAAATGGTAGACGAGCTTCTCTGCGTTCGCGGTCTTCTTCATGGCGGCGGATTTCATGCGGGCTTTCTACCCTTCGATTTTGGAAAAGTCAGCAATTTGTGACGCGGCCTCCCGGATGCCGGCAAGCAGCGAAAGCCGCGCCTCGCGCAACCCGGGCTCGTCCGCATTGACCAGCACATTGTCGAAGAACAGGTTGATGGGTGCGGTGAGGGTATTAAGTGCCTCAAGCGCAAAAGGCGGACTTTCGATGGCATTCGCAATATCGCCCTGGGCCTTTTTCAACGCGGCATAAAGTTCCTTCTCGGCAGGCTCGCGAAGCGGCTGCATTTTTTTTGCATCAAAGGTGAAGGTGGCCTTGGCCTTTTTCTCCTCGGCGGCGAGAATATTGAGGACGCGCTTGATCGCCTCGATCGTCGCTTTGTCACTCTGCGTCATGCCGAGAAGAGCTTGCGCGCGTGCCCATACCTCGCATGGATCAAACCCCTTGCGGTCGGCATGGAAAGCAGCTTCGGCCGCATCGTGGCGGATCGTATCTTTGAGCATGCCGCGCAGGCGCTCACGGAAGAATTCAATTACCTCGGCATTCGCGTACAGGGCCAGATCGATCTCACCGCGCGCTTCGAGGTGCCGGGCGCGCAATATCCGCAGCACGCCAAGCGCCGCCCTTCGCAGTGCGAACGGGTCCTTGCTGCCGGTGGGTTTTTCGCCGGCGGCGAAGAGGGAGGTGATGGAGTCGAGCTTGTCGGCGAGCGCGACGATGGCGCCGATATCGCTGGCGGGCAGCGAGTCGTTGGGGCCGAGAGGCTTGTAATGGTCGCGGATGGCGTCGGCAATTTCCGGCTTCTCGCCCTGCGCCAGCGCGTAGTAAGCGGCCCATGATGCCTTGCAGCTCGGGGAATTCGCCGACCATGCCGGTGGTGAGGTCGGCCTTGCAGAGCAGCGCGGCGCGGCTGACCGATCCCGTGTCCTTGAAGCCCACCGCATCGGCGATGGCCAGCGCCAGTTTTTCGATGCGCGCGACTTTTTCGCCCATCGTGCCGACCTTGGCGTGGAAGACGACGTCGTTCAGACCCTTCGCCCAGTCGCTGAGGGGCTTTTTGCGGTCCTGCTCCCAGTAGAAGGCGCCATCCGACAGGCGGGCGCGCAGGACGCGCTCGTTGCCGGCGATGACGGACTTGCCCTCGTCCTTCGTCTGCATGTTGGCCACCGCGATGAAGCCGTTGGCCAGCTTGCCCGATTTGTCGGCGAGGGCGAAATAGCGCTGGTGCACTTTCATTTCGCTGATGAGCACTTCCGGCGGCAGCGTGAGGAACTGCGCGTCGAAGCGGCCGAGCAGCGGGCAGCGGCCATTCGACGAGGCCGGTGACTTCATCGAGCAGCGCGTCGTCGGCGATGACGCTTAAGGAATGCTGCTCGGCGAGGCGGGCGACTTCGCTCCTGATCGAATCGCGGCGCTTGGCGGGATCGGCCAGCACGTGGGCGGCCTTGAGCTTGTCCCTCGTAGTCGGCGGCGGCGTGCAGGGCGATGGCGCCGGGGCTGAGGAAACGGTGGCCCTCGGTGACGCTGCCCGCCGTAAGGTGGCCGAAACGCACGGGCACGGTGTGCCTGTCGAGCAGGCAGGCGATGCGGTGCAGCGGGCGCACCCATTGCAGCTCGTGCGCGCCCCAGCGCATGCTCTTCGGCCAGGTGAAGGCGGCGAGCGCGGCCTCGCAGATATCCTGCGCGACCTCGGCGGTAGGGCGGCCCTTGCGGTGGATGACGGCGAAGAAATATCTGGCGCCGCCGATCTCGCGTACCTCGGCGTTCTCCTGCGGGATGCCGGCGCCCTTGAAGAACCCGTCGAGCGCCTGCGCGGGGCGCGTCGACGCGCGGGCCTTTTTTCTCCTCGCTGACGTCGGGCTGCGCGTCGGGCAGCTCGGCCACGGCGATGGCGAGGTGGCGCGGGCTGACATAAGTCCTGACCGCGCCGTGGCTTCAGGCCGGCTTTCGCGCAACCGGCGGTGATGAGGGCGCTCAAGCTGCTCCGCAGCGCCCTTCTGCATGCGCGAGGGAATTTCCTCGGAGAAAAGCTCGAGCAGCAGCGTGGGCATTACGTGGCTTTCCGCTTGGGATCGAGCATGACGATGTCCGGCGCGTGCTTGATCTTGTTCTGCGCGTCGAGCAGCACGACCTTCGGCGTGAATTTCTTCGCCGCCGCCTCGTCCATCGCCGCGTAGGCGATGACGATGACCTTGTCGCCCGCCTTCGCCTTGTGTGCGGCGGGGCCGTTGATGACGATATGGCCCGAGGCGGCCGGGTATTCGAGCACGTAAGTGGTGAAGCGCTCGCCGTTGCGGAAATTGAGTACGTCCACCTGCTCGTGCGGCAGTAATCCCGCCGCGTCCATCAGGTCGCGCGGGATGCCGATCGAGCCCTCGTAATTCAGGTTGGCGTCGGTCACCGTCGCGCCGTGCAGCTTGCATTTGAGGAGGGTGAGGTTCATGCGCACTCCGCCGCGTCGCGGTCCAGGTCGAGATGGGCGATGCCGGCGGTGACGGCCTTGCCGCCGACGCCGACGCGTTCGCCGTTCACGCGCACGTCGAGCGCGCCGCCTTCGGGCGAGGCCTGCAGGGCGCGGAATGCCTGCTTGCCCAGCCGCCCGGCCCATAGCGGGGCGAGGATGCAGTTCGCCGAGCCGGTGACGGGGTCCTCGGGAATGCCGAGCTGCGGGGCGAAGCAGCGATAGGCGTAATCGAAGCCGTCGACGCCGGTGGCGGTGACGACGATCAGGTCCTCCGAGCGCAGGCGGGCGATGGCGGCGTAATCCGGCCGGCAGCTTCGCAGCGCCTCCATGTCGGCGACTTCGGCGACGATGCTGCTGCCGTTGCGCACCGCCGAGAGGATAGGCACGCCGAGGCAGCCTTCGAGGTCGGAAACTTCGGTCGCGCGGCCCGGGCGGGCGGGCAGGTCGAGCGTGATGGCATCCGGCCCGTAATGCGCGCGCAGCTCGCCGGCCCGGGTGGCGAAGCGCACGGTCGATGCGGTGTCGACGAGCCCGGCCTCGCGCAAATAATGCGCGGCGGCGAGGGTGGCGTGGCCGCAGAGCGGCACCTCGGTCGCCGGCGAGAACCAGCGCAGATCGTATTCGTCGTCGCCGCGCCGGACGAGGAACGCGGTCTCCGAATGGCCCATGCGGCGGGCGATCTCCTGCATCTCGCCGTCCGCCGGGAATGCGTCGAGCAGGCAGACGCCGGCGGGGGTTGCCCTTCAGCGTGCCGTCGGCGAAGGCGTGGATGGTGGTGACGTCGAACGTCATGCGGCCTCCTGCGTGGCTACATAGGCCTCGCAGCAGGCTTTTGCGAGGGCGCGGACGCGGGCGATGAAGGCGGCGCGCTCGGTGACGCCGATGACGCCGCGCGCGTCGAGCAGGTTGAAGCGGTGCGAGGCCTTGATGCACTGGTCGTAGCGGGAAAGCGGCAGCCGGTGGGCGAGCAGCGACCGGCACTCTTCCTCAGCGTCCTTGAACTGGCGCAGGAGCTGTTCGGTGTCGGCGTGCTCCAGGTTGTAGGCGGAGAATTCGACTTCGTTCTGCCGGAAGACGTCGCCGTAGGTGAATTGCGGCTGGCCGGGCTCGGGGGGAATTCCATGGCAGGTCGTAGACGTTCTCCTTGCCGAGGATGTACATGGCGAGGCGCTCCAGCCCGTAGGTCAGCTCGCCGGCGACCGGGCGGCACTCGATGCCGCCGACCTGCTGGAAATAAGTGAATTGCGTGACTTCCATCCCGTCGCACCAGACTTCCCAGCCGAGGCCCCAGGCGCCGAGCGTCGGCGATTCCCAGTCGTCCTCGACGAAGCGGATGTCGTGGAGCTTCGCGTCGATGCCGAGCTCGGCCAGCGAATCGAGGTAAAGCTGCTGGATATTGTCCGGCGAGGGTTTCAGGATCACCTGGAACTGGTAGTAATGCTGCAGCCGGTTGGGGGTTCTCGCCGTAGCGCCCGTCCTTGGGCCGGCGCGAGGGCTGGACATAGGCCGCGTTCCACGATTTCGGCCCCAGCGCGCGCAGGGTGGTCGCGGGATGGAACGTGCCGGCGCCGACTTCCATGTCGTAGGGCTGCAGGATGACGCAGCCCTGCCGCGCCCAATAATTCTGCAGCGTCAAGATGATGTCCTGAAAGGATTTCGCCATTTCGCCCGGGTTTTAGCGGCTGGGCCAGGCGAAGGCAAGGGAGATAGCTAAACTTTGCGGTTATGTTTTAGGGCCTTCGCCAATGCTTTTTTCCGCGCCTCCTCGGCCGCCTGGAAATAGTTGGTCTGTGCCTCATCTCCGACCTCGTCCGCCTCGTCGATGGCCCGCAGGAAACCGTAAGCGATCGCATCTACGGGTGCGCCTTTCTGCGGGGCGCGGGCGCATTGGTGTTTGATGATCGTGGTGAGGTCCGGCTCGACGTTGAGCTTGCCGGATGGCGCGACGTTCACGCAGGCCAGCACGTGTAGCGCGTACGAGATCGATGCCGGACCGGTCGCTAAGCTCCTTCCGGTAGGACATGACGAATCGATGGAACGGGTACAAGGTTTCCACGGTCACGGGGGTTAGAAACTTATCTTCCCGATAACCCAGACAGAAGTCCCTGAGCGCAACAAGCTGCGAGGGTGGAAGGCTGCTCAAATAATCGGCCACGTGGTTGGCCAATGCGCGGCGGTCGATATGGGTCGTGTAGTCGCACAGGAGCGTCTCGTTACGGTGCATGAACTCGTCAAGCTCCACCCCCGCCTTCGAAGAGAGCAATGCGCGCGGCTTCTCGGCGGCATCGAGCTCACGCCCGTCGAGCTTTTCCAATTCAAGGCGTATTTCTTTTACCGGGCGCAATTGGCCGGCATAGAGTTGATTGGCGATGGCCTGCAGCCCATCATCGACCGCAGCATGATGCTTCGGCAATTTGTCGGCCAGGGTAAGCGGGCCGGTAAAATACTCGAGCTTGCCGGCGAAATTATTCAGCCATGCCGGGCGCGCGCATGCTGCGCAGCGGCGCAGCTCGGCATCGACTTCTGCCCACGAACGTCGCCAAGTACCGCGCCGCGATCGGCGAAACGCCGCCGCCGAAACCGGCGGCGAAGCCGGCGCCCGCCCCGGCATCGAAAAAACGCAAGGCGACGAAGAAACGCGCCTAGCATCCCGTCATTGCGAGCGTAGCGAAGCAGTCCAGTCGGTGCCACCGGCAAGAACTGGATTGCCGCGTCGCGATGCTCCTCGCAATGACAGTTTTGATTTGGACTAATCCGTTATCGTAACGAAGATATCCCCAGGCTTATTCACCGGGTTTTTTCTTCAGGTCCAGCGAGCAGGAGTTGATGCAGTAGCGGTTGCCTTCGGGCCCCGGGCCGTCGGGGAAGACGTGGCCGAGATGCGCGCCGCAGGTCATGCAGGTGACCTCGGTGCGCAGCATGCCGTGCGAGCGGTCCTCGTGGCGGGCGACGTTGCCTGCCGCCGCCGGTGCGGTGAAGCTCGGCCAGCCGGTGCCGGAGTCGAATTTCGTCGCGCTTTCGAAGAGCGGCGCGCCGCAGCAGGCGCACATATAAGTGCCCTCGCGCTTCTCATCGACGTATTTTCCGGTGAACGGGGGCTCCGTTCCCCTCTCGCGGGCGACGCGGTAGAGATCGGCAGGGAGTTCCTTACGCCATTCGTCATTGGATTCCAGTGGTTTGCTTGTCATAATCAACGCTCCATAAAGGACTGATGCAAAGTTGCAACAGGCTCTGTCTCTTTTCGGCCCTATTTCCCGGCCCATCGGCAAAGAATAATTGCACACTGGTGTGGTTTTCGCCAGATATGGGGCCGATGCATCGCCTCCGCAACTCGCGGGGGATGGTGTAGCGGTGAAATAAACCATACCAATAGGAAGTCATCATGAAAATGTTCAAATCGTCGACGATTCTGGCTGCTGCCGGTACGTTGCTGCTCGCTGCATCGGCAGGTGCGCATATGGGCGCGACCAACAAAGACGTTGTCTCGAGCTCCTCGGGCCGCGTCTGGGTCAACAGCTTCAACAACTGCGTGCTCACCAAATGGGATGCTGCGAAGAACCCCTGCACCCCGGGCGCCGTCGCCGGCGCCGGCCTCGAGCTGCGCACGGTCTATTTCGCGTTCGACAGCGCCGCGCTGACCCCGGCCGCGAAAGAGAAGCTGGGCGTGCTCGCCGATGCGCTGCATAAGCAAGGCGCGCATTCGGTCCGCATCGTCGGCTACACCGACAAGATCGGTACCGCCGGCTACAACGACAAGCTGTCGCAACGCCGCGCCTCCGCTGTTGCGCACTTCCTGAAGTCGCACGGCATGGTCGTCAACGGCAAGTTCGAAGTCCGTGGCCTCGGCGAGACCTCGTCGCAGTCCGATTGCAAAGGCGTGAAGAACCACGAAGAGCTGAAAGCTTGCCTGTGGCGCGACCGCCGCGTCGAAGTCGAAGTGATCAACTAGTCCTTCGGATTCGCGTAACGCATAACGAAAGGGCCCCGGGAACGGGGCCCCTTTTTGTTTGCGGGGGAAGCGTGGGCGCCTAGCGGGCCTTGCCGCCCGTCGCCGGTACGTCGGGAAGGCCGTGCTTCAGCGCGTCGCCGATCGTGTCGACGATGCGCTGGTTGGTCAGATAGGGCTGCGCCGGGTCGCCGCGATGGGCGGCATCGTAGAGGATCATGCCTGCATCCGTGATCCTCGGCACTTCTTCAGTGACGCGGGCGATCGCGGCGTTGGCGCGGGCGAACTCGTCCGGCTGGAGCACCGTGTCCCCGTTCGCATCGAAGCGGGCGATGAAATCCTGCACGGCCTTGTGGATCTGGGGCGTAAGCGCATCGATATCGACATGGGATGCGCGCATGACCTCCAGCGTCTTTTCGTCATGGCTTAGTTGCGGGTCGGCGAGGCTGCCCGCGTAGTCGCGCGCGTCCACGACGTGGTCGCGGTTGGAATCGTAAACGCTCAGGAAACCGACGAGGGCGCGCGCCAGCCCCGAATGCTCCCTGGGATTATCGAGCAGGGCGTTGACATAGTCGTCGACCGTCATGCGCGGCGGCAGCGTGCCGTCGTTCGACGAGCCCGTGGTGCCACGGATATCCTGGGGAGCAATGCTCATAAGCCTTGAGTCTAGCGGATAGAGCTTAATTTTCCCTGAACGATAATCGTTAGAGGATTAAAACTTGCCAATCGATTCTTAATTTACCATACCGTTTCCGTTAACACTCCAAACGGTACGGCATGCAAACCCAGCTCCTCGTCAATTTGCCGAGTTTCGTCAAGGTCGTCGAGCTGCAAAGCTTCTCGAAAGCGGCGGCCTCGCTCGGGATGACGAAATCGGCGGTGAGCAAGCAGGTGCAGTCGCTCGAGGACACGCTCAAGGTGCGCCTGCTCAACCGCACCACGCGCACCGTGCGCCTCACCGACGAGGGCGAGCTCTTCTACCAGCAGGCGCGCCAGATCGTCGAGGCGGCGATGGAGGCGGAGCGCAGCGTCAAGAACCTCAACGAGCAGCCCTCGGGCACGCTGCGCCTCAACGCGCCGGAAGCGCTCGGGCTCTACCACCTCGCGCCGGCGCTGACCGAGTTCGCCCGGCTCTATCCCGACATCGTGCTCGAGGTGAATTTCACCGACAAGTTCATCAACATCCTCGAGGAGGGCGTCGACGTCACCATCCGCGTCGCCTCGCTCACCGACTCCTCGCTGATCGCGCGCAAGCTGGCGCATTGCCAGATCGTCTTCGCCGCCTCGCCGGAATACCTGAAGAAGAACGGCGCGCCGAAGCACCCCGACCAGCTGATCAACCACCGCTTCATCGAGTACAGCTTCACCGAGCGGCCGCGCGAGGCGCGCTACCGCGGGCCGGACGGCAAGTCCGGCGTGGCGCCGATCACGGTCGCCATGCGCTCCAACAACGGCCATATGCTGCGCCAGGCGGCGCTCGCCGGCCTCGGCATCGTCGCCTGCCCGAGCTTCATCGTCGGCGAGGACATCAAGTCCGGCGCGCTCGTTCGCATCCTCACCGAGTTCCAGCCCGATCCCGAGCGCAACATCTACGCCCTGTTCCCGCACAACCGCCACATGTCGGCCAAGGTGCGGCTGTTCGTCGATTTCATCTCCGCGCGCTTCGGCGGGAAACCGTACTGGGAAGTTTAGGCCTGCTGCCGGTCGCCGGCGCTAAACGCGCTCGGGAATGCCGTGCTGCCTTTGCAGCTTCTGGAGCTTCTGGACCAGCCGCTGCGGCGGGTCGCTCAACGCCACGGCTTCGGTCTTCGCTACTTTCCTGAATGAAGGCGAGGACGGTCTATGCTCACGGTAGCGCGCTTCGATCGTTGCCTGGGCATCGTCGAGCAGCGACTTGAATGTGTCGCGACGGGTTTCGTAGAGCTCCAGCTGCTCGCGGGGCAGCGGATGGCTTGCTCCAATGATCTCGGCATTCACCTCACGGGGTGAACGGCACCTGTTCCATGAGCGCACCATACAGGCGCCTGAGCGCTACTTTTGCCTTGGCATGCCTGGAGGGGGCATCGAGCGTGCGCACCAGTTCCGCTGATACATCATGGTTCGTCTGATCGACCAGGCCGAGCCTGCCGTCCTTGTCGAGGACGATATTGCCGCCATTGGATACATAGGAATCGGTGTCCGTCTCGATATTGCGATAGGCAAGGCGGTACGCATCGTCGAAGACCGGCAGGAAAGGATTTTCAGCGCCTTTGCGCGGCTCCGATGCCAGCGCCATCCCCAGCAATTCGATCCCGACATCGAGCCTGGAACGGTGCTTCTTTTGCAGCTCGTCCTGCCATTCTTCGAGCGACCGGCCCGGCTGCGCACCATGATATCGATCTGCTCGCCGTGGCCGGTGAGCAGCGACAACAGGGGCTGGCCGACATGGATCTTTCCTACCAGCGGGTCGACCGGGGTGAGGCAGGTGGTCTCATCCAATGACTTCAGGCTTTTCCGAATCTGCCTGGGCGTTTTTTCCCCGGCTGCGAAATAAACGCGGATGACGAACGGGCGCAGCGCCTCTCCCGCCGCCTCATCGAATTGAAAGACCCGCGTCTCGCTGCCCTTGCCGATCGCATTCCTTTTACGGATGCTGGCCAGCAGCAATTTGCGGACGTCTTTATAGGGTAGGTCCTCTGCCATGGGAGCTTACATTAGAAGCGTTTGATGACGGTTTGATGGCGTACGCGGAAGGCACCCATTTGTCATCAAGCCGTCACATTCGGCGGCTAGCATGAGTGAATGCTTTACCGCCGCAACCACAGCGCTGAGGGGACCCGTCTCGAGACCGTCGATCCGGCGAGCCTGCATTACGATGGGCATCGCCGCCACATGGTCGTCTTCCCCGGCGGCGCGGTCTATATGACCATGTCCAAGCTCTATATGGCGACGCTGGACTTCACGCCGGGCCACGAAAAGCGGCAGGCCCAGCTGCAGCGGCGGCTCGACGGCCAGATCGCCGGGACGATCAAATGCATCGAGCAATCGATCGCGCCGCTCGGCCCCGACAGCGAGCCGCCGGTCGACATTTTTCTCTATACGCACGATACGCCGCGCATATTCGAAACCATGCAACGGCATTACGCTGGGAAACTCAGCGAATCGAAAAGCTTTCCAAAGCGTTTCGGCGATCCGATTTTTGAGCGGCTGCTGTTCTCCGAAGGCGAATCCCTGAACACGCTTTCGAAGGAGGAGCTGAAGGAGCGCGTGCGCAGCGTGACCTTCGTCGGCCACAGCATGGGCAGCGTGCTTTGCCAGGAGGCGGTCGATTGCCTGACGCGCGCGCTCAAATCGTACGGCTGGAAGGACGCCGACATCGCCGAGGTGACGCATGAGCTGGTCAGCGTCACCGTCGCCTCCGTGGCGCGCCAGGACATGCCGGAGCCCAACGCCACCCAGTTCTTCTTCACCGCGCCCAACGACCTCGTCGCCGCGCGCGCCGTCGCCAAAGCGGGCTGTGCGGACGCCTGCGGCTACGGGCGGCTGGCGCCGGGGGATGCGGGCAGGCCCATCGAGGTCGCGCCACACCGTTACCAAATTCGCGCGCCCATGCAGTCGGAAGTGAAATGGATCGACGCGAGGACCGGCCAGGAGCGCAGCATCAAGAACGACAGCGCCGAGCCGAGCATGGACATGGTCGAGCACGACTACCGCGCCTTCCTCTACGGCGAGCCCAAAGAGGTCGGCGAGCATCTGCGCAATATCCTTTATAACGCGGCGAAGCGCGAGGTCGGCATCGGCGGGCACATGGACCTTCTCCAGCGCAAACGCCCCAGCCCGCCGGAGCGCCAGACCGGCCCGCGCGAGCTCTAGGCGAGCGGGAAGGCTACGCCTTCGATGGCGCAGGCGGCCTGCAGCGTGTTGCGCAGCAGGCAGGCGATGGTCATCGGGCCGACGCCGCCGGGGACGGGGGTGATCGCCGCCGCGCCGGGCATCTCGGGCGTATGGGCGACGGCCTGCGCGTAATCGACGTCGCCGACGAGGATGGACCGGCCGTCGCGCTCGATGCGGTTGATGCCGACATCGAGCACGACCGCGCCGGGCTTGAGCATATGGCCCTTGACGAATTCCGGCCGGCCGATGGCGGCCACCAGGATATCGCCGCGCCGCAGCTCGCCGACGAGGTATTCCGTCTTCGAGTGGCAGATGGTGACGGTGCAGCTCTCGCGCAGCAGCAGCAGCGCCATCGGCTTGCCGACGATGTTGCTGCGGCCGAGCACCACCGCGTGCTTGCCTTCGAGCGTGCCGCCGGTCTTCGCGTAGTAGTCCTTGAGCAGCAGCAGGCAGCCCAGCGGCGTGCAGGGCACCAGCCCCTTCTGGCCGACGGCGAGCTTGCCGGCGTTGATGACGTGGAACCCGTCGACGTCCTTCGCCGGATCGATCGCGTCGATGACGGACTGCGCGTCGATATGTTTCGGCAGCGGCAGCTGGACGAGGATGCCGTGCACTTTCTTATCGGCGTTGAGGCGGGCGATCTGCTCGAGCAGCACCGCCTGCGTCACGCTTGCCGGCAGGTCGATGTCGAAGGAGGCGAAGCCGGCCTCGGCGCAGGCGGCCTTCTTGTTGCGCACGTAAACGGCGCTCGCCGGGTCGTCGCCGATGAGCACGACGGCGAGGCCGGGGGTGAGGCCCGTCGCCCGCGCGGCGGCGGCGATCCCGGCGCGCAGCCCGGCGGCGAAGCCTTTGCCGTCGATGACGGTGGCGCTCATGCGGGCACACCTTTGGTCGTCGAATATTCGAAATGCAGCGCGACGTCGGGATAGATGAGCTTGTAGATGCTGTGCGCCGCCTGCGCCGCCTCCGAGAAGCCGCAGAGGATCAGCTTCAGCTTGTGCGGGTAGGTCGCGATGTCGCCGATGGCGAAGATGCCGGCCTCGCTGCTCGCCAGCGTGCCGGCGTCGACCGCGATGTGGCTGCCGGCGAGGTCGAGCCCCCAGTTCGCGATGGGGCCGAGCTCCATCGACAGGCCGAAGAAGGCCAGCAGATGCTGCGCAGCGATTTCGCGCACCGCGCCGTCCATGTTCTTGACCGCGACGGTGTGCAGCCGGCCGTCCTCGCCACCGAGCGCCTCGAGCTGGTAGGGGATGACGAACTCGATCTTTCCTGCCTCCGCCAGCGCGTGCATCCTGCTCACCGACTCCGGCATGGCGCGGAACTTGTCGCGGCGGTGCACGACGTAGGTCTTCTTCGCCAGTTCAGCGAGCGAGTTGGCCCAGTCGACCGCCGAATCGCCGCCGCCGGCGATGACGATCTCGGCATCGCGGAAATCCTCGCGGCGCGTGACGAGGTAATGCACGGACGTGCCTTCATACTCTTCGATGCCCCTGAGCGGCGGGCGGTTGGGGCCGAAGGCGCCGCAGCCGGCAGCGATCAGCACTGCCTTGCAAAAAATTTCCACACCGGCGGACGTGGTGAGTTTCCAGCAAGGACCCTCTCCCCACCCTCTCCCGTGAACGGGAGAGGGAGTCTGGCGCGGCGTTTCGGTCCCCTCTCCCGCTTGCGGGAGAGGGTTAGGGAGAGGGGAAACCTTCTCCAGCTTCACCACCTGCTGGCCCAAATGATAAGTTGGGTGGAACGGTGCCGCCTGCGCTTCGAGGTGCTTCACCAGCTCCTGCGCGCCGACGGTGGGGAAGCCCGGGATATCGTAGATGGGTTTTTCCGGGTAGAGCGCGGTCAGCTGGCCGCCGGGCGCGGCGAGCGTGTCGATCACATGCGCTTTAATTTTCAGCATGCCGAGCTCGAAAACGGCGAACAGCCCGACGGGCCCGGCACCGACGATGGCCACATCGGTCGAAAAATGGCGCGCTTCTGTGCTGCTTTGCGGCATGGCGGTTTGACGACCCCGTGTAAAACACAGATAGTGAGGAGACAATGAAAATCGTGATGAACGCAGGCGGGGACGGCAAATGAGCGATTACCCCTGGCTGAAGAAATACCCCACGGGGATCGCGTGGAGCGAGCCGTTCTTCGGCCGCCCGGTCTATGCGCTGCTCGACGACGCGGCGGCAAAATGGCCGCAGAACGTCGCGCTCGATTTCTACGGCAAGACTTATACCTACGCCAGGCTGCGCGACATGGTGGACCGCATCGCGCGCGGCCTGACCGAGATCGGCGTGACGCGCGGCACCAAGGTCGGGCTGTTCATGCCCAACTGCCCGCAATTCGTCATGGCCTATTACGCCATTTTGAAGACCGGCGCGACGGTGGTGAATTTCAACCCGCTCTATTCCAGCCACGAGATCGCGCACCAGCTCAAGGACGCGCAGGTCGAGGTCATGTTCACCGTCAATCTGCGCCTCACCTACGCCAAGCTGGTGCCGTTCATCGGCAATTCCAGCCTGCGCAAGATCGTCATGTGCCAGTTCCAGGAAGCGATGCCGATGGCCAAGCGCCTCGCCTTCACCGCGGCGAAGCAGAAGGACATTTTGAACGCGCCGAAGGACAGCTACCACAAGGCGTTGAACGACCTGCTCGCCTGCGAGCCGCTGACGGAATTCCCCAACGTCCTGCCGGATTCGCAGGCGGCGGTGCTGCAATATACCGGCGGCACCACCGGCATTCCCAAGGGCGCGGTGCTGACGCACACGAACCTCTACGTCAACACGCTGCAATGCCGCCGCTGGATCACCGCCGACCTCACCGATGGCGGCGAGACGCTGCTCGCCATCATCCCCTTCTTCCACGTCTTCGCGATGACGGTGGCGATGAACATGGCGATCGCCTCGGGTTACCGCATCATCATCCACCCGCGCTTCGAGCTCAAGCACGTGCTGTCCGACATCGACCACAAGAAGCCGACGCTGCTGCCGGGCGTCTCGACGCTCTACGCCACCATCAACAACGCGCCGACGCTGCGCAAGTACGACCTCTCCTCGATCAAGGTCTGCGTCTCGGGCGGCGGCCCGCTGCCGCTGGAGGTAAAGGATAATTTCGAGCAGCTCACCGGCTGCAAGCTGGTCGAGGGCTACGGGCTGACGGAAGCCTCGCCGGTGACGTCCTGCTCGCCGCTTTCCGGCGAATACCGGCGCGGCTCGATCGGCCTGCCGTTCCCCGGCACCATCATGGAGATCGTCGACAAGGACGACCACCAGCGCGTCCTGCCCCCCGGCGAGGTCGGCGAGGTCTGCATCCGCGGCCCGCAGGTGATGCAGGGCTACCTCAACCGCCGCGAGGAGACCGACCTCGTTCTAAGGAACGGCCGCCTGCACACCGGCGACCTCGGCAGGATGGACGAGGACGGCTATTTCTACATCGTCGACCGGCTGAAGGAGATGATCATCGTCGGCGGCTACAACGTCTACCCGCGCAACGTCGAGGAGGAGATCTATTCGCACCCTGGCGTCGCCGAATGCGCGGTGTTGGGCCTGGAGCACCCCACGCGCGGCCAGATGATCAAGGCCTTCGTCGTGCTGAAGGAAGGCGCCGCGCTCGCCCCGGACGAGCTGCGCCAGTATTTGCGCGCCCGCATGTCCGCCTACGCCGTGCCCCACGAAGTCGAGCTGCGCGACGCGCTGCCGAAGAGCAGCGTCGGCAAGATACTGAAGAAGGAACTATTGGCCGAGGAAAAGGCCAAGCATTCGTGATTGTATTTGCCGCGCCCATGGCGTAGTTTCCGGCCCTCAAAAGGGGAGACGCATGAGCAAAGCCGCCAAGAAAACCGCCGCCGACGCGGACTATAAAGTCGCCGATATCTCGCTGGCCGAGTGGGGGCGTCGCGAGATCACCATCGCCGAGACGGAGATGCCGGGGCTGATGTCCCTGCGCGAGGAATACGGCGCGAAGCAGCCGCTCAAGGGCGCGCGCATCGCGGGGTGTTTGCACATGACCATCCAGACCTCGGTGCTCATTGAAACGCTGACGGTGCTGGGCGCATCGGTGCGCTGGTCGAGCTGCAACATCTACTCGACGCAGGACCAGGCGGCGGCGGCCACCGCCGCGTTCGGCGTGCCGGTCTTCGCCTGGAAGGGCGAATCGGAGGAGGAATACGACTGGTGCATCGAGCGCACCATTGAGGGGCCGGACGGCTGGGTCCCCAACATGATCCTCGATGACGGCGGCGACCTGACGCGCGTCATGCACGAGAAGCACCCTAACCGGATGAAAGAGGTGCGCGGCATTTCCGAGGAGACGACGACCGGCGTCCACCGGCTGCTCGAGATGGAGAAAGCCGGCGCGCTCAAGGCGCCCGCCTTCAACGTCAACGACTCGGTGACCAAGTCGAAGTTCGACAATCTCTACGGCTGCCGCGAATCGCTGCTCGACGGCATCAAGCAGGCGACCAACGTCATGATCGCCGGGAAGCTGGCCGTGGTCTGCGGCTATGGCGACGTCGGCAAGGGCTGCGCGGCGGCGCTGCGGGGCCAGGGGGCGCGCGTCGTCGTCACCGAGATCGACCCGATCTGCGCGCTGCAGGCGGCGATGGAGGGCTACCGCGTGCTCACCGTCGAGGACGTCGCGGCCGAGGCGGATATCTTCGTCACCACCACCGGCAACAAGGACATCATCACGCTCGATCACATGCGGGCGATGAAGGACCGCGCCATCGTCTGCAACATCGGACATTTCGATACCGAGATCCAGGTCGCTTCGCTGCGCAATTACAAGTGGCACAACGTCAAGCCGCAGGTCGACGAGATCGAGTTCCCGGACGGAAAACGCATCATCCTTCTGGCGCAAGGCCGGCTGGTGAATCTCGGCTGCGCCAACGGCCACCCGAGCTTCGTCATGAGCTCCAGCTTCACCAACCAGGTGCTGGCGCAGATCGAGCTGTGGGGCAACCACGGGAAGTACCAGAACAAGGTCTATGTGCTGCCCAAGCATCTCGACGAGAAGGTCGCCGCACTTCACCTCGCGCGGGTCGGCGCCAAGCTGACCAGGCTCAGCAAGGAGCAGGCCGATTACCTCGGCGTGGACGTCAAAGGGCCGTTCAAGAAGGACTGGTACCGGTATTAAGGTGCCGTCATTCCAGCGAAAGCTGGAATCCCCCGCCGGATGCGTGTAAAAAGCAGCTGGATTCCCGCCTTCGCGGGAATGACGGAGTCCGATGCTGCGTAAACTCACCAGCCTGTTCCGCAACCATGCCGAGCCCGGGCACCTCGTGCACGAGGCGGGCAACGACGCCAACCGGATGGCGGCGGAGAACGTCCACCTCAAGTCGGACGCGCGGCGCTACGCCAACATCATCAACGCCTCGCTCAACCCGATCTGGCAGCGCGACGAGCAGCTGAAGATCGTCTATTGCAACCTCGCCTTCTCGGAAGCGGCGGAGGAGACGGCGGACAACGTCATCGCGGTCGGCGACCTCGAGCTCTACAAGGGCCACACGCTGCTGGCGCAGAAAGCATGGGCGACGCAGGCCGAGCAGGTCGAGCGCAAGCACATCATCGTCGGCGGCGAGCGCCGGCTGTACCTGATCCGCGAGGTGCCGTTCCCGAAAGAGGCGATGCTCATCGGCTACGCCAAGGACATCACCGAGCTCGAAGTCGCGCAGGAGGAGATCCAGCGCCATATCGGCGCGCTGCGCGACCTGCTGGAGTCGTCCACCTCGGCGATGGCGATCTACGGCAAGGACATGCGGCTCAAATTCTACAACTTCGCCTTCGTCGCCCTGTGGAAGCTCGACGAGGGCTTCCTCGATTCCGAGCCGACCTACGGCGAGCTGCTCGAAATGCTGCGCGAAAAACGCAAGCTGCCCGAGCAGGCCAACTTCAAGGCCTTCAAGGAGCAGCAGCAGAAGCTCTTCACCGCGCTGATCGAGCCGGAGGAGGAATTCTTCTACCTCCCCGACGGCAAGACGCTGCGCGTCATCGCCATCCCGCACGCGCTGGGCGGCATTCTTTTCGCGTATGAGGACGTCACCGACCGGCTGGCGCTGGAGCGCTCCTACAACACGCTGATCGCCGTGCAGCGCGAAACGCTCGACAACCTCCATGAAGGCATCGTCGTCTTCGGCGAGAACGGGCGGCTGACGCTATGCAACCCGATGTTCTACAAGCTCTGGCACCTGACGCCGGAATTCACCGCGTCGGAGCCGCACATGCGCGGCGTGTTCGAGCGCTGCCGCGCGCTGTTCGTCACCGACGACTGGGAAAAATTCCTCGAGAACCTCGTGGCGCGGCTGCAGCAGCGCCAGTTCTTCGCCCTGCGTTTCGAGCGCGCCGACGGCTCGGTGGTCGACTGCTCCTGCGTACCGCTGCCGGACGGGGCGACGCTGCTCAGCTTCATCGACGTCACGGCCTCCACCCTCGTCGAGCGCTCCTTGCGCGAGCGCACTGAGGCGCTCGAAGCTGCCGACAAGCTGAAGACCGAGTTCCTCGCCAACATGAGCTACGAGCTGCGCTCGCCGCTGACCTCGATCTCCGGCTTCGCCGAGATGCTGAAGAAGGAATATGTCGGCCCGCTCAACGAGACGCAGCGCGAATATGTCGGCGGCATCTTCGAATCGGCGCAGCAGCTCGCGGCGCTGATCAGCGACATCATCGATTTGGCGACGATCGAGGCCGGCTACCTGCATCTCGAGGTCACCGAGTTCGACCTGCGCAAGACCATCGATTCGGTGCTGACGCTGCTCTCCGAGCGGGTGAAGCTGCAGAACGTCTCGATCACGGTCTCCGTCGCGCCCGAGGTCGCCTACATGCAGGCCGACGAGGTGCGGGTGAAGCAGATCCTCATCAACCTGCTTTCCAACGCGGTGAAGACCAGCAAGTCGCAGGGCCATATCGCCCTCGAAGCGGGTTACCTGCCGCTGCCGACCGGCGGCAGGGGCCCGCTCGCCATCACCGTGCGCGACGACGGCGCCGGGATGGAGACCTCGCGCGCCGCCCAGCTTTTCGATCCGTTCCACGGCGCCAAGCAGGGGCCGGAAGCGGCGCTGGGATTATCGCTGGTGAAGCGTTTCGTCGAGCTGCATGGCGGCGAGGTCACGGTGACGTCCGCACCCGGCAAAGGCACGTCGATCACCTGCACCTTCCCCACGCCGAAGCAGCGCGCGGCGGCCTAGAACTTGTAGAAGAGGGTATACATCTCGTCGTCGAGGAAGGTCAGCAGCAGGACCACGATCACCGGCGAGAGATCGACCGGAAGGCCGGGCATCAGCTTGCGCTGGAGCTTGCGGAAGGGGCGCAGCAGCGGTTCGCACAGCCGGTCGAGCGTGCCGTAGACTTTCATCACGATGGGGCTGGAGCGGTTGATGACGTCGAAGTTCAGCAATATGCTCAGGATCGCCCAGACGATGATGGTCAGGCTGACAAGGTAAATGACCTTTCCTATCAAGACGATAACGGGGTTGAGTGCGAGCATCAGCTTCCTCTTGTCAGGTGATTGCAAGGGGCATATAATACAAACGTGGTGGAAGAAGCAAGCCGCGCGAGCGATTGCGGATTCGCCACAGGTGCCCGCAGAGGTGCCGATAAGGTTTTCGTTTGGAAGGTAATCCGAACGTAGGAGTTAGGCCATGACGGTTTCACAGATTGCATCCTTAGCTGCGACCATTCGCAACACGCTCGGCACCCAGAATGCGGGCGTCGCCGCCGGCGTGCAGAATCTTCTCGGCGCCACGGACAACAGCGGCGGCAACAACGGCATCCCCGCCGTCACCGACGCGACCTCGCTGCAGGTCGAGGTGGCGAGCCTTCGCGCCGCCTCGCAGAACATCGTGCAGGCGCAGTCGCTGCTCGAGGCCGCCGGCGGCGGCACCACCGAGATCGAGGACGCGCTCAACCAGCTCCAGCAGCTGAGCAGCGAGGCCTCCTCGCCCGACCTCACCGATTCCGAGCGCGTCGCGCTCAACAACCAGTTCCAGCAGATCAAGTCGCGCATCGACCAGATCGCCACCACCGCGCAGTTCGGCGGCCAGAAGCTGCTCGACGGCTCGCTGAAGACCGCCGGCGCCACCGACGCCAGCGGCAACCCGCTCGCCGCGCTCGACGACACCGGCCTCCTCGGCAGCGGCAGGACCGACCTGCTCAGCGCCGACGACGCGCAGCAGGCGGGCCAGGCCGTCGCCAACGCACAGAAGACCGTGCAGGCGCAGCAGGCGACCATCCAGCAATTGCAGCAGGGGGCTCAGCTTCGCTGCCGCCACCGTCGAATCCGCCGCCCAGAACCAGGACGCCGCCGGCAGCACGCTCGACGAGTCCGACCTCCTCGGCGGCCCGTCTGATTCCACCTCGGCGCAGGAACAGCTGCAGACGCAGACGACCCTGTCGCTCTTCGCGCAGACGAATAAACTCCCCGGCAACCTCGTTCAGCTGCTGAACGAGTAGCGTTGCGCGCTACGGCGCGTCCTCAATAGTGATAGCGGCACTGCAGGATGACGAGGCGCTTGCCGTCGACATAATAGACCAGCCGGTGCTCCTTGCTGATGCGGCGCGACCAGCATCCCGCGAATTCGTATTTCAATGGTTCCGGCTGACCGAGGCCGGTAAAGGGCGTCTTTTCCGTATTGGCGATGAGCTGGCGGATTTTTGCGGCCAGCTTCGGCTTGTGCCGCTCGAACCATTCGTATTGCGCCCATGCTGCGGGCTCGAACTCAGTCCGCACGGACGAGATGCCCGTTCTTATCGAATTTCACGGGAACGAGGTTCTTTCCTTTTTTCGCTTCCTTGAGGGCGCGCCGCAGTTCGGCGGCATTGGCCGGGGAGCGCATGAGATATTCGGTCTCGGCCATGCTGTCGTAATCGTCCTTGCTTATCATGACGACGGGTTTGCCGCCGGCGCGGGTAATGATGACCGGCGCGCTGTCCTCCCACACCTTGTCCATGACGGACTTCAGGTTATTGCGGGCTTCCGTGTAGGTGATGATATCGTCCCGTGCCATGTACGCATCCTAGTACATGTACAGGATCCTGTCAATCGGTCGGGACCGGACGAGGCTACTTCCGTTTTCCCCAGCGGCACGAACTTGCGGGGGCCTTCGCCGATATAGAGCTGGCGGGGGCGGCCGATCTTCATCGCAGGGTCCTCGATCATCTCCTTCCACTGGGCGACCCAGCCGGCGGTGCGGGCGACGGCGAAGAGCACGGTGAAGAGGTTGGTCGGGATGCCGAGCGCGCGGTAGATGATGCCCGAGTAGAAATCGACGTTCGGGTACAGCTTGCGCTCGATGAAATAATCGTCGTTGAGCGCGATCTTCTCGAGCTGCATGGCGATCTTGAGCAGCGGCTCGTCCCCCCTGTCCCAGCTCGGCGAGCACGTCGTGGCAGGATTTGCGCAGCACCGCCGCGCGCGGGTCGTAGTTCTTGTAGACGCGGTGGCCGAAGCCCATCAGGCGGAAGGGATCGTTCTTGTCCTTGGCGCGCTTGATGAAGTGCGGGATGTTCTTCACGTCGGCAATTTCCGTCAATTGCTGGATGACGGCCTCGTTGGCGCCGCCGTGCGCCGGGCCCCACAGCGAGGCGATGCCGGCGCCGATGCAGGCGAACGGGTTGGCGCCGGAGCTTCCGGCGAGCCGCACCGTCGAGGTCGAGGCATTCTGCTCGTGGTCGGCGTGGAGGATGAAAATTTTCTCCATCGCGTCCGAGATCACCGGGTTGACGGTGTAGGGCTCGGCCGGGGTCGAGAACAGCATGTGCATGAAATTCTCGCAGAAGCCGAGCTCGTTCTCTTCGGGTACACGAAGGGCTGGCCGACGGAATATTTGTAGCACATCGCCGCCATGGTCGGCATCTTGGCGATCATGCGCAGCGCCGCGAGCTCGCGCTCGGCAGGGTTATGGATGTCCAGCGAGTCGTGGTAGAAGGCCGAGAGCGAGGCGACCGCGCCCACCATGATCGCCATCGGGTGCGCGCGGCGCGGGAAGCCGCGATAGAGGAAATGCAGCTGTTCGTGCACCATCGTGTGGTGCTTGATGCGGTAGTCGAACCAGCTTTTCTGCTCGTCGTTCGGCAGGTCGCCGTAATTGAGCAGGTAGGCGGTCTCGAGGAAGTCCGACTTGTAGGCGAGGTCGGCGATGTCGTAGCCGCGGTAGCGCAGGATGCCCTTGTCGCCGTCGATATAGGTGATCTCCGAATCGCAGGCGGCGGTGGAGAGGAAGCCGGGATCGAAGGTGAAATGCTTGGTGCTCGCGTAGAGCTTGCTGATGTCGATGACGTCGGGCGCCCTCGACCGCCTCGTAGACGGGGAACTCGACCGGTGCGCCGCCCTTCACCGAGAGGTGCGCGGTGCCGGTGCGCTTGTAGCGCGCGTTCTGCTCCCGGCGCGCCGCCTGCAGCTTGGTCGGGGCGCGGCCGGCGGGCAGCCGTGGCGGTGCCGCTTCGCCAGTTTCTTTTTCCCGTTCTTCTCTTTTTCTTTCATCTGCTTTTTGGCGGCCTTGGCCATGGGGTTCTCCTTGAAGGGGCGAGGTGGGCGCACGCTAGTCGCGCCGCTCCCGGCCGTCAAGACGCCTTCGCGCCCTTTCCCCTGCGGGAGCGATTTCCTGCGACCGGTTGCTGCTTTGCCACCAGCGCCAGCACCTTGTGATCGACGCGCGACAGCGGCAGCGCGTCGATCTGCTCGCGCGTATGCCAGCCTGCGCCGCGCCCGCGCGCGGCGAAGCGCACATGCCTGACCTCGGCCTCCAGCCGGAAATGGCTGTAGATCTGCACGAGTGCGCCAAGCGTTTCCTCCTTCACGACCGTCATTCCCGCGAAGGCGGGAATCTCTTTCGATGGTTGCGCGAGCGTATAGGGAGATTCCCGCCTGCGCGGGGAATGACGGTTCTGCGGGCGCCTGCCGGGAAGCCATACAGCCCGCCGAGCAGCGCGTCGCGGCGCGATTCGAGGTAAAGCCGCCCGTGTGCGTCCTCCAGCACCAGCAGCGTGGCGTGGCGCACCGGCACGCGCTTCTTCGCTTTCTTCGCGGGGTAGGATTCGGGATCGGACCGGCCCCTGCAGATGGCATTCGCCGGGCAGTGCGGGGCAATCCGGCGCTTTCGGCGTGCAGACGAGCGCGCCGAGGTCCATCATCGCCTGGTTGTGATCGAACGGCGCTTTGCTATTGAGCAGCGCCTCCGCACCGGCCCAGAGCTCGTCCTCGCCCGGCGTTTCGAGGGCGAAGATGCGGGCGACGACGCGTTTCGACGACGCGTTTGACGTTCGCTTCGAGGATCGCCACCGGCGCATGGTGCGCGAACGCCATCACCGCATGCGCCGTGTTGCGGCCGATGCCGGGAAGGGCGCGCAGGGCCTCAATATTGCCCGGCACTTTTCCCCCGTCATTGCGAGGAGCATCGCGACGAAGCAATCCAGGAACCGGCGGCAAGGACTGGGTTTGCCGCGTCGGCGCCGCCTCCTCGCAATGGCGGCTCTACTATATGCTTCGCGGCCTCGTGCAAATAACCCGCGCGGCGGTAGTAGCCGAGGCCTTCCCATGCCTTCAGCACTTTTTCGCGCGGGGCTTTCGCCAGTGCGGCGACGGTGGGGAACTGCGCGAGGAACGGCGCGTAGTATTTATCGCGCACGGTGGCGACCTGCGTCTGCTGCAGCATGACCTCGCTCACCCAGATCGCGTAAGGGTCGGTCGTGGTGCGCCACGGCAGGTCGTGGCGGCCGTGCGTCGCGTACCAGCCGGCGAGCCGCCGATGAAATGTGCGTAAGGCGCGCGCTTCCATTTGCGGCGCGGCGGGCTTGGTGCTAGGGATTCGCTCTCTCACCGCATGAGGTAACCATGACCCCGCCCGCTGCTGCAACGGCAAAAACACCGACGCCCGAGAATGCTCCCTTCACCGTCACTACCGGTGCGCTTCCCGGCTCGGCGAAGGCGCATGTCGAGGGCAGCGCGGCGCTGGCCGGCGTGACGGTCGCCATGCGGCGCATCGAGCTCAGCAAAGCCGCCGGCGAAGACCCGCTGACGGTCTACGACACGTCGGGGCCCTATACGGACGCTGCCGCAACGATCGACATCGCCAAAGGCCTCGCGCCGCTGCGCGCGCGGTGGATCGAGTCGCGCGACGATGTCGAGCGCTACGACGGCCGCGCCGTGCGCCCGGAGGATAACGGCTACAAGGAATACCAGAAGATCGAAGTGATGCAGTTCCCGCACCACGGCCGCCGTCCGCTGCGCGCGAAAGGCGCGGGCGTCACGCAGATGGCCTATGCGAAGCGCGGCATCGTCACGCCGGAGATGGAATATGTCGCCATCCGCGAGAACGAGGGCCGCACGGTTGCGCGCAGCGCTTCCAAGGGCGGCGAGAATTTCGGCGCGAAGATTTTACCGCTCATCACGCCCGAGTTCGTCCGCGAGGAAGTGGCGCGCGGCCGCGCCATCATCCCCGCCAACATCAACCACCCGGAGCTGGAGCCGATGGCGATCGGGCGCAACTTCAAGGTCAAGATCAACGGCAATATCGGCAACTCGGCGATCACCAGCTCCATCGCCGAAGAGGTCGAGAAAATGGTCTGGGCGACGCGCTGGGGCGCCGACACGATCATGGACCTCTCGACCGGCAAGAACATCCACGCCACGCGCGAATGGATCATCCGCAATGCATCGGTGCCCATCGGCACGGTGCCCATTTACCAGGCGCTGGAGAAAGTCGGCGGCGTCGCCGAGGACCTAACGTGGGAAATCTTCCGCGATACGCTGATCGAGCAGGCGGAGCAGGGGGTCGATTATTTCACCATCCACGCCGGGGTGCGGCTGCCCTTCATTCCGCTCACCGAGCACCGCGTCACCGGCATCGTCTCGCGCGGCGGAAGCATCCACGCCAAATGGTGCATGGCGCACCATCAGGAAAACTTCACCTACACGCATTTCGAGGAGATCTGCGAGATCATGGCGGCCTACGACGTCAGCTTCTCGCTGGGCGATGGCTTACGCCCCGGCTCCATTGCCGATGCGAACGACGCGGCGCAGTTCGCCGAATTAAAAACGCTGGGCGAGCTGACGCAAATCGCGTGGAAGCACGACGCGCAGGTGATGATCGAAGGTCCCGGCCACGTGCCGATGCACCTCATCAAGGAGAACATGGAGAAGCAGCTCGAGGCCTGCGCCGAAGCGCCGTTCTACACGCTCGGGCCGCTGACGACGGACATCGCGCCGGGCTACGACCACATCACCAGCGCCATCGGCGCGGCGATGATCGGCTGGTTCGGCACGGCGATGCTGTGCTACGTCACGCCGAAGGAGCATCTCGGCCTGCCCGACCGCGACGACGTGAAGCAGGGCGTCATCGCCTACAGGATCGCCGCCCACGCCGCCGACCTCGCCAAGGGCCACCCCGCCGCGCAATTGCGCGACGACGCGCTGTCGCGCGCCCGCTTCGAATTCCGCTGGCAGGACCAGTTCAACCTGAGCCTCGACCCCGACACCGCCCGCGAATACCACGACGAAACGTTACCCGCCGAAGGCGCCAAGGTCGCCCATTTCTGCAGCATGTGCGGCCCCAAATTCTGCAGCATGAAGATTTCGCAGGAAGTCCGCGACTTCGCCAGGACCGAACGTGCACTCGGCAACGTCGCCCCATCGCCCGACGCCGCCACCGCCCAAAAAGGCATGGACGACATGAGCGCCAAATTCAAGGAAGGCGGCTCGGAGATCTATAAGAAGGTGGGGTAGGAATTACCGCCTACCGGTGCCAGTGCGCATCATGGTGGCCGTTGTCGTGCGCGTCGTGGTGGTCGTCGCGATTGAAGCGGTCCTGGTGGTTCCAGTAGCCCCAGTCGTAGTGGCGGCGCTCATGGCCCCAGCCGTAGCCGTAATAGACCGGCTGCGGGGCGGCGTAGGGGGCATAATAGCCGCCGCCGTAATACGGGTCGCCGACATTGATGCCGACATTGACCGCGGCGTTAGCGGCGGTGGTGCCGGCGAGGACCAGCGCGCCGGTGAGCAGTAGCTTTTTCATGATCGGTCTCCTGTGCGAAATGGTCGTTGCGACTTAATCGGTGTGGGAATCGTTCCAGTCGTGGTGGTCGTCGCGCGTGAAGCGGTCCTGGTGGTTCCAGTAGCCCCAGTTGTAATTGTAGCCGCGGTCGTTGCTGTAGTCGTAGGCGGTGTAATAGACCGGCTGCGGGGTGGCATAGGTGACGTAATACGCGCCGGGGGCGGGCGTCGTGACGTAAGTCGTGGTCCCGGGGGTGACGTAGGTGGTGGTGGCGGGCGCCACGTAGGCGGTGCCGTTCGGCACGACGAGGACTCCGGCCTGTGCGGCCGTCGCAGTGGCGGCGGCGATCAGCGCGCCGGTGAGCAATAGGTTTTTCATGTCGGGTCTCCCTTGGTTGCCTTCACTCTGGCGGACTCGCTGCAAGCGGGCGATGCGGAGCAGGGGCCAATCTATAAGGGAAGCGTAAAATGGTTGCGCGCCGCGACGATGGGAATAGGTTCGGGGCATGACCGATTTTTTGCAGATCGCGCGCGAGTCGCGCAGCATCGCCCTGGTCGGCGCCTCGAACAAGCCGGAGCGGCCGAGCTACGGGGTGATGCGCTTCCTGCTGGCGCGCGGCTATGCGGTGCACCCGGTCAATCCGGGCCTCGCCGGGCAGGAGCTGCAGGGGCGGAAAGTCTACGCCTCGCTCGCCGACGTGCCGGCGCCGGTCGACATGGTCGATATTTTCCGCAACACGCAGGACGCGGCCCGCGTCATCGACGAGGCCATCGCATTGAAGGATGCGCTCGGCATCCGGACCGTCTGGTGCCAGCTCGGCGTGACGCCGGTCGAGGCCGGCAGGCGCGCGGAAGCGGCGGGCCTCACGGTCGTCATGGACCGCTGCCCGGCGATCGAGTGGCGGTAGCTACTTCTTCTTGCTGACCAGCGCGTCGCGGATCTCGCGCAGGAGCTGGATATCCTCCGGCGGGGGGCGGGGCGTCCTTGCCTTTGAGGCCGGTGCCGGCCTGCAGGCGGTTGATCTGGCGCACCAGCAGGAACACCACGAAGGCGACGATCAGGAACTTCACCACCGCGTTGATGAACAGCCCGATCTTGAGCACCGGCGCGCCGGCTTTCACGGCAGCGTCGAGCGAGTCGAAATGGTTCGCCGGGTCGAGGTTGACGTAATATTCCGAGAAATCGAGCCCGCCGATGGCGAGGCCGATCACCGGATTGACGATGTCGGAGACCAGCGAGTTGACGATCGCCGTGAACGCCGCGCCGACCACGATGCCGACCGCAAGGTCGACCACGTTGCCGCGGGCGATGAAGCTTTTGAACTCGTCGAGCATTTTCATATGGACCTCTGAGTGGGGTGAGCCGATGCTGAACGAAAGGACCATGCCATGAGCCGCGCATTCGTCAAGGAAGATGACATCGGCGCCGACGTCGCGCTGCCCGAGCGGCCGCTGGGCGAGGCGCGCAATTTCGTCACCGCGCGCGGCCTCGCGCAGATCGACGCCGGGATCGCCCGCCTCAGCCAGGCGCTGGCCACGGAAACGGCGGAGAACCGCCCCGCGCTCGCGCGCGACCTGCGCTACTGGAGCGCGCGGCGGGAGAGCGCCGAAGTCATCGCGCCGCCTGCGGACGATGCCAGTGTGCGCTTCGCCAGCCTGGTAACGCTGGAATACGAGGATGGTACGCAGCGCCGCTACCGCATCGTCGGCATCGACGAGGCGGACCCGCAGGCGGGGCTGTTGTCGCATGCCGCGCCGCTGGCGGCGGCGCTGCTCGGCCGCAAGGCGGGCGAGTCCGTCACCGTCGCCGGGAAAGAGGCCCAGATCGTCGTCATCGCGCATTGACGTCGTCATCGCGCATTGAATGGAGCGGGTGAAGGGAATCGAACCCTCGTATGCAGCTTGGGAAGCTGCCGTTCTACCATTGAACTACACCCGCGCGGGCCGACTCATAGCAAATGGGGCCGCGAACGCAACCCATCGGTCACAGCGTTGAAAAGAAAGCGGGTTCCCATTGCGCGCCGGACGAATCTGTTTCTTCGGCCCGTCGATTCCTATATAACCCTAGAACACGAAAAGGAGCCATTCGATGCCCACCGCCGTCATTGCCGGTTTCGTCCGTTCCCCGTTCACGCCTGCGAATAAAGGCGGCCTCGCCAAAAGCCGGCCCGACGACATCTCGGCCGAGGTGATCAAGGCGCTGATCGAGCGCACCGGCGTCGCCAGGGAGGACGTCGAGGACGTGCTCTGGGGCTGCGCCTTCCCCGAGGGCGAGCAGGGCTTCAACATCGCCCGCGTGGTGGCGCTGCTCGCCGGGCTGCCGGTCACGGTCGGCGGGGCGACGGTCAACCGCTGGTGCGGCTCCTCGATGGAGGCCATCCACATTGCAGCGGGGAATATCGTCAGCGGCAAGGGCGAGGTGTTCATCGCCGGCGGCGTCGAATCGATGACGCGCATCCCGATGGGCGGCTTCAACCCGCTGCCGAACCCGACGCTCTACGCGCAGGCGCCCGCCGTCTTCATGGCGATGGGGATGACGGCGGAGAACGTCGCCAGGCAGTACAAGGTCGAGCGCAAAGCGCAGGAAGAATTCGCGCTGGCGAGCCACCGCAAGGCCGCGAAGGCGAATTTCAAGGACGAGATCGTGCCGATCAGGACGAAGGACGGCGTGGTCGATACCGACGGCACCATCCGCGCCGATTCGACGGCGGAGGACCTCGCCAAGCTCAGCCCCGCCTTCGATGCCAAGGGCACGGTGACGGCGGCGACCTCCTCGCCGCTGACCGACGGCGCGTCGGCGGTGCTCGTCGTCTCCGAGGAGTATGCGAAGAAAAATCGCCTGCCGATGCTGGCGCGCATCAAGGCGATGTCGGTGACGGGGCTCGACCCGGCGGTGATGGGGCTGGGGCCCATACCCGCCTCGCAGAAGGCGCTGAAGAAAGCCGGCCTCACCATGGCCGACATGGATTTCGTCGAGATCAACGAGGCCTTCGCCGCGCAGGTCCTCCCCTGCATCGCCGAGCTTAAATGCGACCCGAGCAAGGTGAACGTCGAAGGCGGCGCCATCGCGCTCGGCCACCCGCTGGGCGCCTCCGGCGCGCGCATCACCGGCAAGGCGGCGCAGCTGCTCAAGCGCAACGGCGGAAAATACGCCCTCGCCGCCGCCTGTATCGGCGAAGGGCAGGGCATCGCCACGGTGCTGGAGGCGGTATGACGCGTTTCCTTTTTTGTCATTCCCGCGAAAGCGGGAATCCAGTCCTTTTTAAGTGGCGCTTTGCGCGTCTGGATTCCCGCTTTTGCGGGAATGACACTAAGGGTCGCACATGACTGAAATCAAAAAGCTGCGGTGCTGGGTTCGGGCGTGATGGGAAGCGGCATCGCCGCCGTGCTCGCCAACGCGGGGGATTCCCGTGCTGCTGCTCGACATCGTGCCCAAGGACGCCAGGGACCGCAACATGCTCGCCAAGCGGCGATCGAGAAGCAGAAGAAGGGCGCGACGCCCGGCTATGCGCACCCGAAATTCGCGAAGCTGGTCACGCCGGGCAACCTTGAAGATGATTTGGACAAGCTCGCCGATGTCGACTGGATCATCGAAGTCGTGCTCGAAAAGCTGGAAGTGAAGCACGACGTCTACAAGAAGATCGACCCGAAGCGCAAAAAGGGCTCGATCGTGTCGTCGAACACCTCGACCATTCCGCTGCACTCCTTATTGGAGGGCATGCCCGGCGACCTGCCGCAGGATTTCCTCATCACCCACTTCTTCAACCCGCCGCGCTTCATGAAGCTGCTCGAAGTGGTGAAGTCGCCGAAATTCGAGCCGGCGCGGTTCGCCGCGTTCTGCGATTTCGCCGACCGCGCGCTCGGCAAGGGGCGTCGTGCCCGCCAAGGACACGCCGGGCTTCCTCGCCAACCGCATCGGCGTGTTCTGGATGACGGCGGGGCTCGTCGAGGCGATGAAGCTCCACATCACCGTCGAGGACGCCGACGCGGTGATGGGCAAGCCGCTCGGCATTCCCAAGACCGGCATGTTCGGGCTGTACGACCTCATCGGCATCGACCTCATGCCGCTGATCGCCGACGAGATGCTGAGCAGCCTGCCGAAGGACGACGCCTTCCGCGCGCTCTACAAGCTGCCGGACCTCGTGAAGAAAATGATCGCCGACGGCTATACCGGCCGCAAGGGCAAGGGCGGCTTCTACCGCCTCGTCACCGACGACAAGGGGAAGAAGAAAAAGGAAGCGCTCGACCTCAAGACCGGCGAATACCGGCCGGAGAAGAAAATCGAAGCTCGAAAGCGTCGCCGCCGCCAAGGACGGCCCCGCCGCGCTGTTCGCCGCGAAGGACATCGGCGCGCAGTACGCCGCCTCGGTGATGCTGCAGACGCTGTGGTACGCCGCCTCGCTCATCCCCGAGATTTCGGACGACATCGACTCCGTCGATGCCGCGATGCGCATGGGCTACAACTGGAAATACGGGCCATTCCAACTGATCGACCGCATCGGCGTCGACGCGTTCGCCGCTTCGCTGCAGCAATTCAAGCTGCCCGTGCCGAAGATCATCGCCGCGGCGTTGGGCAAAAAACTCTACGACAAGCAGGACGGCAAGCGCACCGAGTTCATGATCGGCGGCAAATACGCGCCGCTGAACATCCCCTCCGGCTCGCTGATGCTGGACGATATCAAGCTCACGCAAAAACCCATCGCAAAGAATGTCTCGGCGCAATTGTGGGACATCGGCGACGGGATTTTGTGCATCGAGTTCCTCAGCAAGCAGAATACGTTCGACCCGGAGAACCTGAAATTCATCGCCGAGGCGATCCCGAAGGTGCAGCAGGGCGCGCGCGGCCTGGTCTTCGCCACCGACGGCGACAATTTCTCCTTCGGCGCCAATATCGGCTACTTCCTGCTCGCCTGCAACACGGCGAGCTGGTGGGCGATCTCCGACATGATCAAGCAGGGGCAGGATACGTTCATGGCGCTCAAATACGCGCCCTTCCCCAGCGTCACCGCGCTCGCCGGCATGGCGCTCGGCGGCGGCTGCGAGCTCAATTTGCATGTCAGCGCCGTGCAGGCGCATATCGAATCGTACATCGGCCTGGTCGAGGCGGGCATCGGCGTGGTGCCTGGCTGGGGCGGCTGCACGGAGCTCCTGCTGCGCCACATCGAGGCCGGCGAGGCGACGCAGCGCGCCGTGCTCAGCGGCAAGAAGCCGGAACATATGATCGGCGGCGGGCCGATGCCGCCCATCGCCAAGGTGTTCGAGTATATTTCGACGGCGAAGGTCGCCGCCTCCGCCTACGAGGCGCAGGACATGCTCATCCTCAACAGCAAGTCGCGGGTGACCATGAACCGCCGCCGCGTGCTCGCCGACGCAAAGGAGCTCTGCCTCTCGCTGGCGAAGGATTACAAGGCGCCGCAGAAACGCACGATGCGCCTGCCCGGCATCTCAGGCAAGCTGGCGCTGATGATGGCGGTGGAGAATTTCCGCAACGCCGGCAAGGCGAGCCAGCATGACGAGGTGGTCGCGGGCGGCCTCGCCACGGTGCTCACCGGCGGCGACACCGACATGATGCGCGAGGTCACCGAGCAGGACATCCTGGACCTCGAGCACGAGGTATTCATGGAGCTGTGCAAGACCGAGCGCACCCGCGAACGCATCGCGCACACGCTGGCCACCGGCAAACCGCTGAGGAACTGACATGCCTTGGCCCGCGAAGAAGATCGACCCGGTCCGCCCGCTCACCTGGATGCGGCCGGACGTGGACACAACGCCCATCGCGGAATATGCGTTCGTCAACCCGGATACGAATTCCGCCGTCTCCGCCGTACTGATCACCCATATAAAGCAGGGCCCCCTGCCTTTCCTGCAGATCGCCCTGGTCGGTCCCCATCACGAGATGGGCCAGCTGCCCGGCGGCGTTTCCGCCATGCCGTCGCGGATGCACCCGGAGGTGATCGACGAATTCGGTCACAGGCACGTGAAGCAGGACGGTTTCTCGAACGTGGTCCTTTGGGCCCGCGGCTCGTCCCGGGAGATCCAGGAAGCGCTCGACGATGAAGGCGCGGGCCTGATGGAGGCCTTCGCCACGACCGGCCTGCTGAGCGCGGAAGAAGGCCACCGCAAGGCGATGACCGAGGGCATTGCCCAGACGCTCTCGGCAATCGGGTTCCGCATGAAAAGCAGGAGCATGTAATGGCACAGTACAAAGCGCCGGTTCAGGACTTCAAATTCCTCATCGAGCATTTCCTCGACCTCAAGCAGTACGACAACGTTCCCGGCTTCTCCGAGGCCAGGGAGATGGCGCTGCCGCTGCTCGAAGAATCGGCGAAGCTGTGCGAGGAAGTGCTGCTGCCGCTCAACGCCCCGGGCGATAAGCAGGGGCTGAAGTTCGACAACGGCACGGTGACCACGCCGGACGGATTCAAGGAAGCGTATAAGACCTACATGGAGGGCGGCTGGCCGACGCTGACCTGGCCGGCGGAATATGGCGGGCAGGGGATGCCCGAATTCCTCAACATGCCGATGCTGGAGATGGTCTGCTCGTCGAACCTGTCGTTCGGCCTGACGCCGGGGCTGACGCACGGCGCGGTGCATGCGCTGCTGGTGCACGGCACCGACGAACTGAAAAAGAAATACCTGCCCAACATGGTCTCGGGCAAGTGGTCGGGCGTGATGTGCCTGACCGAGCCGGTCGCCGGCACCGACCTCGGCCTGCTCAAGACGCGCGCCGAGAAGCAGGCGGACGGCAGCTACAAGATCACCGGCAATAAAATTTTCATCTCCGCCGGCGAGCAGGACCAGACCGAAAATATTATTCATTTGGTATTGGCGCGGCTGCCGGATGCGCCGAAAGGCAGCAAGGGCATCTCGCTCTTCCTCTGCCCGAAATTCATGGTGAACGACGACGGCGCGCTCGGCGCGCGCAACGGTTTCGCCTGCGCGGGCATCGAGCATAAGATGGGCATCCACGCCTCGCCGACCTGCGTGATGAATTACGACGGGGCGACGGGCTGGCTGGTCGGCGAGGAGAATCGCGGCCTGCCGGCGATGTTCGTCATGATGAACACGGCGCGGCTTTATGTCGGCATGCAGGGGCTCGGCGTCGCCGAAGCGGCGTACCAGAACGCACTCAGCTATGCGAAGGAGCGGCTGCAGGGCCGCGCGCTGACCGGCGTGAAATTCCCCGAGAAGCCGGCCGACCCGATTACCGTCCACCCGGACGTGCGGCGCATGCTCTATAGCTGCAAGGCCTTCACCGAGGGCGCGCGGGCGCTGGCACTGTGGATCGCGCTGATGGGCGACATCGCCCACCGCCACCCGGACGAGAAAGCACGGCGCGACGCCGACGATTTCGTGCAATTGCTCACGCCGGTAATGAAATCCTACCTCACCGACGGCGGCTTCGAGACGGCCTCGACCGCGATGCAGTGTTTCGGCGGCTACGGCTACATCGAGGAATACGGCGCGTCCCAGTACCTGCGCGACGCGCGCATCGCGATGATCTACGAAGGCACTAACGGCATCCAGGCGATGGACCTCGTCGGCCGCAAGCTGCCCTACGAGACCGGCCGCTATTTGAGCGCCTTCTTCCACCCCGTCGATGCCTTCATCGCGCAATATCGCGACCGACCGGGCATGGCGGAGTTCACCAAGCCGCTCAAGGCGCACCTGAAATACCTCCAGCAGGCGACGATGTGGATCGGCGCCATGGGCCTCGCCAACCCGAACCATGCCGGTGCGGGGCGCGGTCGAATACCAGCGCATGTTCGCGCTGGTGGTGTTCGCTTATATCTGGGCGAAACAGGCAGCCCTGGCACTGGAGCACATGGACGAAGACAAGGAATTTTACGGATCGAAGCTCGCCACGGCGCGTTTCTATTTCGCCAAGGTGCTCCCCGGAACGGTCTCGCTGCTGGCCTCCATCACCGCCGGGGCCGACCCGGTCATGGCCGAAGGCCTCTAAAGGCAGGGCTAGTCGCTAGGGCTAGTAGCTAGTAAGTAGCTATAATTATTGTATATTATTCCATCTTCCCTGGCTCTGACGACTAGCCCTAGCCCTCACTTGTCACACAATCTTCACAAACGAAATGTGAAGAATTTGTTATGGTTTGATGACGGAAATAAGACGCCAGCCCAAAATTAGTTAAAAAGTTAACTATTAATTTACTGGCGGCAAGTAAGGTTTAAAAAAAGGGCGACGTATGGACTTCTTCATCAATGCGAACCTGGGCGGACGTCATCACGGCTGGAGCGGCCACCACGGCGGCGGCTTCCATGCTTTCGCGACCTTCGACCTTTCCTCGCTGCTCGGTGATCACGACGCGCCCGAGGGCCATGTATCGCGCCGGTTCCGCGACGAGCTGCAGAACGCCGCCGGCTCCTACGCGGCGGCGGCCACGGCCGGCCCCACCGACAGCAGGGACATCGACCGCGCCGGCAGGGCGATCGACGCCCTGTCGCAGCTGAGCGGCGACGACGGCAAGATCCGCATCCCGCCCGGCCGCGATGGCGGCGTGGAGATCCCCATGGGCGACAGCAGCACCATATTCATCCCGGCCGGCGCCTATTCGACGACCGACCTCGCCAAGGCCATCGGCAAGGAAGTGCAGGCGCCGCAGAACGTACAGGACGCGGTGGTCAAGGCCATCGCCGACCGGGCGAACGGGACCAATGACGCGGGCGACGCGATCACGCGGGAGCGCCATCTTCGCGACAGCGGCGCAACGCAGCCCGACGGCAACGGCCACGACGACACGCCTGCCCCTTCGAGCACCGCGGCGCGCCTCGCGAACGTAGAATTGAACTACCAGTCCATCATCGATGCCAAGACGCCGCTGGACCGCCAGTACGCCACGCGGGTCTATTACAAATCGCTCACGACGCTGGCGGATTCCAACGGCAACATTCCGATCGACAACACCTATGACGGAAAGATCGGCGACAAGACCATCCATGTGCCGGCCAGTCCCGACGGCAAGCCCTATTCGAGGATCGAATTCACTGCGATGATGGGCAAGCAATTCGGCACGGAGAACCTGACGCCGGCAGTCATCAGCCTTGCCAACTCGTGGCAGGAGCAGCCGGGCGAACCGCCCCTGCCGTCCCGGTCCACGTCCTCGACCCAGCCGGACAGCACCACGCCTTCTACCCCGCCCCCGGCCACCGGCACGCCGACGCCGCTGCATCCGGACCCCGCGCCCGACCAGCCGCTCGCGCGCGACAGCAAGTCGGTCGATTACCCGACCATCAACGCCATGGGCGATGCGCCGGCGGCGATGGCGCTGCTCACCACCGGCACCATTCCTTATACTGACGGGCAGGGCAAACCCCAGGCGAACCTGAGCGATGCCCTTCGCGCGCAGGCCGCATTCGGCCACTGGACCAATGCGCTCAAAGGAGTCAACCCCGCCGGGATGGATCCCAAGCAGCAGGACGACGCTTTCGTCAAGGCGCTGGGCTTCACCAGCAAGGAGCAGGCGGGGCAGGCTTTCGCCAGCATCGCCACCGCCTACGACGCGGCCGACGACAAGGGCAAACAGGATATCCTCAAGAGCGCCAAGGATTTCTACACGGCGGCGCAGACCGCGTATCCCGCCGTCGGCAACGACATCCAAAAAGGGATTCTCGACAGGCTGCAGAACCCGCCGCAATCCGGCCTGCAATTGAAGGGCATCATGGATTCGCTGAAAGGCATGCTGGACAAGTTCAGCCAGGCGATCCAGGCCTCGGTCGGCCCCGATACGACCACGCCGAACGCTTCGACGACGCCCGACGGCACCGGCACACCCGCGCCTGCCCGGCACCGCGCCCGACGGCACCGGGACTCCGAACCCCGACGGCACGACGACTCCGGCGCCTGCCGGCACCACGGCTCCGGCGCCCGGCGGCCACCATCACGGGCACGGCGGTCACGGTCACGGCCATGGCGCAGCACATGGGGGCGCTCCCGCCGCCAGGTCGCAACAGACGCAGGAGGTCGAGGCGATCTTCCAGAATCTCGGCTTCTATACCGGCGGCCATGACAACAGCTTCGGCAACCACGCCCAGGCGAAGGACATGGACGGTATCGCGGGCCACTTCATGAACAAGCTGGAGCCTAAAGCGGAAGCGGCCCTCGGCGTTCACAACGAGACCGAGCTCCTCGCCGCGCTCAACGACCCGACCAAGGGTAAGGACAACCATAAAAAAATGCACGACGCGCTCAAGGCCGCCGGCTTCGACGATACGAACAAGCTGCCCGCCGCCGATGCCGGCGATGTCCCGCCGCCGGTTCACGGTGGGAATGCCCGGCCGCGTGAGCACAGCGGTGGCCACGCGCCGCACTAGCGGCTTGCTTAAAGGCGCGGGTCTTTCTAGCCTCCTCGCATGAGTGGGGGAGCATCGCTTCCAGTTTATAAGGTCGGCATCGTCGTCGTCCGCCCCGGCAGCGGCGCGCCCGAGGTGCTGCTGGTGCAGCCCGAGCCGGACCCGGCCAAATCCAACTACAATCCGCGCGAGGAGCCGCCGTTCGTCCTGCCGCGCGGTTCGCGGCGGGCGGCGGTCGACGGATTTTTCGAGGACATCCGCAGCGATGCGGACGCGCAGCGCCTCAGGCGCCACACGCTGGAGGACTGCACCGAGACCATTTTGCGCGAAGCAGAAGAAGAGGCGGGGGTTCCCCGCGTGCTGCTCGAAGCGGGCGGCCTGCGCGAGCTCGGCGTGCGCGATTATACCTCCTCGCCGGAGAAACCGCCGGTCAAGGTGCAATGGTATGTGTTCCCGGTGAGCGCGGAAGTCGCCGCGCAGTTCGACCCGAAGCCGCCGGAAGCGCGCGAAGTGCGCTGGGTGACGCTGGATGCGATGCGCGAGCTGGCGCGGCAGAAGAAAGCGCGCCCGGGCTATGTCGCCGTGGTCGAGGAAGCGCTGGGATTACTCGCCCGTGAGGATAAACAATAATTCGTCATTCCCGCGAAGGCGGGAATCTCTCTCGACTCTTGCGCACGCGGATAAAGAGATCCCTGCCTTCGCAGGGATGACGGCTTGAGGACTTTACGCGGACTGCTTCTCCGCCTCGCTCCAGATGAGGCCGTAGCCGCCCTTGTAGGGCGCCACGTGCGCCGAGAGCTTGCCGTCGAGCAGGCCGCGCGCCTTCTCGCCGAACACCGCGTAGCGCCAGCCGTGGCCGATATGCGACTTCTCGAACGGCACGCGGCCGCGCACGAGGTCTTCGAGCTCCTCCTTGTCGGCGACGAGGCGGGGCACGACGTGCGATTCCTCGCAGCACTGGCGCAGCAGCAGGCGCAGCTGGTCGAAGCAGGCCTCCTGCGCGGCGGGCATCGGCTTGTAGCGGTCCTCCGGCTCGGGCCAGGTCTCGCGCGGCTCGGCGCGCGCATTGTTCATCGCCTCGATCAGCGAGGCGCTCATGTCCTTGCTCAGCTGGCCGTGGATGCCGCGCACGTCCTGCAGCTGCTCCGGCGTGTTCGGCAATTGCGTCGCCACCTGCGCCACCCATTCGTCCTTGAGGATGCGCTGGCGCGGCACGTTCTTGCGGATCGCCTGCTCCTCGCGCCAGGCGGCGGCGGCGCGCAGCGCCTGCAATATCTCCGCCGAGCGGGTGCGCATCTTGAGGCGCAGCCAGGCGCGCGCGGTATCGGCCTTGTAGAGGCGCACGTCGGAGAGCTCCTCCATCTCCTCGTGGATCCACTCGGCGCGGCCCTCGCGCTCGATGCGCGCTTCGAGTTTTTCAAAGACCGTGCGCAGATGGATGACGTCGTCGAGCGCGTAGAGAAGCTGGCGGTCGGAAAGCGGGCGCTTCGCCCAGTCGGTGAAGCGCGAGGCCTTGTCGAGCTTGGCGTGCGCCAGCTCGCGCACCAGCGTCTCGTAGCTCGCCGATTCGCCGAAGCCGCAGACCATCGCCGCGACCTGCGTGTCGTAGAGCGGGTGGGGGACCTTGCCGGCGTCGTGGACGAAGATCTCGATGTCCTGCTTCGCCGCGTGGAAGACCTTGAGCAGCGCTTCGTTGGCGAAGGCGGCGTAGAGCGGCGCGAGATCGATGCCCGGCGCCAGCGGGTCGATGGCCACGGCTTCTTTCGAGGTCGCCACCTGCAGCAGGCAGAGCTGCGGGAAGTAGGTGCGCTCGCGGATGAACTCGGTATCGACCGTGATGTAGCGCTCGGCCACGAAGGTGGCGCAGAAAGTGGCCAGCTCGGCGCTGGTGGTGATGACACGGCTCATGGCGGTCTAGTTACGGGCGGCTTGCCCCAGATGCAACGGTTTTATCCGATTCATCCCTTCCAATGACGGCTTTGCAAAACGCCCGGGCCTCGTCTATACCGTGCGCCATGTCACTGCACCCCTACCGCACTCACCGCTGCGATGCGCTGCGCAAGGCCGATGTCGGCTCGGCAGTGCGGCTTTCCGGCTGGGTGCACCGCGTGCGCGACCACGGGCAGCTCGTCTTCCTCGATCTGCGCGACCATTACGGGGTGACGCAATGCGTCGCCAACAGTTCGACGCCGCTTTTCGAGACGCTGAGCCGGCTCAAGAACGAATCGGTCGTCACCGTCACCGGCAAGGTCGTCGCGCGGGACGATGCGGCCATCAACAAGAACCTCGCCACCGGCGAAGTCGAGATCGTGGTGGAGGAAATCCATATCGAGTCCGTCGCCGAGCCGCTGCCGCTGCAGGTGAACGCGGATGCCGAGGCGCCCGAGGCCACGCGCCTGACTTACCGCTTCCTCGACCTGCGCCGCGAGAAGCTGCACAAGAACATCATCCTGCGCAGCAAGGTCATCAACTCGCTGCGCTCGCGCATGATCGCGCAGGGCTTCCTCGAATTCCAGACGCCGATCCTGACCGCGTCCTCGCCGGAGGGCGCGCGCGACTACCTCGTGCCCAGCCGCGTCCACCCCGGCAAGTTCTACGCGCTGCCGCAGGCGCCGCAGATGTTCAAGCAGCTGCTGATGGTCTCCGGCTTCGACCGCTATTTCCAGATCGCCCCCTGCTTCCGCGACGAGGACGCCCGCGCCGACCGCTCCCCCGGCGAATTCTACCAGCTCGACGTCGAGATGAGCTTCGTCACCCAGGACGACGTCTTCGCCGCCATCGAGCCGGTGATGGTCGGCGTCTTCGAGGAATTCTCCGACTGGAAAGTCACGCAAGCGCCCTTCGTGCGCATCCCCTACGACACGGCGATGCTCGAATACGGCTCCGACAAGCCCGACCTGCGCAACCCGCTGAAGCTCGCCGATGTCGGCGATATCTGGCAGGGCAGCGAGTTCGCCATCTTCAACAAGGTCGTCGAGGCGGGCGGCGTGGTGCGCGCCATCCCCGCGCCGGGCTGCGCCGAGAAGCCGCGCAGCTTCTTCGACAATCTGATCGAATTCGCCAAGGAGAACGGCGCCAAGGGCCTCGCCTATATCGGCTTCGATGCAGCGGGCGCCGGCAAAGGCCCCATCGCCAAGTTCCTCAATGCGGAGAAGACCGAAGCGTTGAAATCGCGGCTCGGCCTCAAGAACGGCGATGCCGTCTTCTTCGCCTCCGGCCCGGCGCTTGAAGCGGCGACGCTTGCCGGCAAGGTGCGCACGCGCCTCGGCGAGGAGCTCGACCTGCTGGAAAAGGGCGTGTTCAGATTCTGCTGGATCGTCGATTTTCCCTATTTCGAGTGGAACGAGGACGAGCAGAAGATCGACTTCTCGCACAACCCGTTCTCCATGCCGCAGGGCGGGCTCGCCACGCTGGAGAAGGCGAAGACAAAAGAGGAGCTGCTCGCCATCAAGGCGCATCAGTACGACATCGTCTGCAACGGCGTCGAGCTTTCCTCGGGCGCGATCCGCAACCACAAGCCGGAGATCATGGTCAGGGCGTTCGAGATCGCGGGCTACAGCCGGGGCGGACGTCGAGGACCGTTTCGGCGCGCTGTTCCGCGCCTTCCATTACGGCGCGCCGCCGCATGGCGGGCTGGCGCCGGGCGTCGACCGCATCGTCATGCTGCTGGCGCAGGAGCCCAACATCCGCGAGGTTATCGCCTTCCCGATGAACCAGCAGGCGCAGGATTTGCTGATGAACGCACCCAACACGGTGGGCGAGAAGGCGCTGCGCGAGCTCAACATCCAGCTTTCGCCGAAAGCCAAACAGACGCTGGAAGACGAGAAGACAAAAAATGCGGATGAAGCCGCCTAGCCCGTCATTGCGAGGAGCGCATCGCGCGACGCGGCAATCCAGCTTGCTGCCTGGAAGGCTGGATTGGCTCCCTGCGGTCGCCTCTCTCGCTTCGCTCGGGTGCTTCGCTGCCGCCCGCAATGACGAATGATGGAAACCATCGCGCAGATCATCGGCATGCTGGGCGTGGTCATCGTCCTCGTCGCCTATTGGCTGCTCGCCTCGGGCAAACTGTCGCATCGCGACGTGCGCTACCCGTGGCTCAACATCGTCGGCACGGCGGGCATCCTTTATTCGCTGCTCACCCAGTGGAACCTGCCGTCGATCGTCGCGCAGGTGCTCTGGATATTGCTGAGCGTCGCCGCGCTCATCCGCATCCGGATGGGGAAAGCGTGATGAGCGACGATCTCTACAACCTGATCGGCATGCTCGGGCCCGCGCTGTTCCTCTGGTCCTACGCGATGCTCTCGCTGGGCTACTGGTCCGGCGCGCAGGTCCGCACCCACGTGCCGAACCTGCTCGGCGCCATCGCCATCGGCGTCTCGCTCATCCGCTTCTGGAACCTGCCGGTCGCCATCCTCGAATGCTGCTGGGGCGCGATCAGTATCTACGGGATCGTCCGGTGCCTGCGACGGCCGCCGGCGGCGACCAGCGGCTAATACGCCGGCTCGCGCGACGAGGACGTGCGGGCCACGTGGATGTCCTCGTCCAGCACGTCCTTATGGATGCGTGCCGCCACGCCGATGACCTTGGCGATAAAACGATCCGCATCCTCTTTCGGGATGCGCTCGCGCGCCTTCTCGAACTGGGCGAAGGCGAACGAGTCGAGAGCGCGCTGGGTGTCGGTCGAACGATTGGCGGCTTCGGCATAGGCTTTTTCGTGGGCCGGGTCGGATTGCCCCGCCTCTTTCGCGCGCAGGGTGCCGTTCCTCGCATCGATGCGGTCCAGGGAGCGCTTGTGCAGCCCCTGGAAGGTCGCATCGGCGAGCGCGTTCAGGTCTTTGTCGGGATATTTGTCGATGATGGCCTTCAGCCCGACGACGCTGCTGCGTTTCTGCGCGTACCACTGGGTATCGATGTCGATGATCTGCGGCTTGCTGGCCACGGCGTAGGGATGCGGGCTCACAGGGCCTCGCTCCGCGCCGCTTCGGTTCCATGCGAACGATGATGGTCCATCGTCCCACTATCGCAGGGATAGGTTAAAGAATGATTACTTCAAGGACTTAAGCCAGCGTGCCGTGGCAGTGCTTGTATTTGCGGCCGGAGCCGCAGGGGCAGGCTTCGTTGCGGCCGACCTTGCCCCAGCTGGCGGGGTCGGTGGCGACGCGGTCCTCGGGATTCACGTTCATTTTCAGCGTCTGCGCCGGCTGCGGGCGCATCGGCTGGCCGGGGGGCAATTTGAACTGGTCGAAGCCGCCGATGGCGTCCGGGTCGGGATGGCTTTCGCTCATCACCTGCTGGGGCTTGAGCTTCATGATCTCGTCGGTGAGCTCGATCCGGATCTGCAGGCGGGCGAGGCGCTGGACGACGACCTCGCGCAAATGGTTCAGCATGTGCTCGAACAGGCCGAACGCCTCCTGCTTGTATTCGTTGAGCGGGTCGCGCTGGGCGTAGGCGCGCAGGTTGATGCCCTGGCGCAGGTGGTCGAGGGAGAGCAGATGGTCCTTCCACAGCTGGTCGAGCGTCTCCAGCAGCACGCGCTTCTCGGCGAGCTTGAAGACTTCCGGCGGGAAGGAAGCGGCTTTTTCGGCGAAGAGCCGGTCGGTCGCCTCGGTGATGCGGTGGAGGATCTCCTCGTCGGCGATGCCTTCTTCCTTCGCCCATTCCTCGGCGGGAAGCTCCAGCCCGTAGATGCGGAACAATTCGAGGCGCAGCGCCGCCGGGTCCCACGCCTCGGCATACTGGCCGGCGGGGATGTACAGCGCGACGAGCGCCTTGTTGACGTCCTGGCGCATGCCTTCGATGGTCTCGTGGACGTCGCCGGTTGTCCATCAGCCCGAGGCGCTCCTCGTAGATGACCTTGCGCTGGTCGTTCATCACGTCGTCGTATTTGAGCAGCGTCTTGCGGATCTCGTAGTTGCGCTGCTCGACCTTGGTCTGGGGCGCGCTCGATCGCCTTGTTCATCCACGGGTGGAAGATGGCTTCGTCCTCTTCGAGGCCCAGGCGCGTCAGCACGGAATCGATGCGCTCGGAGCCGAAGATGCGCATCAGGTCGTCCTGCAGGGAGAGGAAGAATTTGCTGGCGCCGGGGTCGCCCTGGCGGCCGGAGCGGCCGCGCAGCTGGTTGTCGATGCGGCGCGATTCGTGGCGCTCGGTGCCGACGACGTAGAGCCCGCCGGCCTCGATGACGATCCCCTTGTCGCGGGCGACCTCGGCGCGGATGCGCTCGGCGATGGTGTTGCGCGCGGCCTCGCTGTCGGCGTCCGCCGTTTCCTGCGCGATGAGCATGTCCGGATAGCCGCCGAGCATGATGTCGGTGCCGCGCCCCGCCATGTTGGTGGCGATGGTGACGCCGCCCGGCCGCCCCGCCTGCGCGATGATGCTGGCTTCCTGCTCGTGGTAGCGCGCGTTGAGCACCTGGTGCGGGATCTTCTCTTTTTTCAGCAGCGTCGAGAAGGATTCCGAATTCTCGATCGACACCGTGCCGATGAGCAGCGGCTGCTTGCGCGCGTGCGCCTCCTTGATGAGGCGCACCACGGCGCGGTCGCGCTCGGCGGAGGTACGGTAAATCTCATCGTCCGCGTCCTTGCGGATGACGGTGACGTTGGTGGGAATTTCCACCACTTCGAGCTTGTAGATGTCCTCGAACTCGCCGGCCTCGGTCCATCGCGGTGCCGGTCATGCCCGCGAGCTTGGGGAACAGGCGGAAATAATTCTGGAAGGTGATCGAGGCCAGCGTCTGGTTCTCGTTCTGGATGGCAACGTGCTCTTTCGCTTCGAGCGCCTGGTGCAGCCCTTCGGAATAGCGCCGCCCTTCCATCATCCGGCCGGTGAACTCGTCGATGATGACGACCTTGCCGTCCTTGACGATATAATCCGTGTCGCGCTTGAACAGCGTATGCGCACGCAGCGCCTGCGTCACGTGGTGGACGATGGCGACGTTCTCGATGTCGTAGAGCCCGGCGCCCGGCGCCAGCATCTCGGCCTCGGCGAGCAGCTGCTCGATATGGGCGACGCCTTCCTCGTTCAGCGCGACGTTGCGCGCCTTCTCGTCGAGCTCGTAATCCCCGGGTTTGAGATGCTTCATCAGCATGTCGGTCTGGGTGTAGAGCTCGGAATTGTCCTCCGTCGCCCGCTGATGATGAGCGGGGTGCGCGCCTCGTCGACCAGGATCGAGTCCACCTCGTCGACGATCGCGTAGTTGAATTCGCGCTGCACCATGTCCTCGCGCGCGTATTTCATGTTGTCGCGCAGGTAGTCGAAGCCGTATTCGTTGTTGTGCCGTAGGTGATGTCGCAGGCGTAGGCGGCGCGGCGCTCGTCGTCGTTGAGCCCGTGGACGATGACGCCGACGGAAAGCTCGAGGAATTTATAGATTTTCCCCATCCACTCGGCGTCGCGGCGGGCGAGGTAGTCGTTCACCGTGACGATATGCACGCCCTTGCCGGAGAGCGCGTTGAGGTAGGCGGCGAGCGTGGCGACGAGGGTCTTGCCTTCGCCGGTCTTCATCTCGGCGATCTTGCCCTTGTGCAGCACCATGCCGCCGATGAGCTGGACGTCGAAATGCCGCATGCCGAGCGCGCGCTTGCTCGCCTCGCGCACCACGGCGAAGGCGGGCACCAGCAGCTTGTCGAGCTTAACGCCGGCCTTGAGCTGGTCGCGGAACTCCCGCGTCTTGCCGGCGAGCGCGTCGTCGCTCAGCCCGGCGAATTCGGCCTCGAGCGCGTTGATGGCGTCGACCTCGCGCGCCAGCGACGTCACCAGACGGTCGTTGGCGCTGCCGAAGAACTTGCGTGCGAGCGATTCAAGCATGGCTGGGCTACATAGGGGCTTGAAAGCCCCCTGTCAATCGCTGAAGCCCCGGTGTTTCCATGGATTTCTATGGCTTGCCAGCTCCGGGCTTTTATGGCAAACCTCTCGCACTTTCAACCCTACGAAAAGGTCTTCTATGCGTTCCTCGCTCGCTCTTTTCCTCATCGGCACCTTCCTCACCGGCAGCGCTTTCGCCGCCACCAACATCGCCCCCGCCGGCAACACGGCCGCGACGCCCGCCGCCGCTGCGGCGAAGCCCGCGCCAAGCCCGGCGCGGGCGACGATTACGTCATGATGCCGCGTCAACGGGCAGGACGTCACCGCCTCCGAGGTCAAGCGCATGTGGGAAGGGCTGTTCCCGCCCGGCGCCGCGCCCGACCTTGCGACCGTGAAGCCGGAAGTGCGCGACAAGGTGCTGCGCGGCATCGTCGTCGAGCATCTCGTCTATGACGAGGCGATCAAGGAAGGCGTCGACAAGTCGGAATCCGTGCAGAAACAGCTCGACGAGCTGCGCCACAAGCTGGTCGTGCGCGCCTTCCTCGAGGCGAAGGCGAGCGACATCGGCGACAAGGACCTGCACGCCGCCTACGACGACAGGGTCGCCTCCATGCGCGACCAGAAGGAAGTGCGCGCCCGCCACATCCTGGTGCCGACGAAAGAGCAGGCGATCGAGGCGAAGAAAGAGCTGACCGCCGGCAAGAGCTTCGCCGATGTCGCCAAGCAGTATTCGAAGGACCCCGGCACCGCTTCGCAGGGCGGCGACCTCGGCTATTTCACCAGGGATAAAATGGTCCCCGAATTCGCCAACGCTGCCTTCGCCATGAAGAAAGGCGAGATCTCCGACCCGGTGAAATCGCCGTTCGGCTGGCACATCATCGAGGTCGAGGACATCCGCCCCGTCACCGTGCCCACCTACAACGAGGCCAAGGACGATCTCAAGAGCAAGCTGCAGGAGAAGAAGCTCGACGAGTACCTCAAGGGCATGGTCAAGACCGCCGACGTGAAAGTCTATGACGCGAAAGGCAAAGAGCAGCCCTTCAGCAAGGACATCAAAGACGACAGCGGCGCTAAAAAATAATGGTGCCGGAAGACGAGCAGGCTTTCTTAAAAGAAAGACGCAGCCGCCGCCGGTTTGGTTTAGTGATGATTCCCGTGGGTGGCCTGTTTTGTTTCCTCATCGTGAGCATGTATCGGGATGTCGTTGGCCCTGCGCCCCAGTGGCTTTTCTTCGTATTGGATACGGCCTGGACCTTAAGCGTGATCGGCCCATTCCTCTGGGGGCCCCAATTCTTGCCTTGCCCGAATTGCGGCCGCGCTGCCTGGACGAAATATTTATGGGGTAATTCCTGCGGCAACTGTGATTATAAACCTCCGAGATAGATTTGAGCAAACACCCCACATCGCCATTGGCGCCGAAATCCCTGCCGGAACTGCCGCCCATCGCCGGGGTGCGCCTCGCCACGGCGCAGGCGGGCATCAAGTATAGGGACCGCACCGACCTGCTGCTCGCCGAATTCGCGCCCGGCACCACGGTCGCCGGGGTCTTTACACGCAGCAAGGCGCCGAGCGCGCCGGTGGACTGGTGCCGCGCCGCGCTACCCTCGGGCAGGGCCCGTGCGCTGCTCGTCAATTCCGGCAATGCCAATGCCTTCACCGGACGTCGCGGGGTGGAGGCAGTCGGGGCCTCGGTAAAAGCGGTCACGGTCGCTCTTTCGTGCAGTCCGGCCGAAGTCTGGCTGGCCTCGACCGGTGTCATCGGCGAGCCGCTGGATGCGCGCAAGATCGAAGCGGCGCTGCCCGCGCTGGCGAAAGCGCTGGGCGCCGATGGGTGGGAGCCGGCGGCACGCGCCATCATGACCACCGACACGTTCCCGAAAGCCGCCACTCGGAGCGTCGCACTCGGCGGCAAGAAGGTCACCATAAACGGCATCGCCAAGGGCTCGGGCATGATCGCGCCGGACATGGCGACGATGCTCGCCTTCGTCTTCACCGATGCAAAAATTGCTGCACCGCTGCTGCAGCAATTGCTGCAGCAAAGTAACGCGAAAAGCTTCAACGCCATCACGGTGGACGGCGACACGTCGACCAGCGACACCGCACTGCTCTTCGCCACCGGGCAGGGGGCGGAGGTGACACAAAAAGACGCGGGCGCGTTCGCCGCCGCGCTCGACGGCTTGATGATCGAGCTCGCCCGGCTGGTGGCGAAGGACGGCGAGGGCGCGCAGAAATTCATCACCATCGAGGTCAGCGGCGCCGAGAGCGACGAGGCGGCGCGCCGGATCGGGCTTTCGATCGCCAATTCGCCGCTGGTGAAGACCGCCATCGCCGGCGAGGACGCCAACTGGGGCCGCATCGTCATGGCCGTCGGCAAGAGCGGCGAGAAGGTCGAGCGCGACACACTTCGCGTGCTTATCGGAGGGGTGCTCATCGCCGAGAACGGCGAGCGCGTCGAAGGCTACGACGAAGCGCCCGTCGCCGCGCATATGCGAACGCGCGACATCGCCATCGCGGTCGATATCGGGCTCGGCAAGGGCCGCGCCACCGTCTGGACCTGCGACCTGACGCACGGCTATATCGACATCAACGCCGATTACCGCTCGTGAAGACGGTGCTGGTCGCCGCCATGGCGCTGATCGATGCGGACGGGCGGGTGCTGCTGACGCAGCGGCCCGAAGGCAAGGCGATGGCGGGATTGTGGGAATTCCCCGGCGGCAAGGTCGAGCCCGGCGAAACGCCGGAAGCCGCCGTCCGCCGCGAGATGCGCGAGGAGATCGGCGTCGAGATCTGCGAGAACTGCTTCGCGCCGCTGACCTTCGTCAGCCACACCTACGAGACCTTCCACCTGGTGATGATGCTCTATGTCTGCCGCCGCTGGGAGAACATCCCGCAGCCGCTCGAGGGGCAGAAGCTGGTGTGGAAGCGCCCGCTCGACATGCGTGAGCTGCCGATGCCGCCGGCCGACGTGCCGCTGGTCGGCGCGCTGATCGATGCGTCCTACGTCTGGAAAGAGATCGCGCGCGCCTAGTTCAGCGCCTCGCGCAGCGACACCTGCCCGGAGCCGCGCCGCGCCGGCTGCTGCTGGCTTGCGGCGGGACTCCACGCGGTCAGGGTGAGGAATTCGACGCTGGCAACGATGCCGCCATTCCCATCGCCATGCTGCGCAGCATAGCGTTTTGCTGCATCGCGGAAAAAACGGCGGGAGGTGAAGTGCGATGCGCGGCCGTGCAGCAGGTTCGCCTCGCCCATGCCGCGCAGGTCGCGCATCAGCGCATAAAGATCGGGATAGGTGACGGTGAGGAGCTCGCTGTCGGCGACGGGCAGGGCGAAGCCGGCGCGCGCCAGCAGGTCGCCCGCCTCGCGTACTTCGGCAAAAGGAGCGACGCGCGGGGGTGACGCCGCCGGAGAGCGAAGCCTCGGTATCGGCGAAGACCTGGCGCAGCTCGCGCAGCGTTGCGGCGCCGAAGAGGATGGCGAGGAACAGCCCGTCCGGCTTCAGCGCGCGGCGGGCCTGCACCAGCGCGCCGGGCAGGTCGTTCACCGTATGCAGCGCCAGCGCGCTGACGATGGCATCGAGGCTGCCTTCGGCGAAGGGCAGCAACTCCTCGTCGCAGGCGAGGCGCGCGCCGCGCTTGTCGCGCAGCATGGAGGCGGGCGAGGTCGCAGTGGATGACGAGCCCGGTGCCCTCGCGCGCGATGTCGGCGCCGAAGCTGGCGACGCGCGGCAGCGCGCGCGTGATGACGGCGAGGGATTCGGCGAGGCGCGCATTCGCCTCGCGCCGCAGGAAATCATGTGCGGCGAAGCTGCCAGCGGCGCGTTCGCGGCGCTTGCGCAGCAGGGCGCGATGGAACAAGATGGGGCCGTTCATCCGGGCAAACTAGAAGAGGCGGGACATGTTGGCCAGCGTGAAAGGCCGGGATCGGCGGGGAGCGGAGCTCTGGCGCGGCATGGGTGGCGTCGCGCTCGACCTGCTGTTCCCGCCGCGCTGCCCGTCCTGCCGCGCCCCGGTCGCCGCCGACGGCAATTTCTGCGCGCCCTGCTTCGACACGCTGCACCTCATCACCGCGCCGATGTGCGAATGCTGCGGCATCCCGTTCCCGGTCGCGGCGGGTGAGGACATGCGCTGCCCCGCCTGCCTCGAGGCGCCGCCTGCCTTCGATGCCGCCCGCGCGGCGATGGTCTATGACCGCGTCAGCGCCCCGCTGATCGCCGCGCTGAAATTCCAGGACCAGTGGGCCGGGCTCGCCCGCTACGCGCAGATGATGGCGGGAAGCGGCGCCGCGCTGCTGGCGGAGTGCGACCTCATCGTCCCCGTGCCGCTGCACTGGCGGCGGCTGCTCAAGCGCAAATACAACCAGGCGGCGCTGCTCGCCTATGCGCTGGCGGAGGGCGCGGGCAAGCCGTGCCGGCTCGACCTGCTGCGCCGCGCGGTGCCGACCAAGCCGCAGATGCGGCTCGACCGCAAGAGCCGCCTGACCAACGTGCGCCACGCGTTCGCGCTCTCGGCACTGGCCCCGGCGCAGCTGAAAGGCAAACGCGTGCTGCTCGTCGACGACGTCGTCACCACCGGCGCTACGGTCGATGTCTGCGCGAAACTGCTCAGGCAGGGCGGTGCGGCGCGGGTCTCGGTGCTGGCGCTGGCGCGCACGGTGAAGGAGTAGCATGGCGACATTCCTCGCAGCCTGCGTGCAGATGACCAGCGGCGACGACATCGCTGCCAATATCGCGCAGGCCGCGCCGCTGGTGGCGCAGGCGGCGAAGGCAGGCGCGACGCTCATCGCCCTGCCGGAGAATGCATTCTACCTGCGGCGCGAAGGTACGGCGAACATCCCCGACGTGCCGATGGCGCGGCATGAAGGCCTGCGCTGGGCGCGCGAGGCGGCGCGGGAGCACGGCGCCTGGCTGCTGGCCGGCTCCATCCGCGCGCGGGAGGAGGGGATGGAGGAAAGCGGCGAACCGCTCGGTGCTCGTCGCGCCGGACGGCGGTATCGCCGCCTTCTACGACAAGCTGCACCTCTTCGACGTCACGACGCCGGACGGCAAGACATACCACGAATCCTCGCAGGCTTTGCATGGCGGCGAACCGGTGGTGGCGCGCACGAGCCTCGCCACGCTGGGGCTGACGATCTGCTACGATGTGCGTTTTCCCGGGCTGTACCGCGCGCTGGCGCTTGCGGGGGCGGAGGTTTTCACCGTGCCGTCCGCCTTCACCCGGCCGACGGGCAAGGCGCACTGGCACACGCTGCTGCGCGCGCGGGCGATCGAGAACGCGGCCTATGTGCTCGCGCCGGCGCAGTGCGGCACCCATCCCGGCGGGCGGGAGACCTACGGCCACAGCCTGATCGTCGACCCGTGGGGCACGGTGCTCGCCGAAGGCAGTGCGGAGGAGACGGGCGTCGTCACCGCCGAGATCGACATCGCAAAAGTCGTGCAGATACGGGCGCAATTGCCGGTGCTGGCGCACCATCGCGACTTGCCTACGGTCCGGGTGTTCGCTTAGGCGGTCGCGCCGGCGGCCATGGCGGGGGGCGCGGCCTTCACGGCGGCCATGTCGCGGTCGATGGAGCTTTTATGCACGACCGGCTTCGGCGTTTCCTCCGGCAGGTCACGGCTGAGCGAGTTGGCCACGTCGTTCTCCCGCGAGGCATCCGCTTTTTCCGACGGGGACGCCTTGGCGGTCGCGGTCTCTTCCTGCGGCAGCGCTTCGGCATCCTTCTGCCCGGCGGGCGCGTCCTCGGTCTTCGCCAGCGTTTCCGCGGCGGGCTTCTCGGCGGGCGTTTCGGCCGGCGCGTCCGTGGTCGCATCGGTCGCCGGAGTTTCGGCGACGGCGGGGGCGACCGCCGTGCGCTCATTCGTCAGGGCGGTCTTGGTCTCTTCGAGCTCGGTACGGGTATCGACGTATTTCTGGCGCAGGTCGTCGTATTCGGCACGCTGGGTGCGGATCTCTTCCCTTGCGCGGTCGAACTGGTCGCGGCCCTCGATGCCCCGCTTGAAGCCGCGATGGGCGACGATGAACGGCATGACGAAGAAGCCGAATGCCGCAGCGATACCACCGACGCTGAGTGCCGTGGTGGCACGGGAAGCGCGCGCTACCGCGAGGGCGTGCTCCGCCTCGCTGATGCCCGGTTTGATCTCAAGCAACTTCTCCAGATACTCGCCAGCGTAGGGGATATGGTGGAGGATCGAATAGCCGAATCCAAGCTCCCGAGCGGAGACCCAGCGATTGAAGGCCTTCATCTCGTGCTCGGTGAAATGCGCGCCGCCGTTGCGTATCTCGTTCTCGATGGCGGTATGAAAGTGCGCCTGCTTGCGCGGGCCGGTACCGAACAGGAAATGCGACGCCCAGCGAACGCTTTTCTTCCATCCGCCAATGAATCCTTCCGGATTGCCGTGAATGGAATTGGCGTGCTCGCGAATGGCGTTGACCATTGTCGCCGCCGCGCTCTTGAAAATATAGGCGATGCCGGTGCCGCCGACGGCGCCAATGGCGCCCCATTTATAGTGGGCGAGGAAGCCTTCGCCGGCGGCCGAAGCGGCGATGCCGGGGCCCTTGTAGTTCTCTTCGGCGAGGTCGCCGTGGGGCCCGTGCTTCGCGCGGTGGTGGTAAGGTGCGGGCAGGTCCGCCGCCGGCGCGGGGCCGGTAGCGTCGACTTGCTTCTGCTCCACGACGGGCGCCGCATCCATCTGTTCGGTCTCTGCCATGCTTTCAGGTTAGCACCGGCGTATGACAGTTTTATGACGAAAATACCGTAAAATCAGGCTTTTTTCGACGCGGTGAGCAGGTAATTGACGTCGAGGTCCTTGTGATCGAGGCCGAAAGTGCCGCGTTTCGGGTCGAAGACGATCCCGGCGGTGTCCTCGATGGAGAAGCCGCGCGATAGCAGTGAGGAGGCCATTTCCGAGGGGCGGATGAACTGGCTCCAGCGGTGCGTCCCGCGCGGCACCCAGCGCAGGAGGTATTCGGCGGCGACGATGCCCAGCGCGTAGGATTTGGCGGTACGGTTGAGGGTGGAGAGGATGAGCAGCCCGCCCGGCTTCACCAGCCTCGCCAGCGCGTCGTAGAAGAGGCCGGTATCGGCGACGTGCTCGACAATTTCAAGCGCGAGGACGAGGTCGAAGCGCTCGCCGGAGTCGGCCAGCGCCTCGGCGGTCGCCGTCCGGTAGTCGATGCTCAGGCCGGAAGCGGCGGCATGGGCCCGCGCGGCGTCGATGCCGGGCTCGGCAGCGTCGATGCCGGTGACGGTGGCGCCGAGCCGTGCCAGCGGCTCACAGACAAGCCCGCCGCCGCAGCCGATGTCGAGCGCGGAAAGATTCCCAAGCGGTGTGGCAGATTGGTCATCGCGCCGGAAGTGGCGCGCCGCCTGCGCGCGGACGTAGCCGAGGCGGGCGGGGTTGATGCGGTGCAGCGGCGCGAATTTGCCGCGCGGATCCCACCATTCGTCCGCCAGCGCGGCGAAGCCGCCGACGCTCGCCGCATCGACGGTGCCGTTTTGACCGGTTGGTATTTGCGCTGCCTTCGGGCTCATGGTAACCTTTGAAGAACCTCCACTTGTAAGACTCGATGGCCACCCAGCGCAAGACCCGATCCGTAAATGAGCTGTTCGAAGGGTTCGGCGCCACCTTCCGCCATTATCTCTACGACCGCCCGCGCGCCTATTTCGAGGTGATCCACCGGCGCGTCCGCAACATGCCGCTGACCAATTTCGAGCTCGGCTGCAAATTCGCCGAGCGCGGCCAGTGGATGGACGCGGTGTTCCGCTTCCGCCTCGCCCTCTGGCTGCAGCCGAATTTCGCCCAGGCCTGGTACAATCTCGGCGCCTGCTACGTGCGGCTCGGCAACCGCCCGCGCGCCCGCTACACGCTGATGAAGGCGCTGGCGCTCGCCCCGCAGCATTCCGACGCGATCTACCTGCTCTCCGGCATCGACCCCAATGCCGTGCCTGCCGCCTCGAAGCCCACGCGCATGAGCGCGGCGACGGTGACGCATTTCTTCACCATGGTCGCCCCGCGCTACGAAGAGCGCGAGCGCGCGCTCGGCTATAACGGCCCGCAGCTCGTCTACGACGCGGCGAAGCCGCTGGTGAAGCCCGCCGGCGCGCAGCTGCTCGACGTCGGCTGCGGCTCCGGCCTCGCCGCGCGGCCGTGGCGGGCGAACGTCGCCGGCATCACCGGCATCGACCTCACCCCGGCGATGCTCGACCTCGCCCGCGCCGCCAAGGCCGGCGATTTACTGATGTACGAGCGGCTGATCGAGAACGACATCATCACCCTGCCGGACGAGCTGCTGCCGGCGGCCGGCTTCGACCTCGCCATCTGCTGCAACGTCTCGCAGTTCCTGGGCGACCTCTACCCGCCGCTGGTCAGGATCAAGCGCCTGCTGCGGCCGGGCGCGGTGCTCGCCTTGACCTACGAGCCGATGGGCACTTCGGCGGGCTTCGCCGTCAACCCCGACAGCGGCCGCTTCGGCCACCACCCGGACTACGTCAAGCGCATGGCGCTGCATGTCGGCTTCGAGCCGAAGCGCGAGCTCAAGTTCAGCTTCTACGCGGACAGCAGCGCGGCGCTGTCCATCTTCGCGGTCAAGGAATGACCCTGGCCGACTACCATATCCACCCCGTCGGCAGCGGCCACGCCAAGGCGCTCTCCGAGCTGCACCACGCCTGCTTCGCCAAGGGCTGGGGGCCGCTGGAGTTCGAGAGCTTCTTCGAGCGCGCGGGCGTGTTCGCCGCCATCGCCTACCACAAGAACCACATGCCGGTGGGCTTCGTGCTCTGCTGGCTGATCGGCGACCAGTGCGACCTGCTGTCGATGGGCGTGCTGCCCGATTTCCGCCGCGACGGCGTCGGCCTGATGCTGCTCGACTACGCGGTGGAGAACGCCCGCCACATGGGCGCCGCCGCGCTGACCCTCGAAGTCAACGCCAACAACACCGCCGCGCAGACGCTCTACGAATCGCAGGGCTTCGAGAAATTCTCCACCCGCAAGGGCTACTACACCAACATGGACGGCACCCGCGCCGACGCGGTGTGCATGAAGAAGGTGCTGGACTAGTCGCGTTCGACCTCTGTGCCGGGGTCGATGCGCGCCGTGTAGTTCTCCGGCTTCAATCCCACCGTCAGCGGACGGCACTGGGATATCGCATCGGCAAAACCCGGGGCGTCGGCCGGCATTTTCTTCGGGGGAGATTTCGGGCTCACCGGCGGCTGCGGAATGGATTTGGGCAGTGCCTTTGCAAGATGCTGCGCCACCTCGACGAAATCGGGGACGCAGGCGAACTCGGCCCCCTCGGCCTGCTCCAGCGTCACGCGCTGCGGGCGCGCGACGAAGGTGCTCCAGCTGCCGCCGAGCAGGGCGCCGGCCATGAGGGTGCCGGCGGCGCTCGGGAAAACGGCGACACGGATATGGCCGCTTTCCTCGCGCAGCCGGAAGCGCGGCTCGGCGTCCTCGCCGGCGAAGAATCCCTGCCGTCCCGCATCGTCGCGCAGCTTCACCAGGCTTTTCATCGCGTCCTCGAGCTGAAGGCAGAGCGCGCCGTCGAGCCTGGCCAGCAGGCGCACCGTTTCGGCGTGCTGCTCTTCCGGCAGGTCCTTGAGGAACGGGGCAAAGCGCCGTTCGGCGAGAAAGCTATCCATGGTGAAGTCCTTTGCGATCCATTAAAGCCTTCCGTCGGTATCGGGAGTATGAAGTTTTGATGAAATCACTGGCCATTTCGCGGCCTTTTCCCTATAAACCGCCCTCCCTATGGCACTGATTGTACAGAAATTCGGCGGCACTTCGGTGGCCGACATGGAGCGCATCAAGCATGTCGGCTCGCTGGTGAAGCGCGAGCTCGACCAGGGCCACCAGGTCATCGTCGTGCCCTCGGCGATGGCGGGAGTGACCAACCAGCTGCTCGAACATTGCTACGCGATGAACGATCTCGTCAGCGACCACAGCCGCGCCAATTCCGACCACGTGACCTCGACCGGCGAGCAGGTCACCGCCGGGCTGCTGGCGCTTTATCTGCAATCGATGGGCATCCCGGCGCGGGCATGGGCGGGCTGGCAATTGCCGCTCACCACCGACGCGATGTACATGAAGGCGCGCATCGAGCATATCGACACGCGCGCCCTGCTGGCCTCGCTGGCGGAGGGCAACGTCGCGGTGGTCGCCGGCTTCCAGGGCGTCAGCCGCGAGGGGCGCGTCACCACGCTCGGGCGCGGCGGTTCGGACACCTCGGCAGTGGCGCTGGCGGCCGCCTTCAAGGCGGAGCGCTGCGACATCTATACGGATGTGGACGGTGTCTATACCTCCGACCCGCGCATCGTGAAGAAGGCGCAGAAGCTTGAGACCGTCTCCTACGAGGAGATGCTGGAGATGGCCTCGCTCGGCTCCAAAGTATTGCAGACGCGCAGCGTCGAGCTCGCGATGAACTACCATGTGAAAGTGCAGGTGCGTTCGACGTTCGACGACGTCGCGGGCACGCTGCTGGTCGATGAGGAGGATAAAGTGGAACAACGCCAGATCACCGGATTGGCCTACACGCGCGACGAAGCGCGCATCACGCTCACCGATGTCGAGAACCGGCCCGGCGTCTCCGCCGCGCTGTTCACGCCGCTCGCCGAGGCGGGCATCAATGTCGACATGATCGTGCAGAACGTCACCGAGCAGGGCGCGCGCACGGACATCACCTTCACCGTCGGCAAGGGCGACCTCGCCCGCGCGGTCGAGGCGGTGAAGGGCGGCGGCATGCCGAAGTTCGGCTCGGTGCATACCGACGGCGGGGTGGCCAAGGTCTCGGTGATCGGCGTCGGCATGCGCTCGCACGCGGGCCTCGCCGCCGAGATGTTCCGCACACTGGCGGAGAAGAACATCAACATCATCGTCATCTCGACCTCGGAGATCAAGATCTCCGTGCTCATCGACGAGGAATACCTCGAGCTCGCCCTGCGCGCCCTGCATACGGCGTATGGGCTCGATGCGAAGGAAGAGAAAATTTGATGGACGCGCGCGCACAGCTCGATTTGCTCTGGCATCGCGGCACCGAACTGCTCGGCTGCGACGTCGCCATCATGGGCGGGGCGATGAGCTGGGTGTCCGAGCGCCACCTTGTCGCGGCGCTTTCCAATGCCGGCGCGTTCGGCGTCATCGCCGCGAGCTCGATGCCGCCGGAGCTGCTCGACAGGGAGATCAAGGCGACGCAGCAACTCACCAAAAAACCCTTCGGCGTGAACCTTATCCTGATGCACCCGCAGCTCGACGCGCTGGTCGAGGCCTGCATCGCGAATTCCGTCACCCATGTCGTCCTCGCCGGGGGCATGCCGAAAGGGCCGACCATCAACCGGCTGAAAGAAGCCGGTACAAAAGTCATCGCCTTCGCGCCGACGGCGGGCATCGGCCGGAAGCTGGTGAAGATGGGCGTCGACGCGCTCATCATCGAGGGCATGGAGGCGGGCGGGCACACCGGCGCCGTCTCGACCTCGGTGCTGGCGCAGGAGATATTGCCCGTCATCCGCGAGGTTCCCGTTTTTGTTGCGGGCGGCATCGGGCGCGGCGAGGCGATCGTCGCCTTTCTCGAAATGGGAGCGAGCGGCGTGCAGCTCGGCACGCGTTTTGTGTGCGCGGCGGAATCGATCGCGCATGCGAAATTCAAGGAGGCCTTCATCCGCGCGGCGGCGCGGGATGCGACGCTGTCCGTGCAGTACCACCCGGATTTCCAGGTCATCCCGGTGCGCGCCATCGGCAACAAGGCGACCGATGACTTCATGCGTTTCCAGAAGGAGACGGTGGAAAAGGTATTCGCCGGGAGCATGAGCAAGGACGAGGGCCAGCTCGCCATCGAGCATTTCTGGGCGGGCTCGCTGCGCCGCGCGGTGATCGAGGGCGACGTCGAGCGCGGCTCGCTGATGGCGGGCCAGTCGGTCGGCATGGTGCAGCGCATCCAGAGCGCGCAGGAAATCATTGACGAACTGGTGGCCCAGAGCGCACAATACCTGACAAAACGCGCGGCTGCCTGACCCCTCGGGGACGACCAAGAATAAGACTGCGCGACTGGCCTTGAAAAAGCTGGATTAGGAGTCGGCAGGGTAGTGGCTAACATCATCCCGATAGACGGTAACGCCTCGGCGCTGCATTCGCCGATCCTGCTGCTGCGCAAGGTGCGCGACGTGATGATCGCCGCCGCCGACACCGTGCAGGAGCGGCTCGACCGGCTGGTGAAAACGCTCGCCGAGGAACTCCATTCCGACGTCTGCTCGATCTACCTCGCGCGCCCCGGCGACATCCTCGAGCTCTATGCGAGCTACGGGCTGAAGGCCGCCTCGGTGCACGTCACCCGCCTGCGCGTCGGCGAGGGGTTGGTGGGCGAGGTGGCGGCGAGCGGGCTCGACCTCAACCTCGCCGAGCCGGCGTCGCACCCGAAATTCGTCTACCGCCCGGAGACCGGCGAGGAGATGTACCACTCCTTCATCGGCGTGCCGCTGCTGCACAGCCACAAGACCATCGGCGTGCTGGTGGTGCAAAGTAAGGTGGGGCGCAGCTACTCGGAAGAGCTCGCGGAGATATTGCACGCGGTGGCGATGGTCGTCTCCGAGCTGGTGATCGGCAGCAAGATCGTCGACCTGTTCGAGATCACCGGCGCCGAACACCCGACGCTGCAGTCGCAGCAGCTGAGCGGCCAGACGCTGGCAGGCGGCATCGCCAAGGCGCCGGTCGTGCTGCACCGGCCGAAGATCGACATCACCAACCTCATCAGCGATTCGCCGGAAGAGGAGGCCGCGCGCTTCCAGAATGCGCTGCTCGACCTGCAGCAATCGGTCGACGCGATGATCGCCGGGGCGGGGCTGGAAGAAGGCAGCGCCCACCGCGAGATACTGGAGAGCTACCGCCTGTTCTCGCAGGATAGGGGCTGGATCGACCGCATCATCGAGGCGATCTCGACCGGCCTCACCGCCGAGGCCGCCGTGCGCAAGGTGCAGGAGGAAATGCACGCCCGCCTGTCGCAAATTACCAGCGCCTACATCCAGGACCGCGTGCACGACCTCGAAGACCTGTCCGAGCGCCTCCTCTACCACCTGGCCGGCATCGAGCCGACGGCGGCGCTTTCCGATTTGCCGGATGCGTTCATCCTCGTCGCGGCCAACCTCGGCCCGGCGGAGCTGCTCGAATACGACGCGGCGCGGCTCAAGGGCGTCATCCTCGCCGAGGGCTCGCCGACCTCGCACGTCGCCATCATCGCGCGGATGATGGACATCCCGATGATCGGCCGCGTCGAGAACATCCTCAACTACGTGCAGACCGGCGACATGGCGGTGGTGCAGGGCGACCAGGCACTGGTCTATATCCGCCCGCCGGAGGACATCGAGAACCTCGTCGACGCCGAGATGGCCGCCCGCGCCCGCCAGAGCGCCGCCTACGCCGCGACGCGCGACCTGCCGAGCGTGACGAAGGACGGCGTCAAGGTCTCGCTCAACCTGAATCTCGGCCTGTTCGTCAACCCGGAGCACCTCGCGGCGGCGGATGTGGACGGCGTCGGCCTGTTCCGCACCGAGCTGCCCTACATGGCGAGCCGCGACCTGCCGACGGTCGAGGAGCAGCAGCGCATCTACCGCGACGCGATCGACAAGGCGAAGGGCAAGCGCGTCATCTTCCGCTCCTTCGACATCGGCGGCGACAAGCAGGTGCCCTACATCGCCGCCGGCGAGGAGGACAACCCGGCGATGGGCTGGCGCGCCACGCGCATCGGCCTCGACCGGCCGGTGATATTGCGCCAGCAGTTCCGTGCCATGGTGCGCGCCGCCGCCGGCGAGCGGCTGTGGGTGATGTTCCCCTTCATCGCCGAGGTCGCCGAGTTCGACGCGATGAAATCGCTCCTCGGCAAGGAGATCGAACGCGCCCGCGCCGACGGCATCACCCCGCCGTCCGAGATCAAGACGGGCACCATGCTCGAAATTCCCTCGCTGCTGTTCCAGCTTCCCGAGCTGATGGCGCAGGTGGATTTCATCTCCATCGGCAGCAACGACCTGCTGCAGTTCCTCTTCGCCTGCGACCGGGGCTCGCCACGCGTCGGCGGCCGCTACGACCCGCTCAACCCCATCGTCATGCGCGCGGTCAAATCCATCTGCGACGCGGCGCGCACGGCGAATGTCGAGGTCGGCTTCTGCGGCGACCTTGCAACGCGCCCCGTCGATGCGATGGCGCTGATCGCCTGCGGCGTGCGCTCGCTGTCGATGCCGCCCGCCGCCATCGGCGCGGTGAAGGCGATGGTGCGCACGCTGGAATTGCGCCACGCCGCGAGCTTCCTCGATTACGTCTGCACCGAACCCTTCCACTCCATCCGCCAGCAGCTTGAGCGGTTTGCGCGGGACCACGGGGTGGAGATCAGTTAAGGGCTAGTGGCTAGGGCTAGGGACTAGGGAAGATTTTTTCCCCCTAGCCCTAGCCACTAGCCCTAGCCCTTGTTGCAGTCTGCCACTAACTTCTTTAGATATCCCCCATGACCGTCCCCGCTTCCACTTACGCGCCGCTGCGCCTGCCGGACAGTATGGAGCGCGCCGATATCGGCCCCTATATGCGCGGGCTGCGTGAGCATTACGGCCTCAGCCAGCAGGACGTCTCCGAACGGCTGCATATCCGCCTGCGCTACGTGATGGCGATCGAGGCCAGCCAGTGGAGTGCGATGCCCGGCAAGGTCTATGCCCGGGGCTACGTCCATACCTACGCCGAATTCCTCGGGCTCGACGCCGAGCAGGTGGTCGGGCGCTGCTTCGGCTCCGAGCCCGCGCGTGAGCAGCAGACGCATTTCGTTCCCGCCCCGGCGCGGCGCGAGGCGCGCAAGCTGCCGTGGGGCTGGTTCGCCGGCGCGGCGCTGCTGGCGCTGCTGCTGTTCGCGATCTCGCCCGGCTCCTCCCGCCACGCCAAGGAGGAGACCGCGAGCGCGCCGCCGGCCAGTGAGGACGTGCCGGAATCCATCGTTACTTCCCTGCGCACGGCGCCGCTGCCGAGCCCGCAGAACATCGACTGCCTCGAGGAGCGCTCGCCGCTCGGCTGTTACGACGACACGCGCCAGACGCGCCGCTGGATCGTGCCGCCGGTGGCGCCCGATACGGCGACCCTCAGTGCCAAGGCCATCCCTGCCGATGATTAAGCGCCGCGCATCGCGCCCGGTCGCTGTCGGCGGCGTCGTCATGGGCGGCGCCCATCCCATTACCGTGCAGTCGATGACCAATACCGACACCGCCGACGTCGCGGCGACCGTCGCCCAGGTCAAAGCGCTCGCCGAGGCGGGCTCCGAAGTGGTGCGCATCACGGTGAACAACGAGGCGGCGGCGAAAGCGGTGCCGGCCATCCGCGAGAAGCTGGATGCGTTGAAAATCGGTGCGCCGCTCGTCGGCGATTTTCATTACAACGGCCACCGGCTGCTCGCGCAGTTCCCGGAGATGGCGGTTGCGCTCGCCAAATACCGCATCAACCCCGGCAATGTTGGCTTCGGCGAGAAGCACGACACGCAATTCGCCCAGATGGTCGAGAAGGCCATCGAATACGGCAAGCCGATCCGCATCGGCGTCAACTGGGGCTCGCTCGATGCGGCGCTGCTGGCGAAGCTGATGGATGAGAATGCGGCGCGCAAAGAGCCGCTTTCCGCCGAGGAAGTCGCGCGCGAGGCGCTGGTGGCGTCGGCGCTGCAAAGCGCTTCGCTCGCCGAATCGCTGGGGCTGCCGGCCGGGCGCATCGTGCTCTCCGCCAAGGTCAGCCGCGCGCCGGATCTGATCGCCGTCTACCGCGACCTTGCGGCGCGCTGCGACTACGCGCTGCATCTCGGCCTCACCGAGGCGGGGATGGGCAGCAAGGGCATCGTCGCTTCCTCGGCGGCGCTCGCGGTGCTGCTGCAGGAAGGCATCGGCGACACGATCCGCATTTCGCTGACGCCGGAGCCGAACGGCGACCGCACGCAGGAGGTCCGCGTCGCGCAGGAATTGCTGCAGTCGCTGGCCTTACGCAACTTCGCGCCCTCCGTCACCGCCTGTCCGGGCTGCGGGCGCACGACGAGCAGCTTCTTCCAGGAGCTCGCCGCCGACATCCAGGATTTTTTGCGTGCCCGCATGCCGTTCTGGGCGGTGCAGTATGACGGGGCGGAGACGATGAACGTCGCCGTCATGGGCTGCATCGTCAACGGGCCGGGGGAGAGCAAGCATGCGAATATCGGCATCAGCCTGCCGGGCACGGGCGAATCGCCGGTTGCGCCCGTCTTCGAAGATGGTGTAAAGACAGCCACCCTGCGCGGCGCGTCGATCGCGCAGGAGTTCAAACAGCGCGTCGAGGACTACGTGGCCCGCACCTATAGGAAAAAAGCCGCCTGATGGGCCAAGCGTTACAACCCGTGCGCGGGACGCACGACCTGCTGGCGGCCGATTTCGCCGCGCAGCTTCATGTCGTTTCGACCGCGCAGAAAGTGGCCTCGCGCTACGGCTACGCCCGCATCGACACGCCCATTTTCGAGTTCTCCGAGGTCTTCCACCGCACGCTGGGCGACACATCCGACATCGTCACCAAGGAGACCTACAGCTTCACCGACAAGGGCGGTGAGTCGATCACCCTGCGGCCGGAATTCACCGCCGCCATCGTGCGTGCGTTCATTTCCAACGGGCTGCAGCAATTCACGCCGTGGAAATGCTTCTATGCCGGTCCCGCCTTCCGCTACGAGCGGCCGCAGAAGGGCCGGCTGCGCCAGTTCCACCAGATCGGCGTCGAGCTGCTCGGCGCGGCCGAGCCCGAGGCCGATGCCGAGATGATCGCGCTCGGCATGCAGATCCTCCACGCGCTCGGCCTCAAGGACCATTTGACGCTGGAATTGAATTCGCTGGGCGATGCAGAGACGCGCGCCGCCTACCGCACGGCGCTCACCGGTTATTTCGCGCAGCATAAGGCGAAGCTCTCGGCGGACAGCGTGACGCGGCTGGAGAAGAACCCGCTGCGCATCCTCGATTCGAAGGACGAGGGCGACCGTGCGCTGCTGGCAGGTGCGCCGCGCCTCGAGGAGCATTTCACCGACGCGGCGCAGCATCATTTCGACCGGCTGCGCGAAGCCCTGGGCGAGTTCGGCATCGCCTACGTGCTCAACCCGCGCCTCGTGCGCGGGCTGGATTATTATTCGCACACCGTGTTCGAGATCACCACCGACAAGCTGGGCGCGCAGGGCACCGTGCTCGCCGGCGGCCGCTACGACGGGCTGGTGAAGCTGATGGGCGGCAACGACACCGCCGGCATCGGCTGGGCGGCGGGCGTCGAGCGGCTCGCTTCGCTGATCGAGGCGACCGGCAAGGCAGCGGCCGCGCCGCGCATGGACATCGCCGTCATCCCGATGCAGGAAACGGCGGAGGCCGCCGCATGGGAGCTGGCGCAGGCGCTGCGCCACGAAGGTTTCGCGGTGGACATCGGCTTCAAGGGCAACGCGAAGAAGCGGCTGGAGCGCGCCAACAGGCTCGGCGTCAAGCTGGCGCTGATGCTGGGCGAGGACGAGATCAGGGCGGGCACGGTGAGCGTGAAGAACTTCGCCACCGGCGCGCAGGAGACCCTGCCGCGCGAGACCGTCGCCGCCAACCTGAAAGGGCTGTTGAAGTGATGAATCCTTTTTGGTGTCATTCCCGCGAAAGCGGGAATCCAGTTCTTTCTTTTTTAAGTAGCGCTTCGCGCGTCTGGATTCCCGCTTTCGCGGGAATGACAGGGAAGCAATAATGTCGTTCGAGAAGAAGATCGACGGGCTCATCCGCCGTCACAAGGAATTGTCGGAGGCGATCTCCTCGCCGGACAGGCTCAAGGGCGGCGAGTTCGCGCGGCTGAGCAAGGAATATTCCGACCTGACGCCGATCGTCGAGACCGGGATGGCGCTCAAGGCCGCGCAGAAGGAACTCGCCGACGCCGAGGCGATGCTCAAGGACCCCGAGATGAAAGCGATGGCGGAGGAGGAGATCGGCAACCTGAGGATCGTGGTGCCGAAGCTGACGCAGGATTTGCAGCTCGCGCTGCTGCCCAAGGACGACGCCGACACCAAGAACGCCATCATCGAGGTGCGCGCCGGCACGGGCGGCGACGAGGCGGCGCTGTTCGCCGCCGAGCTGTTCCGCATGTACCAGCGCTACGCCGAGACGCAGGGCTGGAAGTTCGAGGTGCTCTCCTCGTCCGATTCGGCGCTGGGCGGGGTGAAGGAAGCCTCGGCCTCGATCGCCGGCAAGAACGTGTTCCAGAAGCTGAAGTTCGAATCCGGCGTCCACCGCGTCCAGCGCGTGCCGAAGACGGAGACGCAGGGGCGCATCCACACCTCGGCGGCCACCGTCGCCGTGCTGCCGGAGGCCGAGGACGTCGACATCCACATCAACGAAGGTGACCTGCGGGTGGACGTATTCCGCTCCTCCGGCCCCGGCGGGCAGTCGGTCAACACGACGGATTCCGCCGTGCGTATCGTGCACGTGCCGACCGGCGTCACCGTGCAGTGCCAGGACGAGAAGTCGCAGCACAAGAACAAGGCCAAGGCGCTGAAAATTTTGCGGGCGCGGCTTTACGATGCCGAGTACCAGAAGCGCGAGGCCGAGCGCGCGGCATCGCGCAAGGGCCAGATCGGCTCGGGCGACCGCTCGGAGCGCAATCCGCACCTATAACTTTCCGCAGGGGCGCGTCACCGACCACCGCATCAACATGACGCAGTATAATCTGCCGGACGTGATGGAAGGCGGCGGCCTCGGCGCCTTCGCCGACGCGCTGATCGCCAACGATCAGGCGGAAAAACTGGCGAGCCTCAAGGAGTAGACATGACGCGGGCGGACACACAGACCTTATTGCGCCATGCGACGCAGGCGCTCGCGCCCGTCGCCGGCGAGCTCGCGGCGCTCGAAGCGCGGCTGCTGGCGCAGCGCGCGTGGGGCGTGACGCACGAGGTGCTGATCCGCAACGCTACCGCCGCGCATTACGATGCGGCGGCGCTCGACGCGCTCGTCGCCCGGCGGCTGAAGCATGAGCCGGTGGCGCAGATCCTCGGCAAAAAAGAGTTCTGGAAGGATGCGTTCGCCGTCAGCCGCGACGTGCTCACCCCGCGCGCCGATTCGGAGACGCTGATCGCGCTCGCGCTGAAATACAAGCCCGACGCGAAGCGCATCCTCGACCTCGGCACCGGCTCGGGCTGCCTGCTGCTGTCGCTGCTGCGCGAGTGCCCGCAGGCGGTGGGCGTCGGCATCGATCGATCGGAGGCGGCGCTCGCCGTCGCCGCGCGCAACGCGGCCGCGCTGGGGCTCGCCGGGCGCGCCAAGCTGCGGCGCGGCGACTGGTGCGCCGGCCTCGCGAGCTGCGAGACGTTCGACCTCATCGTCAGCAATCCGCCCTATATCCCGGCCGGCGAGATCGCCGCGCTTTCGCCCGACGTGCGGCTGCACGAGCCGTCGCAGGCACTTGACGGAGGCAAAGATGGGCTTGACTGTACTAGGTCGATTCTGTCACAGGTAACGCCGCATCTGGCGGAAAACGCGATCCTCGTGATGGAAACGGGAAGCGGCCAGATGGAGAAGGTGGCACAACTCGCCCACGGGCGCGCGTTCACCGTCAAGGAAATCGCAAAGGATTTGGCCGGCATCGAGCGGGCCATCGCATGGGCGAAACATTGGGAGACAGTATGATGCGCAAGAGGAACAACAATCGCGGTCCGCGCCAGGGCGGGCACGGCGGTGGTGGCCATGGCGGCGGCGGCCGGCGCTATCACGGCGGCGGTGGCGGCGGCCACGGCGGCGGGCGCAACGACGGGCAGAACCTCGCCCGCAGCAAGCACCACGCGATCCAGATGCGCGAGAAGTACAACAGCATGGCGCGCGACGCGCAGATGGGCGGCGACCGCTCGGACGTCGAATATTACCTGCAGCATGTCGACCACTACACGCGCGTGCTCGCGACATCGCGGTGATCGAGGCCGAGCGCTTCGCCAGCCAGCGCGACCAGCAGCAGTCGCAGGGCGGCGGCGACCAGCAGCAGCAGAACAACGACTCCTCCGGCGGCGACGCCAACAGCGGCGGCGGCGATAACGGCGGCGGCGGGCAGGAGCCCATCCAGCCCGGCCACCAGCCGCGCATGACGCGCTCGCACAACCGGCCGCAGCACAATGCGCCGCAGGGCGACGAAAGCTCCTCGCAGCAGGGCGGCAACAACAACAACGACATTCCGCTGCCGAGCGGTATCCTGCCGGCGATCTAGCCGTCACTTTCGCGCAGGCGCGAAAGTGCAAGGAAATATGGAATGCGCCAAGGCGGGCAAAGCCCGCCCGGCGCGCATCGGTTTTCATTAGAGTGCTTGCGGGGAAGCGTGCAGCGCGGCGGCGGGCGGGCCGTCCAGCGTGCCGCGATAGGAAAGCTCTCTTTTCTCAACTGTCGCCGAAGCGGGGTTGGCGTCGCGCGCTGCCTGCGCCGGAACGCGCGCCGTGATCGCGGCGGTGCCGTCGTGCGGTTTCGGCGGCGCGTCCGCTTCGCCCCATTGCTTGCCGGTGAGGCGGGCGATGCCACGGCTCAGGAAGTACAGCCCCGTCGTGCAGACGGAGGTGTAGAAGAACTCGAAGAAGACCACCTTGAACAGGCCGGGCACGTCGAGCCGGCCGAAGGAGCGGGCGAGCGGCGTGCGGGCGATCCACTCGCCGAGCCTGAGGCCCGGCCGGCCGAACAGCTTCTCGTTGAGGCCGGCCTTGTCGAGCGCCACGGCGGTCGGCACTACGACGCCGACGGTGACCAGCCGCCCGGCGACGACGGTGCCCCAGCTCTGCTTCGGCTCGGCCTCGTAGGCGGAGAGGTCGGCGGGCGTGCTGCCCAGCTTGTCGTCGATCCGGCGGGCGATCGTCTCGCGCTTGTCCTCGAACAGCTTGACGAAGGGCGCCACCAGCGAGCCGTCGGCGAAGGAGAAGAAGACCATCTTCGCCATGTCCGCCTGGTTGGGGGTTCATGCCCGTGCGCTCGAACTGGCGCACCAGCCAGTCGCCGCGAAGCTGGAAGAATTTGCCGACGCGGCCGTAGAGTAGCTTGCCGGTGGGGCCCTTCTCGCCGCCGTGCGAGGTCAGGTAGGTCGCCACCACCGACAGGCCGAAGACCACGAAGTTGGTGAAGAACGGGTAGAGGAACACGTCGAACACGCGCAGCCCCGTCGTGCGGCGGTGGTGCCGGCGATGCTGCGCCGGCGCGTCGTCCCTGGACTCGGGGGATGGGGATAGGGAAGGAGACGTCATGGAAATTCCGCGAATGATTCGAACGAGGGGAAGCCGGCGCCTAGCGCCCGGTAAAAGCACGCATCATTCGAGGGGAGCAGGAACGCACGGTGACCACCCTTTTTTCACAGCGAGCAGTCGATGGCGGACCATGGAGACCGTTTAGCTGCATGTTTAACGTGCCCGCAATTGGTAAATCGGCACTTTCCAGAGCTTTATAACGCATTCGTCGCGATGCTGCAAGTGCGAAAATGTAGTATCCTACTATTCACAGAAAATAACCGTCATTCCCGCGAAGGCGGGAATCCAGCGCGCGAAGCGCCACTTAAAAAGGACTGGATTCCCGCTTTCGCGGGAATGACAGAGGGGATGGGCTACTTCAACTCCGTAAGCTCGGCGCTCAGAACCCCCCACTTCATGCCGGCTTCGACCTTGAGGGGGAAAAAACGGCCGTCGGCGCTGAGGTAGAAATGGATGGGAGGGTCGCCGGCGGCGTAGCGCTTCTTTTCCTTTTCGGTATAGCCGTCGACCGGCTTGCGGGCGATGACGAGGTTGATCGCGCGCTGCGGCTTGCCCATGATGACCAGGTCCGCCGGGCTGACGGCGCGCACGTTGAGGTCGGTCAGGTGGGCGGCGTCATAGGTGCGCACGGTGACTTCCTTGCCGCCGCTGTCCATGGCGTCGTGCAGCTGGCGACGGGCGACGAAGAAGCCGGTCGCGGGGTCGACGACGCCGGCGAGCGCCTCCGCCGGCACGGGCGGCCGCCATTTGGGATCGTCCTGCGGCGTGCGGCTGCTGCCGGTGATGTGGCCCTCGCCGTCGAAGGCGAGCGTGGCGTGGCGCTGCTTGTCGCCCTTGAACTCGAAGCGGGTGGGGGCGTACTGCCCGTCGCGCAGCGTGCCCTCCGCCACGGTATCGGTATGTTCCGACTTCACGATGGCGGCAATGCCGTGGGTCTCGGTGTCGACGTCGATCTTGTAGCCGAAGGCCGTCTCGTGGTAGCTGACGCGGATGCGCCCCAGCGTCAGGCCGTTGAAGGTGACGTCGTAGCGCGCCTCGGCGTTGAGCGGCTCGAGCGGCGGCACCTGGGCGCGCGCGCCCGGTGCGGCGAGCAGGGCCGCGCCCACCAGCAATAGCTTGTATCGGCTGGTTTTCATTCCCATATATTCCCTGTTAACAACAAATAGTGTAAGCAGAAACTATGGAACTGGAGCAGTTTACCGAAAAATCGCGCCATGTGTTGCAGGCGGCGCAGGCTCTCGCCCTGCGTGGCCACCACCAGCGCTTCACCCCCGAGCACATCCTCGCCGCCCTGCTGGAGGAGGACGTATCCGTCGCCAAGCTGCTGGACGCGCTCGGCGCGTCCGCCGAGTCCGTCGCCCAGAAGGTGAAGGCCGAGCTCGCCAAATTGCCGCGCGTCGAAGGCGGCGGCGCCGGGCAGATGTACCTCGCGCCGGACACCGCGCGCATCCTCGACTCCGCCCAGCAGATCGCCAAGAAAGCGGGCGACGAGTTCGTCACGCTGGAGCGGCTGCTGCAGGCCATCGGCATGTCGGACAGCCCGGCGGGGAAAATCCTCAAGGACGCCGGGGTGACGCCGCAGGCGCTGAATAATGCCATCAACGACGTGCGCAAGGGCCGCACGGCATCCTCCGCCACCGCCGAGGACCAGTTCGAATCGCTGAAGAAATATTCCAAGGACCTCACCGAGCTCGCGGCCTCCGGCAAGCTCGACCCCGTCATCGGCCGGGATGAAGAGATCCGCCGCACCATGCAGGTGCTGTCGCGCCGCACCAAGAACAATCCGGTATTGATCGGCGAGCCCGGCGTCGGCAAGACGGCGATCGTCGAGGGCCTCGCCCTGCGCATCGTCAACGGCGACGTGCCGGAGGCGCTGAAGAACAAGAAGCTGCTGGGGCTCGACCTCGGCGCGCTGGTCGCCGGCGCGAAATTCCGCGGCGAGTTCGAGGAGCGGCTGAAGGCCGTCCTCAATGAAATTGACGCCGCCGCCGGCGAGATCATTTTATTCATCGACGAGCTGCACACGCTCGTCGGCGCCGGCGCGGCGGAAGGCTCGATGGATGCATCCAACCTGCTGAAGCCGGCGCTGGCGCGCGGCAACCTCCATTGCGTGGGCGCCACGACGCTCAGCGAATACCGCAAATACATCGAGAAGGACGCCGCGCTGGCCCGCCGTTTCCAGGCCGTCTATGTCGAGGAGCCGACAGTGGAGGACACCATCTCCATCCTGCGCGGGCTCAAGGAAAAATACGAGATGCATCACGGCATCTCGATCTCCGACTCGGCGCTGGTCGCTGCTACCACGCTGTCCAACCGCTACATCACCGACCGCTTCCTGCCCGACAAGGCCATCGACCTCGTCGACGAAGCCGCCTCGCGCCTGCGCATGCAGGTCGATTCCAAGCCCGAGGCGCTCGACGAGGCGGACCGCAAGCTGATCCAGCGCCGCATCGAGCGCGAGGCGTTGAAAAAGGAATCCGACAAGGCCTCGCGCGACCGGCTCTCCAGGCTGGAAGATGAAATTTCAGAGCTCGAATCGGAGTCCGCCGCGCTCACCGCAAGCTGGCAGGCGGAGAAGACCCGGCTCAACGAATCGCGCAGCGTCAAGGAGAAGCTCGACGCGGCGAAGACCGAGCTCGAAGCCGCGCAGCGCAAGGGCGACTGGGCGAAAGCGGGCGAGCTGACCTACGGCACCATCCCCGCGCTGGAGAAGCAGCTTGCCGACGCGGAGAAACAGAGCGCGGAGGCCAAATCCCCCGTGCGCGAGACGGTGCGCGAGCAGGATATCGCCGCCATCGTGTCGCGCTGGACCGGCGTGCCGGTGGAGAAAATGCTCGAAGGCGAGCGCGAGAAATTATTGCAGATGGAATCGGTCATCGGCGGCCGCGTCATCGGGCAGGAGGAGGCCATCAAGGCGGTGTCCTCCGCCGTGCGCCGCGCCCGCGCGGGGCTGAAGGACCCCAACCGGCCCATCGGCTCGTTCCTGTTCCTCGGGCCGACCGGCGTCGGCAAGACGGAGCTCACCAAGGCGCTCGCCGGCTTCATGTTCGACGACGACACGGCGATGATCCGCATGGATATGTCGGAATACATGGAGAAGCACTCGGTCGCCCGCCTCATCGGCGCGCCGCCGGGCTATGTCGGCTACGACCAGGGCGGGGCGCTGACGGAAGCCGTACGCCGCCGCCCCTACCAGGTAATTTTATTCGATGAGGTCGAGAAGGCGCACCCGGACGTATTCAACGTGCTGCTGCAGGTGCTCGATGACGGGCGGCTGACCGACGGGCAGGGCCGCACGGTCGATTTCCGCAACACCATCATCGTGCTGACTTCGAACCTCGGCGCGCAATACCTCGTCGACCTCGCCGAGGACAAACCGGCCGATACGGTGCGCCCGCAAGTCATGGAAGCCGTGCGCGCCGCCTTCCGCCCGGAATTTTTGAACCGGCTGGATGAAATTATTCTGTTCCATCGCTTGGGCCGCGCGCAGATGGGCGCCATCGTCGACCTGCAGATCGTCGCGCTGGAGAAGCTCCTCAAGGACCGCGAGATCACGCTGTCGCTGGACAAGTCCGCGCGCGAGTGGCTGGCCGAGAAGGGCTACGACCCGATCTACGGGGCGCGGCCGCTGAAGCGCGTCATCCAGAAGCAGGTGCAGGACCGCCTCGCCACCATGATCCTCGACGGCAGCATCAACGACGGCGCGCATGTCGCCATCACCGGCCACGAGCTGGGGCTGCACATCGCCGCAGAGAAGAAACCGGCGGAAGCCAGGCCGGCCAAGGCCGAGAAGCCGAAGACGCGGCAGAAGAAGTAGTACCGGTCAGCGCGTGGGAGATTTTTCTTCCGCTTCGCGCGCATCGAGGATCATGCGGATCGCCTTGCGGTCGCCGTGATCGTAGGCGGCCTGCAGGCCGAGCAGGAAGTCCTCGCCGCGCGAGCCCGGGCGGGCATGGCCGATGCGCTCCCTCAGCCAGGCGGCATCGGTGGGCCTCGACAATGTTCCGGGATCGGGTGTCATTTCCTGGATTTTTTCTTCGAGGGTCGCGGCCATCGAACGGCATGGGCGGAGATTTCCTGCTCACGGTCCTCACCTTGGCCAAGCCATTCCGGATGGGCGGCGATATGCTTGCGGAAATACGCCGTCAGCGCGTCCTTGCCTTCGCCGATGGCGTGCAGCAGGTCGGTGAGCGTGCCGTCGGTCCCGGCTTCCGAAACCAGCGTGCCTACTCCTCGCTCATCGCTCCTGGCGTTGAGCTTCAGCAGGATGCTGCCCATGCGCACGCGATGCCGGGCAACGGGATCGGTGAAGGCCCCGAGCGCGTCGTTCTTTGCCGACGTTATCGCGTTGTACACTGCATCATGCGAGCCCATGCCCCGATTTTATATCGATCGACGCAATGCCCGTATGACAAGTTGATGAAATCAGCGGCCGGGCACCGGCTCCGACAACCCGCCTTGATGAAAAGCCGTTCGACGGAGCTCCGGTCGGCATCGCGGCGTTCCGCCACGCCCTGGGGCAGCGGAGTGCCGTCCTCGAGGTTCCGGGCGATCGCCGCCTCGTCGAATTTACCGAGGCGGAAGAAGGGGTGTTTGGAATAGTTGGGGCGGATCTGCAGCCTCTCCTGCGCGATCAGCTCGAGCACCCGCGATTGGGGGACGCTGACATTGTCGCCGAAGATGTCCTGCGCCTGCTCGTCCGACAGGCCGCAGACTTCCGCGATCGCCTCGACGGGGATCCTGCGCGATCCGGCGCCGGCGGCATGCGGGTAAAGGCTGGAACGGGAAACGCTCATGGCAACTCTCCTCAGGCGCCATTCTAGCCGTAGGGGGCCGCCGGGATTATGAAGATTCCATGAAAAACGCGCCTAGCGGGCGGCGTAGCCGTAGGTCTTCAAGAATGCCAGCGCGTCGTCGTAGGCGCCGGCCTGCATCAGCGTGAAGTGGTCGGCGTGCGGGGTAGCGCCGGAAGGTCTTCGGCGGGTTGGCCTTCGCATAGAGCGCTTCGCCGAGGCGCAGGGGGATGATGGTGTCGTCCGTGCCGTGCATGATGAAGAGCGGCGCGTGGACGTCGCCGATCGCGTCGCGCGAGCGGAACTGGTCGCGCATCAGCAGGCGGACGGGAAAGGCCGGGAACAGCTCCGCCGCCCGGTCGACAGCGGCGGAGAAGGGCGCTTCGAGCACCAGCGCGGCGGGCTGGACCTGCGCCGCCGCCTCGGTCGCCACGCCGGAGCCCAGCGAATAGCCCCAGAGGACGATCGGCCGCTTCGGCGAGGCCGCATGCACCGTGCGAAAGAGCGTGACCGCGTCGCCGACGATGGCCTTCTCCGAGCTGCCCGGCGGCGCGCCGGGATAGCCGCGATACTCCATGGCGATGACGTGGTAGCCGTGCCGGGCAAGGAAATGCAGGGCGGGGCTGAAGGCATAGAGCCCGCCGCCGTTGCCGTGGAAATAGAGGATGACCGGCGCGTCGCTGTCATGCTCCCAGTAGGGGAGCTTCTGGCCGTCCGCAGTCGTCAGGAAGCGGCGCTCGAAACCGTCGAGATGCGCTTCCGCCGCGTCAGCGGGCCGGGATGCGGGCTGGTAGAGCATGCTGCCCTGCCCGAGCGTCAGCAGCAGGCAGGCGGCGATATAGATGCCCGCCAGCGTGGCGAGCGACGTGCGCAGGAATTTTTTCATGGGGCTCAGCGGCTGGCGAGCTGGGCGGCGTATGCGGCAGCGGCCTGCGCGGCGGGCGTAGCCTGCGCCTGCTGGGCCGGTGCTGCGCCCGGCCTAGCGGGTTTCGGGTTGGCGAGCGCGGTCACCTCGCGGGCGATGCTGTTCCTGTTGGCCCGGAAGGCGGTCAGCGATTTGCCGCTCAGGCCGCTCGCCATGTTGAACTGTTTCGCTACCGGATTCACCTGGTCGCCATGGACGCGGACCTCGTAATGCAGGTGCGGGCCGGTGGCCTCGCCGGTCATGCCGACATAGGCGATGACCTGCCCTGCTTCACGCGGCTGCCGACGCCCATGCCGGGGGCGAAGCGCGAGCAGTGGGCGTAGGCGGTCTCGTAGGTGTCGTTGTGCTTGAGCAGCACGAAATTGCCGTAGCCGTTCTCCCAGCCGCGGTATTCGACCGTGCCGTTGCCGGCGGCGAAGATCGGCGTGCCTTCCGAGGCGCCGAAATCGACGCCCTTGTGGAACTTGCTGTAGCCCAGCAGCGGATGGATGCGCATGCCGAAGCCGGAGGTGATGCGCGCCCCGTCGATCGGCGTGCGCAGCAGCGATTTTTCACCGCGTTGCCTGCGCCGTCGAACCAGGCGACGTCGCCCGAGCCGTCCTTGAATTTATAAATTTCGACCTTCTTGCGGCCGAGCATGAGTGCGGCGTAGCGGGCGCCGCCGTAGCCGCCGACGCGGCCGTCCTTGCTCACCTTGCGGTCGATCAGCACCTCGATCGTGTCGCCGGGGTGGATGTCGCGCTGGAAGTCGACGTCATAACTATAAGCGGCGATGAGCTCGTTCATCACCGGTGCCGGGATGCCGGCGTCGGAAGCGGCCTGGCTGAAGCTGCTGCGCACCTTGCCGAAGGCGCGGTAGGGCTGCTGGGTCAGCGTCTCGGTGGTGGCGGCGACGTTGTAGCCGCCCTGCTGCAACGCGCTGAGCTCGATCGCCGAGAGGTTCGGCAGGCGGATGGCGAGCTCCTTCACCGAGGCCTTGTCGCCCAGCGTTTCGTTGCGGGCGAGGGTGAGGGATATTTTCTGCCCGGCCTTGAGCGATTTCGGGTTGATCTTGTCGTCCAGCGCGTCGACCACCTGCCGCGCCTCGCCCGGCGCGACCTGCTGGCGAATGAGCATGGCGAGCAGCGTCTCGCCCCGGCCGAGCTCGACGGCCAGCGTGCGCGGATAGGTGGGAGCGGCGGGCGCTGGCGGGGCCGGCGCGGCGGCGGCCACCGGCAGCGGCGCCAGCGGGCCCTCGGCCGGCTTGGCAGGCTGCTTGTCCGCCTCGGCCACCAGGACTTCGCCGTGGCGGGCCATGACCTCTTTATATTCGGGGATGACCACGGCGGTGATCATCAGGTTCATGAAGAAGGAGATGCCGACGCCGAATACCGAGCCGATGACGAACCAGTTGAGCCGCAGCCGCGTCACGCGCTTGGCGCTGACCGGCCGCACGACGGGCCCGGTGGCCATGGCGGGAATGGCGGAAATGAGCAACGGCTTCGGTTTGCGCATGAAACTCAGGTGTTTATGGGTTCTGCGGACTTACCGATGCCACTACATCTAGAGCGTAGTTATCCGGGTAATTTAACGGCTAATTTATGAATTGCAATGAAAATTCGCCTCGACCGCCGATTTTTCCGCTTAAGGGTTTTTCTATATCTAGTGGGGACGGGCCGGCCCAGCCCTTGGAAACATTCATGAAACCTTAACAGACGGCTCCGTTCCGCTCGTATAGATTGGGCTCAGCAATCAAGGAGCCCGACATGAGCGATGAATATTTCGGCGAAAGCCCGCCCGTTCCCAGCAAGACCATCCCCGATGCCAACGGCAACCCGGTCACGGTCAGCATGCTCAAGGCGGGGGACGTGGTGACGCTGAGCTTCGAATCGAAATCCCCGGCGCAAGACGGCAACGTGCAGAACCACACGGTGCGCCTGGTGCAGCTGGGCACGGCGCTGCCGGACTTCGACGACAGGACCAGCCTTCAGGACGCCAACGGGCTTCCCGTGCCGACCCCTCTCACCTCGGCCGGCGGCCACCTGGACAAGAACAGCGTGCAGAAGAATGCGGACGGCACCGAGGTCAACCTGCTGCAGTACCTGACCGCCACTGTCCGTGGCGACGGTACCAAGGCCCATCCCGGCGGGCTCGATGCGGTCGATACCGACTTCATCACCAAGGCCTACGACCTCGTGACGCGCTCAGAATCCTCGCTCAGGCGCTGATTTCCCGGGATTCCGGGACCTTTGTCCCTTATACCCGCAAGGCGATGCGGAGAGGGTCAAAACCCCCATAAAATGGCGCTTGACCTTTGGTCTTAAGTCGCTATAACTCCCGCTCCCGACGGGGCGGTATCGCCCGAAAACCTAGAAAACGCTAGGATTTCTGCGCCTCTCCGAAGGGTCCGACGGCATCGCCTGGCAGGCTCGCTGCGATGGCCATCGAAGGATTCAACCGCTATCGCGGCATCGGTGCAGTGACCGGTACAACCGCGGAGAAGGAAAGAGGACTACTCATGCCAACCGTCAATCAGTTGGTCCGCAAGGCCCGTAGCGCGCAGAAGCGTCGCAACAAGGTCCCGGCGATGGAAGCATGCCCGCAGAAGCGTGGCGTCTGCACCCGCGTCTACACCACCACCCCGAAAAAACCGAACTCGGCCCTGCGTAAAGTGGCGAAGATCCGCCTGACCAACGGCTTCGAGGTCATCGGCTACATCCCCGGCGAAGGCCACAACCTGCAGGAACACTCCGTCGTCATGATCCGCGGCGGCCGTGTGAAGGACCTTCCGGCGTCCGCTACCACATCATCCGCGGCACGCTCGACACGCAGGGTGTCAGCAAGCGCCGCCAGCGCCGCTCGTCCTACGGCGCGAAACGTCCGAAATAGAGGTATCCCATGTCCCGTCGCCACGCCGCCAAAGAACGCGAAATCCTGCCCGACCCGAAATACAGCAACCTGGTCGTCGGCAAGTTCATGAACACCCTGATGTACCAGGGCAAGAAATCCGCCGCCGAGGAGATCGTCTACGGCGCGTTCGAGATCATCCAGCAGAAGCTGGGCAAGGACCCGGTCGAGGTCTTCACCGACGCGATCAACAACGTCAAGCCGACCGTCGAAGTGCGCTCGCGCCGCGTCGGCGGCGCCACCTACCAGGTGCCGACCGAAGTGCGCAACAAGCGCCAGCAGGCGCTCGCCATCCGTTGGATCATCATCGCCCTGCGCGCCCGTGGTGAAAAAACCACCCGCCAGCGCATGGCCGGCGAGATCATGGACGCCGCATCGGGCCGCGGCAACGCGATCAAGAAGCGCGAAGACACGCACCGCATGGCGGAAGCCAACAAAGCCTTCAGCCATTACCGCTGGTAACCGGGGAACATGCTGCGCACACTTACAACTGCATCCTTCCTTGGCGGCGCCCTGCTCGCAACGGGCTGCGCTCCGCATATCTCGGGGCCGCATTACCTGTACCAGCCGCAGGCGAACAGCGCCTATCTCGTCGGCACGGTGGAGGAAAAAGGGACCCTGCTGGGCGGCCAGGTGGCGGACGTGGCCATCGTCCCGATGACCGTCGACGGCATGCTGTCATGGCGGAGGACAATTCGACCTACGACCAGCGCACCCCGCTGCAGAAGATCGAAGCGCCGGTGGCCATCGCGCCCGGCAACCACGATATCGGCGCCGAGTTCCGCACGTCGCGCACGCGCGCCGACGTGAATTTCAGCTTCACCGCCCTGCCGGGCGAGCATTACACGGTCAACCGCAGCATCATCTGGACCGAAGGGCTGCTCGGCCGTTCGCCCACCATGGTCACCGCGTGGATCGAGGATTCGCACGGCAACAAGGTCACCGCCATGCAGACCGTCCACCCGGGCTCGATCGCAGCACCGAGCAACAACACCTACATCTACGCGCCCACGAAGAGAAAATAGGAACAGAGAGCTAATGCCCCGTACCACCCAGTTAGAGAATTACCGCAACATCGGCATCTGCGCGCATATCGACGCGGGGAAGACGACGACGACCGAGCGCATCCTCTATTACACCGGCAAATCGCACAAGATCGGCGAAGTGCACGAAGGCGCCGCCACCATGGACTGGATGGAGCAGGAGCAGGAGCGCGGCATCACCATCACCTCGGCGGCGACGACCTGCTACTGGGACAATCACCGCATCAACATCATCGACACGCCGGGCCACGTCGACTTCACCATCGAGGTCGAGCGCTCCATGCGCGTGCTGGACGGCGCGGTCACCGTGTTCGATTCCGTCGCCGGCGTCGAGCCGCAATCGGAGACCGTCTGGCGCCAGGCCGACAAGTACGGCGTGCCGCGCATCTGCTTCGTCAATAAAATGGACCGCATCGGCGCCGATTTCTACCGCTGCGTCGACATGATCATCGACCGCTTGGGCGCCCGCCCGCTGGTGATCCAGCTGCCGCTCGGCGTCGAGGACACCTACGAAGGCATCGTCGATCTGGTGAAAATGAAAGCCATCGTCTGGGGCGGCGAGGAGCTCGGCGCCAAGTTCACCGAGAAAGAGATCCCCGCCGAATACGCCGCAAAGGCGAAAGAATACCGCGAGAAGCTGGTCGAGACCGCCGTCGAGCAGGACGACGTGCTGCTGCAGGCCTATCTCGACGGCAAGGAGCCCTCCGAGGCCGACCTCAAGAAATGTATCCGCAAGGGCACCGTCGCCTTCGCCTTCGTGCCGATCCTCTGCGGCTCGGCCTTCAAGAACAAGGGCGTCCAGCCGCTGCTCGACGGCGTCGTCGACTACCTGCCGAGCCCGCTCGATCGCGGCGCCATCGAAGGCCTCAACCCCTACGCCAAGGAAGGGCAGGACGCGACGCTCATCCGCCAGCCCAACGACAGCGATCCGCTGTCGCTGCTGGCCTTCAAGATCATGGACGATCCGTTCGTCGGCACCATCACCTTCTGCCGCCTCTATTCGGGCACGCTCAACTCCGGCACCGGCGTCATCAACTCGACGAAGGAAGGCCGCAAGGAGCGCGTCGGCCGCATGCTGCTGATGCATGCAAACTCGCGCGAAGACATCAAGGAAGCCTTCGCCGGCGACATCGTCGCCCTCGCGGGCCTCAAAGAGACCCGCACCGGCGATACGCTGTGCGATCCCGACAAGCCCATCATCCTCGAGAAGATGGAATTCCCCGACCCGGTCATCGAGCTCGCCGTCGAGCCGAAATCCAAGGCCGACCAGGAGAAGCTGGGCGTCGCACTCGCCAAGCTCGCCGCCGAGGACCCGTCCTTCCGCGTCTCCACCAACCACGAGACCGGCCAGACCATCCTCAAAGGCATGGGCGAATTGCACCTCGACATCAAGGTCGACATCCTGCGCCGCACCTACAAGGTCGATGCCAACGTCGGCGCGCCGCAGGTGGCCTACCGCGAGACCATCAGCAAGTCCTACACCGAGGACTACACGCACAAGAAACAATCCGGCGGCTCGGGCCAGTTCGCCCGCGTCATCATCACCTTCGAGCCGCAGGCGCCCGGCACCGGCTTCCTGTTCGAGAACGACGTCGTCGGCGGCTCCGTGCCGAAAGAATTCATCCCCGGCGTCGAAAAAGGCCTCGAATCGATGCTCGGCTCCGGCGTGCTCGCCGGCTTCCCCGTGATCGACTTCAAGGCGACGCTGATCGACGGCGCCTACCACGACGTCGACTCCTCCGCGCTCGCCTTCGAGATCGCCGCCCGCGCCGCCTTCCGCGAAGGCATGCTGAAGGCCGGCCCGAAGCTGCTCGAGCCGATCATGAAGGTCGAAGTCGTCACCCCGGACGATTACATGGGCGACGTCATCGGCGATCTCAGCTCGCGCCGTGGCCAGGTGCAGGGCATGGACCAGCGCGGCAACGCCCGCGTCGTGCACGCCGAAGTGCCGCTGGCGCAGATGTTCGGCTACGTCAACACGCTGCGCTCGATGTCGCAAGGCCGCGCCAGCTACAGCATGGAATTCCACCACTACGCCGACGTTCCCGCGAACGTCGCCGAAGAAATCAAAGCGAAAGTCGCGTAAGCGAGAAAGAAAGAGGAGTTGGTTATGGCGAAGGAAAAATTCGAGCGGACGAAGCCGCACTGCAACATCGGGACGATCGGTCACGTGGACCACGGCAAGACGTCTTTGACGGCGGCGATCACCAAGGTGCTGGCGGAGACGGGCGGGGCTACGTACCGCGCTTACGACAGCATCGACGCGGCGCCGGAAGAGAAGGCGCGCGGCATCACCATCGCGACCGCGCATGTGGAATACGAGACGGCGAAGCGGCACTACGCCCACGTCGACTGCCCCGGCCACGCCGACTACGTGAAGAACATGATCACCGGCGCCGCGCAGATGGACGGCGCGATATTGGTGGTCTCCGCCGCCGACGGCCCGATGCCGCAGACGCGCGAGCACATCCTGCTCGCCCGCCAGGTGGGTGTCCCGGCCATTGTCGTCTACCTCAACAAGTGCGACATGGTCGACGACAAGGAGCTGCTGGAGCTGGTCGAGCTCGAAGTGCGCGAGCTTCTCAGCAAATACGACTACCCGGGCGACAAGACGCCGATCATCAAGGGCTCGGCGCTCAGCGCGCTGGAAGGCAAGACCGACGGGCTCGGCAAAGAGTCCATCCTCGCCCTCATGGATGCGGTGGATACCTACATCCCGCAGCCGGAGCGCCCGAAGGACAAGCCGTTCCTGCTGCCGATCGAGGACGTGTTCTCGATCGAAGGCCGTGGCACGGTGGTCACCGGCCGCGTCGAGCGCGGCATCGTGAAGGTGGGCGAGGACGTCGAGATCGTCGGCCTCAAGGACACGATCAAGACGACCTGCACCGGCGTCGAGATGTTCCGCAAGCTCCTCGATCAAGGGGAAGCGGGCGACAACGTCGGCGTGCTGCTGCGCGGCACCAAGCGCGAGGAAGTCGAGCGCGGGCAGGTACTGGCCAAGCCCGGCAGCATCACCCCGCACACGAAGTTCGAAGCGGAGGCCTACGTGCTGACGAAGGACGAAGGCGGCCGCCACACGCCGTTCTTCACCAGCTACCGCCCGCAGTTCTACTTCCGCACGACGGACGTCACCGGGATCGTCACGCTGCCGAGTGGCACCGAGATGGTGATGCCCGGCGACAACGTGAAGATGACGGTCGAGCTGATCGCCCCCATCGCCATGGACCAGGGCCTGCGCTTCGCCATCCGCGAAGGCGGCCGTACCGTCGGCGCAGGTGTCGTCGCGAAAGTGTTGCAGTAACAAGGAAATATGGCAAGCAAAGGTGCAAAATTGACACAAGCCCAAGCAGCAGAGTTGGTAATTCGACTGACCGAGTTTCCGCGCAACGCGGAAGGCCAGATCGTCGTGCCGAAAGAGCAGTTCGGGGGCATACTTCGCGAAGCGGCGATTTCCAATACGCGTGTCGATCAGTCCGGTATCAAGGCGGCCTATGCGGGACACAGCCGTTCAGGCATGAACACGCCGGTCAATAGCACGGTGATGATTGATGAGGCATTGCTGCGGCAGATTGCTGAAAATGAGCAAGCGGTCGCCGAAAATAAGAATGTAGTGGAGAGATAAATGGCTACGATGCAAAACCAGAAGATCCGGATCCGCCTGCAGGCGTACGACCATGCAGTGCTCGACCACTCCGCCAAGGAGATCGTCAACACCGCGCGCCGCACTGGTGCGCAGGTGCTGGGGCCGGTGCCGCTGCCGCGCCATATCGAGCGCTTCACCGTCAACCGCTCGCCGCACATCGACAAGAAGTCGCGCGAGCAGTTCGAGATCCGCACCCACAAGCGCCTGATCGACATCGTCGAGCCGACCCCGCAAACGGTCGATGCGCTCGGCAAGCTCGACCTCGCCTCGGGTGTGGAAGTCGAAATCACCGTGCTGCAGAACGCGGCGTAAGGAGCAGGACCATGGCACAGCGCACCGGCGTTATCGCAAAGAAGCTCGGCATGACCCGCATCTATGATGCGGACGGCCAGCATGTTCCCGTCACCGTGCTCCAGCTGGACAACCTGCAGGTTGTCCGCCAGCGCACGAAGGAAAAGGACGGCTACACCGCCGTGCAGCTCGGCTTCGGCAAGGCGAAGCTCTCCCGCGTCAACAAGGCGCGCAAGGGGCAGTTCGCGAAAGCCAATGTCGAGCCGAAGAAGCACCTCATCGAATTCCGCGTCAGCGAAGACGCGCTGCTCGATGTCGGTTTCGAATTGCGCGCCAACCATTTCGTCCCCGGCCAGCTGGTCGACGTCATCGGCGAGACCAAGGGCAAAGGCTTCGCCGGCGTCATGAAGCGCTGGAATTTCCGTGGCCTCGAAGCGTCGCACGGCGTGTCGGTCTCGCACCGCTCGCACGGCTCGACCGGCCAGCGCCAGGACCCGGGCCGCGTCTTCAAGAACAAGAAAATGGCCGGCCATCTCGGCACCGAGCGCATCACCGCGCAGAACCTCGAGGTCGTCGAGATCGACGAGAAGCGCAACCTGATCCTCGTCAAGGCGCCGTCCCCGGCGTCGATAACGCGATCGTGCGCGTCGTCGATGCGCACAAGCACAACCGCCCGGCCAACGCGCCGTACCCGGCACTGAAGCCGGAAGTGAAGGCGGAGGCTCCCAAAGCGGAAGCCGCGCCGAAGCAGGAACAACCCAAAGCCGAAGCGGCGCCTGCCGCGGAAGCGACGAAGGAGTAGGGGTCATGAAAGTCAATCTCGTCAGCCTGGACGGCAAGGAAGGGGCGGCAAGCTCCATCGACCTGTCGGACGACGTGTTCGGCCTCGAGCCGCGCCGCGACATCCTGCAGCGCGTCGTCGAATGGCAGCGCGCGAAAGCCCGCGCCGGCACGCACAAGACCAAGACCCGCGCCGAGGTCTCCGGCACCGGCAAGAAGCCGTTCAAGCAAAAAGGCACCGGCAACGCCCGCCAGGGCACGCTGCGCGGGCCGCACCAGGAAGGCGGCGGTCGCGCCCACGGCCCGGTCGTGCGCTCGCACGAGTACAAGCTGCCGAAGAAGGTCCGCGCGCTGGGCCTCAAGCATGCGCTTTCCGCCAAGCAGAAGGACGGCAAGCTGTTCGTCATCGCCGAGGCGAAGCTGAAGGACCTGAAGACCAAATCGGTCATCGCCGGTTTCGAGAAACACGGCCTGACCAAGCCGCTGATCATCACCGGTGCGACGTCGGACGTGGATTTCGTCCGCGCCGTGCGCAACGTGCGCGGCGTCGATGTGCTGCCGGTGCAGGGCGCCAACGTCTACGACATCCTGCGCCACAAGGAACTGGTACTCACCAAGGACGCAGTCGATGCGCTGCAAGCGAGGCTGAAATGACCGCCACTAAAAAAGAGAAGGCCGTGAAAGCGGTGAAGGAAGTCAAGGCGAAGAAGGAAGCCGCGCCGAAGAAGGCCGCCAAGCCGGCGGCGAAGGGCGGCCCGGTCGAGGTACGCCTCTACAGCGTGCTCGAGCGCCCGCTCATCACCGAGAAGGCGACGCGCATGGCGGAGCAGAACAAGTTCGTGTTCAAGATCTCGCCCGACGCCAACAAGACCGACGTCAAGCGCGCGGTCGAGGCGATCTTCGGCGTCACCGTCACCAAGGTGAACACGCTCAATGTCGAGGGCAAGGTGAAGCGCTTCCGTGGCAACCCGGGCCAGCGCAAGGATTACCGCAAGGCGATCGTCACCCTGGCCGCCGGCCAGACCATCGATTTCGCAGGGGCCCGTTAGGGATCAGGAGAAGCAGCATGGCACTCAAACATTTCAAACCGACGACCCCGGGCCAGCGCCAGCTGGTGCTGATCGACCGCAGCGAGCTTTACAAAGGCGCGCCGATCAAGTCGCTGACCGAGGCGAAGAACTCCGCCACCGGCCGCAACAACCAGGGCCGCGTCACCAGCTTCCAGAAGGGCGGCGGGCACAAGAAGGCCTACCGCATCATCGACTTCAAGCGCCGCAAGTTCGACGTGCCGGCCGTGGTCGAGCGCCTGGAATACGATCCCAACCGTTCCTCCTTCATCGCCCTCATCAAGTACGAGGACGGGGAGCTCGCCTACATCCTCGCGCCGCAGCGGCTGAATGTCGGCGACGCGGTCATCTCGGGCGAACGCGCCGACATCAAGCCGGGCAACGCGATGCCGCTGGCCAATATCCCGATCGGCACCATCGTGCATAACGTCGAGATGAAGCCGGGCAAGGGCGGGCAGATCGGCCGCTCGGCCGGGGCTTACGTCCAGCTCGTCGGGAAAGATTCCGGTTACGCCCAGCTCAAGCTGCGCTCCGGCGAGCTGCGCATGGTGCTCGCCGTCTGCATGGCGACCATCGGCGCGGTGTCGAACCCGGACCACCAGAACGAAGTCATCGGCAAGGCCGGCCGCAACCGCTGGAAGGGCAAGCGCCCGCACGTTCGCGGCGTCGCGATGAACCCGGTCGATCACCCGCACGGCGGCGGCGAGGGCAAGACCTCGGGCGGCCGTCACCCGGTCAGCCCGTGGGGCCAGCCGACCAAGGGCTACAAGACGCGTAACCCGAAGAAGAAGAACAAACTCATCATCCGCTCTCGCCACCAGGCGAAGGGCAAGCAGCAAGGTTAAGGAGCATCTATGTCGCGTTCTGTTTGGAAAGGCCCGTTCATCGACGGCTATCTGCTGAAGAAGGCGGACGTCGCGCGCAACTCGGGCCGCAACACGGTGATCCAGACCTGGAGCCGCCGCTCGACGATCATCCCGCAATTCGTCGGGCTGACCTTCGGCGTCTATAACGGCCGCAAGCACATCCCGGTCCTCGTCTCGGAAGAGATGATCGGCCACAAATTCGGCGAATTCGCGCCGACGCGCATCTTCATCGCGCACGGTTCCACCAACAAGGCGGCCGACGCGGCCGCCTCGGCATCGTCGTCGAGCTAGGAGTAGACCATGGGTAAACCTGCAAAGAAACGCGACCTGGAGGCGAACGAGGCGAAAGCCGTCCTTCGCAACCTGCGCATCAGCCCGCGCAAGCTGAACCTCGTGGCGCAGATGATCCGCGGCATGAAGGTCGCCGACGCCATCACGCAGCTCAGCTTCACCCACAAGCGCATCGCGCTCGACGTGAGGAAGGCGCTGCAATCCGCCGTCGCCAACGCCGAGAACAACCACAACCTCAATGTCGACTCGCTCGTCGTCAAGGAGGCCTATGTCGGCAAGGCGCTGGTCATGAAACGCTTCCACGCGCGGGCCCGTGGCCGCAGCGCACAGATTCTGAAACCATTTTCGCACCTCACCATCGTGGTGCGTGAAGCTGCACAGGAGTAACTTTATGGGTCAGAAGATCAACCCGATCGGCCTTCGCCTCGGCATCAACAAAACCTGGGACTCGCGCTGGTTCGCCGGCGACGACTACGCCGCCAAGCTGCACGAGGACCTGAAGATCCGCGCCTTCATCAAGAAGACGCTCGCCCAGGCCGGCGTATCGAAGATCGTCATCGAGCGCCCGACGAAGAAATGCTACGTCAGCATCCACTCGGCGCGCCCGGGCGTTGTCATCGGCAAAAAAGGCGCCGATATCGACAAGATCAAGCAGCAGGTGCAGAAATTCACCAAGGACGAAGTGCACGTCAACATCATCGAAGTGCGCAAGCCCGAGCTCGACTCGGTGCTCATCGCCGAGGGCGTCGCCCAGCAGCTGGAGCGCCGCGTCGCCTTCCGCCGGGCGATGAAGCGCGCCGTGCAGTCGGCCCTGCGCATGGGCGCCGAAGGCATCCGCATCAACGTGTCGGGCCGCCTCGGCGGCGCCGAGATCAGCCGCATGGAATGGTACCGCGAAGGCCGCGTGCCGTTACATACCTTGCGCGCCGATGTGGATTATGGTACTGCCACCGCCCTCACGACGTACGGGATCATCGGCGTCAAGGTCTGGGTGTTCAAAGGCGAGATCTTGAAGGACGAGGAACTGCAGCGCATGCCCGCCACTTCGGGCAGCTTCGCGCCGGCGGCGTAAGGAAAAACTGGAACGGGAATCTGTGTCATGATGCAACCTAAGAAGACGAAATACCGCAAGCAGCACAAGGGCCGCGTGAGCGGCGCTGCCAAGGGCGGTTATTCGCTGAGCTTCGGCCAGTTCGGCCTGAAGGCGATCACCCCGAACCGCATCACCGCGCGGCAGATCGAGGCGGCGCGCCGCGCCATCTCGCGCCACGTGAAGCGTTCGGGCCGCATGTGGATCCGCATCTTCCCGGACGTGCCGGTGACGCGCAAGCCCGCCGAGGTCCGCATGGGCTCCGGTAAAGGCTCGGTGGAATACTGGGTCGCCCGCGTCGAGGCCGGCCGCATCATGTTCGAGATCGACGGCGTGCCGGAAACGGTCGCCCGCGAGGCGTTCGACCGCGCTTCGGCGAAACTGCCGGTCAAAACGAAATTCATCCGCCGGGTGGAGGCATAGATGGCCAAGCAAGCGAAACCGGAATTCAAGGGCAAAAGCCCGGACGAGCTCAAGGCGAGTGTCGCCGAGCTGAAGAAAGAACTGCTCAACCTGCGCTTCCAGAAGGCCCAGGGCGAGACGGCGAACACCGCGCGTTTCAAGGAAGCGCGTCGTGAGATCGCCCAGATTTTAACCCACCTGCGTGCCACGCAGGACGCTGCATAAGGAAGAAGAAC
>JBBCHK010000005.1:0-132570 GCA_037200745.1 Alphaproteobacteria bacterium
ATGGCCGAGTTCACGCTGCCGAGGAATTCCAGGGTCTCCAAGCAGGGCGCGGTCTATCGCGCGCCGGAGGGGGCGAAGAACGTGCGCGTCTTCAACGTCTACCGTTGGGACCCGGAGGAGAAGGACGCCGGGGGCCAGCCGAAGAACCCGCGCATGGACCGTTACGAGATCGACATGGACCATTGCGCGCCGATGGTGCTCGACGCGCTGATCAAGATGAAGGACGAGATGGACCCGTCCCTCACCTTCCGCCGCAGTTGTCGCGAGGGCATCTGCGGGTCATGCGCGATGAATATCGACGGCACCAACACGCTCGCCTGCATCAAGCCCATCGAGGAGGTACGCGGCGAAGTGAACATCTACCCGCTGCCGCACATGCAGGTGGTGAAGGACCTCGTGCCGGACATGAACCATTTCTACGCGCAGTACGAATCCATCCAGCCCTGGCTGCAGACGGTGACGTCGGCCTCGGGCGACGCCGAGCGCCTGCAATCGCCGGACGACCGCGCCAAGCTCGACGGGCTGTACGAGTGCATCCTCTGCGCCTGCTGCTCGACGTCGTGCCCCAGCTACTGGTGGAATGCCGACAAGTTCCTCGGCCCGGCGATCCTGCTACAGGCCTACCGCTGGATCGTCGATTCGCGCGACGAGATGACCGGCGAACGGCTCGACAACCTCGAGGACCCGTTCCGCCTCTACCGCTGCCACACCATCATGAACTGCGCCAAGACCTGCCCGAAAGGGCTGAACCCGGCGAAGGCGATTGCCGAAATCAAGAAACTGATGGTCGAGCGGGTGTTGTAATAAGCGCGGGAATTATCGTTTGACTCCCTGAGCGTCCCGCGACAGTGTTTTCGTCGATGGCCAACGACGATCCGCATTTCTTCGACTTCGACCTCGACCGCGGCATCCGCACGCAAGTGGTCGAGAAGCTCGAGGCGAGCCCCATGGCGCCGCTGGAAAGGGGCGCCGGCCCGGCGGAAAGCGGTGTCTATGCGCTGTATTTCCGCGAGGTGCTGGTCTATGTCGGCAAGGCCTCGAAGGGGACGACCAAAAGCAGGCGGACCCTGCGCGCCCGGCTCGGCGAGCATGTCGCCAAGATCAGCGGCCGGGGCAACATCGCGCTCGCCGACATGACGTGCCGCTACCTCACCTTCGCCAGCGAATGGTGGGTGTTCGCGGCGGAGTTCGCGCTCATCACCCACTTCGAGCCGGAATGGAACGCCAGCGGGTTCGGCAGCAAGACGCCGGGAGTGGGCCGCCCGGGCACGGACCGCGTCAGCATGTGGGACGAGAAATTCCCCAAGCTCGGCTAAGCGTGCCCGCGCTCGCAGCTGTCGCCGTTGCGGCAGACGATCCAGAAGCAGTGCCGCTTGCGGGCGTGGTGCGCCGTTTTCCATTTCGTCGAGACCATCGGCCCCTTGCGCACCTTGACGATCAGGTCGCAGACGGTGAAGCCGGCCTCTTCCGCCATCCGCATGAAATCGCAATGCGGCCATTTCGACTGGTGGTTGTTCACCATGTCGGTGATCTTGGCGAGCAGCAGGCCCTCGGGCTTGAGCACGCGCTTGGCCTGCTTCAGGAACGGCGGGTAGAGGTAGCTCAGGTTCCAGTCCTGCTCGCTGCCGCACTCCATGGTCGCGCCGAAATCCACGTCGAAGCGCTTGCGGCTTTTGTCGCGCCCCTGCGGGCCGACATGCGGCGGATCGTAGACCACCACCCCGAACTTCGCCGGGGGGACGCCTTTCATTTCCCGGTTGTCGCCGACGATCATCGGCTTGTAGCGCGGGTCGATGTCCATCGACACCACCTTGCGCGTCGAGCCTTTCCAGAAGCGGCCCATGTTGTAGGTCGCATCGAGGATCGGCTCCGGCGGGATCGTCGGGTAGAACTTGAATATCGCTTCCAGAAGATCGCCGTCGCTGCCTTCCCAGACGCTGCTCAGCGGCGCGTAGCCGGACGCGGCATTCCCGGCTTTCTTCGCCTTGCCGGCGGCGGGCTTCTTGGAGGTGTATCGGGGAGCGGGTTCGGTGACGGGGTCCAGCGTGCGCGGATCAAATGCCATTCCAACCCCCTAAGTGATGGGTCCCCGCGAGTCAAATTAAAAAGGCCCGCGATCGCTCGCGGGCCTTTTTGTTTTGAGTTTGAGGACTACTAAGCGGCGGCTTGCTTGCGCAGCACCTTCAGCAGTTTCTCCTGCGCCGATTTGAGGTCGAGCTGCTCGCTCGCGGCGACTTCGCCGCAGAGGCGATGCATCGCCGTCTCGTAGATCATGCGCTCGGAGTAGGAACGCTCCGACTGGTCGACATTCTTGTGCAGGTCGCGCACGACCTCCGCAATGGAGACCAGGTTGCCGGAGTTGATCTTCGCCTCGTACTCCTGCGCCCGGCGACTCCACATGCCGCGCGCGATTTTGGCGCGGCCTTTCAGCGTCGAGATGGCGCGGCTGATCTGGTCGTCCGGCGAGATGGAGCGCAGGCCGGCGGCTTCCGCGCGGCCGACGGGCACGCGCAGCGTCATCTTGTCCTTCTCGAAGGCGATGACGAAGACTTTCAGCTCGAAGGTGCCGATCGTCTCGGTCTCGAGGCCCATGATCTTGCCGACGCCGTGCGTCGGGTAGACGACGTACTCGCCGACGACGAAGCCGGATTTCTTGCCGGGCTGCGGCACGAGCGGCACTTTCGCCGACGGGCGCATCGGCGAATTGGCGACGACGGTCACCTGCGCTTTTTTCGCATGCGGCTTGGTCGCGGCCTTGGCCGAGATCGTGGTCTGGTGCTTCATGGCATGCGCGGGCTTCTTCACCTCGACCTTCTTCATGCCGGGCCTGAGGGTCGAAGTGCGCGACGCATTGGCGGCTGCCTTCGACGCGACTTTCGCGTTGACCTTGGTGTTGGTCTTCTTGGTCGGTTTGCTTGCCTTCGTCGCCTTGGGGGAAACTTTTTTCGCCGATTTCGCCTTATTTTTTGCGGACGCGACTTTTTTTGCCTTATTAGCCATGGGTGAACCTCACATTCCGCTCTTGTGACTCTGATGTCATAAGCGACTGTTAAACAATGACTTTCCTAAATGGATCGCCGACCGAATACACCTGGACGGGGGATACCTCATCTCGCGGAGGGCCTGCCCCAAGGATTCATGCTGTATAGCACAAAAAACCGAAAAATAAAATGGTAAAACTTTAGTTAACCGGGAAAAAGTTTCTAAAGGATTGGCGAAGATGCCAAGATAAACAGCAAATATCAATAGCTTAAATATTTGCCATTTACTGCCGGGGACACCGACTAGTCCCCACCGCCCGGCTCGGCGGAAAATAGCGTCTCGAACTTGTTCTCGACGTTCTTGAACGCATCGGCATCCGCCGGGGCGGGTTTTTTCTTGGTGATGTTCGGCCATTCGAGCGCGTACTGGCGGTTGATCTCGATCCAGCTCAGCAATTCCGAGGATTCGGGCTTGATGGCGTCGACCGGGCATTCGGGCTCGCAGACGCCGCAATCGATGCATTCGTCGGGGTGGATGACCAGCATGTTCTCGCCCTCGTAGAAGCAATCGACCGGGCAGACCTCGACGCAGTCCATGTATTTGCAGCGCACGCAGGAATCGGTGACGATGAAGGTCATGATGGCGCCTTCGGCGCGGGGGGCGTCCCGCCCCCGCTACCGCTCCCCCTCGCTTCGCCTGACGGCTCGCGGCTCGCGGCGCTAAAGGCGCTATGCACGGATTTCATGAGAAGCTCCTTCAAGTATCGCGTTCTTGCGCGCGACGCGCTGGATTTGTTTGCGGCGCAGCTTCACTTCCAGCATCGCCGTCTCGACGCGCTTGAGCAGCAGCGCGACGAACAGCGCGCTGAAGCAGGCGATCAGCAGCAGCAGCGGATGCAGCATCGAAGGCGCGATGTGCGGCCCGTCGAGACGCAGCAGCGAGGCGGGCTGGTGCAGCGTATGCCACCACGTCACCGAGAACTTGATGATGGGCAGGTTGATCGCGCCGACGATCGCCAGCCAGGCGCAGGAAATTTTTGTGCGCTCGTCATGTTCGCCGCTCGCCGAGAGACCCATATAGCCGAGATAGAGCAGGAACAGGATGAACACGCTGGTGAGCCGCGCGTCCCATACCCACCAGGCGCCCCACATCGGCTTGCCCCAGAGCATGCCGGTGACGAGCGTCAGCAGCGTGAAGCCGGCGCCGAGCGGCGCCGCCTGGCGCGCCAGCAGGTCGGCCAGGGCGTGCCGCCAGACGAGGAAGGAGGCCGAGCAGAGCGCCATGAAGCCGTACACAAAAGTGGAGAGCCACGCGGCGGGGACGTGGACATACATGATGCGCACAGCCTCGCCCTGCTGGTAATCCGGCGGCGAATCCCACAGCGCGAGGTAGAGCCCTAAAATACCGGTGACCACCGCGACGGTGACGGAAAGCGGCAGCAGAACGGCGCTCAGGCGCTGGAATTCGGCGGGGCTGGCGAATCGGTGCATAGGCCGCTATATGTCATTCCCGAACGAGGTAGGCAACCCGAAATGAGCGCCGAGAAACCCATCGACCGACTCCTCGCCATCATGGCGAAACTGCGCGACCCTGAGGGCGGCTGCCCGTGGGATCTGGAACAGGACTTTGCGTCCATCGCGCCCTACACGATCGAGGAGGCCTACGAGGTCGCCGAAGCCATCGCGCAGGACGACCGGCAGGCGCTGAAGGAGGAGCTGGGCGACCTCCTGCTGCAGGTCGTCTTCCACGCGCAGATGGCGAAGGAGGAAGGCAGCTTCGCCTTCGACGACGTCGCGCGCGGCATCGCCGATAAAATGGAGCGCCGCCACCCGCACGTCTTCGGCGACGCCAAGATCGCCACCTCGCAGGCGCAGACGCAAAGCTGGGAAAAACTCAAGGCCGAGGAGCGCAAGGCGAAGCAGCAGGACGGCGTGCTCGCGGGCGTACCGGCCGCCCTGCCCGCGCTGATGCGCGCGCAGAAGCTGCAATCGCGCGCCGCCCGCGTCGGCTTCGACTGGCCGGACACGCGCGGCGTGAGCGACAAAATTGAAGAAGAATTGCGCGAGGTGAACGAGGCCATCGCCAGCGGCGACAAGAACAAGATCGCCGAGGAGATCGGCGATCTTTTGTTCGCCGCGGTCAACCTCGCGCGTTTTATGGATGTCGATGCCGAGGCGGCGCTGCGCGGCGCCAATTTGAAATTCACCCGGCGTTTCGCCCATATCGAGGCTTCGCTCGAGGCGCAGGGCCGCGAGCCGAAGGACGCCACGCTCGAAGAAATGGAAATGCTCTGGCAAGAGGCAAAGAAGAAAGAAGCCGCCTGACTCGTCATTGCGAGGAGGCGGAGCCGACGAAGCGATCCGGTCGGTGCCGTTCGGAATGACTGGATTGCTTCGCTATCGCTCGCAATGACGGAGGAAAAATATGACGTCGCTGAAAAACAAGGTCGTGCTCATCACCGGCGCCAGCTCGGGCTTTGGTGAGGGCAGCGGCGCGGCTGCTGGCGGGCGAAGGCGCCAAGCTCATCCTCGGCGCGCGGCGCGAGGAGCGGCTGCAGAAACTGGCGGCGGAGCTGAAAGTGCCGAGCCATGTCGCCGTGATGGACGTGCGCGACGAAGCTTCCATCCGCGCGGCGCTCGATGCGCTGCCTGCCGAGTTCCGCGAGATCGACGTGCTGGTCAACAACGCCGGCCTCGCGCTCGGCCTTGCCAATGTCGAGGACGCGAATCCCGCCGACTGGCAGGCGATGATCGACACCAACATCGTCGGCCTCATCACCATGACGCGGCTCGTCCTGCCCGGCATGAAGAAGCGCGGGCGCGGGCATATCGTCGATATTTCCTCGGTCGCCGGGAATTTCCATTACCCGTGGGCGAACGTCTACGGCGCGAGCAAGGCGTTCGTGACCTATTTCTCGCAGGCCCTGCGCGCCGAGATGGTCGGCTCGCCGGTGCGCGTCACCAACATCGAGCCGGGCATGGCGGAGACGGAGTTCTCCGAGGTGCGCTTCCACGGCGACGCGGCGAAGGCGAAAGAGGTCTACAAGGGCGTGACGCCGCTTTCGGCGATGGACGTCGCCGAGGCGATCCGCTGGGCGCTGGTGCAGCCGGCGCACGTCAACATCAGCCGCATCGAGCTGATGCCGGTGATGCAGGCCCCGGCGGGGATCACGGTGAAACGCGCGGGCTAGTTGTTGCCCGATTTCAGCACGGGGTTGCTGTCGCCGCCCTTCTGGCCGTTGATGATGTCGAGGTTGTTCCACGCCCGCTCGTAGAAGGTCGGGCTGTGGGAGAGCGCCATGTTGAGGTAGGTCTTGGCGAGCGCGTCGTCCTTGGCGAGGTGGGCGTAGAAGCCGAGATTGTTCTCGAGCGCCGGGCCGTCGAGGTAGCGCCCGGGCGACCTCGCGCGCCTTGTCGTAATCGCCGGAGAGGCCGTAGACCATGGCGAGGTTGAGGTCGATCTCCTTGCGGCGGCCGCCTTCCGTCGGGGCGAGGCGCGAGGCCTGCTCCAGCGCCTCGACCGCGCGCGGGTAGTTGTGGTCGACGGCCTGGCTCAGCCCCACGTTATTGAGGATCGCCGGGTTGTCCGGGCTGTGCTTGAGGGCCTCGGTGTAATAGGCCATCGCCTCGGGGATCATGTTCTTGGTGACGAAGAGGATGCCGAGCGCGTTGAGCGTGCGCCAGCGCGTGCCGTCGGTCTTCAGGATGTCGGAGAATTCGCGCCCGGCGTCGGCCGTCTTGCCCTGCGCCATGATGGTGAGCGCGTGGCCCTCCCGGGCGTCGATATTGCCCGGGTGGTCCTTGAGGATGGCGTTGAACGCGCCGATCGCCTTGTCGTTCTCGCCCATGCGACGGGCCGCTTCGGCGAAGCCGAGCTTGTAGCGCAGCTGGTCGTCGGGGCGTGCCCTTGTTGCCGGAGATCAGCTGCTGGTAGAACTCGGCGGCGCGGGACGGGTCGCCGTTCTTCATCGCCTCGGCCGCCTGCTTGTCGAGCGTGGCGTCCACCGAATCGACGTTCGGCTGCGGCAGGCTGGCGAAGGTCTTGTCCGGTCGAGCCACTGGTGCAGCGGCGTGCCTTTCTCGCAGGCGGTCACGAGAAGCAGGGAAGCGGCCAACAGCAGCGGGGGAAAACGCATGCGGACCCTTTAGCACGGGGACGGGGTGGAATAAAGTAAGTAAGTTGTCATTCCCGCGAAAGCGGGAATCCAGTCCTTTTAAGTGGCGCTTCGCGCACTGGATTCCCGCCTGCGCGGGAATGACGGGTTTTTTAAGGGTTGCCTTTTGCCGGTGCGCCCTTTAGGAAAGGCCGCGATGCAGGCGAAGCGACGTAGCTGCGAGCTCTTCTGGCCGCGCCATCTGATCCAGATCGAAGGTGTGGCTGCATCCGATATTAAAGCGATCCTCGACACCGCCGAAGGCCATGTGAAGCGCAACCGCGCCGTCGATAAAAAGCACAAGATCCTCTCCGGTCGCACGCTGATCAACCTCTTCTTCGAGAACTCGACGCGCACCCGCACCAGCTTCGAGCTCGCCGGCAAACGGCTGAGCATGGACGTCATCAACATCAGCGCCCAAAGCTCCTCCACCGCCAAGGGCGAGACGCTGCTCGACACCGCGATGACGCTCAACGCCATGCAGGCCGACGCCATCGTCCTGCGCCACCCGAGCGCCGGCGCGGGTGCAGCTCATCGCGGAAAAGGTCGATGCGCACATCATCAACGCCGGCGACGGCGCGCACGAGCACCCGACGCAGGCGCTGCTCGACGCCCTCACCATCCGCCGCAAGAAGGGCCAGCTCAAGGGCCTCAAGGTGACGATCTGCGGCGACATCGCCAACAGCCGCGTCGCGCGCAGCAATATCCACCTGCTGAAAACGATGGGTGCGAAAGTCACCCTTGTCGCGCCACCGACGCTGATGCCCGCCGGCGTCGAGAAATTCGGCGTGCGCGCCACCACCGACATGCGTAAAGGCCTCGACGGCGCCGACGTGGTGATGATGCTGCGCATCCAGTTCGAGCGCATGGCCGGGGCGCGGCATCGCCTCGGTGCGCGATTATTTCTCCGGTTACGGGCTCGACTACGCCAAGCTCGGCCACGCGGCGAAGGACGCGCTCATCCTCCATCCCGGCCCGATGAACCGCGGCGTCGAGATCGATACCGACGTCGCCGACGATATTTCAAGGAGCGCCATCCTCGACCAGGTCGAAATGGGCGTCGCCGTGCGGCAGGCGGTGCTTGAATTGCTATTGAGTGGTAAGTAAATGGAAGTGCCAAGGGATATATCTGACGTAATAGCGACACGGGAGCTTGAGCTCGTGAATGGCGGGAAAGTAACCATCACTATCGCGAAACCGCAAAAATTTCCTGACTCGAAGGATTATTACTGCTGCTATAATATCGCGGGCATCGGGAACGAAAAAATAAAGTATGCCGGGGGAGTGGATGCTATTCAGGCCCTCGAACTTGCTCTTAAACAGATCGGCACAGACTTGTATACTTCGCCTCACGCACGAGCGGGCGACCTGCATTGGTTCGGCTCCCGGAATCTGGGATTTCCCGTCCCAGACACCATAAAAGACTTGCTGCCGCCGAAAGACGACATCCAAAAAGGCACGCCATCATGAGCCAATTCACCAAACCCACGCGCAGAACCGTCATTGCGAGCGGCAGCGAAGCAATCCAGCTTTCTAGGCCACAAGATGGATTGCCGCGTCGCGCGATGCGCTCCTCGCAATGACGGAGATTTCATGAGTCAGTTCTTTAAACCCACGCGCAACGTCAAAGGCAAGAAGGTCGCCTTCACTAACGCGCGGCTGATCGACCCCGAGTCGAAACTGGACAAAAAGGGTGGGCTGCTGGTGGTCGACGGCAAGATCGCCGATCTTGGACCGAAGCTTTTCAACGACGGCGTGCCAAGCGGCGCCGAGGTGATCGACTGCAAAGGCCACGTACTCTGCCCAGGGCTGCTCGACATCCAGGTGCATTTCCGCGAGCCGGGGCAGGAATACAAGGAGACCATCGAGACCGGCAGCCGCAGCGCCGCGGCGGGCGGCGTCACCACGGTCGCCACTATGCCCAATACCAAGCCGGTGGTCGACGACATCACCGTGCTCGCCTTCCTGCAGAAGCGCGCGGCCGAGACGGGCTACGTCAATATCCGCCCCTACGCCGCCATCACCAAGGGGCAGAAGGGCGAGGAGCTGACCGAGATGAACCTGCTCGCCGAGGCCGGCGCCTGCGGCTTCACCGATGACGGGCTGCCGGTGATGAACGCGCAGATCATGCGCCAGGCGCTGACCATGGGCGCCGCGCTCGGCGTCCCCATCGCCCAACACGCGGAGGACCACCACCTCAGCAACGGCGGCTGCATGAACGAGGGCTGGGTGGCGACGAAGCTCGGGCTGCGCGGCATTCCGAATGTGTCGGAAGCCGTCATCGTCGCCCGCGACATCCTGCTCGCCGAGCTGACCGGCGCACATTACCACGTGCTGCACATCTCGACGAAAGAGGCGGTCGATCTGGTGCGCATGGCCAAGAAGAAGGGGCTGAACGTCACCGCCGAGGTCGCGCCGCACCATTTCATGCTCACCGACGAAGCGGTGATGGATTACCGCACCTTCAGCAAAATGAATCCCCCCCTGCGCGCCGAGTCCGACCGGCTTGCACTCATTCAAGGCCTCGCCGACGGCACCATCGACGCCATCGCCACGGACCACGCGCCGCACGACACCGAGAGCAAGCGCGTGCCGATGGATACCGCCGCCTTCGGCATCGTCGGGCTGGAGACGATGCTGCCCCTCGCCCTCGCCCTCTACCACGACAAGACGATGGGCCTGAGCAAGGTGCTCGCCGCGATGACCTACAAGGCCGCCGACATCATCCACGCCAACGCCGGCCGCCTGAAAAAAGGCGCACCCGCCGACCTCACGCTGTTCGATCCGGACGCCGCATGGACCATCAGCAACGACGCGCTCCACAGCAAATCGAAGAACTCGCCCTTCGACGGCCACAAGGTGAAGGGCCGCGTGCTGCGCACCATCGTCGGCGGCGAGACGGTGTATAAATATGCGTAGATTTATTGCGTCGTCATCCTCGGCGAAACGGAGTTTCGTCCGGGGATCCATGGATGCCCGGATCGCACTCCGTGCGACCGAGCATGACGGAAATTTTCGATGAGCGCGCCCACCAATCCCATCATCTGCGCGCTCGATATGCAGGATGTCGCGGAAGCGACGGCGGCGGCTTCCGAAGTGCGGCCGCATGTCGGCGCGGTGAAGCTGGGCCTCGAATTCTTCACGGCGAACGGCGCGGCGGGGGTGAAGGAGATCACCGGCCTCGGCGTGCCGGTATTCCTCGACCTCAAGTTCCACGACATCCCCAACACGGTGGCGAAGGCCATCGCGGCCACCGCCGGCATGAACATGTTCATGATGACGGTGCACACGTCCGGCGGACGCGCCATGCTGCGCGCCGCGATCGAGGCCTCCGACCGCGTGTCGCAGGTGACCGGCAAGGAGCGCCCGCTGATCATCGGCGTCACGCTGCTGACCTCGCTCGACGGCGACGACGTGGCGATGCTCGGCTTCCGCGATTCGCTCAACGAGCAGGTGCTGCGCCTGGCCGACCTCGCGCAGAGCGCGGGGCTCGACGGCGTCGTCTGCTCCCCGTTCGAAATTCCCGCGCTGCGCAAGGCCTGCGGCCGCGAGCTGATTTTAGTGGTCCCCGGCATCCGCCCCGACGGCGCGGCGAACGGCGACCAGAAACGCACGCTGACGCCGAAGGACGCGCTCAAGCGCGGCGCCGATTACCTCGTCATCGGCCGGCCCATCACCGACGCGAAGGACCGCGCCGGCGCGGCGAAAGCGATCGCGGAATCGCTCTAGCCCGTCTTTTTCCCCATGCCGTTCGCGACGTCCTCGAAACGGTGCGTCGGCGTATCCTTGGGGCAGCCGTGATATTTATGGGTCGAGATCAGGTGGCTCGAATTGTAGCAGGCGGGGCCGCCCTCATCGTCCTGCTTCGGCAGGCCGACGCAGTGCTGGCGGAACCCGGTCGGCAGCCTAACATCGTCCAGCGGCTCGTAGAGCAGGCGCGTCAGCCCGTGCGCGCCGCGCACCACGACCGCGTTGATCCCGGCATCGCCCAGTTCGCGGATGACGCCTTCCGTCCTGAACTTGCCTTCCAGCACCTGCGTGATGGTGGCCAGGTACGGCCGGCGCGGGAAATCGAGGCGCGGCGCCATCGCGGGAGGCGCGTTGACCAGGCGGATCTTTCCCGGCTCGACGATGCCGAGCTTTTCCAGCCTCTCCACCAGCTGGCGGCCGAGGCGGAAGCTTTCCTTGTCCTCGATGGTGCCGACGACCTCGCCGCCATGGCGGGCGATCGAGGAGAGCACGGCCGTGAACGGGATCGCCCCCGCCTCGATGACGAGATGCAGGCCCTGCTCCTGCGCTGGGCGCGGCAGCCCATCGAGCGAAGCCACCAGCGGTATCTCGCCGCCCACCAGCGTGTAGTAGGTGTGGTAGGGATAATCCTTCAGCAGCGCATAGAAAGCGCTGACCTGGTCCTTCTCCAGCTGGCGCCGCAGCTCGGCAGCGGCATGGGTGTCGGTCGTGCGTTCGATCCTTTCCTTCAGCTCCCGGATGTGCGTGGCAGGCTCCCAGCCGTCCTTGCGCTCCAGGAAGGTGTCGGCCAACTGCGCCGCGGCCTCGCTGCAGCCGCGTTCCAGCTCGATCTCGGAAGCGACGCCGATCTTGCGCATGCGGCCGATCGCGCGCTGGTGATGGTTCTCCATCTGGCCGACGATCTGGTCCTGCAGGGCGGGCGGGAAATGCTGGCCGAACGTCACGCTCCAGAAGCGGTCGAACGAAGCTTTCGTCTGCGGATCGTGCACGTCGAACGCTTTCGCCGATCCCAGCGCCTGCCAGCGCTGGTCGAGGGCGTCGATCGCCTCGATGATCGGCCCGATCTTTTCCCTGGCTTCCAGTACGAGGTCCTTGCTCATCGCTCCAGCTCCTCCGGCCGTTCCTGTTTGCGTACGTCCTCGCGCGCGGCCCATCGGGCCTGGGCGACGGCGGGCGCCAGCCGCTCCTGCGCGAGGCCACCGATTCGCTGCGCCAGATGCCCGGCGAGCGTGCCGGCATCGACGGTGATGCCTTTCTCGCCGGCGAGGTAGGCGCTGACGTCGGCGAGGGAGCCGCTGCTGCACTTCCGGCGGCTGCGCGGCGAGGATGCGCGCGGCGGCGTCCTCCAGCCTGCCCTGCGCCTCGGGCGCCATGCCGTGCCCGTGCACCTGGTCGCGGCTTGAGAGCATCAGCATCGCGTTGGCGAAGACGTAGGAGGCGAGCTGCAGCGTCGAGAACAGATACGGGCGGCTCCCGGCGTAGCGGCCGCCGGCGCGGCTTTCGTCCCAGTCCTGCTTCGCCATCGCGGCGAGGAAGACGTTGTTGAGCCCGTACACCAGCCCCGAGAAACGCAGCGGCTTCTCGCGGAAATAATCGACGGCGCGGCCGAGTGCGCCCTGCGATTCGCGGTGCTCCCGCGTCTTCTCGCGCGCGTGGGGGTCCTCGTGGATCAGCAGGCCGCCCAGCGCACCGGCGAGCACCAGCGCGCCGATCCACATGCTGGTGTTCATGTTGTCGAACTGCTTCCAGGTGAAGCCTTTGAGGACACAAGGTCCTTGCCCGCCTTGTGCTGGACGACGCCGTCCCGCAGCACCGTCAGCGCGCCGACGAGGTAGCCGGTGTTGAGTATCTCCGAGGGGTGCTCGTAGAGGAAATCCTCGACATGCTCCCACAGGCCGCGATGGTGCAGCAGGTGCGTCTGCGCCCGCACGTCGTCGGGGATGGCGATGCCTTTTTCGCGCAAATATTTTTCGAGGTGCTTGGCGTGGAGCTCGAGCTGCTTCTCGGCGCCCGGGTTGCCGAAATAGCCGGCGCCGATGCCGCCCAGCCCCCAGCTTACGGCGCCGATCATCTTGCCGCCGTTCATGCTGAGCTGGTTGCGCGCGTGCGCGGCGGCGTACATGCAGGCGTCGCCCAGCACGTAGACATAGCCCGCGAGCTTCAGCGTGCGGTGCTTCGGCTTCTCGTGCTCGTCCTGTGGTGCGGCTGCGTCAGTCGTCTGCAAATACTACTCCCTCAGGATAAATGTAGCAGAGCGATGTGACAAATCCGTGACAAGCGTCTATAAATCCGGGGAAATCAGGAGGGCCCATGGGCGATATCGGCGCGCGGATGACGGTCTGGCTCGGCCCCGTATCCAACGGGCTTTCCAAGGTCCTCTTCTACGATATCGGCGGGTTCCCTTTCATCGTGCTGTGGCTGGTGGTCGCGGCGCTGTTCTTCACGCTCTATCTGCGCTTCGTCAATGTCCGCCTGCTGCCGCACGCCTTCGGGCTGGCGATGGGAAAACGTCGCGAGCCGGGCGAAAAAGGCGAGGTCAGCCAGATCCAGGCGCTGCTTTCCGCCATCGCGGCGACCGTGGGGCTGGGCTCGATCGCCGGCGTCTCCGTCGCGGTGGCGATCGGCGGGCCGGGCGCGGTGTTCTGGATCGTGGTGATGGGGCTTTTCGGCATGGCGACCAAATTTGCCGAGGTCACGCTTTCGGTGAAATACCGCAAGACGGACGCGGCGGGCAGGTCTTCGGCGGCCCGATCCAGTACCTGCAGGACGGGTTCGCCGAAAAAGGTTTCCCGCGCACCGGCAAGGCGCTCGCCGTGCTGTTCGCGCTGTTCTGCATGGGCGGCGCGCTGGGCGGCGGCAACATGTTCCAGTCGAACCAGACGGTGAAGATCATCACCCATGAAATTCCGTCACTGGCGCCGCATGCGTGGATGGTCGCCGCCGCGTTCGCCGTGTTCGTCGGGCTGGTGCTGTTCGGCTCGATCAAGCGCATCGCCAAAGTCGCCGAGGCGGTCGCGCCGGCGAAGGGACTGGTCTACCTCGCCTGCGCGCTGGTCATCATCGCGGCGAATATTTCGCACCTGCCGGAGGCGCTCGGGCTCATCTTCACCGGGGCGTTCACCGGGGCGGGCATCAAGGGCGGCTTCGTCGGCGGCGTGCTCGCGGTGGCCTTCAAGCGCGCGCTGTTCGCCAACGAGGCCGGGCTGGGCTCCGCCCCCATCGCCCACGCCGCAGCCAAGGTCGCCGAGCCGGTGCAGGAAGGCGCGCTCGCGCTGCTGGAGCCGCTGTTCGCCGCCTTCATCGCCCTGCTCACCGGGTTGATCGTCACCGTCACCCACGCCTATGCCGGTGCGACGGCGGAGGGACGGCGTGCTCATCGCCGCGCATGCCTTCGCGACGGTCGGCGGCTGGTTCACCGCCGCGCTGGCGCTGAACGTGTTCCTCTTCGCCTACGGCACGACCATCGGCTGGAGCTATTACGGCGAGATCGCCTGGAGCTTCCTCTTCGGCCGCCGCTCCATCAAGCTCTACTACCTGGTCTTCGCGCTGGCCTGCTTCGCCGGCGGCGTGCTGAAGTTCGACATCGTGCTCGACCTGTCGGACCTGCTCATCCTCGGCATGTCGCTGCCGAATATCCTGGCGCTCTACGCGTTGCGCAAGACCATCCGCGCCGAGATGGACCGCTACCTCGCGCGCCACGGGATCTGACTACATTTCCCTGAAATCGCTCCGCAGGTAGATCGCCGCCACCAGCGAGCCGATCATGGAGAAGGCGGCATAAAGAACGGTGAAAATGCCGATGCCGTGCACGCTCCAGCCCGGCACCAGCGTGGCCATCACCATGAAATCGTTGTGGGCGATGCCAAACGCCACATGCTCGCTGTAGTCCTGCGCGTCGCCCTTGAAAGCGAGGCCGTAGCTGAACGAGAGGTTGTAGAGCGTCAGGAAAAAGCCGAACAGCGCGTTCAACCATCGCTCGTACGCACTGCGTGAATCAAGGTAGATCCAGGCACGGAAAAGCAGGAACCCGCCGACCAGGATGGAGCTTCCATGCCCCATGAACGCGATGACAAGCTTCGCGTAGCCGGTGACGGCCACCAGCACGATGAACAGGCTGAACACGATCGCCGGAAGGAACAGGACCGGCATGTCCTCGCGTGCCCGGTAGCAGGCATAGGCCAGCACGGCGAATGCCGCTACCTGCACGGGCCAGCTATAGTTCCACTGGAGCGTCATGCCGCCCGCCTGGTCGGCGCCGAACAGCGTGAAGATCATCGGGATGGCGGGCCGGCCGAACAGCCAGGCGAATACCGTGTGCCCCATCTCGTGGAACAGCGCGTCGCCGATATGCAGGCCGGCGGCGATAATCGCGACAGGGAACTGGCCCCGCGTTCCCGGCAGGATGCACAGCAGCGCGACGATGAAGGCGCTGGTCATGGTAAGCAGGGTCGCGCGGTCCAGGAGATGGCTCACTGCATGTCACCGAGATATTCTTTTATTCATTCCACGACAGTTGCTGTATCACCGCATCTGCCAAAACAAGCATAAATGATGGGAAGGATCCGGATCTTCGAACCCGTAAGACGCATGCATCGGTGTTTTCCATCGGTATCCGCCGTAGCGGTCGCGGCGGTGCTGGCGCTGGCCGGATCGCTGCTGCTGCATGCCGGCGCCGGGTTCGATTTCACCGATGAAAGCTTTTACCTGCTCTGGATGGAGGGCCCGCGCGCCTTTCCCGCCTCGGTGAGCCAGTTCGGCTTTCTCTACCACCCGCTCTACCGCTTGCTGGACGGGGATATCGCCCTTCTGCGGCAATGCAACCTCCTCGGCACGTTCCTGCTCGGCTGGGCCGTTGCCGGTGCGCTGCTTTATTCCCTGCGCGGCGCGGACGGCGCGAGGGAGCTGTGGCGCCGCGGCGAAGGGATCGCCGTCGCGTTCGTGGCCGCTTCGGGCGTGCTGGTCTATTTCTCCACCTGGCTGCCGACGCCGAGCTACAACAGCCTGGCGCTGCAGGCGCTGCTGGTCGCCGCCGCCGGGATGCTGCTGTGCGAAGCCGAATCCTCCTGTCCGAGCCTCGCCGGGTGGGCGCTGGTCGGCATCGGCGAATTCCTGGCGATCATGGCGAAACCGACGGCGGGGCTCGCCCTGGCGGCGGTACTGGGCATCTACTGGCTGGCCGCCGGAGTATGGCGCTGGCGCCTGCTGGGGGCTGGCCGTGGCGATATGCGTCGCGCTGCTGCTGGCGAGCGCGCTGCTGATCGACGGCTCCCCCGGTGCGTTCGCCGTGCGCCTCGCGCAAGGCGCCGACGGCCTTCGCCTGCTGACGGCCACTCCGCTGCAACAGACGCTTCTGCATCTGGATAAATTGCCGGTGACACCCTCCGGCCTGCGGGCGCTTATGGTCGCGGCGGCGCTCATCTTCACCGTCATGTGCCTGTGCCTTTCGGCGCGGGTAACATGGCGGATCGTGGGAACGCTCGTGCTGGCGGCCGCCTGTCTTTTTTGCCTCGGGCTTGCGGTCGGTCTGCCGATCCCGGCTTTCGGAGTGCAGGCCCGGGACAGCATTGCTTAGCCTGGCGGTCCCGTTGGGAGCCATGCCGGCGATCGTTCTCATGCTGTGGCGGCAGCATCGCCTGCGGCAGGTGACGCGGCGGAGCGTGGCCATCGCAGTGGCGTTCTTTTTGTTCCCCTGCGCATACGCATTCGGCTCGGGGCAATAACGGCTGGATACAGGCGGAGCTGGCCGGCTTCTTCTGGATGCTGCCTTCCATCGCCCTGCTGGTGCCGGCCACCGCTTCGCAGCGCCAATGGCTGCTGCCCTGCCTTTGCGTCGGCGTCGCCGCGCTGACGGTGACATGCGTGCTGCTCGCCGCCGCGCTCGCGGCACCATACCGCCAGGCGCCGCTGACGGAGGATCGCACGCCGCTGCGGATGGCAAATGCGGATGCCACGCTGAACGTCGCACCCGGGGTCGCCGGTTATGTGGACCGGCTCCGGCAATCGGCCGCGCAGGACGGTTTCCGCCCCGGCGATCCGCTGATCGACCTTTCGGGCCACACGCCGGGCGTGGCGTATGTGCTCGGCGCCCGGCCGCCGGGCGTGGCGTGGCTGTTCGGCGGCTATCCCGGCAGCGAGGCCTACGCCGCCTTGGCGCTCGGACCGCGGGTCGATTGCGACACACTGAGCCGGGCGTGGATCCTCCTGGAGCCCGCCGGGACCGCCCGCCTGCCGGTGGAACTGCTGGAGCGTTACGGCATGGATGCGCAGCGCGACTACCGCCGCTCGCCTCCCCTCCATGCGCCGAGCGACTACGAGAAGTTCGGCGCCGGGACCAGTACCTGCTCAGCCCGCTGCGGCCGGCGTCCACGCGCAGCGCCTGCGAGGAGCGCCGCGCCGAGAAACCTTGATTTGCGGCGCGACTGCGGCAAAGATGCGCATCGCCCAATGAAACCGACCGGAAGGGAGCGCAACGCCCGTGACTTCGCCCAGCATCAGCGTCGTGGTCCCCGTCTATGGCTGCGCGCCGTGCCTCACGGAGCTTTGCGCGCGCCTGCAGCAAAGCCTCGCGCCGCTGACGGGAGCGCTACGAGATCATCCTCGTCGACGACCGCAGCCCGGACGATGCATGGAAGACCATCACGCAGTTGCGCGCGCAGTATCCGCAGGTCAAGGGCATCCGTCTGAGCCGCAATTTCGGCCAGCACATCGCCACCTCCGCCGGGCTGGCGGCCCTCGCGCGGGGACTACACCGTGGTGATGGACTGCGACCTCCAGGACCCGCCGGAAAAAATTCCCGAGCTCTACGCGAAGCTGCAGGAGGGCTTCGATCTTGTGATGGCGCGCCGCACCGACCGCAGCCACTCGCCGGCGCGCCTGTTCGCGGCGAAGGCCTATTTCTGGCTGCTCAGCCGCATGACCGGCGAAAAGATCGACGGCAGCTACGGCACGCTGTCCATTTTATCGCGCAAGGTGGTCGATACGTTCCTGCGCTTCGGCGAGCGCGAGCGGCATTACCAGTTCATCCTGCGCTGGCTCGGCTTCGAGGTCGGCAGCATTTCCTACGAGCACAAGGAGCGCGCCTGCGGCCGCAGCGCCTACGATTTGCGCCGCCTGCTGCGCCATGCGCTGAACGGGCTTTTCTTCCAGGCGGCGATATTGCTGCGCTGGATCGTCGGGCTCGGGCTGCTCTTCGCCGCCGGCGGTATCGCGCTGGCGGTGTATTTCACCTACCGGCATTTCGTCTACGGCTCCGTCGTCGGCTGGACGAGCCTCGCCGTGCTGATCCTCGTCTGCACCGGCACGCTGCTCGCCAGCATGGGCATCATCGGCCTCTATATCGGCAAGATCTTCGAGCAGACCAAGGCGCGGCCCCTCTATATCGTCGATAGCGTCATCGAGCCGGCATCGCCATGGTAGCTCCTGCGGCCGCGGTCGCATCGCCGCCTGCCGACATCGATTCCTTCCTGGCCACCGTGCGGCTGAGGCTGATGCAGGATACGCCCGAGCTGCTGCCGCTCTTCGACACGCTGGCGCAGGAAGCCCGCGCCGCCCGCGACTGGCTGGGGCAAGAGCTGGGAAACCTGCCGCGCGGCGCTTCGATCCTCGAAGTGGGCGGCGGCGCGCTCCTGCTCAGCTGCCAGCTGGCCCGCGAAGGCTTCGCCGTCACCGCCGTCGATCCGCTGGGCGACGGCTTCAGCGCCTTCGGCAAGCTGCGCGCGCGGGGTGCTCGACCATGCACGCTCGATGGGGCCCCTGCCCCGCGTCGCCGAGTGCGCCATCGAGCACTATGAAGCGCCATCGCCGGTGGACCTCGCCTTCTCCTTCAATGCGATGGAACATGTGGAGAACGTGGATGCGGCCATCGAAAGCGTCGCCGCCGCATTGAAGCCGGGCGCCGCCTACCGTTTCCTCTGCCCGAATTACCTGTTCCCCTATGAACCGCATTTCAATATCCCGACGCTGTTCTCCAAACGCCTCACCGAAATATTTTTTCGGCGAAGCATCATAGAGCGCACCGACATGCCCGATGCGGCCGGCCTGTGGCGGTCGCTGAACTGGATCACGGTCCCGGCGGTGCGCCGCATCGCGAAGAAGCATTCCCCTCGCCGTGCATTTCCGCACCGACGTCACCGCGCGCATGATGGCGCGGCTGCCGCACGACGCCGAATTTTCCGCGCGCCGCTCCGGCTGGATGAACCACCTCGTCCGCCTCGCGGTGGGCTGGCGGCTTCACCGGCTGGCCTCCGCGATCCCGCCCGGCATGCAGCCGGTGATGGATTGCCGCCTGACGAAAAAGTCCCTGCCATGACGCAAACCACCACGGGCATCCGCTCCGTCCTCTCGGTCCCCTGGGTCTATGATGCGTTCCAGGCCTCATGGGCGCGCGGCGCATCCGGCAGTGGTCGTGGCGGAGCATATCCGCCCCGCAAGCGGCATGCGCATCCTCGATCTCGGCTGCGGCACGGCGGATATCCTTGCCTTCCTGCCGGATGACGTTTCCTACAACGGCTACGACATCAGCCCCGACTACATCGCCCGGGCGCGCTCGCGCTTCGCCGGGCGCGGCGATTTTGCGGCGCGGATGCCGACGCCGGAGGAAGCACGCACGCTCGCACCGTTCGATGTGGTGATGGGCATCGGCGTGCTGCACCACATGGACGACGAGGCGGCGGCGGATTTCTTCGCGCTGGCCCGTTCGGTGCTCAAACCGGGCGGCCGCGTGGTGACGCTCGATCCGTGCTACGCGCCGGGCCAGCATCCCCTCGCCCCGCTTCCTCATCCGCCACGACCGTGGCCGCAACGTGCGCGATGCGGCAGGCTACCGCGCGCTGGCCGGGAAGCTGTTCCCGCGCGTCACCGGCACGTTGCGGCACAGCGCCTGGGTGCCCTACACGCATTGGGTCATGGAAAGCGGCCTGTAAAAGAACGTTCCCGTTTCCCGGGCGATTGGCTATGCTGCGCCCATGAAAAAACCGACATTGCCTTTCAATCGCCCCCTACATGACGGGCAAGGAGCTCGACTATATCGCGCAGGCCCATGCCTGCTCGCAACTCGCCGGTGACGGGCCGTTCACCGGGCGCTGCCACGGCTGGATCGAGCAGCAGAGCGGCTGCGCGAAGGCGCTGCTCACCCATTCCTGCACCGCCGCGCTGGAGATGGGCGGCGCTGCTGCTCGACATCGCGCCGGGCGACGAGATCATCATGCCGTCCTACACGTTCGTCTCGACCGCCAATGCGTTCGTGCTGCGCGGCGGCGTGCCGGTCTTCGTCGACATCCGCGAGGACACGCTGAACCTCGACGAAACGCGGATCGAGGCGGCGATCACGAAGCGCACGCGCGCCATCGTGCCCGTGCATTACGCCGGCGTCGCCTGCGAGATGGATGCGATACTCGCCATCGCGAAACATCATGGCCTGAAAGTGGGTCGAGGACGCGGCGCAGGGCGTGATGGCGCGCTACAAGGGGCGCCCGCTGGGCAGCATCGGCGATCTCGGCGCGTATAGTTTCCACGAGACCAAGAACGTGATCTCGGGCGAAGGCGGCGCGCTGCTGGTCAACGATGCCGGGCTCGCCTCGCGCGCCGAGATACTGCGCGAGAAGGGCACCGACCGCAGCCGCTTCTTCCGCGGCGAGGTCGATAAATACACATGGCAGGATGTCGGCTCGTCCTTCCTGCCGGGCGAGCTCGTGGCGGCGTTCCTCTGGGCGCAGCTCGAACATGCCGAAGCCATCACGCGCGAGCGCATCGCTTCGTGGCAGCGCTACCATGCGCTGCTGCAACCGCTGGAGGAAGCCGGCCTGCTGCGCCGTCCGGTCGTCCCCGAGCATTGCGAGCACAACGCGCACATGTATTACGTGCTGCTCGCGCCCGGCACGCCGCGCCCGAAGGTGCTCGCCGCGCTCAAGGAGGCGGGGCATCGCCTCGGTGTTCCATTACGTGCCGCTGCATTCCTCGCCGGCGGGCACGCGGTTCGGCCGCAGCGCCGGCGCCCTGCCGCGCACGGATTCGGCGGCCGGGCGGCTGGTCCGCCTGCCGCTCTGGGTGGGAATTAGCGAGGAACAACAGGAAACCGTGGCGAGCACCCTGCGCGCGGTGCTGGACGTGCCCAACGCCCGCCGGGCCTAGCCGCCGGAAGCGAGGAGCTTCTTCTCCATCTCCAGCAATTTCCTGCTGCGCGCCTTGACGCGCCGCACCGGGCAACCGACGTAAACGCCCCACGGCTCAAGATCACTTTTCACCAGCGAATTGGCGCCGACGGCCGAGCCTTCGCCGATCGTCACCCCCGGCAAGACGGTCGAGCCCGCGCCGATGATGGCGTGGCGCCCGACCGTGACCGGGGCGGTGATCGTGCCGAGATACTCGGCCGGCACGGTGCCGCCGGTGAGGTGCTCGCCGCTGTAATCGTCGATGCGGGTATAGATGCGCGAGCCCTGCGAGAGGCCGGAGAAATCCTCCATCACCAGCCGGCCGCCGCCGGCGAGCAGGCAATGCAGCGTGATGTGCACGTGCGAACCGATCTCGATCGCGCCGTGCGCGGCGATCATCGCGGTGAAGCCGTCGATGCGCACATGGTCGCCCAGCGAGATATTTTCGAGCCCGATGATTGTGCAGTTGCGCGCGACGCGCACATCGCGGCCGACCGATTTGAAGCCAAAGTCGCGCAGCTCGTCCTCGTGGTAGTAGCCGGGGTCGAACGGGTTGGGTCGTGCCATGGGTCCTGGATCGGAATTGCTGTCGTGGTTACGGGGCGGATCGGAACGGACGACCTTCGAATCGTGAAGTCTCGCGAACGGCCGGGCTGCTCGCCTGATAATGAAATGCTCTCTAGCCCAGCCCCTGGGGATTGGCAAGCGGGCAAGCCGGGCCGCGTCTTCTTCAACGGGCGGCGACGGCGTAAGGCCGCGTGCCTGCTTACGCCTTAGAACTCGTAGCGGAACCCGGCGTTGACGCTCCAGGGCATGTTGATGTGCTCGCCGGAGCTGGCGATGAAGGCGGCGTAACCCTGGTGGCGGGCGTCGACCTGGTAGACGGCGCCGACGCCGTATTCGAGCGAGGTGCCGTCGAGGGACGGCTCGAAGCTCAGCGTGTCGGCCGAGATCGTGTCGCCGTCGCTGATGCGCTGGACGAGGGAGACGCGCGCATACGGATAGAGGACGCCGCCGCTGGCGAACGCGATGTTCTTGCCGCCTTCGAGCCCGGCGCGCAGGTTCGAGGACGTTGTCGCCGGTGACCTTCACGTGGGTGCCGAGGCGCGTGGTGTAGTCCTGCCCCGTCACGTAGACGTACTGCGCCTGCGCCTGCGGCTGCCACGACCAGCCGTCGTTGCCGATGAAGAAGCGGTGGCCGGCCTCGACCGAGCCGCCGATGCCCCAGTTGTTGTACGCGCCGTGGTAGATGTTGCCCGAGCTGTCCTCCGCGTCGAAATCGTTCATGAAGCGCTGGCCCTTGACGATCAGGTCGACGTAATTCTTGTTCTTGTCGTCGTACCAGGTCGCGTAGGCGCCGGCGTAGGGCGCCTGGGTGTCGCCGTGGCTACCGGCGTCGTTGAACTTGCGGTCCGCCCAGCCGTAGCCGCCGAAGACGCCGGCAAGCCACTTGCTGTTCGGCGTGTTGTAGACCAGCCGGTCGATCCCGAGGTCGACGCCGTTGATCTGCTCGTCGAAGGAGCGGCCGGTGACGCTGCCATCGACGTCGAGGTCGCGCGCGTAGCCGCGCACCCAGGCGTCGTTCTCGTCCTCGTTGGGCGTTGCGAGGCGCTGGTTACCCATGCGCCGGTGCAGGTTGTCGAGGTTGCTGAACCAGATGTCCGACATCCCCGCTGCGGTGCCGATGATGGCCTCCGCCGCGTCGCTGACGATGGCGGGCGCGTAGGCGAGGTACCAGTTGTCGGGGTTGGGCGTCTGCGCCAGCCCGTTGCCGCGGATGACGTCGTAGGCATAGACGCCGACATCGACATGGCCGCCGGCGGCGGCGAAGGTGGCGACGCCGTCGTTGGTCGAGACCAGCTCGAGCGCCGAGGCCAGGTTGGCCGGCGTGCCGCCGGAATTGAGCACGAACAGCGTATGGGCGCCGGCGCTGGTGCCGTTGACGGCGATGTGGTCGCCGGTCAGCGCCGCCATGTTGGTGGTCAGGCCGAAGCCGCCGTTGCCGGTGAGGTTGGTGGTGATCAGGTTGGCGTCCGGCCCGATGCCCGAACGCGTTGATGATGCCGTTATTGACCACGTCGCCCACCGTCTGGTCGTAGCCGTTCATCGAGAAGACGGCGCCGGGATCGACCGTCAGCCCCGAGGTGTTGCCGAGGACGTTGCGGCCTCGGCGCGCAGCTCGCCGTCCTCGATATGGTGGCGCCGGTATAGGTCTGCGTCTGCGCGATCTTGGTGATGCCGCTTCCTGCCTTGGTCACGTCGCCGCCGCCGCTGATGACGCCGTTGAACGTATACACCCCGCCGCGATCGATGATGAGGTGCGAGTTGTCGGTGATGTTGCCGGTGACGCTGCCGGTCGAGCCGCCGTTGCCCAGCTGCAGCGTGCCCGAGGAAATGGTCGTGCCGCCGCTGTAGAGATTGTCGCCCAGCATGGTGATGGTGCCGGTGCCCGCCTGCTCGAACGTGCCGGTACCGCTGATGCCGCCGGCGATGGTAAAATCGTCGGAGCGGTTGCTGACGAGATGGCTGTTGTCGAGAATGTCGCCTCCCACGTTGCCGCCGGTGCCGCCGTTGCCCAGTTGCAGCGTGCCCGCCGAGATGGTGGTCAGCCCGAAGTTAGGGTTGATTGCTGTCGAAAATAAGGGTGCCCGTGCCCGCCTGCTCCACCGTGCCGCCGCCGCCGATGCCGGCGCTCTGGGTATAGGTGTCGCTGCGGTCGAAAATGAGCGCCCCGCTGTTGAACACCGCCCCGCTGCCGATAGTGCCCGTCGTCCCGCCATTGCCCGCCTGCAGCGTGGCGCCGGCGTTGATGAGGGTGCCGGCGGAATAGGTGTTGTCGGCGGTGAGGATCGTGGTGCCGCCGAGCTGCGCGAGGCTGCCGGTGCCGCTGATGAGTCCGGCCTCAGTAAAGGTATTGCTGTGGTCGAAGGCGACGCTGCTGTTATCGAGAATGTCGCCGACGACGCTGCCGGTGGTGGCGCCATTGCCGATCTGCAGCGTGCCCCCGCTGACCGTGGTGCCGCCGGTATAGGTATTGTCGTTGCTTAAAATCAGCCGGCCGTTGCCGCGCTTGGTCAGGTCGCCGCTGCCGCTGATAACGTCGTTGTAGGTATAGACGTCATAGATGCCGCCCCGGTTGACCACCAGGTGACTGTTATCGACGATATCGCCGACCACGCTGCCGCTGCCGCTGCCATTGCCGAGCTGCAAGGTGCCTGCGGAGATCGTGGTGCCGCCGCTGTAGAGATTGTCGCCGGTGAGGATGGTGGTGCCGGTGCCGGCCTGTTCCACATCGCCCGTGCCGGTGATGGGAGTGCTCAACGTCATGCTGTTGGTACGGTCGAACACCAAGTGGCTGTTATTGACGATGGCCGTGTTGTTGGTCAGGCTGCGGTAGTGCCGCCATTGCCCAGCTGCAGCGTGCCGTCGCCGATCGTCGTGGTGCGGTGAATATGCTGTCCGCGGTAAGGATGGTGGTGCCGGTGCCGATCTGGTTCATGTTCATTCTGCCCTGAACGGTAGGATCAAACACCAGACCGCATTGGTATGGTCGAAGTTGATCGTGGCGTTGCTGGACGAGCCGCTAATGTAAGTGCCGTGAATCGTGCCGCCCGCATCGGCCCCGGCGCCGATATTGAGCGTGCCGGTGCCGCCGTTGGCCATGGTCATGCCGGTGAAGGTGAAGTCCGAGCCGCTATTCACATTAAGCGTGCCCGTCGAGTTCTGGCCGAGGATCACCGTGCCGCCGGTATAGGCGGCGCCGTTGGAGAATGTCGCCGTGCCCGACCCGCTGGGGGGAGAGCAAGCCGACCGTGAGGCCGCCGGCATTGGTGACGGTGGTGCCGGCCCCGTCGACATTGAACGTGCCGTTGCCGTTGCCGCCGAAGGAAATCGAGCTGGTGGCGACGGTCTGCGCAAGGCTGGCCCCGTTCAGCACGTTGATGGTGCCGTCGCCGAAATTGCCGACCGTGAACGAACCGGCCGCCGCTGACGCTTGAGCCCGGGCCCGTGACGGTCAGCGTGCCGGTATTGTTGAAGCCGACCTGCGTGTTCTTGAAATTCGCAGCGCCGCCGGCCGAGACCGTCATGCTGCCCATGCCGTTATTGCCGATATTGCTGGTGCCGCCGGTCGCGTTCAGGGTCGAGCCGGCGCCGGTGACGGTAACGGTGCCGTTGCTGCCGACGTTGTTGCCGACCGTGATGGCGCTGGTGGTGAAGTCGCCGCCGCTTTGCACGTTGAGCGTGCCGTTGCTGCCTGAGTTGTTGCCGACGGTCGTAGCGCCGGAAGCCGTCGACGCTGCGTCGTTCCTCACCGTCATCGTGCCTGTCCCGGTGTTGCCGACAGTAAGGGTGTTCATGTTGTACTTCCGAGCCGGTGCCGTCGACGGTGACCGTTCCGTTACCGGTGTGGTGCTGCCCACCGTTCCATTGCCGGTGGTCGTCACCTGGCCGCCGCTGGTGATGGCCAGCGTGCCGGTTCCCGCGTTGCCGGTGGTAATATTCCCCGTGCCGGTGATCGTGCCCGCGGCGCCGGTGCCGTCGACCGTCAGCGTGCCGTTGCCGCCGGGCCCGCTGCCGATGAAAAGCGTGCTGCCATTGACCGAAAGATTGCCGCCGTTGGTGATGTGCAGGGATGCCGGTGCCGGCATTGCCGATGGCGGAGTTGGTCGTGGTGAGGGACATCTTCGATCCCGCGCCGTCGATATTGACGGTGCCGGTGGCGCCCGAGACCAGCCCCGCGGTAAAGGTGCCGGCAGTCTCCGTGAACGTGCCGCCATTCGTTATGTTGAGCGTGTCGTTGGAGTTGTTGTCCTTGCCGATCGTTACGGTGCTGCCGGCAGTGATGGCGCCGTTCGCGGTAGCCGTCACCGTATTGGTCCCGGCGCCCTGGGTGAAGCCGCCCTTGAAGTTGAACGCACTGCCGGGGCCGGTGACGGTCATGTTGGCGTTCGACGTCGCATTGCCGCCCTGCACGCTGTTGTTGGTGGACGAGCCCTTGGCGCCGCTTTCCACGAGCACCGTGCCATGCGTCCCCGCGTCACCGCTGATATTGAACCCGCCAAAAGTACCTACGGCACCGTTGCTGAGCGTCAGGTTGCCGTCGCCGCTGGCGCCGACGACCATGCCGCCCGTCATGGTCGCGGTCGAGCCCATGCCGTCGAGAAGCATGGTGCCGCTGCTGCCGGCGCTATAGCCGAGAATCGTCGATCCTACCGTCCAGGTGCCGCGCTGGTGATATTGAGCACCCCGGTGCCGGCATTGCCGATGGTGGTGACGGTGCCGGTGGCTTTCGAATTCGGGCCGTCGACGGTGAGCGTGCCGTTGCTGCCCGCCAGGTTGCCGACGTTGATCGCGCCGTTGGTCGTGAATCGCCCGCCGTTGGTCAGGCTCATCGTGCCCGTGCCGCCCTGGCCGAGATTCAGGCCGTTGGACCCGTTAAGCACCGCGCTCGCGCCATTGACGGTAATGGTGCCGCTATCGCCGCCGTTTGTGCCGACCGTAACGACATCGGAATTCGCGGTGCCCGTCACCTGCGCGGTGCCGCCATTGTTGATGGCCGTATTGTCGACGGTGCTGGGGTTGCCGGAGGGCGTCCAGAAGGTGCCGTTGTTCCAGTCGCCGCTGCCGGTGTTGTTCCAGGTTCTGTTGACAGCCAGGGCGGGCGGGGCAAGCGACAGGGCCGCGAGAAAAGCCGCGAGGCAAGACGTGACGGACCGGACCATACGCATAAGAACAACCACATATTCGAATGTCGATGACGCCGGTCTAGTGCACAACTTAGAGTAGAGTCAATTAATTATAAACAATCTGAGGTTTTATTCGCCGGAGGCGATATCATGTGTGGCCAGCCCGTGCCGGCGAGGGCGGAAAGCTACTTCAGCCCTTGCAGGAAAAGCTGGTAGGTCTTGTCGTTGGCGAGCGCCAGCGCGGCGGAGCTCAGCAGGAATCGATCTCCTCGGGCTTGAGCACGAAGCGGGTGGGGATGGCATTCAGCTTCGCTTCCGTTGCGGCGTCCGTATCGGCGAAGGAGATCTGCGTCACGTAGAAATGCACGTCGTCGCATTTCCAGGCGCCGTAACCGGGCCCGAGCGCCGCCTGCACCCGCTCCTTCGGCAGCGAGCAGCGCCATTTCACCAGCTCCTTCTGCCAGTCGGTGATGACGATGCGGAACAGGTCATAGGTCGAGTGCACGTTGGAATCGATCGCGGTGTCGGTGACCATGCCGGCAAGCTCGATCGCGCCCGGCGGCGCCAGCTGGATGCCGAGCTTGCTGCGTACCGGCCCGCGCCCGGAATTCACCACCAGGAACAGCGCCTGCTTCAGGCGGATCGCGCGGTCGGGGTGCAGCGGCGCATAGGGCTCCTTCTGCAGCAGCCGCGCCGCCACCAGCCCCTGCACGCCGAAATTATCGGTCAGCCCGCCATCGAGCAGCTTGACGTATTTCTGCACCTTCGGGTCGCGGTAGTTGGCGAGCGCCTTCGTCACGGTCTGCAGCCCGTAATAATCCCCCATCGCATCGTTGCTGACGGCGATCTTGGCCTTCCAGTCGCATTGGTCGCCGAAGGATTCGACGTTGATCGGCGTGAAGGCGCCCGGCACCGCCGCCGAGGCCGCCACCGCGTCGGCCAGCTTCAGCTTCGACAGGTCGCTGCACAGCGGGCGGAAGGTCACGCCGGCGAACACGAACGGCGTGCGGTTGATGATGTCGGACGCGCTGATCCAGAGGATGGGCCGCCGCTTTTCCATGACGTCGCGATAGGTCGCGTCGTGGAACAGATGCTGGTTCAGCCAGACGGGGAACTGCGAATTGTCGTTCACCCCGCCGAAGGTGAGCAGGCGCATCACGTTGCCCAGCGAGACGTCGGTGCTCAGGCCGCTCTCGGCATTCTGGTCGAGGAAATCGGTGCGGAAGCGGGGGAAGGTCGCGTCGCCCTCGAGCGCGTAATAGGCCGCCGTCACCGAGCCGCCGGAAACGCCGGTCACCACGTCCACCGCGTCGGTCAGGTGCTTGTCGGAGCCGGGCAGCGCCGTCTCGTGCATCGCGTCGAGCACGCCGTAGGAAAAGGCCGAGGCGCGCATGCCGCCGCCGGAAAAGGACAGCGAGACGATGGTCTGATCGAGCGCCGGCGAGTCGGTGGTGAGCGGCGGCAGGGTGAACTCCGAAACGCTCTCGCCCGGCACGTTCACCGGCTGCGAATTGAGGTCGCCGGCGCAGGAAGCGAGCAGCAGCAGCGGAACGGTGATCGCGCACCGGCGTGCAAGCGCTCGCCACCCGTGGTCCATGATGCACTCCCTGCGCGCCGCGCGGATCAATCCCGGCTCAGCACTTTCGATTTCTGGCGTTCGAACTCGTCGGCGCTGATCGCCCCCGAATCACGCGCTTTTTGCAGGTCGATGATCTCCTGCCCCTTGCTCACGGTGGTGGCGGTCATGGTGGTGTCGGCGCCGCCGCCGCTGCAGGCGGCAAGCGTCAGGAAAACGAGGCAGGGGAAGAGACTGACATGCCGCATGATACTCTCCTATAGGTTGTATTGCCGGATGGCCGCATGGACCTGAAAAATTCAGGAATAGAGTAGGGAAAGACTAATATTGTTATTTCCTCTCCAGTGCAAATGGATTTATTTTACAAATGATAAGCACATAAATAACAATATATTATAGTTTTTATTCCAGAGCGCTGATTCTTTCGAATTAATTCATTGCGGCACGGCATATGCGTAAGGCCTAAATATATCCCCTTGCAATTCCAAAACCACTCTCCTATGGTCCGGCCCCATGTGAGGGGCGTTTTGCACGTTATGCGTGTGTAGTTTCCCCTGAATTTTACGTCACTGCCGGCGCAGGTCGGAACCGTGAAACCAGATGGGAGAGCACATGGAAGGCGGACGTGCAGCGGCGGTGCTCCCGGCTGTTTTCCTGGCGCTGCTTCACGCCGCCCCCGCCCATGCCGAAAGCGACGAGGCGGCGCTGGCCGAAAAGCTCAACGACCCGGTGGCGCCGCTGATCAACGTGCCGATCGACCTGACCTTCGATGAGAAATACGGGCGCGGGGAAGGCGACCGCTACACGCTGAAGGCCAAGCCCGTCATCCCGATCCCGCTCAACGACGAGTGGCGCGTCATCTCGCGCACCATCCTGCCGCTCACCTACCAGGACGGCGTCACCGGCAACGGCGGCGACAAGTTCGGCCTCGGCGACATTTCGCAGAGCTTCTTCTTCGTGCCGCACAACGACAGCGGCATCATCTTCGGCGCCGGCCCCGTCCTCCTGACGCCCACCGCCACGGACGAAGCGCTCGGCGGCGGCAAGTGGGGCGCCGGGCCGACCGCCGTCATCGTGAAGAAAGGCGGCGGCTGGACGCTCGGCATGCTCGCCAGCCAGACCTGGTCCTTCGCCGGCAGCGGCAGCAGCGACCGCGACGACGTCAACAGCCTCCTCGTGCAGCCCTTCGTCGCCTACACGACGCCGCAGGCATGGACCTACAACCTGCAGTCGGAGTCGACCTACGACTGGGACGAAGGACAGGCGGCGATCCCGCTCAACTTCACGATCAGCAAGCTGGTGAAGATCGGCCTGCAGCCCGTCTCCTTCTCGGGCGGCGTCGGCTACTGGCTCGAACATCCCGATAACGGGCCGAAGGGCTGGCGCTTCAAGCTCGGCGCCACCTTCGCCTTTCCGGAGTGATGCATGCAACGCGCCGTTAAGAACATGGTCGTCCTCGCAGGCGCGCTGCTGGCGCTGCCCGCGCACGCCTCCGAGGTCGGCCACCTCGTCATGGGCACGGCGCGGCCGCGCGATTTCATCATGCCCGACCCCGGCACCTACTACCTGCAATACGACACCTACTACCATTCCGACACCTACAAGGACCGCAACGGCAACAAGGTGAGCACCGTCAACACGATAGGCGGGCCGGTGAATATCAGCGTCGATATCGACAGCTACACGATCGCGCCGATGGTGGCGCACGTCACGCAGACGAAGATCCTCGGCGCCGATTACGGCTGGTACGCGCTGCAGCCCTTCGGCAATCTCGGCCTCGCCGCCTCGGTGAGCACGACGACGAGCGGCCGCGCGGCCTCCAACAATTCGTTCGGCCTCGGCGACGCATTCTTGCAGCCGGTCTGGCTGGGCTGGAACCTCGGCGACAACCAGATCGCCGCCGGCTACGGCTTCTACGCGCCGGACGGCAAGTACGAGACGAACGGCACCTCGAACGTCGGCCTCGGTTTCTGGAGCCACCAGTTCCAGCTCACCGGCGCGCATTATTTCGACGCGCAGAAAGCCGACGTGCTCGTCGGCGCCCTCACCTACGAGATCAACGAGAGGAAGCAGGGCGAGGACATCGCGCCCGGCGACGACATGGCATTCAACATCGGCTTCGACCACATGATGCCGGTGAACCCGCACTGGCTCGCCGACATCGGCCTGATGACCTACGGCCAGTGGCAGACGACGGACGACCGCGGCACCGACGCCGTCAATCCCGGCGTGCACGACCAGGTCTACGGCATCGGGCTCAATGCGGGCCTCGTCTACCTGCCCTGGATGGGCAACATCGACATGCACTGGACGCACGAGCTCGAAGCCCGCGACCGGCTGGAAGGCGATTACTACACGCTCACTTTAAGCATTCCCATGTGAAGAGAATTTCAACCCGCCAATGAGGAGGATACCCATGGCACGATCGGCAAGCCTACACAAGATTCAGAGTAAATCGGTCGACCGTCACAACTGGATCGGCACCGGGACCGTCAAAACGCGCTTCGGTGATTTCGAGTTCAGGAACGGCTACCCCACCCTGCCCGCCGCCGAGGCGCTGCTCGGCCAGCTGAAGCTCAACCGGGCGATCGAGCTCTACCTCACCCATATGCCGGCGGTCTCCATCATGGCCGAGCATCGCGGCCTTGCCGAGTTCGGCGCCGCGCGTCCCAACCAGATCGTCGTCTGGGAATCGCTGATGGACGCCGAGACGATCCTGCTCACGCCCAATACCGAGACGGTCTACGCGCTGGGCCATCTCGACCTGAAGGCGGACGGGCCGACCGTCGTCGAAGCCCCGCCGAAAATGCTGGGCTTCGCCATGGATACGCTGCAGCGCTACCTCGTCGATATCGGCCCGCTGGGGCCGGACAAGGGCCAGGGCGGCAAATACCTGTTCCTGCCGCCGGGCCACACGGGCGACGTGCCGCAGGGATATTTCACGGTGAGATCGCCGAGCTACACCATCGGTTTCGGCGTGCGCGGCTTCAAGGTCGACGGCAAGACCGACCATGCGGTGGCGCTGATGAAGCAGATCAAGGTCTACCCGCTGGCGAAAAAAGACGCTCCACCGAAGATGGAATTCCTCGACGGCTCCGGCCAGGCGATCGACACCATCCACACCGATACGATCGGGTATTTCGAGCTGCTGGCCCAGCTGGTGAACGACGAGCCGGCCGAATTGTTCACGCCGCTGGAGCGCGGCTACATGCAGGCCATCGGCATCGAGAAGGGCAGGAAGTTCAGCCCCGATGCAAAAGCGAAAGCGCTGCTTTCGGAAGCGGCGCGCGTCGGCTCGGCGATGGCGCGGGCCACCAGCTTCGCCTCGCCGGATGCGGACACGTATTTCTACCCGAAGGGCCACTGGCAGTTCGTCGGCGACGTGCCGTATAATTTCATGAAGGACGGCGTGCTGGACGTAAATCGCCGCACCTATATCCATTACATGGCGCTGGGCAATTCGCCGGCGATGGCGGCGAAGAATATCGGCGTCGGCTCCTACTATCTGTGGGCCTACAAGGACGGCGCCGGCAATTTCCTCGACGGCGCGAAGAGCTACCGGCTGCGCATTCCTGCGAACGTGCCGGCCAAGGATTTCTGGTCGGTGCTGGTCTACGATTCGCTCAGCCGCTCGGAGCTCAAGAACGGCCAGAAGTTCCCCTCCGTCAGTAAATATACCGATCCCAAAGCGAACGCCGACGGTTCGGTCGATATTTACTTCGGCCCCGCCATGCCCAAAGGCCAGGAGAGGAACTGGATCCAGACGGTCGCCGGCAAGGGCTGGTTCCCCATCTTCCGTTTCTACGGACCGCTCGCGCCGCTCTACGACAAGAGCTGGAAACTGAATGACATCGAGCAGGTGAAATAATTTTTTCAACAGGAGAGTCCAATGAGCAAGCAAGGCAAGGGGCCGAAACTGGCCAAAAGCGACGGTAAGAAGCCCAACGTCCTTTTCATCATGGCCGACGATATCGGCTGGTTCAACATCAGCGCCTACAATCTCGGCGTGATGGGCTACCGCACGCCCAACATCGACCGCATCGCCAAGGAAGGCGCGCTGTTCACCGACTGCTACGGCCAGCAGAGCTGCACGGCGGGACGCGCCGCGTTCATCACCGGCCAGTCGCCGATCCGCACCGGGCTGACCAAGGTCGGCACGCCGGGCGCCACGCTCGGCCTGTCGGCGGAGGACCCGTCGATCGGGCAGTTCATGAAGCATTTCGGCTATGCCACCGGCCAGTTCGGCAAGAACCACCTCGGCGACCGCAACGAGCACCTGCCGACCGTGCACGGGTTCGATGAATTCTTCGGCAACCTCTATCACCTGAACGCCGAGGAGGAGCCGGAATACGAGAACTACCCGAAGGACCCGGCCTTCCGCAAAAAATTCGGCCCGCGCGGCGTGATGAAATGCCACGCCTCCGACAAGGACGATACCACCGTCGATCCGCAATTCGGCAAGGTCGGCAAGCAGAAGATCGAGAATACCGGCCCGCTGACCAAAAAGCGCATGGAGACGGTCGATGAGGAATTCATCGCCGCCGCCAAGGATTTCATGAAGCGCAAGACGCAGGAGGGCAGCCCCTGGTTCTGCTACTTCAACCCGACGCGGATGCATGTGTTCACCCACCTGAAGCCCGCCTCGCGCGGCGTCACCGGCCTCGGGCTCTACCCCGACGGGATGGTGGAGCTCGACAACTATGTCGGCGAATTGCTCGACACGCTGGAAGAGCTCGGCGTGGACGACAATACCATCGTCGTCTTCACCACCGACAACGGCGCCGAGGTGCTGTCCTGGCCGGATGGCGGGGCGACCCCGTTCCGCGGCGAGAAGGACACCAACTGGGAAGGCGGCTGGCGCATTCCGTGCGTCATGCGCTGGCCCGGCGTGATCGAGGAAGGCCGCGTCATCAACGACATCGTCTCGCTGCAGGACTTCATCCCGACCTTCGCCGCCGCCAACGGCGAGCCCGACCTCGTCGAGAAAGTGAGGAAGGGCTACAAGATCGGCGACAAGACCTTCAAGGTCCATCTCGACGGCTTCAACCTGATGCCGTTCCTCTCCGGCGCCGAGGAGAAATGTCCGCGCGAGGGCTTCATCTACTGGAGCGACGACGGCGAATGCATGGGCATGCGCATGGGAAGGTACAAGGTGGTCTTCGCCGAGCAGCGCAGCAAGGGGCTCGATGTCTGGCGCGAGCACCTGGTCCCGCTGCGCATCCCCAAATTCTTCGACCTGCGTTCCGATCCGTTCGAGCGCGGCGAGGAGAGCTTCAAGTACAACGAATGGTTCGTCGAGAATATCTACCTCCAGTACGCCGCGCCGCCGCTGCTGGCGCACTGGCTGGAGAGCTTCAAGGAGTTCCCTCCGCGCTCCAAGCCCGCCAGCTTCAGCATCGACCGCGTCATGGAAGCGATGACGCAGAAGGCAGCGTAACTGTCCCCCGCCGGGCGGCGGGCCGTGTCCCGCCGCCCGGGATCCCCCAAGGAGCATGCCATGAACCCGAGGCATTTTTTCCGACTGAAGAACCGGCTGCTCGCGGCGATCGTCGCCGGCTCGCTGCTGGCCGTCGCGGCGCAGGCACAGACGGCCGCGCCGGCGGATGCGCCGCCGCTCACGAGCGCCGAGCTCGACCAGGCGACGGCGCCGATCGCGCTCTATCCCGATCCGCTGCTGACCAAAATCCTCATGGCGGCGACCTACCCGACCGAGGTGGTCGAGGCCGACCGCTGGGTGAAGGCGCATAGCAGCCTGCAGGGCGACGCGCTCGCCGCCGAGGCCGCCAAGGAAAGCTGGGACGACAGCGTCAAGGGGCTGGTGATCGTCCCCGGCGTGCTCGCCATGATGAGCGAGCAGCTCGACTGGACGGAGAAGCTCGGCAACGCCGTGCTCGCCCAGCAGCAGGACGTGATGGACTCCATCCAGCGGCTGCGCAAGCAGGCGCAGGCCACCGGCGCGCTGAAAAGCTCGCCGCAGCAGACGGTATCGGCGGCACCGGCCCCCGCCGGCAGCAGCTCGACCACCACGCAATACATCACCATCCAGCCGACGCAGCCACAGACGGTGTACGTTCCCTACTATAACCCCACCGTGGTCTACGGCACCTGGGCCTACCCGTCCTACCCGCCGCCGTATTACCCGCCGCCGCCGAGCTATCCGGTCGCCGGCGCGCTGGTCACGGGGCTTGCCTTCGGCACCGGTGTCGCCATCGCCCACAGCATCTGGGACGACGACGATTTCAACTGGGGCCACGGCGATATCAACGTCAACGTGAACAAGAACATCAACGTCAATAATTTCCACGGCAACGGCATGCGGCCCGGCGCCGGCGGCAGCGGCACCGCATGGCAGCACAACCCGGCGCATCGCGGCGGCGTGCCCTACCGCAACGCCGGCGTGCAGCAGCGCTACCAGAACCGGGGAGCGGCGCGTAACACGACGCAGGCACGCGCCAACCTCGCCCAGCATAACGGTGCCATCGGCGGCAGCGGCGGCGTGCAGCGTCATGCTGCGACGTCCGGTCCCGGCCGGCGTAGTGGCGGCGTGCAGCATGCCGCCGCTGCCGCGCCCGGCCGCAACGGCGCGGGGACCTACCGTCCGGCGGCGGCCCGCGCGGCGGGCAATCCCGGCGGCAATCTCAGTCGCCCGTCCGCCGGCGGCGGCGCCTTCGGCAATATCGAGAGCGGCAGCACGGCACGCGCCAATGCCGATCGCGGCCGGGCCAGCCTTGGCAACGGCGGCGTCAGTCCCGCCGCGGTCGCGCGCCCGGCGGGCGGTATCGGCGCAGCCGCCCCGGCGGCGCGCGCCGGTGGATTCAACAGCGGCGGCGCAGGGTTGCGTCGGCGCTAACGGAGGAATGTATGAAAAAATCTATACCGATCGTTCTTTTTGCCTTCATGCTGCTCGGCACCGCACAGGCGCAGGCGCAGCAGGGATTCACCTCCCCCGACGACGCGGTCCATGCATTGGCAGAGGCGGCGCGCGCGCATGACCGCGCGGGCGTCGAGGCCATCCTCGGCCCGCGCAGCGTCGACCTGGTCGAATCGGGCGACGCGGTGCAGGACGCCCATGCGCGCGAGCGTTTCCTCGCCGCCTACGATGCCGAACACCGTATCGACAGCGAGGACGGCCGGGCCGTGCTCGTCATCGGCGACCAGGGATGGCCCTTCCCCATTCCGCTGGTGCACCAGGACGGCATCTGGACATTCGACGCAGCGGCGGGGCGCAAGGAGATCCTCTCGCGCCGCATCGGCCGCGACGAGCTCAACGCCATCGCGATCTGCAACGCCTATGTCGTCGCGCAGGAGGACTACGCGCGGATGATCACGCAGGAGCGCGGCACGCACGCCTACGCCTCGCGCATCATCAGCCATCCGGGCACCAAGGACGGGCTGCTCTGGGACGAGGGCGAATACGGCAAGGGCCCGCTTTCCGAGCTCGCTGCCGGCGCCCGCGCCGAAGGCTACGGCGGCCATCACGGCGAAGCGCCCTTCCACGGCTACTACTTCAAGATACTGACGCGGCAGGGTCCCGGCGCCGAGGACGGACCGATGGACTACACCGTCAACGGCGAGATGACCAAGGGCTTCGCCCTCATCGCCTGGCCGGCGACCTACCGCAACTCGGGCGTGATGACCTTCATCACCAACCAGTCGGGCGTCGTCTACGAAAAGAACCTCGGCCCCGGCACCGCGGGCATCGCCGCCGGGATGAGCGCATTCGACCTCGACGGCTCGTGGGAGCCCGTCCGATGAACCGCCAGGGAGAGAGCCACATGCTGCGCAACATCCACAACTTCTTCCGCCTGCTGATCCTGGCGCTGTTCATCGCCGCGCCGTTCATGACGCACGCGCAGTCGCTGCCCGCCGACCCGCTGCCCTCGTGGAACGACGGGGCGACCAAGCAGGCCATCCTCGCCTTCGTCGGCAGCGCCACCACCGAAGGCGGCGCGAACTACGTCCCGGTCGAGCAGCGGATCGCCGTCTTCGACAACGACGGCACGCTGTGGGCCGAGCAGCCGATCTATTTCCAGATCGCCTTCGCGCTGGACCGCATCAAGGTGCTCGCCGTGCAGCACCCGGAATGGAAGAACCAGCAGCCCTATAAAGCCATCCTCGAAGGCGACGGGAAAGCCGCCGCCGCCAACGGGCCGGAGGGCCTGCTGCAGGTCCTCGCCACCGCCCATACCGGCATGACGACCGAGCAGTTCAACACCGTGGTGAAGGACTGGATCGCCACGGCGAAACATCCCGGCGGCCGGCTCTACCGCGAGATGGTCTACCAGCCGCAGCTCGAGCTGATCCGCTACCTGCGCGCCAAGGGCTTCAAGGTGTTCATCGTCAGCGGCGGCGGCGTCGAGTTCATGCGCGGCTTCGCCGAGACGCTCTACGGCATCCCGCCGGAGCAGGTCATCGGCTCCTCGGCGGCGACGGCCTACCATGTCGGCCCCGACGGCGTGCCGTTCCTGATGAAGACCGACAAGGTCGAGGTGCTGAACGACGGGCCCGGCAAGGTCGAGAACATCAACCGCTTCATCGGCCGCCGACCGGTGCTCGCCTTCGGCAATTCCGACGGCGACAAGGAGATGCTCGAATGGACCGACGCCGCGAAAGGCGCGCACCTGGCCGTGCTGCTGCACCATACCGACGCCGTGCGCGAATGGGCCTACGACCGGGCATCGCCGGTCGGCCGCCTCGACACCGCGCTCGACGAGGCGGCGGCGAAGCACTGGCTCGTCGTCGACATGAAGAGCGACTGGAAGACCGTCTTCCCGGCGAAGCAATAGGAACGGCCATGCACGCACAAGACGTCATCCTGCTGGCGGTGAAGGCGAGCATCGTGCTCACCGTGTTCGCCATCGGCCTGAGCGCGCAGCCCAGGGACATGGCCTACCTCCTGAAGCGGCCGGCGGAGCTGATGCAGTCGGTGCTGGCGATGAGCGTGGTGATGCCGGCGATCGTGATCCTGCTGGCGCGGGTATTCGCGCTCGATTCGGCAGTGAAGATCGCGCTGTTCGCCCTGGCCGTCTCGCCCGTGCCGCCCTTCCTGCCGACGAAGCAGCTCAAGGCGGGCGGCAGCAGGCCCTATGTGATCGGCCTGCTGAGCGCGACCGCGCTGCTCTCCATCGTCACCGTGCCGCTGACCGTCGCGCTGATCGGCGATCTCGCCGGCTACACGCTGCATATGCCGGTAGGGGCGATCACCGGGATCATCCTGCTCACCGTGCTGGCGCCGCTGGCGCTGGGCGCCGGCATCAATTTCCTCAAGCCGGAGCTGGCGCTGCGCTGCGCCCGTCCGCTGATGCTGGGAGCGACGGCGCTCCTGGTGCTGGGCTGCTTGCCGATCTTTCTCAAGGCCCTGCCGGTCGTCGCCGCCATGATCGGCAACGGCGTGCTGCTGGCGACGATCGCCTTCAGCGTGATCGGCCTTGCCGCCGGCCACCTGCTCGGCGGCCCCGATCCGGACGACCGCACGGCGCTGGCGCTGGCGACCGCATCGCGCCACCCCGCCATCGCCGTCGCCGTCGCCCAGGCCACCTTTCCCGAACATACGGACGCGCTCATGGTGGTGCTGGTAGCGCTCGTCGTCGGCGCCGTGGTCAGCATGCCGTACCTCGCCTGGCGAAAAAAACGGAGGACGGCATGACGGCAGGGCCGCGCATGCGCGACAACCCCCATCCTTTCCGGCCGCAGAAGCATGAAGGCATGCTCTGGATCCCCGGCGGCCGTTTCGCCATGGGCTCCGACCGCCATTACCCGGAAGAAGCGCCGGTGCAGCATGCCGGCGTCGGCGGTTTCTGGATGGACAGGACGCCCGTCACCAACGCGCAGTTCGGCCGCTTCGTCGAGGAGACCGGCTACGTGACCTTCTGCGAGCTGCCGCCGGATGCGGACCTCTATCCCGGCGCGCTGGCCGACATGCTGCAGGCCGCCTCGGTGGTGTTCGTGCGGCCGCAGCAGCCGGTCGATCTCGACGACCACTACCAGTGGTGGCGCTTCGTCCCGGGAGCGAACTGGCGGCATCCGTACGGGCCGGACAGCGGCATCGACGGCAAGGAGGACCACCCCGCCGTGCACATCGCCTTCGCCGACGCGCAGGCCTATGCGGACTGGGCCGGCAAGCAATTGCCGGGCGAGGCCGAGTGGGAATTCGCCGCGCGCGGCGGGCTCGACGGCGCGGAATACGCCTGGGGCGACCAGTTCACCCCCGGCGGCAAGCTTTTCGCCAACACCTGGCACGGCGATTTCCCCTGGCGGATCGCCGAAGGGTTCGGCGACACCTCGCCGGTCGGCACGTTCCCGCCCAACGGCTACGGGCTCGTCGACATGATCGGCAATGTCTGGGAATGGACGACCGACTGGTACAGTGCGCGACACGAAGGGAAATCCGAAGGCTGCTGCGCCACGGCGCAGGAGGCGAAAAAGCGCGCCAGCATCCACCCCAACGACGCGGCGAAGATCCCGCGCCGGGTGATGAAGGGAGGCTCGTTCCTCTGCGCGCCGAATTACTGCCGGCGCTACCGGCCTGCAGCGCGCATGGCGCAGCCGGTCGATACCTCGACCTGCCATCTCGGCTTTCGCTGCATCGTGAGGAGCTGAGGATGGAAGCATGCTTCGCCCTCATCGCCCACGGGATCGCGCTGCTGCTCGAAGCGGTGTCGGTGCTGCTCATCGCGCTCGGCGCCGGCGAAGCGGTGATGCGGCTGCTGAAGCGCGGCCTGCACGCCTCGGCGACGCAGGGCATACGGCGCGACGCCTGGCTGAGCTTCGCCCGCTGGCTGCTGCTGGCGCTCGAATTCACCCTCGCCGCCGACATCGTGAAGACCGCCATCGCGCCGAGCTGGGACGATATCGGCCAGCTTGCCGCCATCGCCGCGATCCGCACCTTCCTCAACTATTTCCTCGAGCACGATCTCGAAAAGGCAACGCCGTCCACCCGCCGCAAGGAGGCTTTATGACATCGCTCGCCCGGTTCTTCGGCTTCGCAAAAGGAGTGCCGGCAGCGGCGCCCCGGCCCGCCGGCTATCCCTTGCCGGCGGACCTGCTGAAATCCGTCGAGGGCAAGAGCGATGCGGAAACCTCGACCGTCTTCTCGCAATACCGCACCGGGCTTTCCACCCACCGCACGCAGCTGTCCGAGCACCGCACCTCGCTTTCCGACGCGCGCTCCTACATGGCCAACGAGCGCACCCACCTCGCCCAGCTGCGCACCGGGGTATCGCTGATGAGCTTCGGCATCACGCTCAACCGCTTCTCCATCTACCTCGAGGAGAACGACCGCACGCCGCAGCAATTCAGGGACCTTTCCGGCAGTGCCAGCATCGGCGCCGGCATGGTGGTGCTCGGCATCGGGCTGCTGGTGTGGTCGCTGTTCCATTACCGCCGGGTGCAGCGCCAGATCGAGCGGAACGATTTCAGGCCGGCGCATACCTCGGTCGTCGTGCTGACGCTGCTGATCGTCGTGCTCGGCCTCGTCAGCACCGGCTTCATGATACTGCCCTGGATCAAAAACCTGTTTTAGGAGCTCTTATGGAACGCCAGCTGGCCGTTGCCTTCTTCTTGTTGCCCATCGCCGCCTTCGCCGCGGACGCCGCCCACGATGCCCTGCGCAGCAAGGGCGGCACGGTGGTGGACAGCGCCGGCGAATGCGCCCGCACGCGCTGGCATGAATCGAGCGACCCCTGCGCGCCGGCGGCGCCCACGGCACCGGCGCCGCGCCTGTTGCAGCAGGACCAGCGCACCCTGTATTTCGACTTCGACAAATATACGCTTACCGACGAAACGAAACGCAAGCTCGACACCGTCGCCAGCACATTGCTGGCCGACCGGGACGTGAAGCAGGCGCGCATCGTGGGCTATGCCGATCCGATCGGCACGCCGGCGTATAACGAGGCGCTGTCGCGCAAGCGCGCGCAGGCGGTGCTCGCCTACCTGACCGGCCGCGGCTACCTCAACGCCTCCGCCACGGAAACGCGCTGGCTGGGTGAAAACGCATCCCGCGCCGACTGCGACAAGCGGCTGCCTCGCAAGAAGCGGATCGCCTGCCTGCAGCCCGACCGCCGCGTCGAGATCGAGATCGATTATTACTCCCACCGCTCCCCGTAAGCGCCGCGATGACCATGACCCAGCTGCAGGCCGAGACGACCGACAGCGCCGACCTGGCGAAGCGCCCGCGCGCGCGCCGGCGGCGCATCGACGACCAGATGCTGGAGATCATCATGGGCATCCTGCTCGCGATCGCCGGCGTCACCTCCTCGTGGGGCGGCTACCAGGCGGCGCTCTGGGACGGGCAGCAGGCGGCGGAATATACCCGGGCCGGCGCCGTCCGCGCCGAATCGGTGCGCGCCTCGAACGAAGCCGGGCAACTCGAGCTGGCGGACGTCGCCATGTTCACCGAATGGCTCGACGCCTATGCCGCGGGCGATACCAGGCGCGCCGATTTTTACCGCGCGCGGTTCCGCCCGGAATTCGTGCCCGCCTTCGAAGCATGGGTCGCCAGCGAGCCGATGAAGAACCCGAAGGCGTACAAGCTGCCGTTCAACCAGCCGCAGTACCACCAGAAGCTTCAGGATGCGGCCGACGCCAGGGCGGCGGAAGCCGCCAAGGCCTTCGCCGACGGGCAGAAGGACAATGCGGTCTCCGACATGTACGTGCGCGCCACCGTGCTCTTCGCCATGGCGATGTTCTTCATCGGCGTCGCCCAGCAGTTCAAGTTCCCGCCGGTGCGCCTGTGGCTGGCCATCGTCGCTGCGCTGATGCTGGGGATCGGGCTCGCCGACGTCGTTCACTACCCGGTCGCGGTGCCGGGATAGGCAAGGCATCCGCCGATTTTCCGGGATGTCGCGAGAACGCTACCCGTCCGCCTGCGTCGTGATGAGCGGCGTGCCTTCGAGGGTGCGCTGCACGGGGCACTTGGCGGCGACCGCCATCAGTTTCGCGCGCTGCTCGTCGCTAAGCCCCTCGCCGTGGAGCGTGATGGCCTTGGTGAACAGGTCGCGCCGCTCCTCCTTGCGGTGGGTGAGGCGCACCTCGACTTTTTCAAGCGGCCAGTGCTGCTGCAATGCGTACCAGCGCACCGTCATCGCCGTGCATTCGCCGAGCGCGGCGAGCAGCGTGTCGTACGGCGCGGGGCCGAGGTCGCCGCCGCCCGAGGCGAGCGGCTCGTCGCCCTTCAGGCGGTGGCCGGATACCTCGATGTCCACCGCGTAGGCGCTCTCGCCGGTCTCGATAACGTGGGCGGTGATGGTGCCTTCGCTCATGCGCTACTCCGGCAGGGGGATGAATTCCTTCTCGTCCCCCGGGATAGTACCGAAGCGCCCCGTTTGCCAGTCCTTCTTCGCCTGCACGATGCGCTCCTCGGAAGTGGAGACGAAATTCCACCAGATGAACCGCTTCTCAGGGAACGGATCGCCGCCGAGCAGCACGAGGTGCGATGCCTCCAGCGCCTCGACCTCGACGTTCCCGTCCGCAGCGAATACCGGAAGCGAGAGCGGCTCGACGACGCTGTCGCCGATGCGCAGCCGGCCCTGGATGAGGTAGAGCGCCCGCTCGCGGTACTCCTGCGGCAAGGTGAGGCGGCCGCCTTCGGGCAGCCGCGCCTCGACATAAAATAATGGGCTATAGGTCCTGACCGGCGCCTCGTTTCCGTAGGCCGCGCCGGCGATGAGCGTGAGCGCCGCGCCGCCGATGCTGAAAGCCGGCAGCGTGGCGGCGGCGTGGTGGTGGAATTCGGGCGCCAGCTCCTCGCTTTCCTTCGGCAGGGCGACCCAGCTTTGCAGGCCGTGCAGCGCGTTGGCGTGCGTGCGCTCGCCGCCGGCGGTGCGCTCGGAATGCGCGATGCCGCGCCCGGCGGTCATCCAGTTCACGTCGCCGGGGGCGATCGTCTGCGCCGAGCCGAGCGTGTCGCGGTGCATCAACCCGCCGCCGAAGAGATAGGTGACGGTGGCAAGCCCGATATGCGGATGCGGCCGCACGTCCAGCCCGTGGCCGGCGGCGAAGCTCGCCGGGCCCATATGGTCGAGGAAGATGAACGGCCCCACCATGCGCCGCTGCGCATAGGGCAGCACGCGGTGGACGCTGAACCCGTCGCCGAGATCCTTCTCGCGCGGGGTGATGGTGAGTTCGATGAGACCCATGGCTGCCTCCTATTTGGGAACGGTCATCATCCACATGCGCCCGGCGACGAGGAGCAGGAACACGCAGAAGGCACGTTTGAGCACGTAATCCGGCAGGCTGAGCGCAACGCGCGCGCCGACATAGCTGCCGAGGAACATCCCCACCGAGATCAGCAGCCCGACCTTGATGTTCGCCGCGTCGATGGCGCCCGCGCGGTAATACGCATAGGTCCCGGCGAGCCCGATCGGCATCAGCAGCGCCACCAGCGACGTGCCGGTCGCGGTGACCTGCGTATATTCCGCGACGAATACCAGCGCCGGCACGATGATGAGCCCCCCACCGACGCCGAAGATGCCGGCAAGGATACCGGCGCACAGGCCGATGGCCAATGTAAGCGGCAGTGTCATGGTAACCTCCATGGTCAGTGTTGCGCAGCCAGGCGTCGACGCTTGCTGCGAAGGCTGGATATCACCAGCACAAGCCCGAGCGCCGACAGGCCCGCTCCCGCGACCGGGATCGCCGGGTAGCCGAGGCCGAGGCTTATCACCCCGCCGCCCAGCGCGGCGCCCAGCGCATTGCCGAGGTTGAAGGCGCCGATATTGATCGAGGAGGCGAGGTTCGGTGCATCGGCGGCGGTATTCATCACGCGCATCTGCAGCGGCGGCACGAGGGCGAAGGTCGCCATGCCCCACGCGAAGATCGTGGCGGCGGCGGGGATCGGCCATTGCATCGTCACGGCGAATAACAGGAGCAATGCGCTCAGCGCGACGAGCACGGCGATGAGCGTGCCCTCCACCGACTTATCGGCGAAACGCCCGCCCAGCCAATTTCCCGCGGTGAGGCCCAGGCCGTAGAGCACCAGCATCCCGGTGATGAAGCCGGTGGATGCGTGCGTCGCATCGCGCAGGATGGGGGCGATATAGGTGAAGACGGTGAACATCGCGCCGGAGCTGAGCACGGTGATGGCGAGCGCCAGCAGCACGGCCGGCCGGCGAAGCACGCGCAGTTCCTTGCGCATGTCGATGCCGTCATCGGCCCGGATGTCGGGCAGTGCGCGCCATAACGCGACCATCGCGACGAGGCCGAGCCCGGTGATGCCCCAGAACGCCGCGCGCCAGCCGGCCACGTGCCCGACCCATGCGGCGAGCGGCACGCCGCCGATGTTGGCGATGGTGAGCCCCATGAACATCGCGGCGACCGCCCCTGCCCGCTTGTTCTCCGGCACCACGCCGGCGGCGACGACCGAGCCGACGCCGAAGAACGCGCCGTGGTTGAGCGAGGTGACGAGGCGCGCGGCGAGCAGCATCCAGTACCCGGTCGAAAGCGCCGAGAGCAGGTTGCCCAGCGTGAAGATCCCCATCAGCGCGATCAGCAGCTTCTTGCGCGGCACGCGGCCGGTGGAAAGCGTCATCACCGGCGCGCCGAGCATGACGCCGGCCGCATACGCCGTCACCAGCAGTCCCGCGACCGGGATGGAGACCCCGAGATCGGCCGAGATCAGCGGCAGCAGCCCCATCGGCGAGAATTCCGTCACGCCGATGCCGAACGCACCGATGGCCAGGGCGAACAAAGGAGGGTTGAATTTCATGCGGCGCATCCTGAACGAACAGGATGGATTTTGGAAACGAATAAACCGGCCGTCCCCTTCGGCCGTCCCTAGAACTCGTAGCGCAGCCCGGCATTGACGCCCCAGCGCTGGTCGTAGCGCTGGCCCTGGGACGCGGTGAGCGCGACATAGGCCTGGTGGACGGGGTCGATCTGGTAAATGGTGCCGACGCCGTACTCGAGGCTGGCGCCGTCGAGGCTGCCGTTGAAGTTCAGCGTGTCGGCATGGATATCGCCGCCGGAGCTTACCTGCTCGACGACGGAGACGCGGCCATACGGGTAGAGCATCCCGCCGCCGTCGCGGGGAATGATCTTGCCGAGCTCCAGCCCGACCCGGCCCTGGTAGATATTGTCGGTCGCGACATGGATGTCGCTGCCGAGCTGGGTGGTGTAATCCTCGCCGGTCAGCTGCACGTATTGCAGCTGCGCCTGCGGCTGGAGGATCCAGCCGTCCGAGCCGATGTCGAAGCGCTTGCCGATCTCCGCCGAGCCGCCGTAGCCCCACTGGTCGTAATCGCCGTGATGGGTGTTGCCCGAGGCATCGGCGGCATCGAAGCTGTTGTCGAAATATTGCAGCTTCGCCGTCAGGTCGAGATAGTATTTGTTGGCGTTGAACCAGGTGGCGTACAGCCCGGCATACGGCGTGTTCGTATCGCCCTTGCTGCCGTAATCGTTGAAGTCGCGGTCGGAGCGGCCATAGCCGGCGAAGACGCCGCCGATCAGGGTATCGCCGCCGCCATGCGCCAGCACGTGGTCGGCGCCCACGTCCAGCCCGCTGACATTCTCGGTGAAGGCGCGGCCGGTGACGCTTGCATCCACGTCCACCTCGCGTGAGTAGCCGCGCACCCAGACGTCGTAGGGCTCGGCCGACGGGTCGGTCAGCCGCTGCTTGCCCATGCGCCGGTGCAGGTTGTCCATCTGGGTGAACCAGCTGTTGCTCATCGACGCCGCCGTGCCGATGATGTCCTTCACCACCTCGGAACGCGATCCGGGGCTCAAAGCGAGATACCAGTCGTTCACGTCCGGCAGGCCGGCCGAGCCGTTGCCCTGCTGCACGGTGTAATTATACACCCCGACATCCACCCCGTTGCCGAGCTGGCGGAAGGTGGCGCCGCCGGTGGAACTGTCGGTGGTCGAGACCAGCTCCAGCGTATCGGCCAGGCTGGCCGGCGCGCCGCCGCTGTTCAGGATGGTGAGGAAATGCGCCCCGGAGCTGGCGCCGCTCACCGCGATATGGTCGCCGGAGCCGGCAGCGAGATTGGTGGTCAGGCCGAACGTGCCGCTGCCGGTCAGCGTGCTCACCGTCAGGTTGGCGTCCGGCCCGATGCCGAACATGTTCACGATGCCGTTATTCACCAGCGTGCCCATGTTCTGGTCGTAGCCGTTGGCGGAGAAGATCGCGCCGGGATCCACCGTCAGCCCCGAGGTGGTGCCGAGGATGTTCGCCGCATTCGCCCGCAATTCGCCGTCCTCGACATGCGTCGCGCCGGTATAGGCCTGGCTGTTCATGATCTTGGTCAGGCCACCGCCGGTCTTGGTGAGGTCGCCGCTGCCGGTGATGACGCCGCCAAACTCATAATGATCGCCGCGATCGAGCACCAGGTGCGAGTCGTTGGTGATCGGCCCCGTCAGGTTGCCGGTGCTGCCGCCATCGCCGACCTGCAGCGTACCACCGGAGATGATGGTGCCGCCGGTATAAGCATTCTCGCCGGTCACGATGATGGTGCCCGGCCCCGCCTGCGTCACGTCGCCGCCGCCGGTGATGTTGCCGCTCAGGTAGAACGTGCCGCTGCGGTTGAACACCAGGTGGCTGTTATCGAGGATATCGCTGTTGATGAGGCTGCCGGTGGTGCCGCCGTTGCCCAGTTGCAGCGTGCCGGCGCTGATGGTCGTGGGGCCGGTGAAATCGCTGTCCCCCGTCAGGATGGTCGTGCCGGAGCCGAGCTGGTTGAGGGCAAGCTGCCCCGTCATCGTCGGGTTGAAGGTGGCGGTGCCGGCCTGGTCGATGTTGATGCTGGCCGCGATGCTGGTGCCGGCGATCCGGTTGCCGGTGACGTTGGCCACCGCCCCCGCGCCGTTGCCGACATTGAGCGTGCCGATATCGTTGAGGTCCATGTTGTTGAATGCGAACGTCGTGCCGGCTCCCAGGTTCACCGTGCCCGCGCTGCCGGGATGACCGCTCACGATGACGTCGGCCAGGTTGGCGCTTGCACCGTTGCTCAGCGTCAGCACGCCGACGCCGTCATCGCCGACGAAGCTGTTGCCGGTCACCTTCAGGAGCGAACCGGCGCCGTCGACCGTGGCGGTGCCGTTGCCGCCGACGCCGTATCCCACTCCCAAGGCGCCGGAATTGAAGGTGCCGCCGCCGGTGACGGCAAGCGAACCCGTACCGTTACGCCCAATGTAGGAGTTGCCGGTAGAGGTGAGCACCGCGCCGGTGCCGACATTGACCGTGCCGATACCGCTGCCGCTGATATTCGCACTGGCACTGAGCGATCCTATCGAGCCCGTGGCATTGTTGGTGAGCGTCAGCGTGCCGGTGCCGGAATTGCCGACGATCATCTCGCCGTTGCCGGTGATTTTGGAACCCGTGCCGTCCACAGTCACCGTTCCGGTGCTGCCTGCATTGTTGCCTATCGTGAAGGTGGACGTGCCATACGTTGTAGCGCCGCCGCCGGTCACGTTGAGCGCACCGGTGCCGCTCTGGCCGATCACCGCAGGGGTGCTGTTCGAGGTGGAGAGAAGCGAGTTGGTGCCATCTACATTGATGGTGCCGAGCCCGCCATTCACCCCGGCGACCAGGCCGTAGGTGGTATTCACCGTCGCCTTGCCGCCGGCGGTCACGTTGAAGATATCGTTGGCGCCGGCGCCGGTGCCGATCACCAAGCCGTTGTTGTTGCCGCCGCTGAAGGTGCCGGTGGCGTTCGCCGTGATAGTCGCCGTATTGTTCCCGGCCGCCATGAGGAAACTGTAGCCGGGAGCAAGCGAGCTGCCGGTGCCGCTGACCAGGATCGTGCCATTCGATGTCGCCGAGCCACCGACCGTGATCGGATCGCCGGCGCCCATCCGGGAGCCGCTGAGGACATTCACCGTGCCGTGGCTGCCCGCACCGGCGCTGATGTTCGTCGTGCCGAAACTCCCCAAGGCCCCGTTGGTGAGCGTGACCGTGGCGGTGCCGCTCTGGCCGATATTCGCCACGCCGCTGATGATCGTGTTCCCGGCGGCGCCCGGCGTCCCGCCGGTGCCCACGGCGTTCACCGTGCCGGTGCCGCCCGCCGCGTAGCCGACATACAGCGCGCCGGGCCTCATGGAAGCGCCGGCGCTGATGTTCGCCAGCCCCGTGCCGGCACCACCGACGACGAGCGTGCCGTAGCCGGCAATGCTGCCGCCGGTCATCGTGAGCGTGCCGTTACCCGTCGCCCCCTGGCCAAGATAGATATGGCCGGTGCCCATATTGTAAGTCCCGCCGGATGTGATGGCGAGCGTACCGGTGCCGCCATTGCCGACATACATATAGCCGCTGCCGCTGCCGTTGACGATCCCGCCGGAGCCGATCGCCAGGTTCCCGCTATTGCCGGCAGCCGCGCCGAGACTAAGGGTCTTGAAAGTCGCGGTGCCCGCATTCACCTGCGCGGTGCCGGCGTTGTTGATGGCGGCATCGTCATTGACGGTCGGCGCGCCGGCGGGCGTCCAGTCGGTGCCGGTGAGCCAGCTGTCGGTGCCGTCGTTCCAGGTCTTGGGAACGGCATGGGCCGGTGAAAGCAGCGCGAGCCAGGAGGCGGCGCTCGTGAAGACCAGCATTCGGTACGAAACGCGCCGCATCAACCGGCTCCACCAATGTCGCCGCAAGACGGCTACACTCAACTATCAGTTGAGTCAAATAAATGTTATATATTTTCCGGAATTCATGCGCAGTTCGTTGTGTCATGGGGCTGAGAGTCGGCAATATCCCATCGCGCGCGACGGGGACTTTTCCCCTACGCCCATGTGCCTGCCTATCGTAAGCCGGCAAGTCAGCAGTAACGGCAAGCCGTAAACCGGTCGCCTATTTCCTTAATCTTCCGGGTCGGTGGAGCGAAATTTCCAATATGAGCCTGCGCAATAGCCGGAACAACCAAAGGTTGCCTTATCATTGCATTTTTGCCAATAGACGATAGGTCTGCATCATGCTTGATCGCATCGGTGGCGCTACGCAAGCTGAGCTACCTCCATGCAGCGAGCAAACTGGAGGATTTAAGAGTACCGCCAGCGAACCGGCTGGAGCGATTGAAAGGAAACCGGAAGCATCAATATAGCATCCGGATCAATGACAAATGGCGGATATGCTTTGAATTTGAAAATGGGCATATCCTAAACGCGGAAATTGTGGACTATCATTAGGAGGTAAGTATGAGCAAAATCAAACCGACCCACCCTGGCGAAGTACTGCGCGAAGAGTTCCTTGCACCCATGGGCATCAGCGCTTATCGTTTGGCAAAGGACATCGATGTCCCGGTTAATCGCATGACGGCTATCGTGAACGAAGAGCGCTCCATCTCATCGGAGACTGCGCTACTCCTCTCGCGTTACTTTGGCGTATCCGATGATCTGTGGTCCAACCTGCAAGCACATTACGATATGGAACGCGCCAAAGATGTGCTCAAAGACAAACTCAAACACCTGCCAACGCATAAGTTCACCGAGAACCACCCTCAGGTGTAGAGCAGCTACGCGCCGTTTAACCGCCGAGCAATGGCTGGTATATCGCCCTCAGAATTGTTATCCGGAAAACCAGAGAGAATTAAATGCTAACGGCTAAAGTCGGGTTATATCCGCCACTTGCTCCACAACCATAGGCTTTCTTACATAACGCATCTAATAGCTATAAGTTGTAATGCCGGTATCGCCTTCTATAGTGACTTGCATCACGGAGCACGGCGCATGTCAGCGAAACCTACCGCTTTGAAGGAAGCAGCCCGGGCACTCGATAAAGCGCTAAGCGCGGATACAAAATTCCCTCACGTAGTACTGGGACTATTCGGTAGCGCAGGACAAATGCTCGAAGCATGGGCGCAGGCACACCGGGCGCACCTGCTTGGCGCACTCCCCACTTCCGCACTGCTGGACGGAACCGCCGAGCTTTGGCCCGCATTGCGAAAAACCGCCGACAGCATCTTGGTGATCCCGGCACTGGAGCGTTGCTTCCTGCGCCATCATCGGGGGCTGCGTATCGCGCGACAACTGATCGAAACCACATGGGCCGAACCTCGCCGCCTTATAATCGGCTGCGACGCATGGTCGTGGAAATACCTGCAACATGCGGTCGACATCGATGCATTGTGCCCACAACCGCTCGCCATACCTGCCCTGCTGGCGGTCACCTGTGAACCCGCCCCGCCGCTTCCCGGCATCGCTCCCCGCGCGAAGGATTTTCGCCTGCACGCCTACGTATTACACACACTGCTGATCCATGGCGGCGTGCATGATTCGGCGCTGCCCTCGCTTCTGCCTTTTCGCATGACACAGGTGCTCAAGGCGCTCGCTGAGCTGCGGGATAAGCAACTTGCCTCTGAGGAAGACGGTTTATGGCAGGTAACGCCTCAGCATTATGCAGATGTTCGCCGGCAGCTTGCCGCGGCGGATTTCTGGGTCAGCGATCAGTAGGAGCATGCCATGAGCAACGGCTGGACGGAAATGCTGCAGGAATGGAGTGGGCACGAACCCGTCCATATCGTGCTTATTCTTGCCGGTGCATGGCTCGCCTATGAAATGCTGCAGCACCTGGTGCCCGCACTCACTCAACGGATGCGCCCAGATTACCGTTTCTACGCCCTGCCATGGATCCCGTTGCTGCGGCTGGCGATCATCCTGACCGTAATCACCCTGATCGTTCCCATCGTCATCACTCCGACGCGCGATAACGTGCTGGCATTACTTGCCGGCTCGGCGCTCGCCATCGGGTTCGCCATCAAGGACTATATCAGCGACCTCATCGCCGGGATCATTTTCATCATCGAGCGGCCTTATCGTGTCGGCGACTGGGTACGGATCGGTGAAACTTACGGTGAGGTCGTCGAGATCGGCACGCGCACGGTCATGCTGCGTACGGCGGACGCCAACGATGTTACCATCCCGCACAGCACGCTCTGGCACGAACCGTTATCCAATGCTACGTCCGGCCAGCACGATCTGCTTTGCGTCACCGGTTTTTACGTGCACCCCAATCACGATAATGCGCTGGTACGACAGACCTTGCATGATGTCGCCTTGACGAGTGCCTACCTCAAGCTCGACCGGCCAATCGTGGTCGTCATGGAACATGAGCCGTTCGGCCTTTACTATAAGCTCAAAGCCTACCCCATGGACGCGCGTGAGCAGTTCCAATTCACCGCCGATCTTACCGAACGCGGCCAGTTTGCATTGCGCGAACTCGGACTTTCGCTTATCACCGCCTCCGTCGCTGTCGCGACTCATTGAGGCCAGGCTGCGACTCGGACCGCCAATCGTAAATTCTTCCGGAAAGCTAAGTCGCCCAGTTGGCGGATCACTCTTCACACTTGCAACCAAAAGTTGTTTTGTTGTTTGCATCTTTGCTAATGCGTGTTAGTCCTTTCGCACAGACCAACAAAATATCGGCACGCCATGCGCAAGCTTTTTGCAGCAGCAGTCTTAATCCTTCTGGCTGTTGGTCCCTTTGGACCTTTAGTAGCGCCAATAGCATTAGCTAATGGTCTGTCACAGCCTCTGACTGATAGTCTTCCAGAGAATTTGACTGATGGTCGTGTGTTCGCAGCAGAATCAAATGATTCGCAGGTGAAGCAATGCGTGGCTGTTGAACCATCTTGGGAATAATATGACTGTAATAATAAATGCAGTTTTTAAGTTTGATTTCGAGGTCCTCATTGACGAATCCTTCGCCAAGGTGGCCACGGATAACAAGCTTGCCCCGCTTGAAAACAAAAAAATTCTAAGCCTGATAAATGATTTTGAGGATGGAGAATGGCGCTACAAAAAATTTCAGAAATTTTTGTGGGACAATATCGCGGAAACCGCCCTTTCACATAAAGAGAGACAATGCCTTGTTAACAAAAGCCAAACGGAGTTGATAGAGTCTGCGAAGAAGTTGCGCTTAACTGATCTTGAATCCGAAGATATTGGCAAAGGTAGTGAGATTGCAGAGATCCTACTCTACGGAATTATGAAACATCACTACCAAGCACTGCCCGTAGTTCCCAAAATTTTTTACAAACAAAATAATAAAGACCAGGCCAAAGGCGCAGATAGCGTCCATGTGGTTTTAGAAAGCGATAATGACTTCTCCTTATGGTTGGGAGAATCAAAGTTTTACAACAGCATTGAGGACGCGCGATTGGGTGCAATCGTCAATTCTGTGGCAGAGATTTTAGAGACCGATAAATTAAAAAAGAAAATAGCATCATCACTAGTGTTAACGATCTCGTATCGCTTGTGCCGGACCCTGTACGACGAGCAAAGATTGAGGCGGCCCTTACCCATCAAGTGTCCATCGATAATCTAAAACCAAAATTGCACATTCCAATTCTGCTTCTACACGAGTGCGATCTAACAAAAGCTCAAGACTGCCTAACAGATGAGTACAAAGAATCCGTGAAACAATACCATGCTGAACGAGCGGAATCGTACTTTAAAAAACAAATCAACAAATGTGCCGCATTTCACAAATACGCAGAAATTCATTTCCACATTATTCTATTTCCAGTGCCCGTAAAGAAGGCAATCGTGGATGCTTTTGTGAAGAATGTCGTACATTATCAAGGGCAATAAGATGGAAATCTTTGAAACTTGCCAAAGTATAAACGACCACATAACGGCCAATGATAATTCTGTGGCCAGGGACAAATTAATTGCACTCCTAGATTATCACGAAACAAACAAAATCGAATATACGCCACTGGTGAATCATCTGATTCGCGAAACGGGCCTCTATCCTTATATTGATACTGAGACCGCGACTTGGCAGGAAAGATTTGTCTATGAGGCATTCAAAGTAGACATTGGCGGCAAAAAAATGACCTTACACCGAGAGCAATCAACTTTGCTCGCTGCTATAATTGACGGCGAAGATATTGCCGTAAGTGCTCCTACCAGCTTTGGTAAAAGCTTTGTAATTGATGCCTTCATTGCAATCAAAAAACCCCGCAATGTAATGATTATCGTGCCAACCATCGCGCTAACCGACGAAACTCGCAGGAGGCTCTACAAAAATTCGCGGATGAATATAAAATTATAACCACATCAGATGTAGAGTTGGCCGATAAAAACATTCTTATTTTTCCGCAAGAACGGGCAACCAGTTACATAGACAAAATTGAAGAAATTGATCTGTTAATCGTTGATGAATTTTATAAAGCTAGCAGCCATTTCGACAAAGAGAGATCGTCTAGCCTTTTAAAAGCAATCATCAAACTTAGCAAAAAAGCTAACCAGCGCTATTTTCTTGCGCCCAATATCCATGAGATAAAAGACAATGTTTTTACGAAGGGCATGCGATTCGTGGAAATGTTAGATTTTAATACGGTATTTCTTGAGAAGCATGACATCTATAAAGAAATCAACAAAGACGAAGAACTCAAGACGCGCGCGCTATTAAAAATTCTGGATTCCAAGAGAACCAAATCTTTAATCTATGCGGGAACCTATACAAATATAGACACTCTTTCCACTATTCTGACCGTGCACAGAGAGCCCCTTAATAACCCTCTGCTTGATAGCTTCGCGGCCTGGCTCAGCACGAACTATAGCCCACATTGGCCGCTGGTAAATTTAGTACGCCGAGGCACGGCTATCCATAATGGGCAATTACATCGCTCAATAAGTCAAATCCAGGTAAAATTATTCGATGAAGAAGAAGGTTTTGATAATATCATTTCAACTTCATCAATCATCGAGGGCGTAAACACTTCAGCGGAAAACGTGATTCTTTGGAAGAATAAATTAGGCGCACGCTCCCTCAACGACTTTACCTATAAAAATATTATTGGCAGAGGCGGAAGGATGTTCCGCCACTTTATTGGTAAAATTTATTTACTCGAAGCTCCGCCTAAAGAAGAGACAACCCAGCTTGAAATACCATTCCCAGACGAGATCCTGGGGGATCTGGATGAAGTTAGATACAGCGACAGTTTGACCAATGAGCAAGTATCAAAAATTATAGCTTTTAGAGACGAAATGTATGGTCTCATTGGCAAGCCTGCTTATGACCGCCTTAAAAAGGAAAACGTCTTTCAGATAAGCAACTCGGAATTTATAAAGACTGTCGCGCGCGGAATGAAAGATAATCCTGACGAGTGGAATGGCTTGGCTTACCTAAATTCAGACGACCCTGAATCGTGGGGAAGGTTGCTTTATAAAATCATCGTATTGCAGCCGGGCGGATGGGATGCGCAGTATAGAAAAGTAGTGGCTTTCATCAAAGCTATCTCCAAAAACTGGACGGCAACAATTCCCGAGTTGCTAGAAGAGCTAGATGAGCATGACATCGGCATTGATCTGTTCTTTAAGTTAGAGCGCGTCGTATCATTCAAATTCTCCGCAGTCCTTAGTGATGTGAACGAACTGCAGAAGGAAATCATAAATAAGGGGGTAGATGTCGCACCTTTTATTTCCAAACTGTCTCATGCCTTTTTACCTTCCGCCGTTTACCAGTTGGAAGAATATGGGTTACCTCGAATGGTCTCTAAAAAATTGCAACGTAACAACGTCATCAATTTCATGGACGATACTCTCACTTTAGATATGGCTATTCGTGTCTTTCAAAGATTAGGTAAAGAACGTGTGCTGGCAACTCCCACATTGGATAGCTTTGACAAATATATTTTAGAATTTTTCTACGATGGCATTACAATCGATAAATGCGCTCAAGCTGCCTGATAGGCAGTGTCACAACTATATGAGTTATATGAGTGAGCTATGAAGGCAAAGCCGGTTGTCCTAGGACCTCTTAGTTTTCCTAAAAAGAGCGATGCCTTGGCTTTTCTGAAGACCATGCTAAATCGATATTCTCCAGGTGACCGCGTTTCTGAAGTGGACGAAAAAATTCTGACATTTGCATTAACTAAGCATCCCGAGGCAGTGCAGAAAATTGGGAGTGGGATTTCCCATTTTAGTGTTCAAACTGCTGAGTATGGAACGCAGTGCTTTTGGGTTGTAAGGACCGATGGAACAACCGAGCGCTTTTCTTATGGCAGTTGCCTGGGATAATCTTTTTGCATTGTGATCGGTTCTGACTAGCGTTTGTCAGAAACGCGGGTAAATCGTCCAAGCAAACCCGATTTGTCGGAACAGAACACTAACTCCACTAATGTGGTTGATCAAGGTGACAGCAGACTGCGCCAACGTTAATCCGCAAGAAAAGGAACTTATGCTAAATATGAGCGAGTGCTGGAATCGTATTCTAGATTGGGCCAGCACAACGATTACTGCAATATACAGCAACTGGGGAAATTATTGGGTTGCTAAGTTTTTAATGGAAGCGCCTTGGGTTGCGATTGTTTTGGCGTTTTTTCTCAGCAGCGATGTACGCAAGGCTCTAGCAGCTTTGTTACAAAATAGTTGGCGTTTTACAAAGGTAGACCTTCCGGGCGGAATACAGCTCACACTCGACAAAGAGAATGTCTCCCAATACGCCAAGAAGTATAAGGAACTGGCGGAGAAACAAATTAGAGAAGAATATAGGAAGGTAGCACAAAAAAATAAAATAGCTGTCCTACATAGACAGTTAGTTGACCATCACTTGGTAAAACTTTTTGACCCGAAGAAACTACGATCCGACCAAACTTCGGAGTATCGTTCTACAATTCATGTACTGTCCGCGTTGGATGAGAAAGAAGAGAGTTTATACCAACTGCTAGAATATTATCCTAGTAAAGTTGGTTATGGGGAAACGATAGGTCGCTGCCAATCAATAAGATTTGGGATCATTGGAAAAGCATATAGAACCCAAAACGCCCAATACGATAAAAAAGTCTCTACTCGCCCTGAGGATCTAGTAAAGATTGGGGCATGACGTTCAAAGAGGCAGAAATTAGTGCGAAGAAAAAGGGGACAGGCTTTTCTTGCCGTCCCTATCAAAGATGATATGCAAAGCGTCGTCGCCATATTTTTCTTTGATTCACAGCGTCCCGATGTCTTTAAAACCAGCGAGGCCATTAAATTGGGTGAGGCTATTCCAGGAGTTAAGCGATCAAATCAAACTCCCGGCAGCACTGGCTTTGGTGAGGGAAGACATGAAAGAGATTCAAGCCAGATATGTTTGATTCTGTTCGAGTGATTTCGGACTATGCCTGAGATAATCTATCTCGCATGTCCCTATACGGACCCCGATCCCTCAGTAAGAGAGGCTCGATTCAGGAAAGCTGCGCTCGCAGCAGCGCATTTAATCGAAAGAAAAAAGATCGTTTATAGCCCTATCACTATGACGCATCCGCTCGACATCATATTAGCAAAAGAGAGTGAGACGTTAGGAAGCGATTTTTGGGTAAAATTCGACGAAGCGTTTATGGAGTTTTGCTCAAAAATTATTGTCCTCCGTATTGAAGGCTGGGAATTGAGCAGTGGCGTTAAAAGAGAAATCGATTATTTCAGGAGCAAAAAGCGCTCTGTAGAATATTTGGACTGGGATGAAGTGGTAAACTCTAAGGTTTAGTTTTATCCATAATCATATTTAGTTCCACCCCTCTTATTCCAAAATACCTCTGATATTCAACAATTAATGGACACTTCTATTGCGAAAAGAGTGCGAATCTAATTCACTTCTGTAGAAACCTAAAAGCCAATAGGAATTTCCGCCGTTTTCCATTTCCCTTTCTCTTTATCAGCAGGAATATGCGGGCGTATTTGTTCCACTGTGCGAATATGAAGAATTGGCGGATCCTTATCCATATCCCAAACATGGAATAAGTAAGCGTTCCCAACTTGGTCGGCGTTGTTCCATTCGTTCCGAGTAATAATAAACCTTAGCGGCGACGCGATAGTGGACTTCACCTCAATCAGTAGGTTCCGCTCACCGACCGCCGTTGATCGATAGGATAACACGTCATAACCAGCCGTGTTGTCCTCAATCGCCATCCACACCGGTGCGTGGGCAATGCCAAGTTTCAATAGCTCATTCTGCTCATACCCCAGCGAAAGCGATTCTGCGTAGCGCGCTCGCACCAATCGCTCCTGATCGAAGTTCAGTCTCACTCGACCTTGAACAGTATCCCACCACGAAATATCGCCACCAGAAGGCGTATCCTCGAGCAGCTTCGCCTCGCGAAATACGCTCCGGATATCACGATAATCATCTCCTTTGATCCGCTTGATAAATCTACCGCGACCGAGTGTCATAAGCTTGGCAAACGCCGGCATTTTCAGAAGTAGGACTGCAAGGATGCATTCCCGATAAAAAAGAACGTTGTCATGTGGTGCGTCTGGCGCGACCAGTGCGTGAAGCTCGACGGCCGCCTCTAGGTCATAAGCGTCTGCCTGCGGTGAATGCGCCAGAAGCGCGGCCGGACATTCCGCTACAGTGACTTCCGGCACCGTGGCGATTACGCCCCGCATGATGCGGAGACCTTCGAAAGCAGAAATCGTAAAGAGCCGATCGAATTCCACGATCAAGCCTCTTCTTGAGGTTCGGTCGGTTGCCTTCCTTCTAGTTCCTCTACGAGATCGACCAAATCCTGCATATCGACGTCGTAATCGATGGGTCGTCCGCATTATCTTCATCGAGGGCAAGCTGACGAAGGTCTTGGTCATCAAGGAGATGCTCAAGACCATGTATCTTCTGTGCTAACCGACGGCTCACCGACAGATCGACGCTGCCTAATCCCGCCGGGGCTTTCGTCCGATAAATGTGAATGTTTGTCTCAACATCGGGGGCAAGTCCCAGACGATGGATACGATCGATGGATTGTAGATAGTGAGTCGAAACATAGCTTCGGTCGAGATATATCGCGTCGTGACAGATAGTGTGAAGACTGATGCCTTCTCCGGCCGCAGCCGGGTTGGCAATCAGAACCATACAATCGGGATTATTGTGAAACTTCTCTAGCCGACCCTCGCGGGTTAGTGGGTCGCTTGCTTCCCCAGTGGGAATGGCCCCGTATAGTGTCACGGGGTTGAGGTCAGCAAGGATGCGCTCCAAATCCAAGATCGACTGCGTAAAAATGGTCCAGATGACCGATTTTTTTTCCTAGCTTCGCGAGTGCGCGCGCATGGGCGCAAACCTCTCGCATTTTGCGGGAAGCACCTTCTTCAATCACTTGGTCAGCGATGCCTGACGAAATATTACGCAGATCGCGTGTCATGGCTTGGAGTGCCAGAGTCGGATTTGTCGATAATTGCAGCAGCCGCATGACTGACTTCCGGGCTGACAAAAAATCCGGACTGGCGTTGGACATCGCCTTAGTGATTTGGCGCAAAATTTCGCTTTTTCACGACACCGTAGAGGGCGAGTTGCCCGTCAGCCATGGGCACATCGTAGAAATGACGGATCGCGGGCGTCAGGCCCAGCTCATGCTTCGTCGTTCTGACATAAAGGTCACCAAGTACATCCCTCGGCGATACTCCACGCTGAATTTGAAGGTCGTATCCTTGCCCCGGCCATAGAAAACCTAGCTGTGACGCCATGTCGTTGGCGTCTTGCGGCATCGGAGTGCCCGACAAGATGTCACGCCGCGACGGGGACGAAGCGATGTTAATCAAAAAAGCGCCACGTTGTGATGCGAGACCAGCCTTCATGCGGTGAGATTCATCCAGAACCAGATGCACTGACTGTCGCGAAAAGTAGGACGCGATTAATGACTGCTGTCGAACTAGAAGATCGTAAGACATTAGGAAACGACGAGCGCCACTGCGGAGAGCAATGTCGTTCTGCTGTTCGCTCCCAGACAAAACGGTAAAATCTTCTTTCGTGGACACCGATGCGTTATTAGCAATGCATTCCGCAACGACGCCACGCCAGGCGGGGAAAGCCGCTTTCGGAGCAACCACGAATAAATGATCGGCGGGTTTTGCTGCGAGCAAGCTTAAAGCGAACGTAACGGAGGTCTTGCCGGCCCCGGGAACCGAGAAATTTGCCCCATGGGGAAGTGAAAGAAGTCGTGAAAGATCTCGTAATTGGAATGGCTTTAGCTGCCGTGAAAAGCCTAAAGCATTAAGCCGAGGCTGGATTGCGTCTTCTTCAATCTCGAGAATGAGCGTGTCTTTCGACAAACGAGCTTTTTTTGTCTCGGCGACAAACGTCGCGACCTTTTGGCGCGCCCGATCAGATGGAATGAATTTAAAGTTCAACGCCTTCTGGGTGGTCACGCTGCCAAACTCACGTATGACGCCGAGCACCTCTGGCCATGGCATATCCATGGCATCATGCACGAGTATCACATCGCTCTGGGAAGCAAATCGTGCCTTCAGCCGCTCCCAAATTGACGAAACTTCCTCGTCACCATGCCTAGAAAGGATTCCCCGAATCTCGTCGGATCGTAGTCAATCCCGATCTCTACTGGCATCGCGCAGCCTGCTTCCAATTCTACGGTTTGAGCTTCGCAATTTTCTTTTCGAGATCTCCAACCAGTGTTTTGATCGCTTCGAGCTGCTTGGAAATTTTGGGGGACGGTCGATTTCTCAGCTTTAGAAATATCGACCGAAGCTAGCTTTGTATGCGCTTGTTGAACGCTCTTCAGCGCAGCGCCGCCAGATTTTTGCCCCTTGTCGAGCTGGATGACCGTCTGCGTTGCCTCAATCAACGCTTCGATTGCGGCGTCGTTGTCCTGCGCTTGAAGCGCCTCAACTACACCGCTGAAACTAGTGACCTGCGGTTCGTCGCCAATATCAATCGCGAAATCGTTACCATCCGACGTATCATCTTGTTCGTCGGTATTGGTTTCCGTTGCGATACCCAGTTCGTCTGCGACTCGATCAAGCACATCGTCTGCCAACCCACCGATCGCAGCATTATAGTCATATAGGCGCCCATCGAGCCGACCCTTATTTTGATAGAGCGTCCAGGCGATAACTCGGCTGGCCTCTTTCATCGGTTCGCTTTTGCCCTCTAGTAGCTTGGGAAGGTCACCGAATAGCTGCTCAGCGTCTTCCCGGATTTCGCTGTAACTACCGCCCGTTCCCGGTGCTTCCTTGAGATATAAATCGGCCTCCGCCAGTGTCTGAATCGCATATTTAATTTCTTTTTCTTTGCGCTTCAGCTGGGCGGCAACCTGCGCGGGGGTCCGCCCCATATTGACTAGCCGATTGATGAGCTGCGCCTCACCAATCCAATCATAATCCAGCTTGGTTTCCGGAACCGCCTGCAAGTTCGCTTCAATGTCAACAATCTCTTCGACGGTCGCGTCTGGTGGCAAGACCAAAACATCAATATGGCTAAAATGGGAGAATTTGCCGCCTTTATCATAAAGCTCACGCAGCGCAGCCAACCGTCGATTTCCGTTTACGACTACGCCACCTGCTGTGATGAGGAGGGGTTGCCGCTGGCCTTCCGCTTCAAGCACATCGGAGACAGGAACCACAGAGTCTGCCTTCCCCTTTAGCGCCAGTCGATAGAGCAACTGGTGCTGCGCCTGCTGGACCTCCTCGGATTCTTGTCCACCCGAAAAGTAATCCGCTTTCTTGCCTTCGCTCGAAATGTAGTCCCGCTGATCCGTGAAAGTCCGAAAGTTCTCCATACGATAGACAGGGAGTTCGATGGGAACCTGAATATGTGGTAGCTCGCTTCGGCGATTGCGGAACCCATAAAACTCGCGCTTTTCATTCGACGCGACGACCTTGCTAGCGATCGTAGCAGTCCGGCTGACCGGCGCAGTAATCTGAATTTTGTAGGGCATCCAATCCGTCCATTATTCAAATGCGATTAGCAAAATGGGCACATGGATGACGCGATCAAATACCGTCAGCTCATTACAGACCCGCTCAAAATATGCGACGTTGCTGCCGATCTTGCTGGCAGCAAATTTAGTGGGCAACGCAAAAGCGGCAGCGCTGATCTTTTTCGACTGGAAGAGATATTCCAACTTCAGTAGGTCATATGGCGCACGACTCATATTGCCCGTTTGGACCTGAAAGGCGAGATCGTCCTTGATGGCGGAAACCGTATTCCGCAATTCTTGATCGATCTTCACGTTGAGAGCCCAGCCCTCAGCGGCGAACTCGTTGGCGATGTGCGCTCGAATCTCATTGGTACAGCCTGGCTGAATCTTAATGCTGGGCGCTTCGAAGACGTCAGTTATCCATTCATAGAGGTCTCGCTTCTGCCATTCGGCTTGACCGTGGTGGTGATTATGGACGAACTGAAGCTTCATTATTTTCCCTCATTCGGGTCATAGACCGGTTTGTTCATCGGTCTCGTTCTCAGTTCGCCCGCATAGAATCTGTTAATTCGTTCCGAAGTGATGTCGATATACTCCGGAGTGATGTCACACCCATAAGCCACTCGGCCGTGCTTGAGCGCAGCAATCGCCGACGATCCGACGCCGAGGTAGGGATCGAGGACATTTTGTCCGGCATGCGTCAGCGCAAGAACGAGTCTTTCCACCAGCGCGACGGGAAACTGGCAAGGGTGATCGGTTTTTCTCGACATGATTAGCCTTCACGTTCGGTATATCCCAAACGTCTCCTGGGTTTTTACCCAGCGGATTCCCAGAAAGTTCGCCCCGATTCGGCCCTTTAAAATGCTTCTTGTGTGGGTATTTCGACGGTACTCGCACCGATCCAAGTTGAAGATGTATTCCTGGGATTTCGTGAACCATAGGATTGTTTCGTGCCGTCCGGAGAAGCGCCGCTGGCAATGTAGTCCGTGACCGAATGTCCAAATAATGCGGTTGCGAAGCTTTAAACCGTGCTGCTTGAACAAATCATATAGGACAATATCGAGCGGAAAAATCTCGCCATTATCGACATGATTGCCTACCTGCCAGCAGATTGAACCGTTGGGATGCAGAAGCCGAACGGCCTCAGCGATGGCAGCAGCTTGCTGCTCCACATACACATCAAGAGAGGTTTTCCGCTCATACTCTTTTCCAATATTGTAGGGAGGAGACGTCACAATTAAATTCACGCTCTCTTTTTTTAGCGAGCGCATGAAATCAATGTTATCCGCGCACTTTATGACGTGCTGCGGTTGAGGGCGGAGAGGAACGACGGTTTTCGCAATACTTTTCACAGACGGATATTTACATTTTATTCTATGTTAATCAAGTAGCTCGCGGTCAGCAACGAAGCTAGGAGTTTACTTAGCTTTCTGCTTGGGTGTTTTTAAGAACTCCACGGGTTCAACGTTTAGAGCTTGGGCCAGTTTTCCAATAATTTGAAGACTGGCGTAGAATTTCCCCTTTTCTAGCTGACTTAAATAGCTGCGGCTGACCTCCGCTTCATAAGCCAAATCATCTTGCGATAGACCCTTAGCATTCCGCAGTCTTCGGAGATTGGCGGCGAATGTGTCCCGTAAATCCATACGCCTAAAATCCCACTGTTGACTTAAATATGCACCTCGATATACTGAACAAAATATTTGAGTAAAAAATGAAGTCGTCGGCAAGGTAATTATGAGCGAAGAATCACTAAACACCATAGATGCGCTGTGTGAGCTATATCTCACCAAGCATGCCGAGCTTAAGAAAAAGGCCAGTTCCGCAAAAATGGACCGTTGGCTCATCGAGAAGCATCTCAAGCCTTATTTTGCGGGCAGGAAGATTGCAGAGATCACTAGCCGGGACATTTGTGAATTCCAGTATTTTCACCGTAATACGCGCACGCAAGCGAATCGTCTGCTCGAGGTGCTGTCCAAGATGTTTCAACCTGGCTGAAAAACTGGGGCCTTCGCGACCAGGGTAACCCATGCCGGCATGTGGATCGGTATCCAGAACGCTTGGTGAATCGTTTTTTGTCTCCGGAGGAGATCATCCGTCTTCAGGATGCGCTCGATCGGCAGGAACGAACTACTCCTTATGCGGTGGCTGCTCTTCGCTTACTATTGCTGACCGGATGCCGGCGAAGCGAGATCCTTTTCATGAGATGGGACCAGATAGATCTACAACAGGGCATTTGAAGCTGCCCGATTCGAAGACGGGGCCACGGACCGTTCCATTGAATCACTCGGCGATCGCGGTGCTAAAGAAGTTGCCGCGAGTTGGCAATTGTCCCTACGTGATCGCCAACAAACGTACTGGCAAAGGGCTAAAGGACCTAAACAAGACGTGGCGCCGGGTGCGGAAGGCCGCGAAGCTTGAAGATGTTCGGCTGCATGATCTTCGCCATAACCTTTGCGAGCCGCGCAGTCGAAGCCGGCTTGTCGCTTATCGTGATAGGCAAGCTGCTGGGGCATAAAACAGCTACAGACCACTCAACGTTATGCCCATCTAGCCTTCGCTGATGCGTTGGCTGCAAGCAACCGGGTCGCGGATCTTTTTCCGCAGCATTAATAATCGACAGCTACTCTCACGTACGACTTATTAGTAGACGCTTAAGCGTTCGGTTGCTAGGTAAGAAGGATTGCAACCTAAGGATGCGCTTATATGGCTCGTTATATTCCGTTCTTACGATGGAAACGTGGTGAGAAAATCGCAATCGGCAATCTTTCTGTTTCCGCCAAACAAAATGTAGTTCCCTTAATTTGTTTAGCCACTGATCAATATACCGCAAAAGCAGCAACAGCCACGCGACCTGCAATGACAGCGGCTGAGGCATTTATAGACGAATTGCTTGCGAAATGGGGAGCTACCGATTTTTATTTAGACGCTTCGGGAGTGGGCCAAGGAGCTGTTCACCATCCTATAATCGATATCGCCGCTAGCGCCAGAGCACGTAATGCGCGCTTAATTCCAGCAACGTCCCTTACGGCACCGTTACAGTATCAACAGGCTGTTGCGAATGTAGTCTTAGCAAACGGCACTGGTGTTGGGCTACGGGTTGACCTTCAAGACGTAACGTCAGCTGCGACGTGGATTGGATCGTGGCCTCATCCGGTCGCCAGCACTGACCTTATAGCAGATTTTTCTAATAGCATGGGTATGGTGGCAGCGTTGGGCGCTTCTGTTGATCACGCCTTTGGCAATCTACATCTCGGAAATCAATGGCGGACTGTTACAATGGCAGGCACCAGCAATGCCCGGTAATTTTAGTGGCTATCTACAAGGACTACACACGATTACCCGAAATGAGTACCGACTCTGGCGGCACCTTGCAGCGATCGGGCTTCCTTACAATTTGGACTACGGCGATTATGTTACTGTAGCACCAGATGCCGCGCCGCCAGGTATAGCGTGGGGGTTCCCGATTAATGTGCGTTACACTTTACCAGAAGAGTTTCTGATTTGTCGGGGGGTAGGTACTAGAGGCATAGTAGGTGTCGATATGGACCAACAACTACGGAGTCATGCTGCCAGCATTGTCGGATATGCAACGCGGCACCGAATCAATTGCTGGGCCGACAATGGAATCGATGCAATTCACGCAGGCGCTTCGCCCGGGAACTTAGAAAAATGGGTTCAATTAGGCGTGAACAGGCACATTGAGTTGATGCGCACCATCTTGCCTTAACCAAGAATTTCGCTGCTTCAAAGTAGATCTGACTTCTGTCGCCAAATTTTTGAATGACAGCTCTGTTGCTAATCTCTCATGAATGAGCTTGACGCGCTGGGTGCGCCATCCTTTTGCCAAACCATATTTCTCCAAAACGTCTAAAGCTTCTTCTTTCCACAATAGCTGTGCTATCAGATAGGGGTCTGGCGCCGGATTTTTCTTACCTTTCCTAACCGATTTTAGAGTCACCTTTTCTGCTCAGAAGCAAGGGTAACTCCCCACCAGGCCGGGATTACTTTCCATAGCTTTTCCGATGAGCCGTTTTTCCAACAACCAGCTCCATCCGATCAAAAACACGGCTATATAACTCAGCTTGCAATGGCAGCCGCTCAAGAGTGTCGCGGTCGCTTTTTAATTCGTACCCAGATAGCGAACCATTATGACGGCAATATCGATACGAACGGATCCTGACCAGATCCCCATTTCTTCTACGATACGCGTAGTAGGATCCCCTTCATAGCGCATCGCTAGGGATTGTTTTACAGCATTACGAACATCAGCATCACGCATAAGACTCACACACTCGTGCAGCGTTCTGACACAATGTAAGCTTCAGGGGAATTTTTCTTTAAGTTCCCAGATTTGCAAAGCTTCTGTTGATTTCAAGGCCCCAGCAAATTAAGCATTTGGCTAGAAGTGGTTATTTAGCCACTTCCGGGGCGTTCAAACCCCTACACAAGCGGTCTCAGTGCACCGCAAGCACTCCTCGACGTATGGGTCGGGGAGGGCGCATGTGTATGTCCAAGCCTCACGGCCAAAGACATGCGCGACCTTTCTAACGTTAGGTTTTCAAACTCCCCGATCACCAGGGGAGTTAGCAGTGGATACAAAGAGCCCTTTAGATTCGATTGATTGGGATGCGATATTTCGTCAACCAACTGATGCCGAAATTTTACGCCGAAGTTAAAGCGGAGACCCTGCATCAGGTAATACATGGGTTTTACCTGATCGTTGCCGCGCTCCTATTATTCTTGGCCTATCGATATAAGTGGCACCGGAAGGTCTTCAAACTTGCATCCAGCCTTTATCGACTTCCTGTGTGGAAGGCGGGTTGGTTTTATTATTGCAAACGCCTTCTTCTGTTCGCCGTCACGGCCTGCCTCATTCTTTTTCTAATTACTTTGGAAAGCATGCCGCATGGTTTGCCAGCTACTTTTTAACGCGCGGGCAGCCCTGCCCATTATTTTTTATGTCGCTCTAGCGCAGCTATCGCCGCCCAAAGGAATAGGACGCAAGTCGTTATGGGTGGGCGTGGCGGCAATCGGGTACCTGCTTTTAGCTACGATATCTTCGTATCTATTTTTGTATTTACTACCCCTGCTGAGCAGCACCTCGTCCGAAGAGGCGTTGGCTAAAAGTTTCAGTTATCTTCGAATTGATGAGGGAGTAAAATTCATTGGTTGGGCGTTGAGTTTCGGGTGGCTTTTAAAACGCCTGTGGGCCTGAATTCTGGCCGATCTTTATTGGCTGTGAGTTACGATAGAACCGCTGTGGCGGCTTCAATTATATTTGCTATAATGGCGCTGCGAGGACTTATGCCCCAATCCTGACATCGCAAAGGCTGGAAAGAATACCCGCTTTCAAAAGGGCAATACCGTGGCTAAAGGCCGCACTACAAATTCCTCTTACCAAAACTTAGTCCGCCGGATCGGCGCCATGCAGGTGGAGGGCGATTTTGAGGAGCACTTGGATAAATTAATCTCTCGTGCAGCGACGATGCGGGAGATTATGGCGGTGGAGCTTTGGAGGCAGGCATATAGAGGGAGCTCTTGGGCATGGAAGCGACTTATAAGAATTACCGATGGTCCCATGGACGAAGAGCAGCTCGAACGAGAATGGGGAAGCGGACCGATTAATGGGTCAAAGGAACCTTCAATCGCTGAGTTGATAGCCAATATCGGCAAGGAAGTTAGTAATAAAGCGGCACCGAATGGAGAGGGCTACCCGGTAACTTCTGAGTGGCTGATTTAAAAAATTGAAACCGTTCGAAAAAATAAGCTGCTGATATTTACCAAAACATCAAAAGGCCTCCGAGCAAAAAAATAGCTCAGCCAACCATCCAAGAAGTTAAAATCTCAGTGAAAGTTTGGTGGTTGCGGGGGCCAGATTTGAACTGACGACCTTCAGGTTATGAGCCTGACGAGCTACCGGGCTGCTCCACCCCGCGTCACCATCGGACGCTTCCGAAAAGCGCCCTTAAAGGGACAGGTTGTCTAAACCAACCACGCCCATAAGGCAAGCCGATTTGATCGTGACGATCAAATGACCCTGGTAGTTTCGATCTTTTGGTGGCGGTCTCATGATGGTGCGAACGATAGGCCCACCATGAAGAAAGTGGTGAGCTGGGTGGGGATCGAACCCACGACAACACGATTAAAAGTCGTGTGCTCTACCAACTGAGCTACCAGCTCGCCCGGCCGGGTGGCCCGAAACGAGCGGCGAATTTACGGAGAATCGCCCATTTGTCAAGCTATAGGCTCGATATCCCGCGCGCCCAGCCGGTGCGCAGCGTTGCGGCGTGCTCGCCGAGCGTCCCGGCGGCGATGGCGGCGCGGATGCCGCCCATCAGCTCCTGGTAATAATGCAGGTTGTGTGCGGTCAGCAGCATCGGCCCCAGCATCTCGCCGGCCTTGAACAGGTGGTGCAGGTAGGCGCGGCTGTAGGCGCTGGCCGGCGAGGCCGAGGCGGGATCGAGCGGGCGCGGGTCGTCGGCGTGGCGCGCGTTGCGCAGGTTGAGCTCGCCGCGCGAAGTATAAGCCCGCGCGAGGCGGCCGGAGCGCGTGGGGATGACGCAGTCGAACATGTCGATGCCGCGCTCCACGGCGGCGAGGATGTCGTCCGGCTTGCCGACGCCCATCAGGTAGCGCGGGCGATCCTGCGGCAGCGCGGGCACGGTGACGTCGAGGATGCGCAGCATTTCCGCCTGCCCCTCGCCCTTGCCCTTGGCCGTTTGTTTGCGCTTGGCGCTGCCGCCGAGCAGGCCGATATATTCTTCCGACAGCACGTCGGTCGATTCGGCGAGCACCTCGACCAGCGGCTCGACCAGCTCGAGCTGCGCCTCGGGATCGGCGGCTTTTTCCACCGTCTCCAGCAACTCGTCGGCGAGCTCGTAGAGCTCGGTGATGTCGCGGTACCTGTTTTCCATGTCGTTCATGTTCGTCACGCCTGCCATAGCATACCCCATTCTTTTTTTATAGATTCATTACACGTTCCGCCCGGCCAAGCCGCCCTGCGCGCGTGCCGCTTCCAGCGCCGCCACATTGTCGGCGCCGTCGCCGCTACGGTACGCGTTATACATTTCCTGCGGATCGCGGCCGAGCTCCTGCGCCCGGCGCGATGCCCAGTAGCCCGGCTTTCCGTCGTCGCGCCCGCGCCGCCGATCGAGCCGATGCCCGCGGTGTAGGAGCGCAGCACCGTCGGCTTGACGCCGAGCGCGCCGGTGACGGTGCCGATGGCGCCTTCCGTCAGCGCCCGCGCGTGCGTGCCGAGCGTTTCGCCGCTGAGCAGGCCCGAGCCGGCGTTGCCCAGCCACCACAGCGCAAAGTTGGAGCCGCCGACCGTGCTGGCCGCCGAGTTGACGGCGCTCGCTGCCGCACCGCCGGCGAAGGCCGTCAGCGCGCTGAGGAACTTGCCGCGGAACAGCCAGCCCGCCGCGTCGACGCCGGCGCCGATGATGCCGATCGGGAGCGCGAACGCCCCGCCGACCCACGGGATGTAGCTCAGCCAGTCGGACGCGCGCGAGAACCAGTTCTTGCCCGTCTTCGTGTAGTCGTCGCCGAATTTGCCTAGCAGTGCCATAGATTGACCGGGAAAATCCCTTTTCTCCTAGCTTTACTATAGCAAAGCCCCCGCGCCAGAGGATGACAGTTCTATGACATTTGCACCTATAGGCTTATCGTTAAGTTCATGAAAAACAGCGGCTTAATCAATCCATGCAAGCCCTTAAAATGTCATCCTCGGCGAAGCGGAGCTTCGTCCGGGGATCCATGGATGCCCGGATTGCGCGATGCGCAACCGAGCATGACGGCCCCCTATAGCTCGCTGCCGACGGGCCGTTCGAGCAAGCGCTCCAGCGCCGCGTCCACCGCGACGCTGCCGGCGAGCACCTCGTCCACCGCCGTCATGATCGGCATGTTGACGCCGAGCTTGCGCGCCAGCTGGTGCACCGATTCGGCGGTGGCGACGCCTTCCGTCAGCCCGAGCCCGTGCGGCGCCAGCTGCTCGATCGGCACGCTCGCCTTCAGCCGCCCGATGGCGAAGCCCAGCGCGTAGTTGCGCGATTTCACGCTGGTGCAGGACAGCGCAATGTCGCCGATGCCGGAAAGCCCCATCAGCGTTTCCTCGCGCCCGCCCTTCGCCTTGGCGAAGCGCGCGATCTCGGCGATGCCGCGCGTGATGAGCGCCGCGCGCGCATTCTCGCCCAGCCCGCGCCCTTCCACGATCCCGGTGGCGATGGCCAGCACGTTCTTCAGCGCGCCACCGACCTGCGTGCCGACCGGATCGTCGTTGCTGTAGAGGCGGAAATACCTGCCGCCCAGCGCGAAACCGACGCGCTCGGCGAGCTGCGCGTGGTGCGTCGCCAGCACGCAGGCGGTGGGCTTGCCCTCGGCCACCTCGCGCGCGAAATTCGGCCCCGACAAAACCGCGTACGGGTTGTGCGGCATGATCGACTGCACCACCTCGCCCATCAGCATCAGCGAGCCTTTCTCGATGCCCTTGCTGGCAATGACCAGCGGCACGTGCGACGGCACGATGTCCGACATCGAGATCGCCACCGTGCGCAGCGACTGCGCCGGGATGGTGAGGATCAGCGCGTCGCACTGCGCCAGCTCCTGCGTGTCGCTGGAGATGCCGATCGCCGGATCGATGAGATGTCCGGCAAATACTGCGCGTTCTCGCGGCGGTTTTTAATGGAGGAGACCACCTGTTCGTTGCGCGTCCATAGCGTCGAGCGCGAGCCGGCGCGGTTGGCGAGGATGGCCAGCGTCGTCCCCCACGCCCCGCCCCCCATCACGCCGATATGCGGATCGGAGGTCACGCCGCCGCCTCATTTTTTGTCATTCCCGCGCAAGCGGGAATCCAGACGCGCGAAGCGCCGCTCAAAAAGTCTTTTTGTAAGATGGGCTGGATTCCCGCCTTCGCGGGAATGACAGCTGGCATGAGCATAACACACCTCACGCCGCCGCCTTGGAAATGCCGATGACGAACGTCTCGCCGTCGAGCTCGCTGGTGATCTCTTTCTCCGACGCCGCCTTGCCCTCGGCGAGCGAAACGGCGAGCGTCTGCGCGCGGATATACTCCGCATGCGCCAGCGCCGGCCGGAACGACGGCGGTATCTGGATCGCAAGATCGATGCGATCGGAAACATCCATCCCCGCATCCTTGCGCGCCTGCTGGATGATGCGCACCAGGTCGCGCGCGAGGCCCTCGGCCTCAAGCTCGGGGGTAATGGTGAGGTCGAGGACGACGAGTGCATCGTTCGAAGCGAGCGGCATGGCGCTGTCCTTGAATTCAGGCTTGGGCTCGAGCAGGATCGTGTATTCGCCGGGAAGCAATTTCTCGCCGACGATCTCCACCGCCCCTTCCTCCAGTTTCCACTCGCCCTTCTTCGACGCGGGCAATATCTGCTTCATTTTTTCCGGCAGCCGCTTGCCCAGTACGGCCGAGTTGATCTGGATGCGCCGGGTCGCGAATTGCCGGATGTCCTGCTGGAAGATCACTTCCTTGACGTTCACCTCGTCCTTGATGAGCTCCACCATTTCGCCGTATTCGCGGAACCCGTAGAGGCTCGGCGCAACGATGGTGAGCGTTTGCAGGGGCTGCCGGGTGCGCCGCCTGCTTTGGTTGCGCACGCCGTGCGCCGCCGTGCAGGCATCGCGCACGATGTCCATGGCCATCGCCACGCTGCCGGCCGGCCAGGAGGTGTTGCTCATCGGGCCCTTCGTTCGTCAAGGCCGTGATCGCTCCGCCGAGGTCCGGGAAATCCTGCCAGTGGACGCTCTCTTTCGTGTCGTTCAGGCCCTGGTAGACGGTTTCGCAAAGGAAAGGCAGGAGCGGCGCGCTGGCAACGACCAGCGCATTCAGCACGGTGAAGAGCGTGTCGTAGGCGCTCCGCTTTTGCGGGCTTCCTTCTTCTGCCCAGAAGCGGGGGCGTGACCGGCGGATGTACCAGTTATTGAGCACTTCGAAAAATGCGGTGACAGCGTCGGTCGCCCCGGGCGTGTCGTACGCGTCGAGCGAGGCTCCGATCTGCTCCACCGCCACCTGGCACTTCGTCAGGATGTAGGCGTCCATCAAATTCGGCGAGACGCCGAAATTTTCCATGTGCCGCAGGTAATCCCTGGCTTCGACCCCGTCGGCGTTCGCGTAGAGGGTGAAGAAATGGTAGGCGTTCCAGATCGGCTTGACGGCGAGGCGCACCACGTCGCGGATGAACCTTCCTTCCTTGTCGATATGCATCTCGCCGCCGCGCATCACCGGCGAGGACAGCATGAACCAGCGCAGCGCGTCGGCGCCGAAGGTGTCGAACAGCATTTTCGGATCGGCATAGTTGCCGGCGCGCTTGCTGAGCTTCTGCCCCTTGTCGTCGAGCACCACGCCGTGGCAGATGCAGTGCTTGAACGGCGCGCAGCCGAACAGCTCGGTCGAGAGCATCAGCAGCGTGTTGAACCAGCCGCGCGTCTGGCCGACATATTCGGTGATGAAATCGGCGGGGAAATTCTCCTCGAAGCGCTCTTTGTTCTCGAACGGGTAATGCAGCTGCGCGTAGGGCATCGAGCCCGACTCGAACCAGCAATCGAACACGTCCTCGACGCGGCGGAATTCCTCGCCGTCCTCGACGATCACGATCTCGTCGATGAAGGGCCGGTGCAGGTCGGTGACTTTTTTCCCGCTCGCCGCCTCGATCTCGGCGATGGAGCCGAACGCCTTCACCTTGCCCGACGGACTGCGCCAGATGGGGATCGGCGCGCCCCAGAAACGGTTGCGCGAGATCGACCAGTCCGGCGCGGTGGCCAGCATGTGGTGCATCTGCCCGTCGCGCACATGTTCGGGGATCCAGTCGATGGTCTTGTTGATCTCCACCGCGCGGTCGCGGAATTTCGTCACCGCGACGTACCACGACGACATCGCGCGGTAGATAAGCGGCGTGTCCGTGCGCCAGCAATGCGGATAGGAGTGGCGGTAGGTCTCCTGCTTCAGCAAAAGCCCGCGCTCCTTGAGGTTTTTCAGCACCGCCTCATTGCCGGTGTGCTTGTGGTTCGACGCCTCGTCCCAGATCACATGCAGCCCGGCGAACTCGCCTACTTCGGAGGTGTAAAAGCCGCGCCCGTCCACCGGAACGACGGTGGGGATGCCTTTCTCCTGCGCCAGCCTGTGGTCGTCCTCACCGAAGCCGGGCGCCATGTGCACGACGCCGGTGCCGTCTCCCTCGGTGACGAAATCGGCGGCGTAGATCTTGAATGCGTTCGGTGAAATGTCCTTGAAGAACGGGAATAGCGGCTCGTACGAGAGGCCGATAAGGTCTCTGCCCTCAATTTCCCATCTTACCGGAGTATCCAGATATCCGACGACTTCGGGTTCGGCAAACGAGGCCGTTATCAATACGTCATTCCCGCGCAGGCGGGAATCTCCCTCGCCGCGCGCGCCAGCCTCTCTGGAGATTCCCGCCTGCGCGGGAATGACGGTGTAGGAATATTTCATTTCAGGATTTACGGCGAGCGCGAGGTTCGCCGGCAACGTCCAAGGCGTAGTAGTCCAGGCTACGAGATAATAATTCTCAATTCTAACGCCCGATTTTTCTAACTCTTCGGGGACAAATCTGGGTGGTTTGTCTTTTAATTTGAACTTTACATACGCCGCTTTGTCGTCGCGGTCGCGATACGAATTGTCGAGTTTCGTTTCGAAGTTCGACAGCGGCGTTTCGGCGGCCCAACTGTAGGGCATCACGCGCATGCTCTCGTAGACGAGGCCCTTGTCGTAGAGCTGCTTGAACGCCCACAGCACCGACTCCATGTAGGACGTATCCATCGTTTTGTAGTCGTGGTCGAAATCGACCCAGCGGCCTTGCCGCGTCACGTAGTAACGCCAGTCGGCGACGTATTGCATCACCGAGGAGCGACAATGCGCGTTGAACTTCTCGATGCCGTATTCGAGGATCGCGGCGCGGCCGCTGAGCTTCAATTCCTTCTCGGCGCCCATCTCGGCGGGGAGGCCGTGGCAGTCCCAGCCGAAGCGGCGCTCGACATGCTTGCCGCGCATCGTCCAGTAGCGGGCGATGGCGTCCTTGACGTAGCCGGTCAGCAGATGGCCGTAATGCGGCAGGCCGTTGGCGAAGGGCGGGCCGTCATAGAACACGTAGCGGTTGCTTTTGCCGTCCACGCGCTCGGGCCGGCGGTCGACGGATCTGCGGAAGGCGTCGTCCTGCTGCCATTGCTCGAGGATCTTTTCCTCGAGACCGGCAAAATCGGGGCTGGATTCGACTTCGGGGTAACGGTGGGGTTTGCGCATCGCTTCTGCTGTAGCGAAGCGGCGCGCGGGCTGCAAGGTCAGTCGTGCGCGCCCGGCGTTGCAATCGGCCCCGCAGCGGCGTACAATAGCACAAGCGGGCTGAGCAGAACGTCGAGCCAGGCCAGCAGGAATGAAAAAGAGCGCATACAACCATAGGTTTAATTGATTCACCTATAGGTTGCAAGTGCGGATAGGGGATGGACAACGCATGGCCGAAAATCAGCGCCTGACCGACAGGCTGACAAGTTATTGGAATGGAATACGAAAAGAAGCATCCGTTCCCGATTTTTCCCAGTTCAATATCGCCACGATGCAGGACGACTGGCAGCAATGCGTGCTATTTACGGTTGAGCAGGGCACGCGCCCGGCCAACGTCAAATTCTACGCGATCGGCGACCGGGTGAAGAAGTTCTACGGCCGCGACGTCATCGGCCACCGCTTCACGCCCGGCCAGCGCCTGTTCCAGGGCGCCGCGCTGATGCGCCGCATGGGCGAGATAATCGACAGCCCCGGCCCCATGGTCGACACCGGCCAGTTCGTCAACGAGCAGAGCAAGGTGTGAAGTACCGCTCCTGCATGCTGCCCTTCGGGACGCGCGACGGGAAAGTCACGCATATCGTGGCGGGGCTGAGCTGGCGCGAGTTTTAGTGGTGCGCTGACGCGCACGGGGGGCGAAGACGCCCCCGCGCTATCGCTCGTCTCCCTCCGCTTCGCTCCGGGTCCCCTCGTTCGCTTCGCTCCGGCTCGCCTATTCGGCTACGCACGGCAGTGCGGAAGCGCTGCGTGGGCTTGCTTTTTCTCCTTAAGCCGCCTAGTGAGCAGGCCGGGAGAAAACTATGTCCAAGCACTCTACGGAAATCGATACGCAGCTGGTCGATCTCGGCCGCGACCCCAAGCGCGACTCGGGCGCGGTCAACCCGCCGGTCTACCGCACCTCGACCGTGCTCTTCCCGGATTACGCCGCGCTGAAGGCATACGAAGAAGGCAATATCGACCGCCACCGCGGCTACGGCCGCTACGGCTCGCCGACCACCGAGGGGCTGGAGGAAGCGCTCGCCGAGCTCGAAGGCGCCGATCACGCGATGATCACGTCCACCGGCCTTGCCGCGATCTCGACTACGCTGCTCGGGCTGCTCGGCGCCGGCGATCACGTGCTGTTCCCCGATTCGGTCTATGGCTCGGCGCGCGGCTTCATCGACGGCGAGCTCAAGCGCTACGGCATCGACTGCGAATATTACGACCCGACCATCGGCGCCGGCATCGAGGCGCGGATGAAGAAAAATACCAAGGTCGTTTACTGCGAATCGCCCGGCTCGCTGACTTTTGAAATGCAGGATATCCCCGCCATCGCCAAGGTCGCGCATGCGCACAAGGCGATCGTCGTCTCCGACAATACCTGGGCGACGCCGCTGCTGATGCGGCCGTTCGATCTCGGGGTGGACGTTTCCATCCACTCGGCGACGAAATATATCGGCGGCCATTCGGACCTGTTGATGGGCGTCATCCTCTGCAAGGAGCCGCTCTACAGGCGCCTGCGCATGGCGCATCGCCATCTCGGGCCGTCGAGCGGCGGTGACAACGCCTACCTCGCGCTGCGCGGGCTGCGCACCATCGCCGTGCGACTGGCGAGGCACGAAGCGCACGCGATGGAAGTCGCAACGTGGCTGCAGACCATCCCCGAGGTGAAGCGCGTGCTTTACCCCGCCCTGCCCTCCGACCCGGGCCACGCGCTGTGGAAACGCGACCTGCGCGGCGCGTCCGGCCTGTTCGCGGTCGATGTCGGCAACGTCCCCGCGCATGCGCTCTCGGCGATGCTGGACGGGCTGGAGCATTTCGGCATGGGCTATAGCTGGGGCGGCTTCGAGTCGCTCATCATCGCCTACCAGCCGGCGCGCCAGCGCGTCGCCACGAAATGGGATGCGAGCACGACGCTGCTGCGGCTGCATATCGGCCTCGAAGCGCCGAAGGATTTGATCGCCGACCTCGACGCCGGCTTCAAGCGCCTTCGCGAGGCGATGAAGCAAGCCGCGTAGTTTTAGTGGTGGCTTCGCCACGGGGGGCGTCCCGCCCCCGCTACCGCTCCCCCTCGCTTCGCTGACGCTCGCGGCTCGCGCCGCTAAAGGCGCTACGCGTCGATCACTTCGAACTTTGGAGTCGCGTCACCGCGCCCAGCGCCGCGAACACGAACGCGGCGAGCACCACCATCACCGGGCCGCTCGGCGCGTCGATGGCGAGGGAGGCGAACAGGCCGCCGCTGACGCAGAGCGCGCCGATGAGGCTGGCATAGGCCGCCATCGCGCGCGGGCTTCTGGCGACGTTAGCGCGCGCTCGCGGCGGGCATGATGAGCAGCGCGGTGATGAGCAGCACGCCGACCAGCTTGATCGCCACAGCGATGATCGCGGCGAGCATGACGACGAGCATCAGCTGCGTGCGCCGCACATGCACGCCCTCGACATGGGCGATGGCGGGGCTCAGCGTCACCATCAGCAGCGGCCGCCACGCGGCGCGCAGCAGGAGCAGGATGAGCACCGCCAGCACCGCGAGCGCAACGACGTCGTCCCACGAAATGGCGAGCACGTCGCCGAACAGGTAGGTGGTGATGTCGACGCGCACGGTACGTGTGAGAGCGACCAGCAGCACGCCGAGCGCCAGCGTACCGTGGGCGAGGATGCCCAATATGGTGTCGCTGTGGAACCGTTTGTCGCCGCCGAGGAAATGCAGCGCCAGCGCCACGCCCAGCGCGACGATGAAGATGGCCGGCGTCAGCCCGATCGTCCCGCTGATGAGCGACAGCGCCACGCCGAGCAGCGCCGCGTGGGCGATGGTATCGCCGAAATAGGCCATGTGCCGCCAGACGACGAAGCAGCCCAGCGGCCCCAGCACCAGCGCGAGGACGACGCCGCCGATCAGCGCGCGCAGGATGAACTCATCCATAAGGCCTCCACCTGAAAGGGGGAGGGTTTGGGTGGGGGTCTGCTGAGTTTCCATTTCACATTGTGCGCGTCTGCGGAACCGCTGCCGACCCCCACCTTGATCCTCCCCCTTGCAGGGGAGGAAAGAAATAAGGGCGCGCTCAGTGTCCATGGTCGTGCTCTTTATGGTCGTGGTCGTGCGCTTCGTGCGGGTGCTTGAAATGCTCCTCGTGCACGCCGTGCCTGTGGTCGTGGTGGTGGTGGTACATGGCGAGGTTGCGCGCGAGGTCCTCGCCGAACAGCGCCTTGAAGGACGGGTCGTTGCCGACGCGGCTGGGCGTGCCCTCGCAGCAGATATGGTGGTTGAGGCAGATCACGCGGTCCGTCTGCGCCATCACCACATAGAGGTCGTGGCTGACCATCAGCACGGCGAAGCCCTGCTCGTCGCCGAGCTTCTTCAGCAGCCGGTAAAGCTCGCCCTGCCCGGCGACGTCGACGCCCTGCGTCGGCTCGTCGAGGACGAGGAGTTGCGGCATGCGCAGCAGCGCGCGCAGCAGCAACACGCGGCGCAGCTCGCCGCCGGAGAGGGAGACGAGCGGGTGGTCGAGCACGCCGGCGACCTGCAGCGGCGCGGCGGAGGAATCCAGCCGGGCGCGCGCGTGCGGGGCGTAGAGCAGCAGGAACTCGCGCGCGGTGAGCGGCAGGCTGGCCTGCGGCGGAAATGCTGCGGCACGTAGCCGATGCGCAGCTCCGGCGGGCGGATGACCTCGCCGCGGTCTGGCGTATCGAGGCCGAGCAGGCAGGCGAGCAGCGTCGTCTTGCCGGCACCGTTGGGGCCGACGAGGGTGACGATCTCGCGCGGGCGGATGGTGAAATCGATGTCATGGAGCACTTCGCGCGTGCCGTAGAACTTGCACAGGCCGCGCGCCTCCAGTAGGGGCTTCATGGTCAGAGGGAGTTCGGATGCGGCGGATTTTTCCATACGCGCTGGTGATAGCGGCAATCATGCTCGCAGGGCAAGCGGCCATTGCGGGCGCGAACGACCTGCATGTCGTCGTCACCGTCGAGCCGCTTAAGCCGTATGTCGACGCGATCATGACCGGCGTCGGCAGCTCGACCAGCCTGCTCAAGCCCAACCAGAACCCGCACCAGATCGTGCTGTCGCCCTCCGAGGGCAAGGCGCTTTCCGAGGCCGACGTCATCATCATGCCCGACCGCGCGATGAGCCCGTCGCTGATGCGCGTGCTCGACCAGAAGAAGAAGGACGGCGCCGTCGTCATCGAGCTTTCATCGCTGCCCGCGCCGATCCGCTGCCCTACCCGAAGGACAATCCGTGGCTTGAAGCGCGCAAGGCGGCGATCGCGGCGAAGGCGGAGAAAACGGGCAAGGGCACGCCGGACGATGACGACGAAGGCAAGCCGGCGAAGGACGCGACGACCGACCCGCATTTGTGGCTCGACCCGGTGCGCATGGCGGCGATCGCCGAGCCGCTCGCCAGCCGGCTGGGCCAGGCCTCGCCCGCCAACGCGGTGACGCTGCACTACCACGCCGAGCAGCTCGCCACGCATCTGCGCGAGGATGTCGATCCCGGCGTCCGCGCCCTGCTCGCCCGGCGCGACGCGCATGCGAAGACCGCCAATTTGCCGACGATCCCCTTCATCACCTACCACGCGGCCTACCAGTATTTCCTCGCCCGCTACGATATCGCGCCGGAAGGTTTCGTCACCCAGGTGCCGGAGGATTATTTCGGCGCCCACACGCTGGACAAGACCCTGCGGGGCGCGAGCGCAGTGCCTATCCGCTGCATCATCAGCGAGAGCGACTCACCGCTGGTGAAGCGCCTCGCCGCCGAATCCGGCGCCCGCATCGTCGAGCAGAACCCGGAGCGCAGCTATTCGCCGCAGGAGACGCCGAGCCTGCCATGGATCCAGAATAACTACGACCGCCTGCTTGCCAGCGTCGCGGCGAGCTTCGCGGGATGTCTTTGATCTGTCATTCCCGCGAAGGCGGGAATCCAGCCCTTCTTCACTACTATTAAGTGCGCTTCGCGCGGCTGGATACCAGCTTTCGCTGGGTATGACAAAATTAAAGGAACAGGCGGCGCAGGAAGGCGAGGCGCGGCGAGGCGGTGATGCGGTTCCACGCCTGCTCGTGGTCGCCGAAGAGGGTGACGCCGAAGGCGATGGAAATTCCCAGCACCAGCGTCAGCGACAGCAGCACGCCGAGCAGGTAATACATCGGCGCCGCGATGGCCGCACGTGCGCGAGGTAGAAGCCGCCGAGATGGAAGCCCAGCGAGCCGATGACGAGCAGCGTGAGCACGGTGAATTTATGCCGCGTGATGCCGACCAGCAGCCCCATGCAGAGGATCGCGCCGAGCACGAACTGGCGGATGAAATGGAACTGCGTAAGGTCGAGCATCAGCATGCCGCCGACCATGATCATCATCACGAAGGCGAGCGGGATGAGCATCAGCCCGTCGCGCGGCAGCAGCGCGCAGGCAATCCCCGCGAGCATGAGGACGACCATCACCGCGACATGCTCGAGCGGCGCGGAGAAGCCGAGGCTCAGGCCCGCGCTCGCCGCCGCCGAAGGCTGGGCGATCAGGAACGGCATGGCGCCGACCAGGAAGATCGCCACCGAGAACAGGATGAAACGCTGGCTGGACACACACCCTCTTTTATTTTGCCCGAAGTTTATGCCGATTCCCGGAAAGCTCTAGTTCTTTGTCATTGCGGGAGCGAAGCGCCCGACAAGACAATTCGTCATTCCCGCGAAGGCGGAATCCCTGTTTCCGCACGGAGTGAATGGATAGAGAGATTCCCGCCTTCGAGAGAGAAATGACTCCATTTTACGACGCCAGCGGCCAGCGGGCCTTCGGCTCGGTATCGAGCCCGTCGCGCTGGCCGAGCATCAGCCGCTCCATGCCCGCCCAGGCGACCATCGCCGCGTTGTCGGTGCACAGCGCGGGCGGCGCGACGAGCAACTTCAGCCCGTGCGCGCCCGCCAGCTCTGTAAGCCCGGCGCGGATGCTTTCATTGGCGGCGACCCCGCCGGCGATGGCGAGCGCGGTCGGTCTCGCCGCCGCGGCTTTCTTCAGCCCCACGCCGACGCGCTCGATGAGCAGCTCGACGACGGTGCGCTGGAACGACGCCGCGATATCGGCGACCACCGACGCGCTCAGCCCTTCCGGCTTCTGCGATTCCTCGATGGCGAGCAACCGCACCGCCGTCTTCAGGCCGGAGAAGGAGAAATCGGCGTGCTCCGCGCCGAACATCGGCTTCGGCAACGCATAGCGCTGTGCGTTGCCCTGCTTCGCCGCGCGCTCGATGGCGGGGCCGCCGGGATAGGGCAGGCCGAGCAGCTTGGCGCATTTGTCGAAGGCCTCGCCGAGCGCGTCGTCGCGCGTGGTGCCGATGCGCGTGTAGCTGCCGACGCCGTAGACGATCAGCATCTGGCAGTGGCCGCCGGAGACGAGCAGCAGGAAATAGGGGAACGGCGCGTCGGACGTCAGCCGCACGGTGAGCGCGTGCGCCTCGAGGTGGTTGATGGCGAGGAACGGCTTGCCCGAAGCGGCGGCGAGCGCCTTGCCCGCCATCACCCCGACGATGACGCCGCCGATCAGCCCCGGCCCCGCCGTGGCGGCGATGGCGTCGACCCGATCGAGCGTGACGCCCGCCTCGGCGAGCGCGCGCGTATATAAGGCGTCGAGCTGCGCGAGGTGGGCACGGGCGGCGATCTCGGGGACGACGCCGCCATAGGGCGCGTGCTCCTCGCGCTGGTGGCGAGCGCCTGCGACAGGATGCGTTTGTCCTCGGCCACCAGCGAAACGGCGGTTTCGTCGCAGCTCGACTCGATACCCAGGACGATTCGCATGGTGTTTCCCTGCGCGATGGGATAGTCATGGCGGCATCGTGCAACGCCCCATCCGCATCGGCACCCGTGCCAGCAAACTCGCGCGCGCGCAAGCGCAAATGCTGGCGGACGCGCTGGGCGTAGCACAGCCCGGGCTGGAGTGCGCGATCGTCCCCATCTCCACCGCCGGCGACCGCGAGGTCCACAAGCACCTCGCCGACTGGGGCTACAAGGGGCTTTTCACCAAGGAACTCGAGGACGCGCTGCTCGACGAGCGCATCGACCTCGCCGTGCATTCGGTCAAGGACATGCCGAGCGCATTGCCGGAAGGGCTCGTCCTCGCCGCGATGCTGCCGCGCGCCGACGTGCGCGACGCATGGATCAGCGCCCGCTACGCCGGCATCGACGAGTTGCCGCCGGGCGCGACGGTCGGCACCTCCTCGGCGCGGCGTGCGGCGCAGTTGCTGCATCGCCGCCGCGACCTTGCCGTCGTGCCGCTGCGCGGCAACGTCGAAACGCGCCTGCGCAAGGTCGAGGACGGCGAGGCCGAAGGCACCTTCCTCGCGAGCGCCGGGCTGGAGCGGCTCGGCCTGGCGATCCATATCCGCACGCTCATCGATCCCGACGTCATGCTCCCCGCCGCTGCGCAAGGCGCCATCGGCGCCGAATGCCGCGTGGGCGACGACGCAACGCGCGAGCTGCTCGCGCGCATCAACCACGCGCCGACATTCGATTGCGTCACCGCCGAGCGGGCCTACCTGCAGGCGCTCGACGGCTCCTGCCGCACACCGATCGCCGGCCTCGCGACGCTGGAGGACGACGTCATCCGCCTGCGTGGCGAGGTGCTCTCGCTCGACGGCACTATCCGCCACACCCGCGACAGCAGCGGCCCCGCGCGGGACGCGCAGGCGCTGGGCGACGCGCTCGGGCGCGAGCTTCGCGCCGTCGCCGGCGACGCGCTGGTAAGCGCATGAAGGCGCGCCGCATCTGGCTCACCCGCCCGCGCGAGGACAGCGCGGCGCTGGCAAAAGCGCTCGCCGCGCAGGACATCGACAGCCTGATCGCGCCGGTGCTGTCGATCGAGCCGGTGAAGCTGGAGCTCGACGCCAGGCCGGACGGCATCATCCTCACCAGCAAGCACGCGCTGGCGGCGCTGAAAGGCAAGACCGCCTGGCACGGCCTGCCGGTCTATGCCGTCGGCGGCGCGACCGTCGCGGCGGCGCGCAAGCAGGGCTTCACCAACGTGCGCGACGGCGGCGGCAATGCGATGTCCCTCGCCACGCTCATCGCCCGCCACGCGGCGCGCCAGAAGCTGCTCTATCCCTGCGGCGAGGAAACGCGGCACGACCTGCCGACGCTGCTCGCCGCACGCGGCGTCAAGGTGACGGCGGTCACCGCCTATCGCGCGGTCACCGGCCGGGGCCTGCCGAAGGATTTTTCCGCGAGGGCGAAGACGCTGACCGGCGCGGCGTTCTTTTCGCCGCGCAGCGCCGAGGCGGCGATGCAGCTTCTCGCCAAGCATGCCATCGCCTGCAAGAAGCTCACCGCCTATTGCCTCAGCCTCGATATCGCGGCGGTGCTGGGCGAAGGCTGGGGCGCGGTCAAGGTCGCCGAGCGCCCCGCCGCCGAGGCGATGATAAAGCTTATCGTCTCCTCATGATGCCTGTGCTAGGGAAATGACGCTTGCCAGAGAGGTCCCCCATGACTGAGCCCGAACCCGCCGCAAAATCCTCCTCGATCTTCGTCACCGTCGTCGGCTGGGTGGTGGTGACCGCCGCCATCCTCGTCATGGGCCAGCAGATACGCCAGGACCTCGCCAGCCGCGCCGTCCCGCAGGGGGACGCCGGGCTGAAGAACGTCGAGGCCCAGCTCGCCGACATCAAGGTCGCGCTGTCGGCGGCGCCGGCGCAGGGCGACCTCATGGCCGCGCTGCGCGACGAGGATGTCAAGGTCCGCCGCGCTGTCGCAGCGCTTCGACGCCATCGCCGAGGCGATGAAAAAACCGGCCGCCGCCACCGGCGGCAATACGTCGGTCGCCCGCCTGCTGCTCGCGCTGCAGGGCAAGCTGCTGCGTGGCGAGCCCTACCAGGACGAGATCGAGCAGCTCGCCGCGATGCCTGCCGCCGCGCACGAGGCGGACGCGCTCGCCGCGCTGCGCGCCACCGCCGGCGGCGCGCCGAGCGCGCTCTCGCTGCGCGCAAGCTTCGACGCGGCCCTCGCGACGGCGGGGAATGCGAACGGCGTCGCCGCCGACCCGTCGCTGCAGAAGATCAACAGCCATTTGAACGGGCTCATCACCATCCGGCCGCGCGCCGGCAACGCCGCGCCGGATGCCTATGCGAAGCTGCGCGCCTTGCCGGCGGATGCATCCGCCGCCGCGCTCCAGGCCGCCGTCGAGGAGCTGCCGGATGGGCAGCGTACGCCGTTCGAGTCGTGGCTCGATGAGGTACATGCGCGCGACGCGGCGCTCGCCGGCTTCTCTACCCTCGAATCCAGGCTGCTGCCGCTGGCGGGCTGATGGCGAAGTTCGTTCTATTCCTGCTCCTGCTCGTGCCGCTGGTCGCCGTCGGCAACTGGCTGCTGGCGCATCAGGGCAGCGTCACCATCGACTGGATGCAATACGAAGTGGTGATGGCGCCCGGCTTCGCGGCGCTGCTCGTCGGCGCGTTCTGTTTGCTGGCGTCGCTGGCCGCGCTTATCCTCTGGCAGGTCGTCACCTGGCCGGAGCGGCGCAAGGCGCGGCGGCGCTACCGCACGCTGGCGCGCGGCCTGCGCGAGCTGACGCACGGGGTGAGCGCACTGGCGCTCGGCAACGAGAAGCGCGCCCAGCAGTCGCTGAAGAAGGCCGCGCAGCTGCTCCCCGGCGAGCCGCTGCCGCAATTGCTGACGGCGCAGCTATTGCAGCGCCAGGGCAAGCACGAGGCGGCGCGGCGCGAACTGCGCGGGCTGATGAAGCACGAGGCGACGGCGGCCATCGCCGGCCACCGGCTGATCGAGCAGCATCTCGACCGCAAGGAGTGGGCCGCCGCGCTGTCGCTCACCGAGGAGATGCGCCGCGACGCGCCGCGCGACCGCTGGCTGGTGCTCACCCTGATCGACCTCTGTGCGCGGCTGAACAGGCCGGCGCAAATCCTCGACCTCACCGAGGGCTGGCAGTTCCAGTCGCCGCTGTCGCGCGAGGAGCGCCACCGCTACGCCGCCCTCGCCTATTACCAGACGGCGCTCGCACGCGAGGAGCCCGGCGCCAGGCGCACGGCGCTGCGCCACGCCATCGGCTACGCGCCGGATTTCCTGCCCGCGCTCACCCTCTACGCGACGCTGCTGATGGACGACGGGGAAGTGCGGCAGGCGCGCAAGCTGCTGCGCCAGGCGTGGCTGAAGCAGCCGGACGTGCTGCTCATCGCCCCCATCCTGCGCGGCGTCGCGAAGGAAGCGCCGCGCCTGCAGCCGCGCCTGCTCGCCGCCTACATGCCGGCGGCGCGCGGCGTGCCGCACCACCTGCTGGCGGCGGAATACGCGCTGGCGCACGAGAGGCCCGCCGAGGCGGAGGAATCGCTGAACAAGGCGCTGGCGGTGGAGGAAAGCCGCGCCGCGCTGGCGCTGATGAGCGAAGCGCAGAAGCGCATGCACGGCGACGACGCGGCCAACCGATTTTTATCGCGGGCGATGCATGCGCCCATCGACGAGCGCTGGATCTGCCAGCGCTGCGGCAGCGCGCAGGAGCAGTGGCACGCGCATTGCCCCAACTGCGAGTCGTTCGACACGCTGGCGCGCGGGATAGCGGCGCGAGCGGGAGCAGTAATTTCCTCCACCTGAAAGGGGGAGGATCAAGGAGGGGGTCTCCCTCGCCGGCTATACAGGATTGAGCAATAGAAAACTCTGCGGACCCCCACCCTAACCCTCCCCCTTTCAGGTGGAGGGAACATCAAAGGGCGAAATCGCGACTGCAGGAATCCGCTAGTGCGCGGGGATCGACTCGACCTGGATCGAATCGGTGACGGTGGTGGCGACGGGCCCGGGCGGTGTGCTGGCCTTCGCCGCCGGTGCCGAGCCGTTGAGCGGCAGGATGCCGCCCTGCGGATAGGCCGAGGTCGCCGGCGCGCCGCTATAGCCCAGCGAGCCGCCGCCCGGCTGCACCCACGAAATTTGAGCGCCGTCCTGGTAGCCGACGAGGTGCGAGGTATTGCCCGCCTGCAGCGAATCGTAGCAGACGATGTCGCTCTGCGCCTGGTAGCAGTAGCGCGTCTGCGGCAGTTGCGCGCTCGCTTTCGGGTGGTACGCCAGCACGTCCTTCCATTTATTGACCGCAGCGCTGTAGCCCTGCTTGGCATTGTCCGCCGCGGCGTCGGACGTGTCGGAAAGCGGCCCGCAGGCGGAAAGGCCGAGCATGCCGGCGAGGATCAGGCGGGAGACGGGTCGCGTCATAGGGGTAAGCTCCTTGTTCTTCTTAGGCTTCTCAAGCAATTTCGCTGCCAACCGGGCGGCCTAAAAAATATGCTTGGATTTCTTGGCCTTAGCTCTTTGACACGGCGGAGGTTTTTGACTATGCAGCCTGCATGCGCATGTTCTACCGCATCCTGCCCCTGCTTCTCCTCGGCGCGCCGGCGCTGGCGGCCGACGGCTTCACCCAGTCGCCCGCCTACAAGGAATGCACGTCGCTCGCCTCCACCAACCCGACGCTGGCGCTCGAAAAAGCCGACGCCTGGCTCAAGATCGACCACGGCGTCGCCGCCAACCATTGCCGCGCAATGGCGCTCTACGGGCTGCACCGCTACCAGGAGGCGGCGACCGCGCTCGCCTCCGTGCACGACATGGTGCCGCGCACGGACATCACGCTGCGCAGCTACGTCATCCGCCAGGAGGCGCGCGCCTGGGTCAACGCGCAGCGGCCGGACATGGGGCTCGCCGCCCTCTCCGGCCAGCTCAGCGACATGGGCACGCTGAAGGGCGACAACGCGACCGTCGCCAGGCTCTCCGCCGAGCTGCTGCTCGACCGCGCCCGGCTGCGCGAGACCTACGGCCAGCTCGACGACGCGATACAGGACCTCGACCACGCGGTCAGCCTGTCGCCGATCGACGAGGACGTGCTGATCGAGCGCGCCCGCGTCTTCCATCAATTGGGGGACGATGCGCTCGCCAAGCAGGACCTGCAGGCCGTGCTGCGCGGCGATGCGACCCAGCCGGACGCGCTGGCGCTGATGCGCGAGATCGTCCACCCGGCGCCGGCGAAGCCGGTGCCGCTGAGCGCGCCACCTAGTGCGCCCCCAGCCCCTTCAGCAGGCCACTGACGCCTTTCGAGCCGCTGCCCAGCATGCCCTTCACCGTGTTGCCGTTGACCTTCTTCAGCAGCGCCGGCGCCTGCTGGATCAGCGCGCCGGCATCGGGGACGATGCTGGGGTTGGCGAGCGGGCCGCGGATGTCGAGCGGGATCTCGAAGCCGGTCTTCGCCGCGCCGCCCTGCCCCTTGCTGGTCTCGACGACCGAGGGGGTAAGGCGGTAGTCGATCGTCTCGCTCAGCAGGTTCACCGTGCCCTTGCCGGAGGCGCGCAGCGCCGGCGAGAGCATCGACAGGTCGGAATTGCTGAGCACGCCGTTCGCGATCGTGAAGGTGCCGGTGAGCGCGGAAAAATCCGTCGCCTGCTGCGCGCTGCCGGTGAGGAAGCCCTGCTTCGCCTCGCGCCAGAACTGGGCGAGGTTGATGCCCTTGATCTTCCCGTCGGCGATGGCGAAGGAGCCGTTGCCGCCGAGGCTGGCGACGATCGCGCGCTGGCTGGCGCCCGCGCCTTTGACGTTGAGCCTGAAGTTCGCCTTGCCGGAAAGGTGCGAGAAGCCGTGGAGCGCGACCAGCAGCGGCTCGACCTGCACGTCGCTGACCGCCAGGTCGGCGCCGATGGCATTCGCGCTCGAGGCGCTCACCGTGCCGCTGGCGTTGCCGCCATAGAGCGCCGCCTTCTGGATGGCGACGGTGAGCGCGCCGCCGTTCAGGACGGCATGCAGCGCGGTCGCGCCGAGGCTGAGCTTGTCCACCTTCACGCTCTGCGCAGTGATGTTCAGGTCCGCGTTGACGCTCCTCAGCGCCGAAAGGTCGAGCGGCGCCGTGCTCCAGCCGGAGGAAGCCTCCGCCGCCTCGGCATCGAGCGGGTTGCGCGAGGGCGTCGCCTGCGCCGTCTTCATCAGCGCGTCGAGGTCGAGCGCGCCGAAGCCAAGGCTGCCGCTGACCGAGGGCGCCGCACCGGAGAGGTCCGCCGCGAGGTTGCCCGTCGCCGTCACGCTGTCCGCCTTCAGCGTCGCGCCCTTGATCGTGTATTTATTGCCGCTCGCCGATACCGTCCCGGCGAGGCTCACCGATTTCGGCATCTTGCCGGAAGCCGGCTTGCCGCTCGCCCAGCCGAGCGTTCCCGGCAGGTCGGAGACGTTGAGCGCGAGGTCGCCCTGCGCCGCGATGGCATCGCCCAGCGCCGCCTTGCCGTCGAACTTCACGCTGCCGCCGGGAATGTCGATGGTCACTTTCGCCGGCGAATAGGACGCGGCGAGGAAATCGCGCAGCCGGTCGATCTGCGCCGAAATTTTGACGCTCTTGCCGTTATAGGAAGCGCTGCCGTCCACCTTCAGCGGCGAGCTCGCATCCGCGCCCTTGACGGTGAGGTCGATGTCCGTGAGCGCCGTCCTCTGCCCCGGCTTCACCATCGTGACGGAGGAATCCTTGATCGAGATATCGCCCAGCGCGAAGCTCTTGAGCGCCGATGGCGCCCCTGACGCGGCGTTCTTCTGCGCCGATTCGCTGGCCTTCTGCTGCACTTTCTCCTTGGTGAACTCCCAGTTCTTGGCGCCGTTCGGCAGCTGCTCCAGCCGCACATCCGCGCCGTCGAGGGTGATGCCGGTGACGTTGAGCGCGCCGTGCAGCAGCGGCCCCAGCGCCGCGCCGGTGCTCAGCGTTTTCGCATGCAGCAGGTAGGGCGAGGCAAAGCCCGCCGGGTTGCCGACGGTCACATCCTGGGCCGAGATGGCGATGTCGGGGAACAGCTTCAGCGAGGCCTTGCCGTTCACCTGCACCTGCCGGCCGGTCGCCTGCGAGGCCTGCGCGATCAGCTCGCGCTTGAGCACCTCCGCCGAGATGAACAGCGGCGCCACCAGCAGCAGGACAATGACAAGCACGACGATGCCGCCGAGGATTTTCAATGTGCGCTTCATTTTACCTCTCTTCCGTCATTGCGAGCGACCAGCGGGAGCGCGGCAATCCAGTCCGTGCGGCGGGCTTCTGGATTGCTTCGTCGCGATGCTCCTCGCAATGACGATTAACTCAGTTTCTTCTTCAACAGTTCGTTCAGCATGGCCGGGTTGGCCTTGCCCTGCGTCACTTTCATCACCTGCCCGACGAAGAAGCCGAACAGCTTGTCCTTGCCCGAGCGGTATTCAGCGACCTTATCCGCATTAGCGGTCAATACGTCGTCGATGGCTTTTTCGATGGCGCCGCTGTCGGTGACCTGCACCAGGCCCTCTTCCTCGACGATCTGTTTCGCGCCCTTGCCGCTTTCGCACATTTTCTCGAACACCGCCTTGGCGATCTTGCCGCTGATGGTGTCGTCCTCGATCAGCCCGATAAGCTCGCTGAGCTCCCGCGCGCTGACCGGCGAGCCGTCGATGCCGACGTCCATCTTATTGAGCCGCGCGAACAGCTCCGCCGTCACCCAGTTGGCGGTGAGCTTGGCGTCGCGGCCTTTGGCGGCTTCCTCGAAATAATCCGCCGTCTCCTTGTCGGCGACCAGCACGCCGGCGTCGTAGGCCGAGAGCCCGTAATCCGCGATGTAGCGCGCTTTCTTTTCGTCCGGCAGCTCGGGCAGCGTCGCCTTGATGGCGTCGACGAATTGCTGGGTGAGGATCAGCGGCAGCAAATCGGGGTCGGGGAAATAGCGATAGTCATGCGCGTCCTCTTTCGAGCGCATGGTGCGGGTCACGCCGTCGGCCGAATCGAACAGGCGCGTCTCCTGGTCGATCTTGCCGCCGGCTTCGAGGAGCTCCACCTGCCGCGCCGCCTCGAACTCGATGGCCTTCATCAGGAACTTCACCGAGTTGAGGTTCTTGATCTCGCAGCGCGTGCCGAATGCCGTGTCGCCCGGCCGGCGCACGGAGACGTTGGCGTCGCAGCGCATGTTGCCCTTCTCAAGGTCGCCGTCGCAGGTGCCGAGATACATCAGGATCGCGCGCAGCTTCTTGAAATAGGCGGCGGCCTCCTCCGGCGAGCGCATGTCCGGCTCGCTGACGATCTCCATCAGCGCGACGCCGGCGCGGTTCAGGTCGATGAAGCTGTATTTCGGGCTGTTCTCGTGCATCGACTTGCCGGCGTCCTGCTCGACATGCAGGCGCGTGATGCCGATGGTGCGGCTCTCGCCGCCGGGCAGGTCGATGACGAGCTCGCCCTTGCCGACGATCGGGTCGAGGTATTGCGAGATCTGGTAGCCCTGCGGCAGGTCGGCGTAAAAATAATTTTTGCGATCGAACACCGAGACGAGGTTGATCTGCGCCTTCAGGCCGAGGCCGGTGCGCACCGCCTGCTCGATGCAGCGCGCGTTGATGACCGGGAGCATGCCCGGCATCGCCGCATCGACGAAGCTGACGTTGCGGTTGGCCTCCGCCCCGAAGCCGACCGGCGCGCCGGAGAACAGCTTCGACTCGGAGTTGATCTGCGCATGCACCTCGAGCCCGAGTACGACCTCCCACTCGCCGGTACTGCCCTTGACGCGGTACGGGGCGCTCATATCCCCTCCGGCAGGGCGGTGAAGGCGGCTTTTTCTTCGAGCACGTGGGCGGCTTTGAGGACGGTCTCTTCATCGAAGGCGCGGCCGATGAGCTGCAATCCCAGCGGCAGCCCCGCCTTCGACAGGCCGATGGGCACGGAGATGGCCGGCAGGCCGGCGAGCGATGCGGGGATGGTGAAGGCGTCGTTGAGGTACATCGTCACCGGGTCGTCCTGGTTCTCGCCGATGGCGAAGGCGTCCGTCGGCGCCGTGGGGGTGATGATGACGTCGCATTTCGCGAACGCCTCCTTGAAATCCTGCGCGATGAGGGCGCGCACGCGCTGGGCCTTCTTGTAATAGGCGTCGTAATAACCGGCGCTCAGCACGTAGGTGCCGATGAGGATGCGGCGTTTCACCTCGGCGCCGAAGCCGGCGGCGCGGGTCTTTTCGTACATGTCGCTGAGCGAATCGCCGTCCTCCATGACGCGCAGGCCGTAGCGCACGCCGTCGTAGCGCGCGAGGTTGGAGGAGCATTCGGCGGGGGCGATGACGTAATAGGTCGGCAGGGCGTAGGCGGTGTGGGGCAGGTCCATCAGCACCGCCTGCGCGCCGGCGCCGAGCAGCATGTTGATGCCTTCCTGCCAGGCCGCCTCGACCTCGGGGCTCAGGCCTTTCGCCTGGTAATATTCCTTCGGGATGCCGATGCGCAGGCCCTTCACCGACTGGCCGAGCACCGCCTCGAAATCCGGCACGGCGAGCTTCGCCGAGGTGGAGTCCTTCGGGTCATGGCCGGCCATCGCCTTCAGGCAGATGGCGGCGTCGCGCACCGTGCGCGTCATCGGCCCCGCCTGGTCGAGCGAGCTTGCGAACGCCACGATGCCCCAGCGCGAGCAGCGGCCGTAGGTCGGCTTGAGGCCGACGATGCCGGTGAACGCCGCCGGCTGGCGGATGGAGCCGCCGGTGTCGGTCCCGGTCGCCATGAAAGCGAGCCGCGCCGCCACCGCCGCCGAGGAGCCGCCGGAGGAGCCGCCGGGGACGAGCTTTTTCTCCGGCGCATCGGCGCGCCGCCACGGGTTGACCGCCGGGCCGTAAGCGCTGGTGACGTTGGCCGAGCCCATGGCGAATTCGTCCATGTTGGTCTTGCCCAGCATCACCGCGCCTTCGCGGAAGAGGTTCTCGGTGACCGTCGATTCGTATTCCGGCTTGAAGCCTTCGAGGATTTTCGAGCCCGCCTGCGAGGCGACGCCCTTCGTGCAGAACAGGTCCTTGATGCCGATGGGGATGCCGTCGAGCAGCCCGGCCTCGCCCCTGGCGCGGCGCGCGTCGGACGCGTTGGCCTGCGCGCGGGCGATTTCGGGCGTCAGGTGCACATAGGCGTTGAGCGCCGGGTTGTGCCTCTCGATCGCCGCGAGGTGCGCCTCGACGAGCTCCAGCGCCGAGAGCTTCTTCTTGGCGAGCGCGTCGCGCGCTTCGGCCAGCGTCATGTGCGTCGGGTTGCTCACTCGATGACCTTCGGCACGGCGAAGCAGCCATATTGCTGCATCGGCGCATTCTTCAGGATCGCTTCCTGTTTATTGCCGTCGGTGACCTTGTCCTCGCGCCACGGCAGCAGCTGGTCGGAGATGGAGGCGAGCGGGGCGACGCTGTCGGTGTTCACCTGCTGCAGCTGCTCGATCCATTTCAGGATATCGTTGATCTGCCGGGTGTAATGACCCATCTCCTGCGGCGCGAGGCGGATGCGCGCCAGCTTGGCGATATGGGCGACGTCTTTATCGGTCAGTGCCATTGTTTTTACCGTGCGGGAGGCTGGCGTTTTAACCGGAATGGCCGAAAAATCAACCGAATCCATTGCGGCCGGCGCCCGGAAATGCGAAGAAAAGCCATGGAGCCGACGCCCGCGTTCACCGATATCCCGTCCTTCCGCGCCGCGCTGGGCGCGCAGGGGCGCCTTGTCGGGCTCGACCTGGGGGAGACGACCATCGGCATCGCCGTCTCCGACGAGCGGCGGCAGATCGCCAGCCCGCAGCTGACCATCTACCGCCGCAAATGGGCGCAGGACGCGCAGGCCATCCACGCCATTGATCGAGAAGAACAACGTCACCGGCATCGTGCTCGGCTACCCGATCAACATGGACGGCACGCTCGGCGCGCGCGCGCAATCGACGCGGACGTTCGCGCGCAATTTGCGCGAGGTCACCGCCCTGCCGATCCTGCTGTGGGACGAGCGCCTCTCCACCGCCGCCGTGACGCGGATGATGGAGGACGAAGCCGACCTAAGCCGCGCCCGCCGCGACGAGCTGGTCGACAAGCTCGCCGCGTCCTACATGCTGCAGGGCGCGCTGGACGCACTGAATTATTAGCGGTGCGCTGACGCGCACGGGGGGCGATACGAAGTTCGCTTCGCTCACTCGCCCCCGCTACCGCTCCCCCTCCTCCGGTCGGCCTCCGCCGACCTCCGGGCTCGCGCTGACGCGCTACGCAGGCAGTGCGGAAACACTGCATATAAAACGCTTGCCTTGATTTGATACCCCCCTCTACGCTCGTACGCGTATGTGCGCGAGCGATTGCATCTATCTGGTCGTGGTCTCCTACCTGCTGGGCAGCATTCCCTTCGGGCTGGTGCTGGCGCGCGCCTTCGGACTGCCGGACCCGCGCTCGATCGGCTCGGGCAATATCGGCGCCACCAACATGCTGCGCACCGGCCGCACCGACGTCGCCGTGCTGACATTACTGTTCGACGCTGGAAAGGGCGCCGCCGCCGTGTGGGTGGGACGCCTGTTCTTCGAGGCGACGCCGATGATGGAAGCGGTCAGCATCACCATGGCGACCCTCGGCCACATTTATTCGCCGTGGCTGAAATTCCGTGGCGGCAAGGGCGTGGCGACCACGCTCGGCGGCATGCTGGCGCTGGCGCCGATGCTCGGCTTCATGCTGGCGGCGATCTGGCTGCTGGTGTTCGTCTCGACCGGCATCTCCTCGCTCTCCTCGATCGCGATGCTGACGTTCCTGCCGCTGCTCGGCTGGTGGGAGTTCGCGCCGCTGACGGTGCTGGTGCTGGCCTTCGGCGCGGTCATCTCCATCTATAAGCACCTCTCCAACATCCAGCGGCTGATGCGCGGCGACGAACCGCGCCTGTTCGGCGAGAAGCGTAAAGTCCGCATCGTCCGGGACCGGGAATGAGCCGCTTCATCCCCAACCCCAGCCTGAAGGACGCCGAGCCGGCCGACGTGCTGCGCCTCATCCGCAGCGAGCATGTCGGGCCGATGACGTTCTTCCAGCTGGTGAAATATGCCGGCTCGGTGAAGCGCGCGATCGAGGTGGCACCGGACCTGTCGCGGCGCGGCGGGCGCAAGCGCGCCATTACCATATGGCCCAAGGGCGAGGCCGAGCGCGAGCTCGACGCCCTCCGCAAGTTCGGCGCCCGCATTGTCGTCTACGGCGAGGCGGACTACCCGCGCCTGCTGCAGCTGGTGCCCGACGCGCCGCCGCTTTTGACGCTGCGCGGCCACGCGCACCTGCTGAGCGGCGAGAAGCTGGTCGCCATGGTCGGCGCGCGCAACGCCTCGGCGAACGGCTGCCTCTTCGCGCGCAAGCTGGCCTCCGAGCTCGGCGCGGCCGGGTTCGTCACCGTCTCCGGCCTCGCGCGCGGGATCGACGCTTCGGCGCATCGCGGCGCGCTTTCCGCCGGCACCATCGCCGTCATCGGCGGCGGCATCGACAACATCTACCCGCCGGAGAACGAAGCGCTGTTCGCGCAGATCGCCGAATCCGGCGCCATCCTTTCCGAGATGCCGTTCGGCGCGCGGCCGCATGCGCGCTCGTTCCCCGGGCGCAACCGCATCATCGCCGGGATGAGCCGCGGCACGGTGGTCGTCGAGGCCTCGCTCAAGTCCGGTTCCTTGATCACCGCCGAATACGCCCTAGATTACGGGCGGGACGTCTTCGCCGTCCCCGGCTCGCCGATGGACCCGCGCGCCTCCGGCACCAACCGCCTGCTGCGCGACGGCGCGACCATGGTCGAATCGGCGCGCGACGTGCTGGACAACCTCGCCTCGCTCTCGATGCCGCCGCTCGCCGAGGCCGAAGGCAGCGGTTTCCGCGAGCCGCCGGCTTCCGAGCTGGCCGAGGACGCACTGGCCGAAGCGCGCGGCGCGGTGCTCGAGGGCTTAAGTGCCACACCGACGGCGCTGGAGGACTTATTGTCGGCCACCGGCGTCCCTGCGAAGGCGCTGATGGTGGTTTTACTTGAACTGGAGCTTGCAGGCAGGCTAGAACGCCACCCCGGCGCGAAAGTCTCGCTGCGAATGAATGAGGATTATGACGCACTCCGTAGTAGTCGTTGAATCGCCCGCCAAGGCGAAGACCATCAACAAGTACCTTGGCAAGGATTATACCGTCATCGCCTCGTACGGCCACGTGCGCGACCTGCCGAGCAAGGACGGCTCGGTGCGCCCGGACGAGGACTTCGCCATGGATTACGAGGTCGACCCGGATTCGAAGAAGAACGTCACCGCCATCGCCAACGCCATCAAGGGCGCCGACATGCTCTACCTCGCCACCGACCCCGACCGCGAGGGCGAGGCCATCTCGTGGCACGTGCTCGAGGCGCTGAAGGAATCGAAAAAGCTGCCGAAGGATATCGGCGTCAAGCGCATCGTCTTCCACGAGATCACCAAGCGCGCGGTGACCGACGCCATCGAGCACCCGCGCGACATCGACATGGACCTCGTCAACGCCCAGCAGGCGCGCCGCGCGCTCGACTACCTCGTCGGCTTCAACCTGTCGCCGATCCTCTGGCGCAAGCTGCCGGGCAGCCGCTCGGCGGGGCGCGTGCAGTCGGTGGCGCTGCGCCTCATCTGCGAGCGCGAGAGCGAGATCGAGGTCTTCGTCCCGCAGGAATACTGGGACGTGCACGCGACGCTCGCCACCCAGAAGAACGAGACCTTCCGCGCCAAGCTCATCGAATACGACGGCAAGAAGCTCGACAAGTTCGACCTGAATCGCGAGGCCGGCGCACGCGAGGTCGAGTCGGTGCTCAAGGCCAGCACATTCACCGTCCGCGCGAAAACGCCACGCGTCCTGCGCCGCCAGCCCTACGCGCCCTTCTCCACCTCGACGCTGCAGATGGAGGCCTCGCGCAAGCTGGGCTTCGGCGCCAAGCGCACCATGCAGGTCGCGCAGAAGCTCTATGAGGAAGGTTTCATCACCTACATGCGCACCGACGGCATCACGGTCTCGACCGAGGCCATCGCCGCCGCGCGCGAGCTCATCGCCAAGGATTACGGCCCGCAATACGTGCCCGCCAGCCCGCGCATGTACAAAACGAAAGTGAAGAACGCGCAGGAAGCGCACGAGGCCATCCGCCCCACCGAGCTGACGCGCCGCCCGGAACAATCGGGCCTCAGCGACGAGCAGTTCAAGCTCTACGACATCATCTGGAAGCGCATGATGGCGAGCCAGATGGAAGCCGCCGTCTACGACCAGCTTTCGGTGGACATCGCCGGCGTCGGCGCGAAGCCGTCGCTGCTGCGCGCCACCGGCTCGGTGCTGAAGTTCGACGGATTCCTAAGCCTCTACCAGGAGACCGTCGAAGAGGACCAGAAGAAGGACGGCGAGGAAGAGGAAGGCGATTCCAACAACCCCGGCCAGCGCCTGCCCTGGCTCGAAGTCGGCGATGCGACGCAGGCGCGCGAGATCGAGGCGCTGCAGCATTTCACCCAGCCGCCGCCGCGCTATTCGGAAGCCTCGCTGGTGAAGCGGCTCGAAGAGCTCGGCATCGGCCGGCCCTCGACCTATGCCAGCATCATCTCCACCCTCATCGACCGCAACTACGTGCGACTCGACAAGCGGCGCTTCACCGCCGAGCCGCTGGGCCGCGTCGTCACCGCGTTCCTGATGGCGTATTTCGAGCGCTACGTCGAATACGGCTTCACCGCGAGCCTGGAAGAGGACCTCGACCGCATCGCCGACGGCGAGCAGGACTGGAAGGAAGAGCTCGCCAAGTTCTGGAAGGAATTCTCCGCCCGCGTCGAGGATTCGAAGAAGCTCACCATCAGCGAAGTGCTGACGCGGGTCGACGAGCTTCTTGAGCCCTACATCTTCGGCACCGGCGAGGCGGCGGCGAAAGCGCGCATCTGCCCGCAATGCCACACCGGCCGCCTCGGCCTCAAGACCGGCAAGTTCGGCTCCTTCCTCGGCTGCTCGAACTATCCGGAGTGCAACTACACCAAGCCGCTCGCCGCGCAAGGCGGCGAAGGCGCGGACGGTGAAGCGGCGGCGGAAGAATACCCGAAAACACTGGGCGCCCACCCGGACAATGGCGAAACGGTGACGCTGCGCAAAGGCCCGTACGGCGTTTACGTGCAGCTCGGCGAAAGCGCGAAACCCAAGCGCACCGGCCTGCCGAAAGGCACGCTGCCGTCGAGCATCGATCTTGAGAAAGCGCTGGCGCTGCTGTCGCTGCCGCGCGAAGTCGGGCCGCACCCGGAGACCGGCGAAATGATCACCGCCAATCTCGGCCGTTTCGGCCCGTATCTTTTCTACCAGGGCAAATACGTCAACCTGAAGGGCGACGACCACGTGCTCGACATCGGCATGAACCGCGCGGTGACGCTCATCGCCGAGCACGCCGCGCGCGGCCCCGGCAAAGGCCGCGCGAGCGCCGAGCCGCTGAAAGATTTGGGCGCGCACCCGGAATCCGGCGAGAAGGTCGTCGTGCTCAAGGGCAAGTACGGCCCCTACATCAAGTTCGGCGGCAAGAACGTCACCGTCCCCAAAGGCACCGACATCGAGAAGTTCACGCTGGAGGAAGCCTTGCCCCTCCTCCCCGCCGCCAAGGGCGCGAAGAAAGGCGGCAAGAAAGCCGCCAAGGCGCCGGCGAAGAAGAAGGCCAAAGGCGCGAAAAGCGACGAGGCTTGACGCTCGGGCGCGTTGCTCTATCCTTCGCGCCATGCAAGCCAAGGCCCGCATTTACCGTCCTGCCCGCAGCGCCATGCAATCCGGGCGCGCGCGCACCAGGCAGTGGCTCCTCGAATTCGAGCGCGATGCGCCGATGACGCCCGATCCGCTGATGGGCTGGAACACGATGGCCGATACGCTCGGCCAGATCCGCCTTGCGTTCAAAACGAAGGAGGAAGCCGTCGCCTACGCGACCGCCAAGGGGCTGGACTACGAGCTCATCGAGCCGGAGAAGGCGAAGATACCGCCCAAGGCCTATGCCGAGAATTTCAGCTTCAACCGCCGCACCGCCTTCGACCACCGGGCGCAGGAAGAATAGGAACCGGCCGTTTTTGCGTGGTTTTTCCGCCCGTTTCTCCTGAAAAATTCACCTTCCGAAGCCGCCCGTTGTCACAAATCTGTCATAATCCGGGCGTATGCTGTAAAGTAGAAAAAACGCGTCATTGCGAGCGGCAGCGAAGCAATCCAGTCCTTTAGGCAGCGAGCTGGATTGCCGCGTCGGGCTATGCCCTCCTCGCAATGACGGAAGAGGAAAATATGAAGCGATTCACGGTTCCATGCGATTTCAACGGGGTGAAGCACCCGTTCCACGTCTATATCGGCGAGCCGCACCCGAAGAAGCACCCGCTGCAGTTCCAGTCGTGGTGGCTCTCCTCCGAGCGCGGCGGCACGATCCCGCAGGACGTGATGGATTCGTTCGAGAAGCTCTTCAAGATCTCGCAGGAGAACAACGTCTCCTTCGAGGACCTCTGCGTCTATGCGCTCGGCGCGGCGCAGCAGGAGCAGGCGCAGCAGCAACCGCCGCAGGCGAACGGCTAGGGAAACGGGGCCGGCATGGCCGACGACATCTTCAGCGAACCGGCTTCCGACGCCCAGCTGCGCGAAAGCGACGCGCTCGACACCGCCATCGCGCAGGCCCGCGCCGAGCTCGGCGCGATGATGCAGGCCGCCTCCGCCGCCGACATGCAGGGCGCACAGCTCGGCGATTACACGCTGCACGAGGTGATGGGCGTCGGCCGCTACGCGGTGCCGCGCCGCCACGGCTGGCTGCCGCTGATCGAGATCATCCGCAACCCGGGCGCCAACATCGACTTCTCGCTGCGCGACTACCCGGTCTTCGACAGCATCCTCAGCCAGCATTTCGACGCGCTTCAGCTCTCCGACCCGATCAACGACGATTACGAAAGCTGGCTACCGCTGCGCGACAACATCGCCGCCGTGCGCAATTTCCTGATGCAGACCTACTACACCAACACGCCCCCCGGCATGACGCCGGGCAAAGCGCGCGAGTCGCTGGCGCAGATCGCCGCCTTCGTCGGCGACGGGCTGCACAACAACCGGCTCCTGCTCGGCCTCGTTCCCAACCACGACCCGCGCAAGCCGTTCATCAGCATTTCGGAGGCGAGCAGGACCGGCGGGCGCGGCGCGCAGTACCTCTACGAGAAGATCCTCGAGATGCAGCGCCAGTCGAACTGGATGCGGCCCTTCGCGCCGATCGTGGCGATGTTCGGCGGCAAGCCGACGCACGACTGGATGCTGCCCGGCCCCTACGCGACGCCGTTCAACGCGCTCTATTACCGCGACGAGCTCAACGCCGCCGCCAGCCCGCAGGCGCAGATGCAGGCGGCGCTGCAGCGGCTCGACCAGCTGCAGGCGCGGCGCGCGCAGCTACGGCAGTCGGCGGCGCTGACGATGCAGGCGGTCGACCTCGACGCCATCGGTAACCACCTGCTCTTCACCGCCGACCATTTGAGCGGCATCGCCTCGATGGCCGAGCCGACGCGGCGCGAGGCGGTCGACATCGCCAAGGACATCCTGCGCAAGCTGAAGATCTCCATCGGCAACCTCAACATCCTCGAAGGGCTGCGCCTGAAGCCGAGCGACGACCTCGCGGCGCTGGGCGCGATCAAGGGCGTCGTGCTGGTCTACGAACGGCTGCTGGCGTGGGGGCGCGGCATCGACCCGTCGATCATGCAGCACCCGTCGATCATGGCGGCGACGCAGGCGATCGGCCAGCTGGGCTACCTCGCCAAAGCTCGAGGCGATGCGCGCGGCGCAGGCCGCCGGCAATTCGGTTCTGGCCGGCAAGATCGCGGCGCAGCTCAAGCTCAATCCCGCAGCATTTCGCGGGTGGCGAGCGAGCCGCAATTCGGCGGGCTGCTCGACCGTGTCGAGCGCGGGATCGACACGGTGCTCAACCGCATCCAGGAGATCAACGGTCCCGGCGCGATGGTCGGCCACCTGCCATCGAAGGACCTCGGCTCCTACATGAGCGGCGCGCCCATCGCCGGCCAGGCGATGACGCTCTCCGCCGACGGCGCGAGGGACGCGCGCCGACCGCAGCGCCGCGATCCTCGAGACGCAGGACCTCGCCAGAGCGCGCGCAGGCGCAGCGCATCCAGGCGCAGAGCGCCGCGCGCGCCCAGCAGCAGGGCAACACGGCACGCGCGCCATCGCGCACGGCGACCGGGCGGCAGGCGCTTGCAGCAGGCGCGGGCGACGCAGCAGCGCAGCACCTCGGCCGCCGCCACCTCCAACCCGGCGCTCAACCAGCCCGGCATGCTGACGGCGGCGCAGCGCTCGGCCCTCGCCCAGCGCGCAGCGATGCAGCACGTCCACGAGGAGGAAGAGGAGCAGCAGCATCTCGACCGCAGCCTGATGATGCAGTTCCGCAAGGCGATGAGCCTGAACACCGCCACCGGCCAGCTGGTGCAGACCGGGCGCGGCACCATCGACGCCATGGCGCGCGCCAACGCGCAGCCGAAGATCGCCGCCGCCGCGCAGAACGCCAACAACCAGCAGTTCGTCCAGAAGGAAGCGGCCATCCACACCGGCGAGCTGCGCAGGAAGATGCCATCCGCAAGCAGGGCGCGCCCCCGCCTCCGCCGCCAGAACAAGGGCAGCCGGGGAATTTTTTAAGTCCTGCCTTCACACCCGCGATGCCAATCATTATTTCCCTCTCCCCGCTTCAGCGGGAGAGGGTGTGCGCAGGCTTAATGAGCGAAGCGAGTTTAGACGGAGCTGGGAGAGGGTGCGGAGTTGCACGAAGTGCGGCGACTTCGCGGAGCGATTCTTCTGACTCAGTAGTTTATGCCTCGCTGCCGCTGCGAGCCCCTCTCCCTAACCCTCTCCCGCAAGCGGGAGAGGGATTTTAGAAGCGTGTGCCAAAAAGGACGCGTCCGGGCATTCCGGTGCGCTAGCTGCTCTGCTCGGGCGCGGGCTGGTCGTGGTGCATCCACCAGTCGTTGACCGCGCGCTTCGGCCCGCAGGGGCTGCCGTCGATGCCGGAACAGGGGCTTTTCATCACGTGCACCTCTTCCGAATCGCAGGCGCTCAGGCAAAGCGCGCTCAGGATCATCAGGCCGGTGACGAGTGATTTCATGCGCGATTACCTCCGGGTTTGCCGAGCAGGCGGTTGATCCCGCCGCCGATGCCGCCGCCGCTACTGCCGCTGCTCTTGCCCTGCGACGCCAAGAATTGATCCAGCTTGCCGCCGGTGTCAAGTAGCAGGTAGGCGTTACTGAGCTCGGAGGCGATGCGATCGATGCCTTCGGCGAAGCGCCCCGCGAGGTAGACGAGGATCAGGAAGCTCAGCACGTTGACGATGTTGATCGGGAATTCCTGGCACTGCGTCGAGCCGGAGGCGTTGCCGGCGTGGCGCTCGTGGTCGCAGGCGGCGTCGTCGGTGGCGGCGCCGCTGGTGGCCGTGCCCGTCGAGCCGTTGCTCAGCAGGCAGTCGAGCGAGCCCTGCCAGGTCATGTCGCCCGGGATGGGCTGCTTGGTCTTCGGGTCGACGAAGCGCCAGAAGGACCATTTGCCGTTGGTGCCCTGGCGCTGCTGAACTCGGTCCAGCACAGCTCGGCGCTGAACATGTCGGAGGAGGCGGTCTGGATGAGCACCATGAAGAAGGACAGGAGGTGAACATCAGGATCGGCTGCAGCGACATGGTGAGCAGCGCGTTGAGCCAGCTGATGAACAGGTTCTTCGTGCGTTCGAACAGCAGGAAGACGATGAAGATCGGCGCGATGCCGAGCAGCAGCGAGCGGGCGATGAACGCCACCGCGTACAGCTTGAGCGCGTTGACCAGCAGCTTGAGGAAGCCGAGCATCGAGATGACCATCATGCTGCCCATGAGCATGCCGAACGGCCCGCCGAAGCCGATCGAGCCATGATGGCGATCAGCACGTCGGGGTGGATGAGGTAGCTCGCCATCGCGTCGAAGGCGTAGAAGGGCGTCGAGCCGGGCGGCGGTGTCACCCCGGTGGCGATCGCCATGACGCCGGAGACGAGGTCGTCCGTGCCGTCGGAGAAGAAGGCGACGACGTTGGTGTTGAAGAAGTCCCACCCGTCGGGCGAGATCAGCGTGAAGATGATGCCGAGCTTGATCAGCCGCACCAGCACCTGGCCGAAGCTCACCTGCATGATGCCGATGGTGAAGGCGACGCCGAGAAGACGATCGACAGCGGTGATCGCCGCCAGCACCGCGTTCTGGTAGTTGTCGTTGTTGATGAAGGAATTGAACAGGTTCTGCGTCGCCTGGCCGAGACGCCCTTGATGTAGATGTAGATCTCGCTGAGGATGCCGCAGCCCGAGTCCGTGCTCGATGTGGTGTCGCTGGCGGTGGTGGTGCCGCTCGAATCCGCCGTGTTCTGGTCCTGGCAGCCGCCGCCGCTGCCGCCCGTGTAGCTGTCGCTGCTGGAGCTCATGGTGGTGGTGGTCGAGCTGCCGGTGCCGGTGCCGGTGCTGGTGCCGCTGTTCTGCATCGCCTGCAGCCGCTGGGCGAAGGTGGTGCATTGCTGGTCGTCCTTGCCCGCGGAAGTGCCGGGGTCGGTGGCCGGCGGCGTGGTCGTCGTCGCCGGGGGAGCGGTCGGCGTCTGCGCCATGGCGGGCAGCGCCGCACCGAGCGCCAGCGCCAGCAGGAGCGGCAGCAGAAGCCGCTTGCGTCGGGGGAGATACTGCTGCGTCATGACCATCCTCCTATCAGCCTCCGGGGTCGGCGCCAATGCCGCCGAAGAAGCCGGGGTAGTGTTTATCGCCCGACACGCCGGCGGCATCGCCCAGCGCGGTGGGAATATTGCGCAGGAACGCGGGGCCCATCGTCTCGTGGCCGTCCTTGTCCTTGAGGCCGCCGATCATCCCCTGCTTGGCCCAGGCCATGCCGGTCTCGAAGCGCGCTTCCATCGCCGAAGGCTTGGTGAAGGAGGTCGCCACCGCCGAGGAGCCGACGATCTGCGAGACGAAGCCCTGCACGTTCTTGAAGCCCTGCGACACCAGCCAGGAGACGAGGAAGAGCTTCACGCAATCCTTGATCATCGCCTCGAAGGCCTGGCGGTCGGTCGCGTAATTCTTTTTCGTGTCGATGTCGTGGGCGACGAGCACCGGCACGTTGGCCATGCCGCACAGATTGCCGAAGGCGCCGCTGCCGGGGTGGGTGAAGCTCTGCAGCCAGCGGTTCTGGTAGAGCACTTTCTCGGCGATGCCGCTTATCGCCGAGCGCCCCTGGGCGCCGCTGCCGGCGGTCTGCATGTCGCAGGCGCGGCGCGAGGGCTTCTCGGCCTTGATCAGGTTCTGCATGTCGGGGTTGCCCTCCATGTTGAAGAGCTTGTTGATCTCGGCGTTGGGGGCGAACAGGATGCCGTCGTAAAGCTGGATCGCCAGCATCGCGTAGGCGGTGATGACGAGCGGCAGCAGGAAGCAGGCGAGGAAGGAACGGGTCCAGTTCTGGAAGTAGTCGTTGCCGGCGCGCAGCAGCGTCAGCGGCAGGAACAGCGGCGCGATCAGCAGCAGGATCGACGCGTAAAGATAGGAGTTGATGAAGGCGAACGCCGTCCTCAGGATCACCATGAACAGCGTCCACACCACGCCGATGCAGGCGATGAACAGGATGACGCCGAACGTGCCGCCGAAGAGGAACCCGCTCATCGTGCCGACGACGCTCGCCGCCAGCAGCATGCTGGGGTGCCCGCCCGTCGCGCCGGGGCCGTCGGCGGCGGTGTTGGTGCCCATGGTGATGCCCCACAGCTTGCCCAGCATGCAGTCGAAGCCCTTCCACAGCGGCAGGGTGTTGGCGTCGCCGTACTTGGAAACGTCGCAATGCACGGGGCCGTTCGCGCTCGTCGCACTTGTCGCGCTCGACGCGGTCGAGGGGTCCGTTCCGTCGCCGTTGTCCTGCCAGAGCTGCGGGTCGCCCTGGGAAATGGTGCCGGAGACGACGCTCACGGTCTCCGTCATGATGCTGTAGATGTAGGGAATGAAGTTGGGCAGCGTCTGCAGCACCGCGACGACGACGCCGATCTTGATCAGCAGCAGGAAGCCTTCGCTGTGGACCTGTCCCTCGCCGGAGAGCACCTTGATGCCGAAGAAAATGAGCACCAGCGTGATGAAGGCCCAGACGATCGGCATGATCATGTCGACCATTTTCTGGCAGAGCTGGCTGGTGGTGTCGGCGATCGTGTGCGCGATGCACGGGATGATGTAGCCGATGAGCGTGCCGCCCGCCGCGTCGGGATACTGGCGGCAGCCTTTCTGCGCGTTGCCGAGATGGTCGGGCGCCTGCTGCGCCGGCGGCACCGAGTCGCTGTTGGACTGCGCGGCGGCGGTGCCGTGCCAGCCCTGCGTGACGGCCCCGCTGGTGCCGACGAGCACGGCAGCGGCGACGAGGATGGCGGCAGCGATGGCGAGGCGGCGCGTCATGTATCGCTCCCCGTGCGCCGCGTCGCCTGCGAGCCGATCCCGGCGACGATATCGCGGATGGAGGATTGCGCCTGGTCCTGGAAGGGCAGCTTGCCCATCTTGGCGAAGAGGTTCGGCGAGACGCCGTAATCGGCGACGAGGTCGTTGGCGACCATCGGCACCACGGCGAGCAGCCCGTTCATCACGAAGATGACGATGCCGGCGAAGATCACCGCCGCCAGCACCTCGCGCGCTTCCTCCTCACCGGTGGTCTTGGCGTCGCCCTCGATCTCGACCGCCGGGCTGCGCGCGTCGGCGAGCTTCTGCCAGTCGAGCGAATCGCGCCACCATTGCAGCGGGGTAGGTGTTGCCGCAGCCCTTCTCGGGCTTGGCGGCGGGCGTCGTGCCGGTGCCCGTTCCCGTGCCGCCCGTCGTGGTGTTGCCCGTTCCGGTGCCGGTGGCGGCGGTGCTCGAGGCGGGCGGGCAGTCGCTGTTCGAGGTGGAGAAAATGCCGGCCTGCGTGCTTTGGGTGGTCTTCGGCGTGGTCTTCCCGCCGACCTGCTCGGCGAAGGTGGTCGGTTTCTTCAGGCTGATATTATGGTCCGTGAGGTACTGGTTGAGCGTGAAGCCCTGCTGGCGCGAGGCGTCGCCGGCGATCTTGTACATGATGGAGTAGTCGCCCGAATAGGTCGCGAGGTCGACCGCGGTGATGGTCAGCGTGATGAAGATGAGCATCAGCACCGGCTGCAGCATGAAGGAGATGACCATCTTCATCCATTTGTTGAAATACTCGCTGGTCGGGCGGAACAGCACCAGCGGGATGAACAGCGGCGCGATGATCATCAGGAACGTCAGCCCGATATAGGCGCCGAGATAGGTGAACAGCGCCTTGATGATGAGGAACACCAGGCTGTAGATGAAAATAAAGCCGACCACGCCGATGATCAGCCCGATCACCGAGGTCTTCGCCGAGGTCATGAAGAAGGCGACCAGCCCGCGCGCCATCCCCTGCCCCTGCAGATTATCGTTCCACCATTTCTTCGACGTCGTCGTATCGGTATCGCGCTTGAGGCCGATGACGCTGTCGAGGATGCAGTCCATCGCCAGCCACGGCGCGATGACCGGCTCGCCCTGCGTCGGCACCGCCGCCTGGTTCTCCATGTCCTGGATGCATTTCTCGTTCTGCACCTGCGTCACCCCGTCGGGCGCGCCCTGCTGCGGGATGAAGGTGATGACGGCGGCCGAGGTCGCGTCCATCATGTTCATTTCCCAGGTGTAGATCGTGTCGAGGTTGGTCACCGCCCAGACCACGATGCCGATCTTGAGGACGAGCACCATGAGGTCGCGGCTGATCTTCTCCAGCATTCCGCCCATGATCAGCACGCCGTAGATGACGATGGTGAGCGTGATGAACGCCCAGAAGATGTCGCGCACCAGCCCGTAGAAGCCGCCCTGCCCGTCGGCGCCGTAGAAATACGTGTCGGTGACGTCGAGCAGCGTCAGGCGGATGCAGGCGGCGACGCGGTTGGTCAGGCCCGGGTAGTCCTTGCACTTGCTGGTGTCGCCCGCGATCGTGCCCGTGCCGCCGGTGGTGGTCGCGGGCGGCGTCGCCGCCGGGATCGGCGCCGGCGGGGTCGGCGCCGGCGTCTGCGCATGCGCGGCGTGCAGGCTCAGCGCGAGGAACAGCGCGGCGGCGAGCAGGAGCATGAACGCCATGTGCGCCAGCGTGCGCCGGTCGAAGGAGATCGCGAGGGTGCGGGCGCGCATCACAGCCGCTTGACCCGCTCGAGGAAGACGGGGATCCAGACGTCGGGCGCCGCGTCCTCGCCCAGCTCGGCGAGCACTTCGTCGAGCACGGCGACCGTCTCGGCGCGGCCGGAAAGGATGGCGATGATGTCGTCCATCCCCGACAAATCGATGCGGGCGACGACGATGTCCTTGCCCTGCTTGACGAGGAAGTAGCGCGTGCCGGGATCGGTGTTCTTGAGCAGCGTGAACTCGCGCTCGGAAAGCATGAACGCCTTGCGGTAGGGCTCGGTCGCTTTCGGGTTGGGCAGGAATATCTGCGTCGCCGTCTGCTGGATGAGCGTGTCGGAAATGCTCGAATTCACCGCGTCCTCGACCGACTGCGTGGCGAAGACGACCATGCCGTTCAATTTCCGCAGCGTCTTCAGCCAGTCCTTGATCTTGGCGGCGAAGACCTTGTTGTCGACCAGCGCCCAGGCCTCGTCGAGGATGATCATGTTGGGCGTGCCGTCGAGCGAGAGCTGGATGCGGTGGAACAGGTAGAGCAGCACCGGCACCAGCGTCGTCCGGTTGGCGAGCAGCGCGCCCATCTCGAAGCCGAAGACGGTGTCGGAATGGAAATCGACGACGTCCTCGACATGGTCGAAGATCTGGCAGTAGCGGCCGTCGGAATGCCACTGCTTGAGCCGGTTGCCGACGGTGCCCGGCCCCTCGAGCCCGAAGAACGGCGCGATGTTGTGCAGCACGCGGTCTTCCTTGCGCAGCTTGTAGTTGCCCTCGACCGCGCGCTGGATGATCTCGAGCTCGTCAGCGTTCGGCGGCTCGTCGTTGGTGGAGACGAGTGCGGCGATCCACTCGGTGAGGAAGGCGCGGTTCTCCATCGTGTCGTCGAGCTGCAGCGGGTTGAAGTGGCACGGCGCGCCGGGGTCGATGTTGGTGTATTTGCCGCCGAGCGCGCGCACGAAAATCTCCGCGCCGCGATCCTTGTCGAAGAGGAACATGCGGCAGTTGAACTTGCGCGCCTGCGCGCAGAGGAAGTTCATCAGCACCGTTTTGCCGGCGCCGGTCGGGCCGATGATGGTGGTATGGCCGACGTCGCGCAGGTGGAAGTTGAAGAAATACGGTGTGCCCGAGGTGGTGTCGAACAGCGTCACCGCGTCGCCCCAGTGGTTGCCGGACTCGCGCCCCGGCGGGTAGTTATGCATCGCCGCGAAGCCGGCGATGTTGAGCGTGTTGATCTTCGATTTGCGGCCGATATATTCGAAATTCGCCGGCAATTGCGCCCAGAAACACTGCTCCAGCACCAGCTTCTCGCGCACGGGGTTGATGCCGACATTGACCATCTCGGCGATGACCATCGACACCGCGCCTTCGAGCGCGTTGAGGTTGTCTTCGAAGCACAGCACCGTCATGTGGTGCATGCCGAAGGCGATGTGGCCGGACATGGCGAGGTCGAGCGCGGTGTCGATCTCGCTCACCTGCGACAGCGCGACGTCCTGCGACTGCTTCATCCGCCGCTGCTGCAATTGCATGCTGCCGATATTGGTCTGCCGGTTCTCGAACTGGAAGCTCTGGCTGACGACGAACTCGAACGGCAGTTGCAGGAACGCGTCCATGATGCCCGCCGCCGTCGCCGGCGAATATTCCTTGATGGAGACCAGGCCAGCGTATTTCGTCCCCGTCGCCGAGCGGATCTCGATCGCACGCTGGCCGAAATAAAGCCGGTTGAGCGGCAGGTAATGCGCGATGTCGATGGTCGGCACGAGCATTTTCTGCGTGTCGCCGGCGTTGACGAGGCGGCCCAAAAATTCCAGCGGTTCGGAATGCGGGCCGTACTCGGTCATTTTCGTGGTGAGCACGCGGGCGCCGTAATCCTTGAACGTCGCCATCACGCGGTAGACGGATTCCTTGAGCTCCTTGTGCATCTCCTTGAGCTGCAGCGCCTCGGCGCCCTTGGTCGCCCGCTGCTCGACCTTGGAGAACAGGTTCTCGATCTTCGCCGCGCCCTTGGTGTCGTGCTTGCGCACCACGGTGATGTAGAGCTCGTTGACGAAGCTGTGGCGCTTCTGGTGCTTGGCGCGCCATTTGTCGTCGATGTGGCTGGCGAAGCCCGGCGGCTGCGTGCCGCCCGGATAGACGCTCTGGCGGCGGCGCACCATGTGGAACCACAGCGCGAACGTGCCCTCCGCCATCGATTTGTAGAGGGAGTTGCGCACCATCTTCTTCATGTCGACGACGTCGTCGTCCGCCGTCTCGAAGGAGAAGCCCTCGACCTTGATGATCTGCAGCAGCTCCTTGTTCTTGGTGATGATGGTGTCCCTGTCCCAGTGGTATTCGTAGGGAATGAAGTCGGCGGCGAACACCTCGCGCTTCGCGTAGGTGGCCTTGGAGACTTCGCGGCGCTTCAGCGGTTTGAGGATCATCGCCTAGAACACATCGTAGGAATTCGTATGGTGATAGTAATGCCGGTTCCAGCTCTTGTAGCCGTATTTCATGCGCAGCATCCACAGCTCGACGGCGCGCGGCTCCTTCATGCACAGCAAGTAGCCGAACATGTGGATGACCACGCCGATCGGGAAGGCGAGGAACGTCTGGGTGTTGATGAAAAGGATCATCGTGATCATCGCGTTGAGCACGAAATACATGTAGCTGACGCCGAGGATCATCGGCGGGCGCGCGAGGCCCTGGAACAGCGGATCGGCGCGCAGGCGACCTTGCGTCATACCGCACCCCTATGGCACCGAAGGTAAAAACCTTGGAAATTCATAATACTAGGAATGTCCCCCAACCCGACCCAGAGAATAACAGATATTTACTAAAATTGCGTTAATTTTGCCGGTAAGCGCCTCGTTTTTAGAATATTTAGCCGGTCCTTGCGGCGACTATACCACTGGTGGGGTTATCCTACCAGCGCCTTGGCGAAGGCATCCGCATCGAAAGGCTGCAGGTCCTCGGCCCCCTCGCCGACGCCGATGGCGTGGATCGGCAGCCCGAACTCGCGGCCGAGCGCGACGACGATCCCCGCCCGCGCCGTGCCGTCCAGCTTGGTGACGATGAGGCCGGTCACCCCCGCCGCCTCGCGGAAGGCCTTCACCTGCGAAAGCGCGTTCTGCCCCGTCGTCGCGTCGAGCACCTGCAGCACCGCATGCGGCGCGTCGGGGATGAGCTTGCGCGCGGCCTTGGTCATCTTGGCGAGCTCGGCCATCAGATTGTCCTTGGTGTGCAGCCGCCCCGCCGTATCGATGAGGATGAGGTCCACCTTGTCGCGCAGTCCCTGCTCCACTCCGCCGTAGACCACCGAGGCCGGATCGGCGTTCGCCGCGCCGTGCACGAAACCGGCGCCGCTGCGCTTCGCCCATTCGGCGAGCTGCTCCACCGCCGCCGCGCGGAACGTATCGGCGGCGACGAGCAGCACTTTCTTCCCCTCGGCGACATAGCGATGGGCCAGCTTGCCCAGCGTCGTCGTCTTGCCGTTGCCGTTGACGCCGACGGCGAACACCACGCAGGGCGTGGGGCCGTCAATTTTTAAAGGCGCCGCGTAGGGCTCCAGCCGCCGCGCGATGGCGGAAGCGAGCAGCGCCTTGATTTCTCCCGCATCGATATCCTTATCGTGCCGCCCCTGCGCGATCCCGGCAACGATGGAGGCCGATTCCGCGACGCCGATATCGGCAGCGATAAGCAATTCCTCAAGCCCGGCGAGTGTCGCCGCGTCAAGCTTGCGTTCGGTAAAAATGGCACCGATACCATCGCCGAGCTGCGAGGAAGTCTTTTTCAGCCCGGAAGAAAGTCTGGAAAAAAGATTCATGCCGCGTAAAGCCGCGCCGCGTCCGCCGAGGCGATCGTCACCTGCTGGATGCTGCCTACCGGACGCTTTTCGCTCAGCCGTACCGGCGCGAAGGTCTCGCTATGGCCGCAAAGCCCGTCCTGCTCGACGACGACGCTCATGCGTTTGCCAGCCTGCGCGCAAAGGTAGGCGGCGAGCCGCTTCTGGCCCGCCTCGCGCAGGCGCGCGGCGCGCTCCTTGCGCACGGGCGAAGGCACTTGCGGCATGCGCGCAGCGGGCGTGCCCGGACGTGCCGAATAGGGGAAGACATGCAGGTAGGTGAGGTCCACTTCATCGACCAGCGCGAGCGTGTTTTCAAACATCGCGTCGCTCTCGGTGGGGAAGCCGGCGATGATGTCGGCGCCGAAGACGATGTCCAGACGCAGCGCGCGCACGCGTTCGCAGAAGGCAACGATGTCGGCGCGCGAATGGCGCCGCTTCATGCGTTTGAGCACCATGTCGTCGCCCGCCTGCAGGCTGACATGCAAATGCGGCATCAGGCGCGGCTCCTCGGCGATCAGGCGATAGAGATCGTCGTCGACCTCGACCGCGTCGATGGAGGAAAGCCGCAGGCGTTTCAGCTCAGGCACCAGCGCCAGCACGCGGCGCATCATCTGCCCGAGGCTTGGGGCACCCGGCAGGTCCTTGCCGTAGCCGGTCATGTCGACGCCGGTGAGCACGATTTCGTTGACGCCGGCTTCCACCAGCGCGCGCACCTGCGCGACGACCTCGCCGACCGGCACCGAGCGCGAGTTGCCGCGCCCATACGGGATGATGCAGAAGGTGCAGCGGTGGTCGCAGCCGTTCTGCACCTGGATGAAGCCGCGTGCGCGCCCGTCGAAGGCGCCGACGAGATGCGCGGCGGTCTCCTTCACGCTCATGATGTCGTTGACCTGCGCGCGCTCGCTGTCGAGCTTCAGGTACGGCGCCGCGTGCATTTTCTCCTCGTTGCCGAGCACCGCGTCGACTTCCTCCATCTCGCTGAACTGCGCGGGGCGCACCTGCGCCGCGCAGCCGGTGACGACGATGCGCTTGCCGGGATGCTCGCGCCGCGCGCGGCGGATGGACTGGCGCGCCTGCTTCTCCGCCTCGGCGGTCACCGCGCAGGTGTTGAAGATGATGGTGTCGCTCAGGCCCGCATCGAGCGCGTGCGACTTCATCACCTCGCTCTCGTAGGTGTTGAGCCGGCAACCGAACGTGACGACCTCGACGGACATGGCGGCAGACATAGAGAAACCCGCCAAAAAGTAAAGGAACTCGTCATTGCGAGCGGCAGCGAAGCAATCCAGCTTCCTGGGCCGAGAACTGGATTGCCGCGTCGCGCGATCGAGCTCCTCGCAATGACGGCTTCTATAATTCTATCTCCCCGTTGAAGACATAGGCCACGGGCCCCGTCATCAGCACGCGACCGTTGCCTTCGCCCGGCCGCCATTCGACGCTCAGGCGGCCGCCGGGGAGGTCGACCTCGACCTTGCGCTCCAGTATCTCGCGGCGCACGCCGGCGACGACGGCGGCGCAGGCGGCGGAACCGCAGGCGAGCGTCAGCCCGGTGCCGCGCTCCCACACGGCCATCTTGATGTATTCCGGCGAGACGACCTGCACGGCGCTGATGTTGGCGCGCTGGGGGAATAGCCGGTCGTGCTCGAGCTTCGGGCCCCACTCGCCGAGCCTGATGTGATGCAGGTCGCGCACGAAAAAGATCGCGTGCGGATTGCCCATGCTGATCGCCACCGGGTCCATCAGCAGCCCTTCGGCGATGCCCAGATGCAGCGTGTTGCGCGACTCCGATAGCGGCACGTCGCGCCATTCCCATTTCGGCTCGCCCATGTCGATGGTCACGCTGTCGCCCTCGGCGCGCATGCCGACCAGCAGCCCGGCGGCGGTCTCGATGGTCGCCTGCGCCACGTTGCCTTCGCGCATCAGCAGGTCGGCGACGCAGCGCGAGGCGTTGCCGCAGGTCGAAATTTCCGAGCCGTCCGAATTGAAGATGCGCATGAAGACGTCCGCCTTCTTCGACTCGCCCAGCACGACGAGCTGGTCGCAGCCGATGCCGAAATGCCGGTCGGCGATGCGTTTGGCCGAAGCCGAATCGATGCTGACTGCGCGCTTGCGCCCGTCGAGCACGACGAAGTCGTTACCGGTGCCGTGCATCTTGAGGAAGGGAGTTTTCTGCGCTGCCATAGTTTCTTTTGTCATTCCCGCGCAGGCGGGAATGACATTTATTTAGAACGGGATCTCGTCGTCGAGCTCGGCTTCGGCGACCTTGGTGCGCTGCTGCGGCGCGCTGCCGTAGCTGCTGCGGTCCTGATTGTATTCGTCGCTGCCGCCGCCGGCGCTGGCGCCGCCGCCTTCGCGCTTGCCGTCGAGCATGGTCAGGTTGCCGTTGAAGCCTTGCAGCACGACCTCGGTCGAATATTGCTCGACGCCCTCTTTATTGGTCCATTTGCGCGTCTGCAGCGCGCCTTCGAGATAGACCTTGCTGCCCTTCTTCAGGTAGTCGCGGGCGATGCGCACGAGGTTCTCGTTGAAGATGACCACGCGGTGCCACTCGGTCTTTTCGCGGCGCTCGCCGGTGGATTTGTCCTTCCAGCTTTCCGAGGTGGCGATGCGCAAATTGCACACTTCGCTGCCGTTCTGCATGGCGCGGATTTCGGGGTCGGCGCCGAGATTGCCGATGAGAATGACCTTGTTGACGCTGCCTGCCATGGGATGCTCCTGATCTCGTTGGTTCGTTACTGTCCGTAGGGAACGGCCATCATAGGGGCGCCGGGCGCCATTGCAACGCCAAGAAACGGGGCCCGGCCAGCCTGTGCATAAGGGAAACCATCAAGAAACAGCCTGTATCTGCGCAGCTCCCCATTGACCACCCCGGCCTTCCCCCTATATAAACAACGGCCCCGAAAACCGGGGCTTTTTTAGTGAAAAAACAGGGAACTTCATGCAAGAGACGATCTCCATCCGCGGCGCCAAGCAGCATAATTTAAAGAACATCGACCTCGACCTGCCGAAGAACAAGCTGGTGGTCATCACCGGGCTTTCCGGCTCGGGCAAGAGCTCGCTGGCGTTCGATACGCTCTATGCCGAGGGCCAGCGCCGCTACGTCGAGTCGCTCTCCGCCTACGCGCGCCAGTTCCTCAACATCCACGACAAGCCGGACGTGGAGAGCATCGACGGGCTCTCCCCCGCCATCGCCATCGATCAGAAAACGACCTCGAAGAACCCGCGCTCGACCGTCGGCACCGTCACCGAGATCTACGACTACCTGCGCCTGCTGTTCGCCCGCGTCGGCGTGCCCTATTCGCCGGCGACCGGCCTGCCGATCGAGGCGCAGACAGTGACGCAGATGGTCGACATCATCGCCGCGCTGCCTGAGGGCACGAAGCTTTTCCTCATGGCGCCCATCGCGCGCGGCGCCAAGGGTGAGTTCCGCAAGGAGCTCGCCGGCATGAGCAAGCGCGGCTTCACCCGCGTCAAGATCGACGGCGAGATGTACGAGATGGACGAGCTGCCGACGCTCGACAAGCAGAAGAAGCACAACATCTTCATCGTCGTCGACCGCATCAAGGTCGGGCCGGAATTAGGCAACCGCCTCGCCGATTCCATCGAGACGGCGCTGAAAATCTCCGACGGGCTGCTGCTCGTCGAGATCGCCGAGCTGCCGGACGAAGGCACGGTGAAGAAACTGAAAAAAGCCCTCACCGGCGCCAAGCCGAAAAAGGGTGACGTGCTGACGTTCAGCGCCAAGTTCGCCTGCCCCGTCTCCGGCTTCACCCTGCCCGAGATCGAGCCGCGCATCTTCTCCTTCAACTCGCCGTTCGGCGCCTGCCCGACCTGCGACGGGCTCGGCACGCAGATGTATTTCGATCCGGCGCTCATCGTCCCGGATGCATCGCTGCCGCTGAACAAGGGCGCCGTCGCGCCCTGGGCGTCGGGCCATGCGAAATTCTACCAGCAGGCGCTGGAAGCGGTGGTGCGCCATTACAAGCAGAGCATGGCGACGCCCTGGCGCGACCTGCCGAAGGACGTCCAGGACATCATCCTCAACGGCTCGGGCGAGGAGGACATCAAGATCGCCTATTTCGACGGCGCGCGCACCTTCCACAGCCACAAGCCGTTCGAGGGCGTCATCGGCAACCTGGAGCGCCGCCATAGCGAAACGGAAAGCGACTGGACGCGCGAGGAGCTGGAGAAATTCCAGTCCACCGCGCCCTGCGAAGCCTGCCACGGCGCGCGCCTCAAGCCGGAATCGCTGTGCGTGAAGGTCGGCGGCCGGAACATCGCCGAGGTCTGCGAGCTGACCATCGAGGACGCGGTGAAATGGTTCGGCGAGCTGCCGAAACGCCTGTCGGCGAAGGACAACAAGATCGCCGAGAAGATCATCAAGGAGATTCGCGCGCGGCTGGGCTTCCTCAATAACGTCGGGCTGGATTACATCACGCTCAAGCGCGAATCGGGCACGCTTTCGGGCGGCGAAGCGCAGCGCATCCGCCTCGCCTCGCAGATCGGCTCGGGCCTGTCCGGCGTCGTCTACGTACTCGACGAACCGTCGATCGGCCTGCACCAGTGCGACAACGAGCGGCTGCTCGGCACGCTCGAGCATCTGCGCGCGCTGGGCAACACCGTGATCGTCGTCGAGCACGACGAGGACACGATGCGCCGCGCCGATTTCCTCGTCGATATGGGTCCGGGCGCCGGCATCCACGGCGGCGAGATCATCGCCACCGGCACCGCGGAAGACGTGATGAAGAACAAGAACAGCATCACCGGCCAGTATCTCTCCGGCGCCAAGCGCATCGAGGTCCCGCAGGAACGCCGCGCCGCGCGCAGCCACAAGAAAATCTCCATCCGCAAGGCGCGGGCGAACAATTTGCAGAACGTCAACGTCGATATCCCGCTGGGGCTGTTCACCTGCGTCACCGGCGTATCCGGCGGCGGCAAATCCTCGCTCGTCATCGAGACGCTCTATAAAGCGGTGACGCGCCGGCTGCATGGGACGAAAGTCACGCCGGGGGGCGCACGACAAGATCGAGGGGCTGGAGCATATCGACAAGATCATCGAGATCGACCAGTCGCCCATCGGCCGCACGCCGCGCTCCAATCCCGTCACCTATACCGGCGCGTTCCAGCCCATCCGCGACTGGTTCGCCGGGCTGCCGGAGTCGAAGGCGCGCGGCTACCAGCCGGGGCGCTTCAGCTTCAACGTCAAGGGCGGCCGCTGCGAGGCGTGCCAGGGCGACGGCATGCTGCAGATCGAGATGCACTTCCTGCCGGACGTCTACGTCACCTGCGACCAGTGCAACGGCGCGCGCTACAACCGCGAGACGCTCGAGGTGAAGTACAAGGACAGATCCATCGCCGACGTGCTCAACATGACGGTCGAGGAAGCCATCGGCTATTTCGCCGCGCATGCCAGCATCAAGGAAAAGCTGCTGGCGTTATCGGAGGTCGGCCTCGGCTACATCCATCTCGGCCAGTCGGCGACGACGCTCTCGGGCGGCGAGGCGCAGCGCATCAAGCTCGCCAAGGAGCTCAGCAAGCGCGCCACCGGCAAGACGCTCTACATATTGGACGAGCCGACGACCGGGCTGCATAGCGACGACATCAAGAAGCTGCTCGGCGTGCTGCAGAAGCTGGTCGACAGCGGTAATACGATGGTCGTCATCGAGCACAATCTCGACGTCATCAAGACGGCGGACTACATCATCGACATCGGCCCCGGCGGCGGCAACAAGGGTGGGAAAATCGTCCTCCCTCGGCACGCCGGAGGAAGTGGCGGAGGACGCGAAAAGCGTCACCGGCCGCTACCTGAAGCCGCTGCTCGCCCAGAAACAAAAAGTAAAAAAGCGCGCCTGAAATTCCGTCATTGCGAGTGAAGCGAAGCAATCCAGTCGGTGCAACCGGCAAGGACCGGATTGCTTCGTCGCGATGCTCCTCGCAGTGACGGGCTTATTGCAGCAGCGGCGCACCGCGCCAAAGCACTTCCGCGACGCTCACCATGAGCGCCGCGCGCCACTTATCGATGCCGAAGAAACCGGCGGCGACCACCAGCAGCATGCCGAACGGCGCCGGCGCCAGCAGCAGCGCCCATGCGAGCCATTCCTGCGCGACGAGGCGCAGGCGCTCGATGCGCACTTGCTGCTCCGGCGTGCTGATCTTCGCCGGCAGCTTGCGCAGCTTGATACCGATGGCGTAAAGCATCGCCGCCGCCAGCAGGGAGGCGACGGCCGCAACGACCGCCGCATGCGCATACTGCTCGGGATGGAAGCGGCGGATGGCGTCGAGCGTCGTCTCCGGCAGCAGCGGCAGGAGCTGCGCGAGGAAGGCCTGCGAGAAGACCGGCCAGGTCATGACGGCCGCCTGCCCGTCACGTGCGCGTCACTGCCGGGAAAGGGGACGCTGTTGTTCGCCAGCTGCCGCAGCGCGTACCTGCCCTGCGCCACCAGCTCGGTCTTTCCGTCCTTCTCCTCGATCGCAAGCCCCGGTATGGCGGCGACGGCGACGGCAGACCTGAGGTCCGTCAGCGCCCTGGCATCGAAATGGCCGGACAGGTCGAACACCACGCGCTCCTGCGACGCGTCGGACGTTATGGACGCCGACGGAAGATCGAGCAGCCGGTCATAGATATAGATCTCGTGAAGGTTCATGGGGCCTCTTTATCACCCTCGCCGCGCGCAAAGCAAAAACTCCTTGTTCCCCTTCGGCCCGGTGATGGGGCTTTCGGCAATGCCGAGTACCTGCCAGCCCTCGGCCGCGACCCAGGCGGCGATGTCGTCGCAGACGTCCTTATGGATGGAAGCGTCGCGGATGACGCCCTTGCCGCGGCTGGCCTCTTTCTTCCCGACCTCGAACTGCGGCTTGATGAGGGTGACGAGCGTCGCGCGCGGCTTCGTGAGCGCCAGCGCGGCGGGCAGCACCTTCTTAAGCGAGATGAAGCTCGCATCGCAGACGACGAGATCGACCGGCCGGGAATTTCCTTCTCCGTGAGCGCGCGCGCATTGGTCTTTTCCAGTACGATGACGCGCGTGTCGCCACGCAGCTTGCTGTCGAGCTGGCCGTGGCCGACATCCACCGCGTAGATTTTCGCCGCACCGCCGGCAAGCAGCACGTTGGTGAAGCCGCCGGTCGAGGCGCCGACATCGATGGCGGCCAGTCCTTTCACGTCGAGCCTGAAATGCTCCAGCGCGTGGGCGAGCTTCATGCCGCCGCGCGAGACCCAGGGATGTTCCTTGCCGCGTACGCTGAGCTCGGTGTCGTCGGGGATTTCGGCGCCGGCCTTGTCGAGCTTCTTTTCGCCGCTATAGACCAGCCCGGCCATGATGAGCGCCTGCGCTTTCGTCCGCGATTCGGCGAGGCCGCGTTCGACGAGCAGCTGGTCGAGGCGGCGCTTCATAGGCGGATAATCGGCAGGAAGCGCTGCAGGTACATGCTGTCGGGGAAGAAGCAGAGATGGACGACGATCCACGCGGTCGAGAATATCTTGGCCGGGCGGTTGAGCTTGCCGTAGCGCTGTGCGGTCCAGGCGCCGAGGCCGATCATCAGCGGATCGGTGATGAGGCGGTTGACGCTGAACTCCACGCCCTGCAGCCAGCTCATGAGCCATGCGCCGGCGAGGCCGACCTCGAGGTAATGCTCGAGCGCCTCCCAGGCGAAGCACAGCGCCAGCACCCAGCCCCAGATCGAGAAGCGGTTGCCCGCCGGGTCCTCGCCCGGGCGGAAGCGCGCGTGCAGCATGAGGACGAAGAAATAGAGGTTCACGCCGGTGACGAAATGGTCGATGGACCAGACGTCGAACCAGGCAATGGTCTTCGGCCCCCAGAGGATGATGCCGGACATGGGGCGTTTAGCTGCGGCGGGTGATGACGTAGCTGGCGAGCGAGCGCAGCGAATCGGCGCGGCCGTCGAAGACGCTCAGGTGGTCGACCGCCTGCCTTGGCGAGCATCTGCGCGTTGGTCGCGCGCGCGCTCGACGCCGAGCACGGAGATCAGCGTCGCCTTGCCCTGCGCCTTGTCCTTGCGCACGCCCTTGCCGGTAGCGGTGCGGGTGCCTTCGACGTCGAGCAGGTCGTCGGTGATCTGGAAGGCGAGGCCGATATCGTGGGCGTAGCGCTGCAGCTTCGAGCGCATCGCGTCCGCCGCCTTGCCGAGGATGGCGCCGGCCTCGCACGACACGGCGAACATCTCGCCGGTCTTCAGGCGCTGCAGGCGGATGACCTCGTCGGCGGAGAGCTTCTGGTGCTTCGGCGTCGATGTCCATCATCTGGCCGCCGACCATGCCGCGCACCCCCGGCGGCGCGCGCCACCGAGCGGATGAGCTCGCAGCGCACGGCGGCGTCCGTATGCACGCGCGGGTTGGCGAGGACCTCGAAGGCGTAGGTGAGCAGCGCGTCGCCGGCCAAGATGGCGGCGGCCTCGCCGAACTGCTTGTGGTTGGACGGCTTGCCACGGCGGAAATCGTCGTTGTCGATGGCGGGAAGGTCGTCGTGGATCAGCGAATAGGTGTGGACGAACTCGATGGCGGCGGGCCGTCAGCATCGCCGCGTCGGGGTGGACGCCGAACATCTTGGCCGACTCGACGGTGAGGAACGGGCGCAGCCGCTTGCCGCCGGCCAGCGCCGAGTAGCGCATCGCCTCCATCACCTTCGCCTCGCCGGCGGGGGCGGTGGTGGTCTCCTTCTCCTCCTCGCGCGAGTGCAGGGAGATGACCTTCGTGGTCAGCTGCAGCGAGGACGGCAGCAAATCGTCCATCACGCGGTCGAGTTTCTCGGAGATTTCACCAAGGGCTTGCTGGAGGTTGGCTTGCATGCGGACGATCCTCGTTATTTCTGCGTCATTGCGAGCGGCAGCGAAGCAATCCAGTTCTTTAGGCCGCAAGCTGGATTGCCGCGTCGCGCGATGCGCTCCTCGCAATGACGGGTTGAATGGGCGGTTGCAATCATATTATTCGGGCGGCGGCGAAAGGCGCGGTCGACAACGCGCCGCCCTCGCCCACCTGGATCTGTTCGACCTTGAGCCTCGCCTCGTTAAGCTTGGCAAGGCAGTGGGCCTTGAGCGCGTTGCCGCGCTGGTAATCATGGATGGCCTTGTCGAGGTCGGCGTTGCCCGACTCCAGCGCGCGCACGATGGCTTCGAGCTCTTTCATCGCGGCTTCGAAGCTGAGGGAGGCGATATCGGCAGGCTGGGCTGGTTTGCTCATGAGGTCCTGGACAGGGAGCGAAAGGCGGGCGCACCATACGCAAAACCACGCGCTTCTTCAAGCCACGATTCCGTGCGGTAGCGGGTCCGTTTAAAATGGATGGCGATCTGCGTCGTCGCGTCCGTGCCCGAATCCTCATGGTGCGCCGTTACACTGCGATCCTGCGCGCGGCCGCTCCTGGCATCTCATCCATCCATTTCAAACGGCCCCACTACCTCTCCCCCGCCTGCGACTTTCGCCTTCCTCACTACTGCCACTTATCCCCACCCCACCTCATTTTCTAGTTGCGACTAATTCTCATTTGCAGTAGGCAAGGTGCATTCTGTGTCTCTCAAAACGACTTCCGCCGGCGGCGTATGCGCTTCCGGCGGATTTTTTTACGGGGAGAACTAACGGGAAGGCGTGGCCTCCACGGCCAGCTGGCCGAGGAGGCCCTGGGCATAGACCATGTATTCGTGCACCGGCTTCAAGGCGATGCGGTACTTGCCGAGGCATCGATCCACCTGCTGGGCCTCGCGGTCGTCGAGCACGCCGGCGGCGCGGTTGGCGGTCTTCCATTGGTCGATCTCGTCCGCGCAGCGGAAAAGCGCCTCCCCGCACGTTTCTTTCGGAATGCCCATTTTGCCCGCCAGCCCTGCGTCGAACCCCGACAGCTGGCTTGGTTTTCCCCAATAGGATTGCGCCGCTTTAGCGACACGCTCCAGCAGCGGCGAATGGATGTGGGAACTCATCATGACCGTCACTACCGCAGTTCCGAGCCCGTTGCCGAACTCCCCGCCGAGCCCGAGATGGCCGATGGCGACATTCTTCGCTTCTTCCGGGCTGAGCCCAGGGCGATGGCTGACGAGGCCCTCGTTCTGCGTGACGTCGAGCATCCGCTGCTGGAGCGCATGTTCCGCGGCGGCGAATTTCTCCCAGGGCCCGTCGGGCGCCAGGAACGCCTCGGTGCGGCGGGTAAGCTCCTCCGCCGTATAATTCACGTCCACCGCCGGCAGGCCGCGCTTCACGAACAGGTCGTTGAGCGCCTCGTTGAAAAGGGCCTGGCTGGTGCGGTGAAGCTCGATGGCCAGCCCGCCGAACCGTACCTTCACGGCCTCGGGCAACCGGGCGCCGAGTATCTTCGGGCCCGGAGGCGCACCGCCGATGGTGTCGGTGAATCCCAGCGCCCTCATGGATTTGCGGCCTGCCGAATCGAACGCGATGGGAACGGCCGGTTTCCCGTATTTCTCGAAAAGGTCGTTGATCGCTTCGGCCAGAAGTGCCCGGTGCTCGATCTTCTCTTTGACGGCCAGCCTCTGGAACCGATCGTCCATCGCATAAGGGACGCGGGCCGACACCACGGCCATGCCCGCGCGATCCGGCCGGATCGCGCGCATGTCCCTCTCTTCGGATGGATCGTCCGGTTCGTCCATAGGTGTCCTTGCCTCTTGCCTGGCTCCCAGCCTATATACCCCCTGCGACGCCCCCGTGAAATTCCAATGACAGTTTCGTGACATGTTCGAGAACCTCAGCAAACGCCTGACCGAATCGCTGGACAAGCTGCGCCGCAAGGGCGCGCTTTCCGAGGCCGACGTCGACGCCGCGCTGCGCGAGGTGCGCGTCGCCCTGCTCGAGGCGGACGTCGCCCTGCCCGTGGTGAAGGATTTCACCGCGAGCCTGCGCGGCCGGATCGTCGGCGCGGCGATCGTCGCCTCCGTCAACCCGGCGCAGATGGTCATCAAGCTGGTGCATGACGAGCTGGTGCGGCTGCTCGGCGGCGAGGCGGTCGAGGCAGCTCCCGCCGCCCCTTTTAACCTCTCCCTCGAGGGGAGAGGTCGGCGCGAAGCGCCGGGTGAGGGTGAAAGCGCCGAAGATAAAATACAGCGCCGCATCACCCCCACCCTGGCCCTCCCCCCTCAAGAGGGAGGGAATATGCAGGTCCCATTCGCCTCGCCCGAGCTCCCCCTCAACGTCCCGCCGCCGGCGGTCGTGCTGATGTGCGGGCTGCAGGGCTCCGGCAAAACGACATCCACCGGCAAACTGGCTAAACGTTTAGCCGATAAACAACGCAAGAAGGTGCTGGTGGCCTCGCTGGACGTCTATCGGCCGGCGGCGCAGGAGCAGTTGGCAACGGTGGCGAGGACGGCCGGGGTCGAGTCCCTGCCCGTCGTCCCCGGGGAGATGCCGGAGGCGATCACGATGCGGGCGCTCGATGCGGCGCGCAAGGGCGGCTACGACGTGCTGCTGCTCGACACCGCCGGGCGCCTGCATGTCGACGACGCACTGATGGAAGAGCTGGAAAAAGTGAAAGCGCTGTCGAAGCCGGCGGCGACGCTGCTGGTCGCCGATGCGCTCACCGGGCAGGATGCGGTGAACGTCGCGCGCGCCTTCAACGAGCGCATCGGCGTCACCGGGATCGTGCTGACGCGGCTCGACGGCGATGCGCGCGGCGGCGCGGCGCTATCGATGCGCGCGGTCACCGGCGCGCCGATCCTTTACGCCGGCACCGGCGAGGGCATCGATGCGCTGGAGCCGTTCGACGCGGCGCGCATCGCGGGGCGCATCCTCGACAAGGGCGACGTCGTCTCGCTGGTCGAGGCGGCCGCGCAGGCCGTCAGCGCGCAGGACGCCGAGGCGATGGCGGCGCGCATGCAGCGCGGTCAGTTCGACCTCACCGACATGCTGCAGCAGATGCGCTCGATCGGCAAGATGGGCGGCATCGGCTCGCTGCTCGGCATGCTCCCCGGCGCGGGAAAGATGAAAGAGGCGATGGCCGGGCAGACGATCGACGAGCGCCTCGTCAAGCGGCAGGAGGCGATCATCCTCGCCATGACGCCGGCCGAGCGGGCGAAGCCGCAACTGCTCAACGCCTCGCGCCGGCGGCGCATCGCGGGCGGCTCGGGCACGCAGGTGCAGGACGTCAACCGCCTCATCAAGCAGTTCCAGCAGATGGAAACCATGATGAAGCAGATGCGCAAGCTCGGCATGAAAGGCATGATGAACCCGGCCGCGCTGAAGCAGATGCTGGGCGGGTTCTAGCGAGCCGCGAGGTGCCCGGCGGATGCGGCGATCAGCTTCGGCACGCTCGGCGCCAGGTGGCTGGTGACGGTATCGAACAGGTGCGTCTCCGACATGGCGCCGAGATTGAGGTTCGTCAAACCGCCGACGAGCTTCTCGACATGGATCGGCTCGCCGACGGGCCGGGCGAAGTCCATCGTGCCGGGGTGGACGTGGAGCGGCCCCTGCCCGCCCGGCGCGGATTCCCTTGCATTGGTAAGAAGGTAGGCCTGGCCGATGAACTCCTGGCCGGAGGACGGAATCGTGACCCTCAGCCCGTACTGCAGGCCGTGGGCGGGCGCGGTCGGTGATACCGTGATCGCGGTCACGCGGCACACCCGGGCGGCGCTGCAGATCTCCTCGAAGCCGAAGACATACGGCGCAGCGGGCGCCGGGGCGGCGGGCTTCTTCTGGCCCAACACGGCGCGTGGAATGATCTCTAAAGCCATAACGATCCTTCATGGGTTATGGACCTGTTCTAACCGAAACCGCGTGCCGGTTTTGTGAAGTTTCGGTGAAAACCGGGAGGATTCCAGTAGGCCTGCCGGGGCAGAAAACGCTTCCCATCGGCGTTCTCTTGTGCTTAAAAGCCGCTCCCCGGATGGTCCGGGGCTTTGTTCACCTTGGGTATATGGGCCTCGCGCCCAACCGAAAGGAGCCTCCCATGCCTACCGTTCTCCGCCTTTCCCGCGCCGGCGCCAAGAAGCGCCCCTTCTACCGCATCGTCGCCGCCGACTCGCGCAAGCCGCGCGACGGCCAGTTCATCGAGAAGCTCGGCACCTTCAACCCGCTGCTGCCGAAGGACAACACGACCCGCGTCACCCTCAATGCCGAGCGCGCCAAGTATTGGCTCTCCGTCGGCGCCCAGCCGTCGGACCGCGTCAACAAGCTGCTGGTCGAGCTCGAGCTCGCCAAGCCGCGCAGCATCGAAGGCAAGCCGCAGAAAGCCCGCAAGAAGGCCGAGAAGCTGACCCGCGCCGAGAAGCGCGCGCAGGCCGATGCCGCGCCGAAGGAAGAAGCCGCCGCCGCTGTGGCGGAAGCTCCTGCTGCGGAAACTCCGGCCGAAGCCGCTGCTGCCGAAGCCCCCGCCGGCGAAACCGCCGCGTAGCTCACGTTTCCGCACTGCCTGCGTAGCGCGTCAGCGCGAGCCCGTAGCCGGCCGTAGGCCGAGCGAAGGAGGGGGAGCGGTAGCTGGGGGCGAGTGAGCGAAGCGAACTTGTATTCGCCCCCAGGCGCGCTTCGCGCGCCAATCAAAGACTAGCGTGCCTGCGCCGAAACTGCTAATTCTGGCACCGATCAAGGAGCACGCGTATGCTACAAATCGCCATTGCGATCGGTGCCGCCATTGTCGGCGTCATCGCCATCATCAAGCAGACGAGCTAGCGACGGGTGGCCGGGCCGGACTGGATCGCGCTCGCCGTCGTCACCCAGCCGCATGGGGTGGACGGGCGCGTCAAGATCAAATCCTTCACCGAGCCGCCGGAGGAATTCTCGGCGCATGTCCTTCGCGATGCGCAGGGCAATGCGGTGAAGCTCACCGTCGGCGGGCAGGCCAGGGGCCAGTTCATCGCCAAGATCGATGGCATCGACGACCGCAACGCGGCGGAGCTCTGGCGCGGGCGCGAGCTCGGCATCCCGAGCAGCGCACTCAAGCCAATCAGCAAAGCGCATCGCTATTACATCCGCGACCTGATCGGCATGGAGGTGCTCGAAGGCGGCGATCCGGCGGGCACGGTGGTGCAGGTCTTTAATTTCGGCGCCGGCGACATCGTCGAGATCGAATTCGCCGAGGGCGCGCGCGAGCTCTACGCCTTCACCCAGGCCACGTTCCCCGAGATCGACACCGCGGCGCGGCGCATGACCTTCCTGCGGCCGCTCCTCACCGGCAGCAAGGCGGAGGAGGTCGGCGGTGAATAAGCCCTGGCAGGCCGCCATCATCACGCTGATGCCGGAAATGTGGCCCGGCCCCCTCGCTTTTTCGCTGGTCGGCGATGCGCTGGCGCGCGGGCTTTGGGGCCTGTCGGTCATGCCCCTGCGCGATTTCGGCGTCGGCCCGCACCAGAAGGTCGACGATACGCCCTACGGCGGCGGTGCCGGCATGGTCATCAAGCCCGACGTCGCCGACGCGGCGATGTCGGTCGCGAAAGAGCAAATGCCGGAGGCGACGCTCGTGCACCTCTCCCCGCGCGGCGAGCGGCTGACGCAACCGCTTCTGCACGCGCTTTCCGCAAGACCGCTGATCCTTTTCTGCGGCCGCTACGAAGCGGTCGACGAGCGCGCACTGGAGAAACACGCCCCGCACGAAATATCCCTCGGCGATTTCGTCCTCGCCGGCGGCGACATCGCGGCGATGGCCATCGTCGAAGGCTGCGTGCGGCTGCTGCCCGGCGTGCTCGGCGACGAAGGCAGCATCCACGAGGAAAGCTTCGGCTCAGGCGATTACGCGGACCTGCTCGAATACCCGCACTACACCAAGCCCGCCATCTGGGACGGCCGCGAAATCCCCGAGATCCTCACCTCCGGCCACCACGCCAACGTCGCCCGGTGGCGGCGCGAGCAGGCCGAAGCCATTACCAAGGCCCGCCGCCCCGATCTGTGGGCGCGGTACGTATCTGCAATACATGGAAAAAACCATTCAAGAATCCCTTCGGATGAGAATTAGTAATTTGTTAATTTATGACCATGTAATATACATGGATGGCCTCCCAACCCACCCATTCTCTGTTCTTCAATCTTTCCGTCGAAGGCATTCCGGAAAAATTCAGATTCTTTATGGCAACGGGAGTGCAAGATTATCTGGCACCCGGGTCGACTAAAATCGATCTTCCTGAAAATCTCGTCGGCGCCAGACTAGGCCCTTCCATGACCCGGCAAGAGAATGCCACGCAGGACTTCATCCTTCAGCAGCTGAAATCAGCTTACGACCAGCATGGCACCTTGAAGGAATTCGCCATTTACAGCCATGGAGGCAATCTCCTGCAGTCCCATCTGGGCAACGTCGACGATTTCCTGAAAAAATTAGAGGCCTTCGAGGACAAATATCATATCAAGCTGGCCAACCGTATTGTTTTCGCGGGGTGCGACACGTTCCAACTAGATTCAGATCCCCTTCATCTGGGGCCAGACCAGATGATCAAAAATATCGAGATGCTGCGAAATTATGCCAAAAACAGGGATATCGAACTGGTCGGCACTACTACTGCAACCCGGGACGCGTTCGGAATCGAGGGGGGAAGGTTCGTAAAATTCACTCCTGCCGGCACTATCGAACGCGACCGGCTGGACAACACACCCATAAATAATATTGGCCTGATTTCCGATAAGTTCGGCTGGCAGGATTGCGAGATCGGCCATACGCCACAGGCGGGCGCAGCGTGCATCAAGCAGCACCATCCCCATGAGCGCTCATAAACCCCTTGCCAAGCAGTGTTTTCCGCTGTAGTTAGGCCGCCCTTACGGGATATCGCGCCCGCGCGCAAAGAGGTGGTTATGAATATCATTCAGGAACTTGAAGCCGAGCAGGTCACCAAGCTGCAGGCCAACCAGAAGAACGACGCCTTCAAGACCGGCGACGTCGTGCGCGTCAACGTGAAGATCATCGAGGGCGCCAACGAGCGTATCCAGGCCTTCGAGGGCGTCTGCATCGCCAAGAAGAACGCGGGGCTGAACTCCTCCTTCACCGTGCGCAAGCTGAGCCACGGCGAGGGCGTCGAGCGCATCTTCCCGCTGCATTCGGCGCGCATCGACTCGATCGTGCGCGTGCGCCAGGGCGAAGTCCGCCGCGCCAAGCTGTACTTCCTGCGCGGCCGCACCGGCAAATCGGCGCGGATTAAAGAGCGCCTCGACCTCGTCCCCGCCACCGGCGACGCTGCCGCGCCCGCTTCCGAAGCGCAGGCCTAGTCCCGAAATCACGAATCTACGAAATTACGAATCTACGACGGAAGTCGGCATTTTTTCGTGGATTCATGGATTCGTTTCCTCGTAGATTCGATTTATGAAGCCCCGCACCCTCTTTGACAAAATCTTCGACGCCCACCTCGTCGATGAGCAGCCCGGCGGCACCTGCCTGCTCTATATCGACCGCCACCTCGTGCACGAGGTGACCAGCCCGCAGGCCTTCGAAGGGCTGCGCGTCGCCGGCCGCACCGTGCGCCACCCGGAGAAGACGCTCGCGGTCGCCGACCACAACGTGCCGACGACGGCGGACCGGCTGCAGGGCATCAAGGACGAGACGTCGCGCATCCAGATCGAAACGCTCGAAGCCAACTGCCGCGAGTTCGGCATCACCTATTTCCCGATGGACGACAAACGGCAGGGCATCGTCCACATCGTCGGGCCGGAGGAGGGCTTCACCCTGCCCGGCACCACTATTGTTTGTGGCGATTCGCATACCTCGACGCACGGCGCGTTCGGCGCGCTGGCCTTCGGCATCGGCACCTCGGAGGTCGAGCACGTGCTCGCCACGCAGACGCTGATCCAGACGCGCGCGAAGAACCTGCGCGTCACCGTCGACGGCGAGCTCGGGCCGGGCGTCACCGCCAAGGACATCGTGCTCGCCATCATCGGCAGGCTCGGCACGGCGGGCGGCACGGGCTACGTCATCGAATACGCGGGGCCCGTCATCCGCCGCCTGTCGATGGAAGGGCGGATGACGGTGTGCAACATGACCATCGAAGCGGGCGCGCGCGCCGGCCTCATCGCGCCGGACGAGACGACCTACGCCTACCTCAAGGGCCGCCCGATGGCGCCGAAAAGCGCCGACTGGGACGAAGCCGTCGCCTACTGGAGAACGCTGCCGACCGACGACGGCGCGCATTTCGACAAGGAAATAACGCTCGACGCTGCGAGCATCGCGCCGCAGGTGACCTGGGGCACCAGCCCGCAGGACGTGCTGCCGATCACCGGCAGCGTTCCCGCACCGAACGATTTTCCCGAAGACCACCGCGCCGGCGTCCTGCGCGCGCTGGAATATATGGGCCTCACGCCGGGCACCCGGCTCACCGACGTGCCGATCGACAAGGTGTTCATCGGCTCCTGCACCAACGGCCGGATCGAGGATCTGCGCGAAGTCGCGAAGCTCGTCGCCAACCACCACGTCGCGAAGAACGTGAAGCTGGCTATGATCGTCCCCGGCTCCGGGCTGGTGAAGGCGCAGGCCGAAGAAGAAGGGCTCGATAAAATCTTCACCGCCGCCGGCTTCGAATGGCGCGAGGCGGGCTGCTCGATGTGCCTCGCGATGAACAACGACCGGCTGGAGCCGGGCGAGCGCTGCGCCGCCACCTCCAACCGCAACTTCGAGGGCCGGCAGGGACGCGGCGGCCGCACGCATTTGATGTCCCCCGCCATGGCCGCCGCCGCCGCCCTCAAGGGAACGCTGGCGGATGTGCGCGAGCTGGCGTAATGCGCTACGCCGGGTTCAAGGTCCGCTCCAAGGCCTATACGATCGACGGCTTCGCCATCATCGCCATTACCTACCTGGTCTATTACCTGACGGGCGGCGCGGCGCAGGCGCAGGACATCGACCAGCTGCAGGACCTCTCGCAGCTGCTGCAGCAGGCCGAGCAGGACGATCCGCTCGGCACGCTGGGCTGGCTCGACCGGCTGCTGAGCGACGGTCCGTCCTTCTGGCTGGCCACCGCGGTCTCGGCGGCATACAATATCGGCTTCGCCAAAACGCGCTGGCATGGGACGCCGGGCAAGCACCGGGTCGGCGTCAAGATCGTCATGGCGGACGGCCGCCCCGTCACCTGGCAGGCCGCCATCATCCGCCACGCGGCGACGGGGCTGTCGACGCTGATCCTTTTCTTCGGCTTCTTCATGGTCGGCTGGACGAAGCAAAAGACCGCGCTGCACGACCTGATCGCCGACACACGCGTCGTTTATAGGGAATCATAATCCGTCATTCCCGCGAAGGCGGGAATCTCTGGTGCAACATGGCTGAGAAACAATTTTGTGTGTATATTCTGGCGAGCCGCGAAGGCGGCGCGCTGTACATCGGCGTGACGTCGAATTTGATCCAGCGAGTGTACCAGCATCGCGAAGAGCTGATCGATGGGCACGGTAAAAAGTATCATATTCATCAGTTGGTCTATTATGAAATCCACGAAAATGCCGAATCGGCCATTCTGCGCGAAAAGCGCCTAAAGAAATGGACGCGCGCCATGAAAAATGACTTAATCCGGCGTGAAAATCCCTTGTGGGAAGATTTGTATTCCCAATTGGCCGTTGCATAATTGGATAGAGAGATTCCCGCCTGCGCGGGAATGACGAGGTGCCCATGAAACCATTCACCACATTGAGCGCCGTCGCCGCGCCGCTCGCGCTGCAGAACGTCGATACCGACATGATCATCCCCAAGCAATTCTTGAAGACCATCAAGCGCACGGGGCTGAAGGAAGGACTGTTCTACGAGATGCGTTTCGACGTGAACGGCAAACGCAACGACGGTTTCGTGCTGCATAACGCGCCGTACGACCGGGCGGAGATCCTTATCGCTTATGAGAATTTCGGCTGCGGCTCCTCGCGCGAGCATGCGCCGTGGGCGCTGCTGGATTTCGGCATCCGCTGCGTCATCGCGCCGAGCTTCGCCGATATCTTCTACAACAACTGCTTCAAGAACGGCATCCTGCCGATCGCCCTGCCGCGCGAGCAGGTCGAGTCGCTGATGACCCTCGCTTCCTCGGCATCGCCGACGGTGAGCGTCGATCTCCCGTCGCAGACGGTGAAGGCGGGCAACCAGGAATTCCACTTCGACATCGACCCGTTCCGCAAGCGATGCCTGCTCGAAGGGCTCGACGATATCGGGCTGACGCTGGCCAAAGGCGACGCCATCGCCGGCTACGAGGCGAAGCTCGCCAAAACGCAGCCCTGGCTTTAAATTCCCGTCATTGCGAGGAGGACATCGTCCGACGAAGCAATCCAGCTTGCTGCCTAGAAAGATGGATTGCTTCGCTGCCGCTCGCAATGACGTTTGTCTTGCATCGCCGGGCCAAGGTGCTAAGCCCAAAACCATGGAAAATGCGTTGCACGGCCTGCCTGTCGTGAACCCGTACGCCCTCGGCGTTTCGGCGCTGGCGATGTTCATCGTCGGCATGGTCTGGTTCTCCTCCCTGCTGTTCGGCAAGAGCTGGATGCGCCATACCGGCATCCGCGCCACCGACATCCGCGCGGGCGAGCGCCGGCGCAATTTCATCGTCGGCATCCTCCTCGCGCTGGCCACCGCCTGGCTGCTGGGGGCGATGGCGCAGCAGCTCGGGCACTCGCTGCATATTTTCTGCGGGGTGGTCTTCATCTGGCTGTTCATCATGCTCGGGCAGGTCAACGGCTTCCTCTGGCAGCGCGAGCCGTTCGCGCTCTTCCTGCTCAAGACGAGCGGCCGGCTGGTGCAGCTGCTGGCGGGCGCCGCCGTCTTCTATCTCTGGAAATAACATGGCGACGAAAACGATATTGCTGCTGCCGGGCGACGGCATCGGCCCCGAAGTGGTCGAGGAAGGACGCCGCGTGCTCGCCTTCATCGGCGAGGCCGCAGGCGTCGAGCTCCGCTTCGACGAGGCGTTGATCGGCGGCGCCGCGTACGACGCGACGGGCAATCCCTTCCCCGCCGAAACACTGGCGAAGGCGAAAGCGGCGGACGCGATTTTACTCGGCGCCGTCGGCGGACCGAAATGGGAATCGCTCGATTACTCGGTGCGGCCGGAGCGCGGCCTGCTCGGCATCCGCAAGGAGCTCGACCTCTTCGCCAATTTGCGCCCTGCCCTGTGTTTCCCGGCGCTCGCCGAGGCCTCGACGCTCAAGCCCGAGGTCATCTCCGGCCTCGACATCCTCATCGTGCGCGAGCTCACCGGCGATATTTATTTCGGGCAGCCGCGCGGCGTGACGCAGGAGGGCGGCCACCGCGTCGGCCGCAACACGATGGTCTATGCCGACTGGGAGATCACCCGCATCGCCCGCGTCGCCTTCGAGCTGGCGAAGAAGCGCGGCAAGAAGCTCTGCTCGGTCGACAAGGCCAACGTGCTCGAGGCCACCGAGCTCTGGCGCGAGGAAGTCCAGAAGCTGCGCGACGCGGACTACAAGGACGTCGCCCTTTCGCACATGTATGTCGACAACGCGGCGATGCAGCTCGTGCGCAACCCGAAGCAGTTCGACGTGCTCGTCACCGGCAACATGTTCGGCGACATCCTTTCCGATTGCGCGGCGATGCTCACCGGCTCGCTCGGCATGCTGCCCTCGGCCTCGCTGAGCGCCGAGAAGGATGGAAAACGCGCCGCGCTGTACGAGCCGGTGCACGGCTCGGCGCCGGACATCGCGGGCAAGGGCGTCGCCAACCCGCTGGCCACCATCCTGAGCGCCTCGATGCTGCTGCGCTATTCCTTCGGCATGGGCGAGCAGGCCGACTGGCTCGACGAAGCCGTCGCCCGGGTCCTTGACGAAGGGCACCGCACGAATGATATCGCCTCAGCGGGCACCAAGCCCATCGGCACGCGCGCGATGGGCGACGCGGTGCTCGCCGCGCTTGCCGCGTTGCGCAAGGAAAGCAAAGTCGCATGAAAAACGCAATCGCAGTGCTGATGATGGTATTCGCCGCTCCTGCCTTCGCGCAGGACGCGCCGCCCGCCGCCGCGCCGTCGCAGACGATGTCGCTCGAGCAGTTCATGCAGCAGAACCTGACGCCGGAGAAACAGCAGAAGCTCAAGCGCGCGATGGTCGGCGCGGTGCTGGTCCAGTGCGTCGGCGCCAAATCCGGCATGCAGCCGGCGCAGGATTTTTACCAGCAGGTGCAGACGGTCGGCAAGCAGGTGAATGCCGACTGCAAATCCGGCCAGGCCGATTCGGCGCGCGTGCTGGTGCTCTCGACCATCGACGCGCACAAGCAGGACCCGCTCGTCGGCGACCTGCATAATTGCTACGTCCAGCACACCGGCGACGTCGCGCTGCTCGACACGCAGGGCCAGACGGATGCGGCGAAGTACGACCGCTGGATCCGCGACCCCGAAACCGCCCACCGTGAAATGACCGATGCGGATGTCTGCCATCCGCCGAAAGGAACTGCCAATGCGCTATAAGATCGCCGTCGTCGGCGCGACGGGCAATGTCGGCCGCGAGATACTGGCCGTGCTGGCGCAGCGGGAGTTCCCCGCCGGCGAAGTCGTCGCCCTCGCCTCGCGCAACTCGCTGGGCCGCCAGGTGAGCTTCGGCGAGGAGCAGGTGCTCGAAGTCGGCATCCTCGACGATTACGATTTCAAAGGCACGGACATCGCCCTCTTCTCCCCCGGCGCCAACGTGTCGAAGGTCCACGCGCCGCGCGCGGCCGCCGCCGGCTGCGTCGTCATCGACAATACCTCGTTCTTCCGCATGGACCCGGAGATCCCGCTGGTCGTGCCGGAGGTGAACCCCGAGGCGCTGAAGAATTTCCGCAAACGCAACATCATCGCCAACCCGAACTGCTCGACGGCGCAGATGGTCGTCGCCTTGAAGCCGCTGCACGACGCGAACCCGATCAGGCGCATCGTCGTTTCGACCTACCAGTCGGTCTCGGGCGCCGGGAAAGAGGCGATGGACGAGCTCTACGAGCAGACCAAGGCGCTCTACGTCAACAGCGAGCGGCCGCCGAAGAGATTCACCAAGCGCATCGCCTTCAACGTCATCCCGCAGATCGACGTCTTCATGGAGGACGGCTCGACCAAGGAAGAATGGAAAATGGTCGGGGAGACGAAGAAAATTCTCGGCGCGGACATCGCGGTCGCCGCGACCTGCGTGCGGGTGCCGGTGTTCGTCGGCCATTCGGAGTCGATCAATATCGAGTTCACCGATCCGATCACCGTCGAGGAGGTCTACGACCTGCTGGAGAACGCGCCGGGCGTCGTCGTCGTCGACCGCCGCGAGGACGGCGGCTACGTCACCCCGACCGACTGCGTCGGCGAGGACGCGGTCTTCGTCTCCCGCGTGCGCAAGGACGCGAGCGTGGAGAACGGCATCGCGCTGTGGGTGGTCTCGGACAATCTGCGCAAGGGCGCCGCGCTCAACGCCGTGCAGATCGCCGAGACGCTGATCGAGCAGTTCGGCCTGCTGCCGCAGGGAACGAAGCAGCGCGCCTAGCGTTATTACGCGGCCGAGTGGCCTTTGCCGTTACCCACTGCCCTCTCAAGCGCCGAAAGGGCCTTGGGGTCCAGCGAGTCGCTGTCTTTCCCTTCGATTAGGAGATCGCGAGGCAGCAAGGTTATTTTACGCAGATGCTTCGGCCCCGCTTCAATATCCAACTCGGATATACCGGACTTGCCGCCACCATCGTCCAGTACGAGCGGGACATCCCGGATGAAGGCCTGCTTGGGACGGGTGAGCGCCAGCAGGGATGCGTAATCCATGGCCTTACTGCCCACGAGGACGGCGCATATCTCTCCGCCCTTCGGCAGATCCTTCGTTTCCTTTTGTAACTTTGCCCAGAACTCGGGGAGATCGTGCTCGCTTTCGATGCGGAACTTGTAATGGATACCCCGGTCCATGCCGTTAACGGCGTCCTCGCCTTTTTCCTCCAACGCCTTTTTGTAGGCGGCGCGTTTTTTTTCCTGGAGCTCGATCAGGCCTTCGTCGATGGCTCCTGCATTCAGGGCCACCGCGAGCACTTTGTATCCCTCGCCCTTCAGCAACTGCTTCAGCATCTCGACCCGCGCCGGCCGGTCGATCAGCACCAGGGTTGGCTTGACCCCGTTGCCGTGCTTGTCCTTGTGGCTGTCATTGCTCATCCCGCCATTTTCTCATTGTTGCATCGGCATACCCAGTGACAATTCCGTGACAATTGTACGGTAAAACCAAGGTGTTGGGATTCCGGGGGGAAGCCGAATTGACAAGCCCCCGGCAACCTCCTTAGATGGCGGCAAAACAGGAGGCATAATGCCCGAGGCACAGAAACAGGGCCCCGCCGTGGAGCGGCCGTTATCGCCGCATCTCTCCATCTACCGCTGGCAGATCTCCAACGGGCTTTCGATCCTGCACCGGCTGACCGGCTTCGCGCTCGCGCTCGGCCTTGTCCCGCTGATCGCCTGGGTCTGGGGCGTCGCTTACGGGCCGGAGTGGTTCGCCACGCTGCAATCGGCGCTGACTTCCATCATCGGCCAGCTCTTCCTTTTCGGCTGGACCGTGGCGTTCTTCTACCATCTCGGCAACGGCATCCGGCATTTGTTCTGGGACATGGGCCACGGCTTCGCCATCCCCGACATGACGGCGACGGGGCGCCTCGTCCTCGTCTTCACCGTCACCATGAGCATCTTCACCTGGGTGCTGGTGCTGAAGAAAACGGGGGCGCTGTGAGCATCTCCCACTCGCCGCTGCGCACCCACCTCGCCCGCGTGCGCGGCCTCGGCGCGGCGCATGCAGGCGCCCGCACCTGGTGGCTGGAGCGCATGACCTCGCTGGCGCTGATCCCGCTGTCGCTGTGGTTCCTGACCGGGCTGCTCGGCCATATCGGAAGCCCGCGCGAGGACATCGCCGCGTGGCTTTCGCAGCCGCTCGCCTCGATCGCGCTAGTGCTGTTCCTGCTGGTGTCGCTGCTGCACGGCAAGCTCGGGCTGCAGACCATCATCGAGGATTACGTGCATGCGCACGGCGCGAAGCTCGCCATCGTCCTGTTCAAGGACGTCGTGATCACCCTGCTGGGCGTGCTCGTGCTGTTCGCCATCGTCAAACTGCATTTCATCGGGATCAGGTAATGGCCGAGAAGGAAAACAAGAGCGCCGGCAGCGGCAGCAAGGCCTTCCCCGTCATCGACCATACGCATGACGTCGTCGTCGTCGGCGCCGGCGGCGCCGGGCTGCGCGCCACCTTCGGCATGGCGGTCGAAGGGCTGTCCACCGCCTGCCTGACGAAAGTCTTCCCGACGCGCTCGCACACGGTCGCCGCGCAGGGCGGCATCTCCGCCGCGCTCGGCAACATGGGCAAGGACGACTGGCGCTGGCACATGTACGACACCGTCAAGGGCTCCGACTGGCTGGGCGACCAGGACGCCATCGCCTATATGTGCAAATCCGCGCCCGAAGCCGTCATCGAGCTCGAACATTACGGCGTACCGTTCTCGCGCACCGACGCCGGAAAAATCTACCAGCGCCCCTTCGGCGGCATGACCACCGAGTTCGGCGAAGGCCCGCCCGCGCAGCGCACCTGCGCCGCCGCCGACCGCACCGGCCACGCCATCCTGCACACGCTCTACACCCAGGCGCTGCGCCACTCGGCGACCTTCTTCATCGAATATTTCGCCACCGACCTGCTGATGCGCGAGGACGGCTCCTGCGCCGGCGTGCTCGCCTGGGACCTCGGCACCGGCACGCTGCACCGCTTCTTCGCGCAACAGGTCGTGCTCGCCACCGGCGGCTACGGCCGCGCCTATTTCTCCTGCACCAGCGCCCACACCTGCACCGGCGACGGCGGCGGCATGGTCCTGCGCGCCGGCCTGCCCTTGGAGGACATGGAGTTCGTGCAGTTCCACCCGACCGGCATCTACGGCGCCGGCTGCCTCATCACCGAGGGCGCGCGCGGCGAAGGCGGCTACCTCGTCAACTCCGAGGGCGAGCGTTTCATGGAGCGCTACGCCCCGCACGCCAAGGACCTCGCCAGCCGCGACGTCGTCTCCCGCGCGATGACCATCGAGATCCGCGAGGGTCGCGGCGTCGGCCCGAAGAAGGACCATATCTTCCTGCATCTCGACCACCTCGAGCCGGAAGTGCTTCATGCGCGCCTGCCCGGCATTTCGGAAACGGCAAAAATCTTCGCCGGGGTGGACGTCACCAAGCAGCCCATTCCCGTGCTGCCGACGGTGCATTACAACATGGGTGGCATTCCCACCAACCACCACGCCGAGGTGGTGACGCTCAAGAACGGCGAGCCGGATACCGTCGTGCCCGGGCTGATGGCCATCGGCGAAGGCGCCTGCGTTTCCGTGCACGGCGCCAACCGGCTGGGCTCGAACTCGCTGCTCGACCTCGTCGTCTTCGGCCGCGCCGCCGCGCACCGCGCGCGCGAGACGGTGAAGCCCGGCGCATCCATCGACAAGAACGTCGATAAATCGACGCAAAAAGCGCTCGACCGCTTCGAGCGCATCCGCCAGTCGAAAGGCTCACTCAGGACATCAGAGATCCGCGCTAACATGCAGCATTGCATGCAAGATCACGCCGCCGTGTTCCGTGAGCAGAAGACCCTCGCCGAAGGCGTGAAGAAAATGAAGGATATCTATGATTCCTTTGGGGAATTGCAGCTCAAGGACCATGGGATGGTGTTCAATACCGACCTCGTCGAAGCCTTCGAGCTCGATAACCTCCGCGCGCAGGCATTGGTGACTGTCGCCGGGGCCGAGAACCGCAAAGAATCGCGCGGCGCCCACGCCCGCGAGGATTTCCCCGACCGCGACGACAAGAACTGGATGAAACACACGATCTGCTGGCTCACGGACGACGGCAAAACAAAGATCGATTTCCGCCCCGTCCATATGGAGACGGGCATGAAGGACGTCCAGCCGATCCCACCGAAGAAACGGGTATACTGACC
>JBBCHK010000006.1:0-303414 GCA_037200745.1 Alphaproteobacteria bacterium
ATGCAGCTCAAGCTCGACCCCAAATCCGGCTACAAGAAATGCGCCCGCGTCGTCGGCGACGTCATCGGTAAATACCACCCGCACGGCGACACCGCCGTCTACGACACGATGGTGCGTTTGGCGCAGGGCTTCGCCGTTCGTTATCCGTTAGTCGACGGGCAGGGGAACTTCGGCTCGGTCGACGGCGATAACGCCGCCGCGATGCGCTACACCGAGGCCAAGCTCACCGAAGCCGCCATGATGCTCATGGAGGACATGGACTCCGACACCGTCGATTTCCGCCCGACCTACGACGGCGAGGATCGCGAGCCCATCGTCATGCCCGCCGGCTTCCCCAACCTGCTGGCCAACGGCGCCGAAGGCATCGCCGTCGGCATGGCCACCTCCATTCCGCCGCATAATATCCTCGAGCTCTGCGATGCGCTGAGCTGGCTCATCAAGCACCCGAATGCCTCGATCGACAAGCTGATGGATTTCGTCAGCGGCCCGGATTTCCCGACCGGCGGCGTCATCACCGAAGCGCGCGGCACCATTAAGGACGCGTATGAGACCGGCCGGGGCTCGCTACGCGTGCGCGCCCGCTGGCGCACGCAGCCGCTGTCGCACGGCATGTACCAGCTCGTCATCACCGAAATTCCTTATCAAGTGGCGAAATCGAAGCTGATCGAGAAGATCGCCGAGCTGTTCCGCGAGAAAAAACTTCCGCTGCTCGGCAACATCCAGGATGAGTCCACCGATACGGTGCGCATCGTCCTCGAGCCCAAGTCGAAGAACATCGCGCCGGAAATTTTGATGGAGTCGCTGTTCCGCGTCACCGACCTCGAGATCCGCTATGCGCTCAACATGAACGTGCTCGGCGGCGACGGCATCCCGCGCGTAATGAACCTGCGCGAGATGCTGCAGGAATATTTGAAGCACCGCCACGAGGTGCTTGTCCGCCGCAGCAAGTTCCGCCTCGACGCCATCGCGCGCCGCCTGGAGATCCTCGAAGGGCTGCTGATCGCCTACCTCAACCTCGACAAGGTCATCCGGATCATCCGCACCGAGGACGAGCCCAAGCCGGTGCTGATGAAGACGTTCAAGCTCACCGACCTGCAGGCCGAATCCATCCTCAACATGCGCCTGCGCCAGTTGCGCAAGCTGGAGGAGATAGAGATCAAGGGCGAGCACAAAAAACTGAGCGCCGAGCAGAAAGAACTGAAAGCGCTGCTCAAGGACGAGGACGCGCGCTGGAATCACATCGGCGACGAAGTGAAGGAAGTGAAGAAGAAGTTCGCCGCCAACGAGGCGCTGAGCGAGCGCCGCACGCGCATCACCTCCGCGCCGGCGACGGCGAAGATTTCCGAGGAGGCCTTCATCGAGAAAGAGCCGATCACGGTGGTCTGCTCGAAGCTGGGCTGGATACGCGCCTTCAAGGGCCACCACGACGAACTGCCCGACCTCAGGTTCAAGGAGGGCGACGAGGCCAGCTTCCAGCTGAAAGCCAAGACCACCGACAAGCTCATCGTCTTCGGCGGCGACGGGAAATTCTACACGCTCGCCTGCGACAAGCTGCCCTCCGCCAAGGGGCAGGGCGAGCCCATCCGCCTGATGGTCGATCTGCCCAACGACCGCGATATCGTTTCGATGCGCGTCTATGACGAAGCGCGCCGGCTGCTCGTCGCCGCGTCCTCCGGCAAGGGCTTCTTCGTCGAGGAGAAGAACGTCATCGCCCAGACGCGCGGCGGCAAGCAGGTGCTCAACGTGCCGGCCGGCGCGGTCGCCATCGCCTGTGCCGACGGCTCGGGCGACCATGTCGCCGTCATCGGCAGCAACCGCAAGCTGCTCGTCTTCCCCTCCGACCAGGTGCCGGTGATGGCGCGCGGCGCCGGCGTCGCCCTGCAGAAATACAAAGGCAGCACGCTCACCGACGCGAAAACGTTCAACCTGAAGGACGGCCTCACCTGGCAGGTCGGCGACCGCACCCGCACCGAGCCCGACATGAAACCCTGGCTCGGCCTGCGCGCCGGGCAGGGCGGCCTGCCGCCCGTCGGCTTCCCGAGAAGCAACAAGTTCAGCAGCTAAGCTATCCGCGAAGCTGCCGAAAAGTGTAGCGCTTCACTGGGTTTATTGAAATTTGAACGATTAAGTCTTTTTTAATGATATATCCGTAAACTGCAATGAACCGCAGGAGGCTTTATGGCTCAGGACAAGATTCCCGTTAACGGGTCGCAAAAAATCGACGTCTTTAATCCGGATGGCAAAGAAACAGTCATCACAGACGATAAATTCGTCGGCGTTACCCACACGGGGCAAAAAATCAACGTCGAGAATATCCATGTGACCATTTCTAGCGCGCCGGATACGAACGGTGATCGCCGCATCCTCCAAAATGTAGGTACCGAAAAGGAAGATGGCGAGATTACCCAGGTCACTACGCTGGAAAGGACCATCAGGCCATTCGGTCAGGGCAAAGCCCAGTTGACACCTGCCCAGATTGCGCAGGCACAGGTGCTGGAGAAAAAAGTGCATGCAGCGTTGGTGGGTTCGGAAACAGATACCAAAGCGGTAAGCGAAGTAGTTTCGCAGGCCAACAACGTCGCGCGTACCGTGCCCAAGTGGCACGATTCTGAAATCAAGCGCTAGTCCCCAAATCACCTGTCCCGGGAATTTGACGGTGATGGTCGTCGTACGCGCCAGCGTGGCCTTCATCTCAAGCACGCCGGGCAGGGTTGGCTGCCGCCCCTCGGTTTCCCCAGAAGCAACAGATTCGGCAGCTAAGCACCATTCTGACTTATCGGTAAAATCTTAACCGTTCTTTAATGTACGGCGGGTAGACTACGTGAAACAGAACCACGTATTTGGGGGAATTATGGTCGAGACGGTGACAAGCAAGGATGGCAGGACCACGGTCGTCAGTGACGGCTATACTGTGCCCGGTGGACGCGGGCAGCCCGGTGCATTTGACGCGGACATCACGATCGTCGAGAAGCACGGCAAGGGCAAACCCACCATCACCAAGCTTCATGAAGTCAACGGCGCGCTGCGCGAGGTCAACTTCGTGCCGGTCGAGCAATTGACGGATGCCCAGATCGCGCAGGCCGGCAGGACCATGGGCAAGGCGCTCAAGGTACTGGACGATCCGTATAACGACGTAGCCTCCACCGTTTACGGCAAGGACGGCAAGACCATCATCGGTCACGTGCACAGCCGGCAAGGGGACATGCGCACCCCGCAGGGCGTCGCGCATGTCAGCGACTACCGCAATGTCGGCATCGACGGGAAGACCACCGAGATCATCGACGAGAAAGTCGGCGATCGCACCATCACGGCGGTTTATCAGAACGGCCACCTGAAAAGCTACACCGACCCGGCCGAGCAGAACCTTTCGCCGAAAGAACAGGCCGCCCGCGCCGCGGCGTTGCAGAGCGGCGCCCACGCGGCGCTCGGCACGCATATCGCCGGTGCCGAGCATCTCGACACGCACGGTGCCGCGGATCAAAAAACCCCGGCATCGGGCACGCCTGCCTCGACGCATGTGGATACGGGTGGCCGCAAGCCATAGGCTTCCCAATATTTAATGAAAGCGGCGCCTTCGGGCGCCGCTTTTGTTTCTACACCACCCGTCCCGCCGGGAACTTCACGGTGATGGTCGTGGTGCGGTCCTGCGTCGTTTTCATTTCCAGCGAGCCCTGGTGCATGGCGATGAGCAGGCGGGCCAGCGCAAGCTCCAGCCCGTGCTTGCTGCGCCCGGCGCTGGTGATGGCGGCGGGGGTGACGGTCCTGAGCTTCGCCGGGTCGGGGCCGCTGACATAGGCGAAGGAAATGGAAAGCTCGGCGTTCCGCAATGCGCTGGTGATGCGCACGGAATCGCCCGGGTTCAGGTGGCGCGCCGAGGCGTTCAAAATATTCAGCACCATCTGCTTGATGCGCAGCTCGTCGCCGCGAATCCTTGGCAGGCCGGTCGAGACGTCGAGCTGCACGTCGATCGCGCCGGGATTCTTCTCGCGGAAGATGCGCACCGTTTTCTGCAAAATGAAACCGAGGTCGATGTCGCTTTCGGAGAGCGCGAGCAGGCCCGTCTCCGCTTCGGAGATCGATTTGATGTCGGCGAGCATTTCGAGGAGCTGCTGCGCGTGCTCGGAGATATCGCGTGCGTGCTGCAGGTATTTCGGGTTCTCGATGGGGCCGAAATGCTGGTCCTTGATGGTCTCGGTCTCGTCGAGGATGACCTGTGCCGGCTCGGTGAGCTCCTGCCCGACATAGGCGAAGAACTCGGCCTTGACCTGGTTGGTCAGCTGCGCGGCTTCCTTGATGCGGGTGAGCTCGGCGTTCTTGAGGCGCAGCTCGGATTCGACGCGGCGGCGCTCCTCGATATAGTCGTAGAGGCGTTTTATTTCATAGGCGAGCTGCTCGATCTCGAGCGGGCCGGTCAGCGTCTCGCCGGCGAAGCGCTCGCCGCGCGTCACCGCGCTTGCCTGATAGGTCAGCTGCATCACCGGCTGGATGATGCGGCGGCGCACCGTCCACAGCACGAACAGCAGGAACAGGGCGATGACGCAGAGCTGGAACAGGCGCGGCAGCAGCAGCGCGCGGATCGAGGCGCCGCTGTACGCCGAGTCGATGCCGACGAAGATGACGAACGGGTAGCGGCTGGAGCGCTCGAAGTAAGAGAAGCTCTTGTGGCGGTCGAGCACGCGCGGGTGGGCGTATTCGCCGGAGGCGACCTGCGTGAAGTCGATCTTCGCAAGCTGGTTGATGTCGAAATGCTCGGTGAAGAAGCGCTCGGCCTGCGGCGTCTCGGTGATGAGCGTCAGCGCCATGTTGGTGATGGCGAAGCCGATGCCGGTGTCCTTGAGCACGCGGCTGATGTCGTCGGTCAGGATCTGGATGTCGAGGGCGACGATGACCGAGCCCGCGTATTTGCCGTGCGCGTCGGTGAGGCCGAGGCTCATCGGCAGCACCATTTTCTGCGACAGGCGGCCCATGATGGGGCGCCCGATATGCACCTTCCACGGCTCGGCGATGGATTTCTTCACGTAGTCGCGGTCGGAGACGTCGATCGGCTTGTCGATGATGCCGAGGTTGCTCGAGATGATGAGGTTCTGGTTGCGGTCGATCCACGAGAAGTTGCTCGATTTCGGGCCTTCCGTTTTGGCGAAGGAATAGAAAAGCTGGGCGATGGCCTCCTTATTGTCCGGGCCGGAGGCCTGGATCTGCCGGCCCAGCGATTCGAGCAGGTAGGAGGCGTTCTCGAGCTCGACGATCAGCGCGCGGTCGATGCGCAGCGCCTCGTTCTCCATCTGCTTGCTGACGGTCGCCGCGTGGTTCTCGATGGTCTCCACCGTCACCCAGGCAGACACCAGCAGCAGGATGAAAACGATGAAAACCGAGAGCAGCGCGAAGTCGCGGCTCAAGGAAGGCTGTGTGCGCAGTCCCAGCATGTGCATTGGGTATACGCAAAAATCCGTTCCCCTGCAATGTTTTGCCAGTTTTACTCCCTCCCCCTGAAAGGGGGAGGGTTAGGGTGGGGGTCTGCTGAGTTTCCACTTGCGCGGTCCCGATGTGCGGAGCCACTGGGACCCCCTCCTTCATCCTCCCCCTTTCAGGGGGAGGAAAAGCAGGGTTTTTCACCGAACTGTCACACAAGCGTCACGCCCGCCGCGTTAGAATGGCCGGAAGCATCGGGAGACCCTCCGCCCTTATGGCATTCGATCCGACATTGCCGCTCGCCGCGACCGGCCCCGGCCTGTGGTCGCGGCTTTCCGGCCTCGTGCGCGGCCTGCTCGCGCCGGCCCCATGGTCACCGGAGGAGGACCTTTCGCTCACCCCGCATATCGACCCGCGCCTTGTCCCGCGCGCGAAAATGTCGGCCGAGGAGATCGACGCCGGCGCCCTGCTGCGGCTTTCCGGCCTCGGCCTGCGCCACGGCAAGCTTATCACCGCCGAGTCGCATCCCGAGCTCAACGCCGCGTGGAACGCGATGTGCGCCCGCGCCGGCCTGCCGCGCCCACGCCAGCTCATCCTCTGCGAGACCGACATGGTCAACGCCTTCACCCTGCCCACCGGCGAGGTGGCGGTGACCACCGGCATGTTCAAGGTGCTCGACCTGCGCGAGACCGTCGCCATGCTCGGCCACGAGCTGGGCCATGCGCGCCATGCGAGGCCCGAGCACATGCACCGCATCGCGACGGACGCGGTCTATACCGGCGTCGGCGCTGTCGTCGGCAGCGGCGTCGGCGTGCTGTGGGACAGCTACGCGCTCGAGCACCATACGGGCTGGATGTCGCGCTTCCTGCGCCCCCGGCCTGCTCGGGCAGCTCGCCGTCACCTTCGGCTTCGCCGGGCTCGGCCACGCCATCGCCAACCGCATCTGCGTACATCCCAGCGAGCTGCAGGCGGACCGCGACGGCATCGCCATCAGCGGCGACCCGGAGGCCTTCTTCAGCGCGCTGAATAAAATCGAGATACTGCAGGGCGCCTCCCGCAACAATGCGCGGCGCGGCCTACGGCCCGCTCTACGGGCTGCGTGAATCGACAGCGCGGCTGCGCTCCGGCTATCCCGGCATTCCCGAGCGCATCGCCGAGCTGCGCGGCGCGCTGGGGCAGACGCCGGCCGCCGCGCTGCCGCCGCCCATCGTCCCGCCGGCCGCCGAGGGCAACCCGACGCTCACCATCACCGCCGAGCGCATCTATTTCGCCCCCGAAGCCAGCGCCGAGCGCGTGCACTAGATTTTCCTCCACCTGAAAGGGGGAGGATCAAGGAGGGGGTCCTTCGGCGGCTCCGATGCTCCATTTTGCGATAGGAAGCTCAGCAGACCCCCACCCAACCCTCCCCCTTGCAGGCAGAGGGCTAAAGCGTGACTTTTCCGTCGCGCCGTATACCATCGCCGCCATGGAGATCACTGTGCGCACCTTCTACCGCTTCGCGCCGCTCGCCGCGCCTTCCGCGCTGCGCGCGCCGGTGCTTGCGTTCATGGAAGCGCGCGACATTCGCGGTACGATCACGTTCGCCGGGGAAGGCATCAACGCCACCGTCAGCGGCGCGTGCGATGCGCTCGACGCGCTGCTCGCCTTCCTCGAACGCGATTGCGGCATCCCGGTCCGGACCTATCGCGACAGCGCCTATGGCGCGCAGCCGTTCCGCCGCAGCAAGGTCAAGGTGAAGCGCGAGCTGGTCTCGCTCGGCGCCCCGGCGGATGCATCGACCTGCGCCGGCACGCTGGTTTCGCCGCCGGAGTGGAACGCGCTGCTCGCCGCGCCGGACGTGGTGCTCATCGACACGCGCAACGACTACGAATTCGCCCTCGGCCGTTTCGAGGGTGCGCTCAACCCGGCGACGCGCCACTTCCGGCAGATGGCCGCCTTCACCGATCGCCACCTCGCCGCAGCGGAGGGAAAACGCATCGCCATGTACTGCACCGGCGGCATCCGCTGCGAGAAATACGCCGCTTTCCTCGCCGCGCGCGGCTTCCGGCACATCCTCCATTTGAAGGGCGGCATCCTTGCTTATTTAGAGGCCATCCCGCCCGGACAAAGCCGCTGGCAGGGCACCTGCTTCGTCTTCGACGAACGCACGGCGGTGGGATACGGGCTGAAAGCGGCCTAGTTACTCAAGGCGTGCGAATTTTCTCTGCTGTTCCGGTCTGCCTGAAATCCGCATAGGCGGCTTTCAGACGGCCAAACGCTGCATCGACCTGATCGGCGGGTATGTCATGATTTAGGAAACCTTCCCGCGCCTTTGCCGAGATATCGTCGAAAGCTTTGGGTCCCATATCCATTAACTGCAGCGGATCGCTGGTGCCGAGAAGCCGGGATACGCTCAGGTCGCCCCGGCCGGTGCAGAGTTGGGCCAGTCCGCCCCAGGCCGCATAAAGGTTGCTGCGGACGACGGCATCCTGTGCCGATATAGCGGCGCGCTGGTCGGCTATGTCTTGTGCATGCTCGCCATGAGCGCCGATTGCGGCGATATGGGCCGCGATCACCTCGGGAGAGACGGTCTCAGCAGTTTGGCCGTTGCGGCTGGCTTCGAGTTCTTTGGCGACCTCTGCTTCCAGGGCGGCCAGTTGTTCGGGAGCCGTAGGAATCCGCAGAAGCTTCTCCATTCGCGTGGTGGCCCTCTCCATGAGATAGGCGTCGGATTTGTGGAATAGCTGGTTTATTTTGCCGGACGGCAGGTCCGGAACGAATTTACGTATGTAAGTAATGGCCACAGCGCGGGCGTCGCCCGGATCGCGGTGCCCCGAACCGTTGATCAGCGCATCCTCGGGAAGCGAAAAATACCGGGCGACGCGCAGGGCGATGATCTTCGCGTCCCGGATATCCGGGGAATCGCCCTCCTGCGGCGTCAGGACGGCCGTATGGACGGGCTCATCGATCCGGGCGACGAACAGGGCGACGGTATTTTCGGCCCCGGCATCGGCGGCCATTTGCAGCTCTTGCAGCGTGGGATTCTGGTTGGTGCTGAAAAGCTCGCCCAGCTCATGGAACCAGGCGTCCATCTTCTTCGCGTATTCGGGATTGTCGCGTTTCCTTGCCCCGACCGTTTTCAATGCCAGGCCGATCGATGCCGGGGACTTCTTGAAAGCCTTCGCTATCGCGTCGCCGTCGCCCACGGAGAACTGATGGCAGAGATACATGGCCTCGCGGCGCGCGTCCACGACCTGGGGGAGCTTGCCGGCCCCCGCCATGTCTTCCGGCAGAATCCGCCCATATTTCCTGCCCACGAATGACTGGATCGCCTTGACGGGAGTCAGGTGCTCGAACGCCGGTCCCGACGGGGGCCTGGAAGCAGCAGCCGGATCGCCGGCCGGTCGCGAAACGGGCGCAGCAGGCTCTTCGGCCATGGAGGAGGGATCCAGGCGCTGCACCAGCGTGCCGTTGGCGATCTCCGTCTCCACGTCCTCCAGCGAATGGGACAAGGCGATCGTCGTCTTGCTGGGGCGCGGCAGGCTTCTGGATTGCTGGGTCAGATGGGCGCGCATTTCCCCGATCTCCCCGGTCTCGAATATATCGTATCCCGCCAGCAATTCGTCGACATGGGGCGTCACGCTTTCCAGCAGGCCGGTGTTGCCGGTCCGTTGCAGGCGTTCGTTCAGGATGGCAAGCCATCCCTCGCGCACTTGCGCGCGCGTATAGGTATATTTCGGTCCTGTCGGTTCCGTTGCCATCGTCCTGATCCTAGACGTATCGATAACGGCCGATCATGACGGTTTGATGAATGTTGCATGACAAATCGACGGCTTGTCGGCGGCCGTCGGGAGCGCTACATGGATCCTATGCCCGCCTGTCCCATCTGTGCCAAGCCTGCCGCCGCGACCGCGCCGTTCTGCTCGGCGCGCTGCCGCGACCGCGACCTCAACCGCTGGTTCACCGGCGCCTACGCCGTGCCCGCCGTCGAGCTCGACGATGTCGACGCCGAAGCGCTGCAGGAGGCCGCCCCGCCGCCGGAGGATGCCTGACAGGGTGCCACGCGCTTGCGCTTGCCAAGCCAGGGCGGCTTCGCTATAGCCGGTGCTCCGTCGTGGCCAGGTAGCTCAGTTGGTAGAGCAGTGGTCTGAAGAACCACGTGTCGGCGGTTCGATTCCGTCCCTGGCCACCACGCTTTTCCTTGATTTACCTCGAAAACAATCCCGCTTGCCATCGGGCATGGGTTTGGTTAGCTTGCCGCCTCCTTGGAAGCGCCCGTAGCTCAACTGGATAGAGCACCTGACTACGGATCAGGAGGCTAGGAGTTCGAATCTCTTCGGGCGCGCCATTTTCTTCAATGACTTACCTAAAGTCGGTTTTCCCCTCCTAAATCAATTGTGCCGTAGCTGTGCCATTCAGCAGCGCATCCACCACGCGAGCGTGGCTTGTAAACCGCTCTGGAGCTAGGTGAGCGTAGCGTCGTACCATGCCGGTATTGGGATCAAGCAATAATGAGTTCAGAGAGATTTTCTTCGTATTTAGGTTCATTTGTTACTCCATTGAGTCCTGCATCAACTACATGCCAAAAGAAAACTTTTGAGAAAAAACCTGCTGGGGCTGGGCACCTTAATGCAGTATTTTCGTTCGTTCACACTTAAAATATCTCCTTCAAATTGGTTGGGAGTGGTTCAGATAGGTCGCAAGCGTCACAAGTGATTGTGAAACAATAATCTTCTAATCGTAGAATAGGCCTACGGATCAGTAGACTTCGCGGACGTTTTGCATTTTAAATCAAAGCGATATCGCCAGCGACGAGATGAGTTGTGACGCCGACGAGCGTCACTGCATGGCCGTTGCCGAGGTCGAGTACTGCGTCATGCGCGCCATAGGTGATATGGGAAAGCACGTCGGATGCGCTATTGAAGGTGATGCCGTTGACGGTTGAGGTAACTTGCAGCACATCGCCACCGGCAATGCCCGCGCCGGTGAAGTCGGTGATGCTTGCCACGCCGGTGCCCGAGGTGAAGGAGAAGGTATCGCTGCCCGCACCTCCGGTTAGCGTGTCGTTGCCGTTGCTGACGAGCGTATTGTTGCCGTCGCCACCTGAGAGCGTGTTATTGCCCGCGCCGCCATCGAGCCAGTCGTCGCCGCTGCCGCCGGTCAATACGTCGTTGCCGTTACCGCCGAGGAAGTAGGCATTGCCCGCACCGCCAGTGAGCGTGTCGTCGCCATCCCCACCCTCAAAGATGATGTCGTTACTGCCAGCCACCATGACATCGTTGAAGGCCGAGCCGACGATATGCTCGACATGGAAGATAATGTCGCCCTGCGCATCGCCGCCCGTATTAACGTCGGTGGCGAGGTTAATGCTGACCGCCGCAGACGAAGTTGCATAGGAGACGGTATCCGTTCCGTTGCCACCATCAAGCACGTCCGCACCAGCGCCACCGATGAGGCTGTCATTGCCGTCGCCGCCCGTCAGCGAATCGTCCCCATTGCCGCCGTAGAGCGTGTCGTTGCCACCACCACCGCTGCCGATGGTGTCGTTGCCATCGCCGCCATCAAGGATATTGGATGAGAAATCGCCATGGATCACGTCGTTGAACGCCGAGCCGGTGATGTTCTGCACGTTGCTGATGACATCGCCCTGTGCATCGCCGCCGGTATTGACGTCCGAGGCGAGGTTGATGCTGATTGCAGCGGAGGAACCAGCATAGGTCGCCGTGTTGTCGCCATCGCCGCCGTCGAGAGAATCGGCACCGGCACCGCCAACGAGCGTGTCGTTGCCATCACCCCCCGAAAGCGTGTCGTCCAGACCGCTGCCGGTTAACAAATCGTCACCGGAGGTACCGGTAAGGTTCAGCGGCTCGGGGACGGCAAGGGTAATGCCGAGCTCGCCGCTAGTGAAGTCCGCAATGGTGATGACGCCGGCCGAATGGATGGTAAGGGTCGTGCCGTCCAGCTGCAGGTCGTGGCCGTCCAGCGTCCATTCGTTGTCGCCGCTCAATACCGCATCGCCGCTTAAGGTGAGCCCGTCGATGATAACTGCACCTTGCCCGTCGGTGTCGGTGATGCTGTCCTGCCCAAAAGCGCCGGCGAATTCATAGGTGTCGCTGCCCGCGCCGCCCATCAGCACGTCGTTACCGTCACCGCCCGCCAGTGTATCGTCGCTCGCGCCGCCAATGAGGGTATCGTCGTTGGCGCTGCCGACGAGTAAGGTGCCAGCATTGGGATCCAGCGCGTGGTAACCGGCATCGTCGAACCCGTCACCGTTGGCGTCGTGGACGAAGGCGAGGGCGGTGGTCCAGTCATAGGCCTCGCCCCCCGTGACCGTGAAATCGCCGGTGCCGAAACGGGCGGAGTCCTCGGCGTAGTCATGGATGCTGAGCGGGCCGCCGCCGTTGGTGGGGATGAATCCCGCCGCGGTGACGGCGTCGGTGACCGTGGCCTTGAGTACGATGTAATCGGTGCCGCTCTGGTCGAAGACATAGGGCACGTTGCTGAGATCCCACTCGCCCTTATTGGCGATGCCCCAGTAGGGCTGGCCGTTGGGCACGAAGAACGTATCGCCCACCGACACGGTGCCGGCGGGGCCGTAGCTGTGCGTTTCTGCCTGCAGCAGCGGCGCGAGCTGGCTATCGTCGCGCGGCCCATCGATATGGATGATCTCGAACTGGTAGCTGTACTGCACCTGCGCCTGTACCTGTGTGCCGTTGCTGCCCGCCCCGCCACTATCCGGCAAGGTAATGCCGTAAGTATTACCGGTTAATCCGCTGCCACCACCGCCCGTGCCGCCGCCATCGGTGCCGTTGTTGCCGCCCGGATTGCCGGCGGGGTTCCAATCGGTGACGGTGATGCTGTTGCCGCCCGGCGCATCGATCCTGAGCGTATGGTCGTCGAGCTTCTCCACCTGCATGCCGTTGGCCAGGTGATAGAGGTCGCCGCCGTCGCTGACCGCATTGCCCGATATGGTAGCGCCGTTGACGATCAGCGTCTCCGCCCCCGTCACTACATCGTTGCCGAAATTGCCGCTGAACAGCATCCGGTCATCGCCATCGCCGCCGTTCAGGACATCGTTCCCTGCACCGCCGTAGAGAATATCGTTGCCGCCGCCACCCAGAATATTGTTATCGAGTGCGTTACCGTAAATCGTATCGTTACCATCACCACCGATGGCGTCCTGAATATGTGTTCCTTGCGCGATGTAGACATATTCCTGACCGTTGATGATCGACGGCGAACTGGTCCACTGGCCGTTCGCATCGATTGCCTCGTTCAGATTGAGTACATGATTCCCGGCGATTCCCGCCACGCTGAATGTGTTGTGACCACCCGTGTCCTCGATGGTGAGCGATCGATTGGTGCCGGTGAACCAGCCAGTAGCCGCACTGTAAATGTCATCACCGGTCGCCACCGAATTTGCACCGTATTTTTCCTCGATCGCAAGGATGTCATATGGCATAGGAGTAGCGGCATACCTGTCACCTCCTGCGATATTTTCAGACATAACGGTCATGTCTGTATTGTATGACGATGCGTTGTTGGTAATGTCGCTGAATCCGAGAACATGTCCAATTTCGTGTAATGCAACGAATGTTGCATATGCTGTGTTGGAGAAAAGAGGCTCAGAATTGCTCATCGCCACTTCAGCGCGAGTATAAGTAGAGGAGTCCGGATACGAAGCAATGGTGTCGGTATCATTTGTAAAGTAGCCTACTGCGCCATCAGGATGGCTCCCATATAAGCTTGTATCCGCTGAATAAGCATATATATCTGCGAAACCGGTCTGGGATGCATTGATAGAAAATACGGTATATTGGTCCCATTGATGGAAGGCCTGCACGAAGTCCGCCTGGAGAGATGAACTTAACGGTGCTTTGCTTGCGTCATCAAATTCGCGAGTCAAGCTTCCATTGGGTAGTAAAAACTCACCTGCCCACAGACTATGAGCAAAATCATAAGTTATATTAATCGAATCAAAACTAAAGGTGGATTTAATATCACTGGTGCTCGTCATCTATTCCTCCCTTAGAGTTTCCATATGATCAATGGAATACCCGGCCATGCTTTCTTTGGCCCAGTAACGAGCACAAAAAATATAGTTTTTGCCAACTACGAACGTGGGATCAAATTTTCTCAATTCATACGTCGTGCTGTCTTTATTTCCAATTCCAACTCTTATTTTAACGCCGCTAATATCGAACTGCGTATCGTACCAAGCGTGTTCTGTTTTTTCGTTGACGGGGGGGCAGTGCGAGAAGCAATCTCCGCCCACATTCCTTGCCGTATAAAGCTGTTCGCTGAGAAGTTTGCCTTCAAAATATTTATATTCATGTCCGGCTAGTGCGGTGCACATACTCCAGACCTTGAGTTTTTCCGGATCGCTCGGTTGGGCGAACCCGGCAAATCCGGCGGAGGTGCAGTAGGACGGGCGGAAACAGGCGGAAGCGATAGGGGTTTGCCCGCATCAGGACTTGGTTTATAGATCAGGTTGACTGGCGGCGGCGTCAGCTTTCCGGCATCATCCGCAAAGGCCGAGAATGCAGCCCAGAGGCCAATTACGATAAAAGGGAGAAAGATTTTTTTCATCCAGCTTGTCCCGAGCTCTTTTAGTTGCCGCAACCTAAGATTGAAAATTTGTTATTGTCAAGCATGCCTCGCGGCTTATGCCTCAGCGGAATTTGCAACGGCTCTATGCATCCAGACCAACTCTCTCGGCGCCAGCGAGTCGAACCCGCCGCCACCACCGCCCGTGCCGCCGCCATCGGTGCCGTTGTTGCCGCCCGGATTGCCGGCGGGGTTCCAATCGGTGACGGTGATGCTGTTGCCAGCCCGGCGCATCGATCCTGAGCGTATGGTCGTCGAGCTTCTCCACCTGCATGCCGTTGGCCAGGTGATAGAGGTCGCCGCCGTCGCTGACCGCATTGCCCGATATGGTAGCGCCGTTGACGATCAGCGTCTCCGCCCCCGTCACTACATCGTTGCCGAAATTGCCGCTGAACAGCATCCGGTCATCGCCATCGCCGCCGTTCAGGACATCGTTCCCTGCACCGCCGTAGAGAATACCGTTGCCGCCGCCACCCAGAATATTGTTATCGAGTGCGTTACCGTAAATCGTATCGTTACCATCACCACCGATGGCGTCCTCGATATTGGCACCGTGCGCAATGTAAACCCATTCATTGTTGACGACGGTTTTATAATCGTGAAAATCGCCTTTGCTATCCAGCGCTTCGCGAAGATCGATGGTTACGCTGGTATTGCCCGCTCCGGATAAATCAAAGGTATCATGTCCACCGCCATCCCAGATAGTGAACATCCGGTTACTTCCGGTAAAATTGTATCCGGTACTTTGAGAATTAAAGCTGTAGGTAGTGTCTCCGGAATTAAGACTGCTAGCGCCATACAGCGATTGGAGTTTCGCTATATCAAAAGCCATCGGCGTGATCACCTCTTTTCCGCCGACCGTATTATAGGACATGATTGACATGCGTTGATCATATGCAGGGTCAAATCCGTCATCATTGGCGCCGGGGTGATTTAATCCATAAAAATGGCCTAGCTCGTGCGTTAAGGTATGGAACCCATCGAATGTGGTAACGTTACTGAGCTATCCAGGACAATATCCTCAGAAGTTGCGAAAGCGCCCGAAACCGCCGTTGGTTCCGTAAGGCCCGCAAAATGTTCGGTGCCGCCTGTCACAGGGTCAGTAAAAGGCAGCAGGTCAGCTTTATATATGGAGCGCGGTAGCCGCAGGAGCATTTCCAAAAGCAGTTGAACTAATCAACCGCGTCCAAAGGGATTCAGCAGTACTAACTTGTGCGATTTCTGCGGCTGTTAAACTCGACTTGGTTGACGGATTAAAGAAAGTAAAGTCATGCAATACATGATTGGAGTCCGCTACTTCTCCTTGCCCGTTCCATGTTCCATCACCGGGGTTATAATCAATCGTGGTGGATGCTTGATTTACGGCATAGGTATAGGAAAGATCGCTGACGTTCGTCATGCTCTACTCCTTCAAGAGGATGGCAAAGCTGGGCTGATAGAGGTTGTACCAGGTGCGCGGGTTAACCTCTGAATTCGACTGCGAATCCACGCGCTCCAGGAGCAACAAATAAGTCGCTCCTTTTTTGAAAACAGGTTCATTAAATGCCCATTGAGCCCCGCCTGCTACGTTGACAAGGTCAACCGGAGCGCCTTTCAGAAATTGAACGGGTTTAAAAAAGTGATCGCGAATTATACCGCCGGGTTCCGAGGGTTGAATTCGATACTGCTTATATTCTCCCGTATATTCAGCAATAACCACCGTATTCACCAGACCCATCATCCGAGCGATTCTTGCATCGCAATCGATGGGCTCTTTAGAAGGTGTAATGGTTACTATTGAATGGCTGGGGGCATTTGCGGACGTTTCGGGAACTGGAGGAGGAGACAAATTTTCTGCGTACGCCATGGGCGCGGGCGAAAAAAATACGCTGATTAACAAGAATAGATAAAAATTCTTTCTCATGGGCTTGCCGTCCTTATTTTGCTTTTGCGTAGCGGAACGTTGCCGCAACCTAAGATTGAATTTTCCATGATGTCAAGTATGCAGTCGGGCTTATGCCTCGGCGTTTAGTGCAAGGCAGCTATGAATTGCCCGAAGCGGCCACGCCTCACTTTCCGAACTACCCACTTTAATCGTTGAGGCTGGCGTAGATTTGATATAGTAGGTCGCAAGCGTCACAAGTGATTGTGAAACAATAGTCTTCTAAACGTAGAGCAGGACTACGGATCAGGAGGCTAGGAGTTCGAATCTCTTCGGGCGCGCCATTTTCGGGAGTCGTTATGGGCCGGTGGGTCGTGATGCTGGTGGCTACGTTCGGCATGCTCGCCGCAGCTTCGGCGCAGACCGTGCCGGAGCAGAACCGCGCGCTCGTCGTCATCCGTTTCAACCAGGCGCATGTCTATTACGAGGACTCGCTCTACGGCGCCATATCGCAGGCCGTCGCCGCCAAGCCGGACGTGATGTTCGACGTCGTCTCCTACGCCCCGAACGGCAGCGACAAGTCGCGCTGGCAGCAGGTGGCCAGCGGCGATACGCAGGCCGTCGTCGCCAGCATGGAGCGCATGGGCGTACCGGCGAGCCGCATCCGCGTCAGCGGGCAATATCTGGATGGCATCCGCTACGACGAAGTGCACGTATTCGTGCACTGACTCAGCGTTTCAGTTCATCCGTGCGTAGCCGAATAGGCGAGCCGGAGCGATAGCGAAGCGCGAACGAGCGGTAGCGGGGGTGTCTTCGCCCCCCGTGGCGAAGCCACCACTAAGCCTTCTTACCCCAATGAATGCGAGCCCAGATGCGCTCGTGCAGGTAGAAAAGCCCGATCTTGGTGAAGACTTCGACCGCCGAGATCGTCCCGGCGATCACCGGGCTGCCGGTGATGATCCAGCCAAGGAAGAACGTGTCGATGCTGCCGGTGATGCGCCAGCTCACGGCCTTGGCCAGCGAGCGGCGGTGGGCGTCCTTGGAGGCGGAGGTGCGCGGTTCGCTGAACATGGCGCGCGCCGGGCTGTTAGCCCTGGCGGGCCTTCATGCGCGGGTTCTGCTTGTTGATGACGTAGACGCGGCCCTTGCGGCGCACGACGCGGCAGTTCTTGTCGCGCGTCTTGGCGGATTTCAGTGAGCTACGGACTTTCATAGGACCCTCGTAAAGAGGCGCGTTTCTAGCAGAAAGCGGTGGGGTGTCAACTAAAAGCCCTCTCCCTGAAAGGGGGAGGGTTGGGTGGGGGTCTGCGGCGTTTCCGATTTGTGGCCTGAGTCGGCCGAATCTTCCTGACCCCCACCTTAATCCTCCCCCTTCCAGGGGGAGGAAATAGAAAACAACCGGCTGACGCCGTGCGTGGTCTTTTCCCAGTAGTGCGGAGCGGTAAGCAATTGAATCAGCGCGCGGATACTGGCGAAGGAATGCAGCAGCCAGTAGAAGGGGAAGACCAGCAGGGCGATTCGCATATCGGCCCAGCGCTCGAGCACCAGCGCGGCGCGGGCGAGCAGCCAGTGGCTGACGACGCCGGCGGCAAGCGAGACCAGGCAGACGCTCAGCATGAAGCCGGAGAGATGCGTATGCATCAGCCCCAGCGCGGCGATGGCGCAGGTGATCCAGAAGAACGGCGCCAGCAGGAAGGTCAGCGCCGGCGCGCCGATGAAGAACTGGAAGCCGTAATAGGCGCGCCGCCCCAGCCGCGCGCGCAGCGTGCCGGGGTCGCGCATATAGACGAGCCAGGTCTGGATGTAGCCCTTGATCCAGCGCGTGCGCTGCTGCATCCACGCATCGAGCGCGATCGGCGCCTCCTCCAGCGTCAGCGACGGCAGGATGCGCGTGTGCCGCCCGAGGTAATGTAGCCGCACGCCGAGGTCGGCGTCCTCGGTGACGTTGAACGGGTCCCAGCCGCCGGCCTCGACGAGCGCGGCGGTGCGCAGGTGGTTGCTGGTGCCGCCGAGCGGGATCGGCAGCTTCATCGCCTCGAGCGCCGGCAAAAGAATGTGGAACAGCACGCTGTACTCGATGGCAAAGAGGGCGGTGAGTAGGTTCTCGCTGCGGTTGTAATAGTTGAGCGGCGTCTGCAGACAGGCGACGTCCGGGCCGCTTTGCGCGAAGAGCGCGACGGCGCGCCTGAGCTGGTCGGGCGCCGGCGCGTCCTCCGCGTCGTAGATGACGGTGAACTCGCCGCGCGCGAAGGCGAGCGCGACGTTGCAGGCCTTCGGCTTGGTGCGCGGCTGCGACGGCGGCACGCGCAGGATTTCCATGGTCGGCGGCGGGGCGAGGGACTTCAGCGCGTCGATGGTCGGCAGATCGTCCGCCTCGCAGATGAGCTTGATGTCGAGCTTCTCCTTCGGGTAGTCGAGCGCATCGAGGTTGGCGATCAGCCGCGCCATCACCGCGCGCGATTCGCGGTAGAGTGGCACCAGCAGCGTGTAGACGGGCAGCGTCGCCGCATCGAGCGCGGCGGCGTCGAGCTCCAGCGCCTTGCCGAGTTTTCGCAGTCCGCGCTCGGCGCGCAGGCCGCTCTGGCAGAGCTGCAGCTTGAACAGCAGCACCGCGAGGTAAAATACATTCGTCGCGACGAGGACGATGCGCCATACCGTCACCGGCGCCAGCAGCGCGGCGGCGGCGAAAGCGACCGCGTAGATGGCGAAGGCGCGCAGCTGGTGCGGCAGCATCACCGTATCGGCGACCAGGCCGGGATGCAGCCGCCGCAGGCCGAGCTTCGCGCGACGCGACAGCGCCTGCGATCCGGCGGCGAAAAGCCCCGCCGCGAAATCGCGCCGGCTGATGACGGCGAGCGGCGCGCCGAGTTGTTGCGCCAGCTCGGGCGAGGGCTGCGGCGTCGCCATCACCAGCGCGCCGTCGTGGCGGTAAGGCAAATAACACTCACGCAGATATTTCGGCAAATCGCGCGGGGCGAGGGCAAGGTTTTCTGCGTCGAGCGATTCGAGGTGAGGCAGGTCGAAGCGCGCGGCCAGCGCGCGGGCCAGCGCCCGGCCGTCGATGGCGCCGTGCGCGGCGAGGAAATCGCCGATGCGCACGCGCGCGCGGGCCGCCTGCGTCTCCAGCGCGTCGCGGGCGATGGCGCGCTGGTCGACGAGGATGTCGCCGAGCCGCGCCATCAGAAGCGCTCGGCGTAGGCGATGGCGATCCCGACGCCGTTGCCGGTGTTCCTGCCGGCGACGTGGTCGAACGCCGTCGCCTGCACCCAATGGTCGTCGTCGAAGAGGTATTCGCCGGTGAGCTCGACCTTGGTGAGGTCGTAATCCTGGTCGCCGTTCTCGCTGAAGGCGGTGCCGATCGACGTCGCCCGCACGATGCGCACCGCCGGCACCAGCAGCACGTGGCCGCTGACGCGCAGGCCCAGCGCCGCATCGGCGCGCAGCTGCGGATGCAGCCCCTCGCTGCGATTGCGGTAGCTGGCGGCGAGATCGAGGTAGTCGCGCGGGTCGACGATGTTCAGGTTGCGGCCGTAGAGCAGGGCGAGCTCCTCGTCGGTCGAGCTGCCGCCGCCGCGCGGCGCGCCGGCATATTCGTACCAGCTCGGCAGCTTCAGCAGCGGCTGGACGGAGACGACGTTCTTAGCGTCGCGCCAGAGGCGGAGGCGGGCGAAGACCGTCGGATCGCCGAGGCCGAGATTGGTGACGCCGGCCTGCTGCACGTCCTGGAGATACAGCGTGCCGCCGAGGGTGAGCCAGTCCTTCAGCCCGTACTCGACGTAGGGCTGCTGCTCCGCCTTGGTGAAGCGCGGCTGCGAGTGCAGGTGGCCGCTTTTGTCGAAGAAATCGTCGCTGGCGAAACCGGCGGCCTGCAGGATGAGCAGCGTCTCGCCCTTGTCCTCGGTCCAGGCGCCGGCATGGGCGTTCGTCGCGAGAAGGAGCGGCAGCAGGAAGCGGAAGATGCGAAAGCTTCCGCGATGCATGGTCAGTGAAGCTGGCGCTCGATGCCGGCGATGGCACGCTGGATGGCGGGGTCGTCCTTCGCTTGCGCGAGCTGCGAGGTGATGACGTCGCGCGCCGCCTCGGTCGCGAGGTCGATGAGGCGGGCGCGGATGCCGCGCGTCGCATCCGCCTCGGCGCGCGCGATCTGTTCGGCCGCCTGCGCGCTGCGGCGGGCGAGGGAGTCGCGCAGCTCGGCGGCCGCGCGGGTGCGGATGGAATCGGCGTCGCGGCGGGCGGCGGCGACGATCTCTTCCGCCTCCTTGCGCGCTTCCTTGCGTTGTTTCTCGTAGGTCTTGAGCAGCGCTTCGGCCTCCGCCTTCAGCTTCGCCGCCTGCTCGAGCTGGTCGCCGATCTTCGCGGCGCGCGCGTCGAGCGCCTTGGCGATCGGCGGCCAGACGTATTTCGCGGCGACCCCGAGGAAGACGACGAAGGCGACGGCGACCCACGTTTCCGGATTGTGCATCCAGCTTTCCATCTACGCCGCCTTCAGCAGGTTGCCGATGGCGGCGCGCACGGCCTGCGCGTCCACCTTGCGGCCGATGAGCTTCTCGCTGATCTCCTGCGCCAGCGGCAGCGCGGCGGCTTCGAGCTGGCCGCCCGCGCGCTCCACCGCCTTGGCGACCTGCTTGTGGCTTTCCGCCGCGCGGGCCTCGATCTCCCCGGAGAGCGTCGCGTGCGCCTCGGCGGATTCCTTCGCCGCCGCCGCCTGCGCGGTGGCGACGATCTGCGCCGCCTGCGCGCGCGCTTCGCTGCCTTGCTGCTCGAAATTCCCCTTGGTCGCCGCCGCGTCGCGCTTGAGCTCCTCGGCCAGGGCGATGGCGTCGGTGATGGCCTTCTCGCGCGCGGTCAGCACCGAGCGCACGCGCGGGTGGATCAACCCGCTCACCAGCGCGTAAAGCACGAGGAAGCTGACCACCAGCCAGAAAAGCTGGCTGGGGAACCAGGTGGGGTCGAGCTGCGGCATGCCGCCGCCCGGTTCGGCCGCAAGGGCCGGGCCGGCGGCGAATGCCACGAACAGACTGCGCAGCGCGGGCTTCACTAGCCGCCGATCTTCAGCATGATGAGGATGCCGAGGACGAAGGAGAGCAGGCCCATCAGCTCGGCGAAGACGGTGCCGAAGATGGCGCGGCTGAGAATTTTGCCTTCCGCCGCCGGGTTGCGGGCGATGGCCTGCGCCACGCCGCTGAAGATCAGGCCGACGCCGACGCCGGCGACACCGGTGCCCAGTGCCGCGAGGCCCATGCCGACGAATTTGAGTGCTTCCATTTCCATTTTTTACTCCAAGTGCGAGGTTGATTAGTGGTGATCGGATAGTGCTTCGCCGAGATAGATCGAGGACAGCAGTGCGAACACATAAGCCTGAAGGATCGCGACGAAAATTTCGACGGCGGTGAAGCCGACCAGGAAGGCGCCCGGCAGCAACCCGAAGATGCCCAGCGGGACGATGAAGCCGGCGATGACCGCCATCAGCGTGTGGCCGGCGAACATGTTGGCGGCGAGCCGGATCGATAGCGAGAACGGCCGCACGCAGTAGGAAATGAACTCGATGACGAGCAGCAGCGGCGCCATCCACAGCGGCACGCCGGGCGGGATGAAATGCTTGAGGAAGCCGATGGGGCCTTTTTTCGCGATGCCGATCAGCGTCACCCCGAGGAAGACGACGATCGCCATGCCGAAGGTGATGATGATGTGGCTGGTCGGCGTGAAGGAGAACGGCACCATGCCGACGAGGTTCATGAACAGGATGAACAGGAATAGCGTGAAGATGAACGGGAAATAATGCTCGGCGTGCCCGCCGGCGTTCTCCCTGAAGAAGCCATGGACGAATTCGTAGGTCATCTCGCCGAGCGATTGCAGGCGGCCGGGCACCATCGACTTTTTGCGCAGGGCGACGGCGTAGAACAGCACGGCGAGCACGACGGCGATGAGCATGCCGAGCGAGGAATTGGTCAGGCCGACGTCGTAGCCCATCAGCTTCGGCAGCGCGAAGACGGGCTGCACGGTGAACTGCTCGAGCGGATTCGCCATTTGCGTGGCCATCACTTGCTCCCCGCGACGTTGTCGAGCATGAGCTTGGCGCCGATGGCGACGCCGAGCAGCAGCCCGATCAGGATGCCCCACGGCAGCGTGTGCGCGAAATGATCGACCGCGAAGCCGAGCAGGCTCATCACGGCGGTCGCGGTCAGGAAATTGACGGCGCCTTTCGCCGAGTCGCCGGAGGGGGTGAGTTTCGCCTCCTCCTCGCCGCGCGTCTCGCGGCTGCGTTTCAGCGCGTCAAGGTCCTTGCTGACCTGTTCGAGCGACGGGGGATCGGGTTGTTCGGCTGCCATGGGTCCTTCGTCAAAAAGCGCGCGCAATCTAGGAAGCGCCCACCCCCCCTGTCAAGCGCTGGTTTTCCGGGCTTCGCAGCCGGTTATGCCCGGTGCGCAAGCGGGCATGACAATCCATGGGTCTTGGGCTAGACCGAAGCCATGCGCGCGCTTCTTTTCGCCCTGCCTGCGGTCGCGTTCGCCTTCGCGGCGGGTGCTACGGATTACAACGGCCACACGCTGCCGCAGGCGCAGCGCGATTTCGTCGGCCGCAACATCTACCAGTCGTGCTATGCGAAAACGACGGGCGACGCGCAATACCGGGCGGCTGCCGCGCAACTCAAGACCGACATCGCCAAGGATTACTGCACCTGCATGGCGACCGGCCTGTCGCAGCAATTCACCGACGTCGACATGACGATGGTCGGCCGCACCCACCACAATACGCCGCACATGGACATGCTCATGCAGAGCCAGTCGAAGCAATGCGGCGACAGCGCCCTTGCCGACAGCGTGCCGCCCGCGACAGGCAATACGGCGAATACGGCGGCTACTTCGCCGGCGCCGATGCCGCGCTGATCGCGGTGCGGAAGGTGCGGATGTCCGTCTCGCCCTTGAGCTCCTTGCCGCCGACGAAGAAGGTCGGCGTCGAGTTGACGTTGAGCCTTTCCACCGCCTCCTGGCGCGAGGCGAGGACCTTGTCCTCCAGCTTCTTGTCGTCCATGCAGCTCTGGAAGCGCGCCGCGTCGATGCCGCCGACGCCGGCGATCTGCTTCAGCTGGGCGAGGAAATCCTGCGTGTAGGCCCATTGCTCCTGCATCTCGAAAAGGACCTCGACGAAATGCTCGCGCTGCGACGGATCGGCGCATTCGACGAGCTGGCCGCCGCGCAGCGCCTGTGCGTTGAGCGGGAATTCGCGGAAGACGAGCTTGGCCTTGCCGGTATCGAGGAATTCCTTCTTCACGTCCGGCAGCACTTCCTTGAAGAAATGCGCGCAGTGCGGGCAGGAGAGCGACGCGTATTCGACGACGGTGACCGGCGCGGCGGCCTTGCCGAGGACGATGTCGCCCGCGCGGGCGGCGAATACCGGGTCGCTCGCCGGCGGTAGCGGCTTGGGCGGCGGGACCTGCTTGGCGCTGGCGGGGGGTGTCGTCGCATTGGCGTCGTCGCGCAGGCTCTGCGTCTGGTGCAGGTAGCCGACCGCGCCCAGCGCGGCACAGATGAGGACAAGGGCGAACAGCGCATGTTTCGTTCCGCGCGACATGAAGCGACTCCGTTTTTGGTTTCAGATGCTCTAGCGCGTTTGGTCGCGCTTGTCACCCCTGCTTGATATGCTGCGCCATGCGGGTGAGGATGGATCTGAGGTCGCCCGGCATCGCCTGCGGCAGCTCGGGCGGCGGTACGGCGGGCGCGGCGGATTTTTCCGGCGCAGGCGCCTCCGCCGCGCCGAAGCCGTGCGACGGGTGCAGCACCAGCTTCGTCACCGCGCGGTAGCCGAAATAGCGCGCCATCTGCTCGAGCAGCGCGGCCTCCATGTAGGCGATCTCCGGCGCCTTCGCCGCGCTGACCTCAAGGTGGAGCACCGCGTCCTTCTGCTCGGGCCCGGTGAACTGCACTTTCAGCGGGCGCAGGAAGCCCGCGCGCTCCTCACCGACGATCTGCGCCCAGTCGCGCCGAAGCGCGCTGTAGAACTTGCCCTGCTGCTTCATCACCGGCGCGGTGGCGGTCTTCACCACCTCGCCGAGGGCGCGCGGGAACAGGCGGCGCGGCCGCTTCGTCACGCCGCCCATGTCGCGTCGCTTTCGGCGGGCGCGGAGAAAAGCTCGCCCTGCAGCAGCTGCTGGATGGGCCAGCGCTTGCGGTGGATTTCGCACGGCCCGTGTGCGCGGATGGCGTTGAGGTGCTGCGGCGTGCCGTAGCCGACATGCGAGTCGAAACCGTAGTGCGGATAGGTCGCAGCGAGCTCGCGCATCAGCCGGTCGCGCGTCACCTTGGCGACGATCGAGGCGGCGGCGATGGAATAGGAAATGCCGTCGCCCTTCACCACCGTGCGCGCCTCGCAGGGGAGGTTCTTCGGCATCAGGTTGCCGTCGATGAGCGCGACGTGCGGCTCTTCCGGCAACTGGTAGAGCGCGCGGCGCATGGCGAGCGACGTCGCGCCCCAGATGTTGAGCGCATCGATCTCCTCGACGCTGGCGATGCCGGTGGCGACGAACGCGACTTTCATAATTTTTTCGAATAACGCCTCGCGCGCGTCGCGGGCGAGCTTCTTGCTGTCGTTGACGCCGCGCGGCTTCATCCTGCGCTCGCGGAACAGCACGGCGGCGGCCACCACCGGCCCCGCCCACGGCCCGCGCCCCGCCTCATCCACCCCGCAGACGCGGCAGGTGAGGGGGGTACGACGATTCGAGTTTGAAATTCGGCATGGAAGGAAGGGTGTGCGAAATCGCGCGCGAGGTCGAGCGAAAAAAGAAAATCATTCAGCCTTTCCGCACTGCCTGCGTAGCGCGTCAGCGCGAGCCCGGAGGTCGGCGGAGGCCGACCGCAGGAGGGAGACGAGCGATAGCGAGTCAACCGGTAGCGGGGGCGAGCGCGCGTCAAGCGCGCTTTTAATCGCCCCCCGCGCACGAAGTGCGCAAATTAAAGGCTAGACCTTCGGCCAGTCGCCCTGCGCCATCGCGGCGAGGCTTTGCGGGTGCTTGCCCATCAGCGTGGCGTAGACCCAGTAGTGGGCGGCGACTTCCATCACGTAGCTGCGCGTTTCGCCGTAGGGGATGGATTCGAGGTAGAGCAGCGGGTCGGTGACGTTGCGCGCCTCGGCCTGCCAGCCGGCGACGGCGCCGGGGCCGGCATTGTACGCGGCGAGGATTTTAATGAGGTTGTTGCCGACGGCGGGCTCGCGCTCCAGCAGCTTCACGTATTCGGCGCCGAGGCGGAAGCTGCGCTCGGGATCGGCGAGCTGCTCGCGCACGCTCATGTCGCTGGCGCTGGCGAAGGCGACGCCGCCGGCGCGCAGGTTGCGCAGCACGCCCTGCGCGGTCGAGGGCAGCATCTGCATCATGCCGAGCGCGCCAGAGGAGCCGTTACGCGCCTCCTCGCGGAAGCCCGATTCCTGCCGGGCGATGGCGAGCACCAGCGCCGGGTCGATGCTGGCCGAGGCGGTCTGCGCGAAGGCGGGCATCGGATAGGCGGCGAAGATGGCCTCCTCCTGCGACAGCTGCGGCAGGCGGGCGAGGCGCACTTCGAGGTTGGCGAGGTCGATCTCGCCGGCGAGGGTCACGATAGCCGGGCGGTCGCGCGGGTCGAGCTCGGCGTAGAGCTGGCGCAATTCGTCCTCGGCGTCGTCGCTGCGGCCGATGGCGGTGAGCGCGCGGGCGCGCACGGCATGCGGATTGGCGCGCACCGCGTCCGGCACGGCGGGGGCGCGGGCGGCGAGCTTCGGCCAGTCGCCGCGCTGGCGCAGGGCGAGCAGGCCGTAGAAGGTCGTCGGGTAGCGCGCGGCGTCGGCCAGCGCGCGCTCGGCGTCGCCGTTCTCATCGAGCCGGCTGTAGCTGCGCCAGGCCCAGTAATCGCCGGCGGCGCGCTGCCAGGCTTCGAGCGATTCATTATCGCCGATGCCAGCGAAGCTTTCGGCGGCGGCTTTATAATTCTGCGCGCGCCAGAGGCTCAGGCCGTGATACCAGCCGTCCGGCATCGTGCCGCCGCCGACCTGCGGGATGGCGCCGTCGCCGCGCAGGCGGTCGCTCTCGATGTTGAGCGCGGCGATGGTCTTCGCATCGGCGCCGCGCCGCAGCGCGAGGGCGCGGATTTCCTTGGCCTCCGGATGGTCGGCGTAGCGCGCGAGCCAGTCGGTCAGCTCGGCCCGGGTCGCCTTCTCCGGCGCGCCGAGATAGCGCGCGGCGAGGACGTGGCCGAGCAGCACCGGGTTGGTGAGCTGGGCGATGGCGGCGTCGGCGCCTTCGCTGTCGCCGCGCGCCTGCAGGGCGTAGATGTCCTGGTAGAGGCGGCGGTCGCGCTCGGACATATAGTCGGGCGAAGGCAGCGCGGCGGCGGCGCGTGCGGCGTCGGACGTCCGTGGCGCGTGCGTCGCCAGCAGCAGGAAAGCGCCGAAGCTGAGCACGAGGCACAGCGCCCCGCGAAGGGCGAGCGTACGGACGAGGGAGGCGGAGGCGCTACGCGCCTTGCTTGCGATGCGGACGAGCATTGGGTTCTTTTCGTTTTTGAGCGGCGCAATATAAGGGGATGCCCCACCCCCAGCAAGGCAAAACCAGGCAAATCCAGCAAAATCAGCGAATTGGGAAAATAGTTATCCACAGGGATGACGTAAGGATATCCATTTAACTCATTGATATTAAACTATTGTCATTGCGAGGAGGCCATCAGCCGACGCGGCCACCCGAGCGAAGCGAGAGAGGCGACCGAAGGGAGCCAATCCAGCTTGTGGCCTAGAAAGCTGGATTGCTTCGCTGCCGCTCGCAATGACGGGGATGGATCAAGCGGCGGCGATCGCGGATTTCAGGCCGAGCAGGTCGCTCCATGTCTGCTTTTTCGCCATCGGCGTGCGCAGCAGGTAGGAGGGGTGGTAGAGCACGTGCACGGGCACGCTGGCGTCCATGTAGTCGTTCTTATACTGGAACACCTGGCCGCGCAGGGCGGGTGATGCCGCGCGTGTCGCCGAGCATCGACTTGGTCGCGGTGCCGCCGAGCAGCACCAGCAGCTTGGGGTCCACCAGCGCGATATGCTTCTCAACGAAGGGACGGCAGATGTCGAGCTCCTCCGGCGTCGGCTGGCGGTTGCCGGGCGGGCGCCAGAACAGCGTGTTGGTGATGTAGAAATTCTCGGCGCGCACGAGGCCGATGAAGGCGAGCATGCGGTCGAGCAATTGCCCCGACTTGCCGCAGAACGGTACGCCCTGGCGGTCCTCGTCGGCGCCCGGCGCCTCGCCGATGAACATGACGCCGCTCTCCGGCACGCCCTGCGCGAAGACGGTGTTCGTCGCCGTTTTTTTCAGGATGCAGCCGTCGAAGTCGCGCACGGCGGCTTCGAGCTCGGCGAGCGTTTTCGCGCCGTCCGCCAGCGCGCGCGCGCTCGCGATGGCATCGGCGACGGCGGAGGAGGCGGGGCGCGGCATCGCCAGCGCCGGCGCCAGCGCGCGCGGCGTTTCCGGATGCGCGGCGCGGGGAGCCGGCGCCTCGCGCGGCCATTGCGGCGTCGCCTCGACCGCCTCGTCGGCGCCCGCCTCGCGCTGCCAGTCGAGCGCGGCGGCGAGGTCTTCGCGTTTGGGGGATGGACTCATGACCTATGAATAGTACAAAGAAGAAGCGCTGCCAACCATCGCGCTGCATAGCTACTCGTCATTCCCGCGCAAGCGGGAGCCGGAGCGAAGCGGAGACAGGCGGAGCCAATCCAGCGCGCGAAGCGCTACTTAAAAAGGACCGGATTCCCGCTTTCGCGGGGATGACAAATCATTTAAGTAAGTGCCATGTCCGAGACCATGGAATGCGATGTGCTGATCGTCGGCGCCGGCCCGTCGGGGCTGGCTGCGGCCATCCGCCTGATGCAGCGCGCGCAGGAAAAAGGCGCATCGCTTTCCGTCATGGTCGTCGAGAAAGGCTCCGAGGTCGGCGCGCATATCCTCTCCGGCGCGGTGGTCGAGCCGCGCGGCCTCACCGAGCTCATTCCCGACTGGAAGGAAAAAGGCGCGCCGCTGAATGTGCCGGTGACGTCGGACGCATTCTATTTCCTGACGGAGAAAAGCCGCATCCGGCTCCCGACGCCGCCGCAGATGCACAATTCCGGCAATTACGTCGCCTCGCTGGGGAATCTCTGCCGCTGGCTGGCGGCGCAGGCGGAAGCGCTCGGCGTGCAAATTTTCCCCGGCTTCCCGGCGGCGGAGACGATCGTCGAGGACGGCGCGGTGAAAGGCGTACGCACCGGCGCCTTCGGCGTCGGCAGGGACGGGCACCATAAAGCCTCCTATCAGGAACCGATGGAGCTGCGCGCGAAGCTCACCTTGTTCGCCGAGGGATGTCGCGGCTCGCTGACGCGCCAGCTGATGGAGCGGTTCGAATTGCGCAAGGATTGCGACCCGCAGACCTATGGGCTCGGCATCAAGGAGCTCTGGCAGGTCGAGCCGTCGAAGCACCGGCCGGGGCACGTCGAACATAGCGTCGGCTGGCCCATGGATTCAAAAACTTACGGCGGTTCCTTCATCTATCACCTTGACGACAGCCAGGTCTATGTCGGCTTCGTCACCGGGCTGGATTATACGAATCCGTACCTCGATCCGTTCAGGGAATTCCAGCGCTTCAAGCAGCACCCGAAAATCCGCCCGCTGCTCGAAGGCGGCAAGCGTATCTGCTACGGCGCGCGCGCTATCAGCGAGGGCGGTTTCCAGTCGATGCCGAAGCTCGCCTTCCCCGGCGGCGCGCTGATCGGCGACGCGGCGGGCTTCCTCAACGTGCCGAAGATCAAGGGCAGCCACACCGCCATCAAGTCCGGCATACTGGCGGCCGACGCGGCAGCGGATTTCCTGCTCGACGCCAGCCCCTCTCCCTAACCCTCTCCCGCTTACGGGAGAGGGGACCGGCGCGGCGCCTGCTTCTCCCTCTCCCGCTTGCGGGAGAGGGCGGGGAGAGGGGAACGGCTGCGAAAATGAACTCGCTGCCTACGAAACCGCGCTGCGCAATTCATGGGTCGGCGAGGAGCTGCACAAGGTGCGCAACATCCGCCCCGGCTTCCGCTGCGGCTTATGGGCGGGCCTGCTCTATGCCGCGCTCGATACGTATCTCCTGCGCGGTCGCGCGCCGTGGACGCTGCGCAACCATGCGGACCATACCTCGCTCAGGCCGGCCGCGAAATCGAGGAAGATCGACTACCCGGCGCCGGACGGCGTCATCAGCTTCGACCGCATGAGCTCGGTCTATTTATCGAACACCAACCACGAAGAGGACCAGCCCTGCCACCTGACGCTGAAGGATGCATCGGTGCCGGTCGCCTTCAACCTCCCCGAATACGCCGCGCCGGAGCAGCGCTATTGCCCGGCGGGCGTGTATGAAATTGTGGAAGAGGCGGGGGGCGGCGCGATTGCAGATCAACGCGCAGAACTGCGTCCACTGCAAGGCCTGCGACATCAAGGATCCGACGCAGAACATCGTCTGGACCACCCCCGAAGGCGGCGGCGGGCCGAATTATCCGAATATGTAGCTCACTTCAAAATCTGCGATTTTGAAGTGCCGAATACGGAATGCGCTAACGCGGGCAAAGCCCGCGCGGCGCGCATCAGTTTTTGGTAGTAGAAGCAGTATGCAGCCCATGCTGCATTTCCGCACTGCCTTGCGTAGCGCCTTTAGCGGCGCGAGCCGGAGCGCGAAGCGCGAACGAGGGGGAGCGGAGCGGGGGCGGGACGCCCCCCGTGCGCGCACCGCGCGCACCACTAAGAATTCGCGATTTTCTTATAGGGAATGGGCTGTTTGCTGACGGGGGTCGATGACGATCTCGCCGCTTTCATAGGCCGCGCCGATGAAATTAATTTTGTTCTGCCGGTCGATAATCTTCGTCGGCTTCACGATCTTGCCCTTGTGCTTGCGAAGCTCGGTGACTTCGCCGCGTGTTTCCGGGTTGTTTTTACTGCTCATGGTCCCTCGCAAAAATCGCGGTTTTCCGTTGAAGGCAGCGGCAATATCATGTAACGCTGGGGCCCGCGCAAGCGATTTTCCGTGGACCCCGACCGTTAATGATCCTCCCCCCCCGACTGCATGATCTGCGCAGCTCCAGCCTCGTGCTGTGGCTGGCGCTTTGCTGCGCCTCCCCGGCGCTGGCGCAGGGGGATGCGCGCCACGCCAACACCACCGCCGCGGCGACGCCGCCCGCCGCCGTCGCCGTGGGGCCGACGCTCGCCGCGCCGGAGATCAAGCCGGGCTTCGCCGGCAGCTTCCTGTCGAGCAACTTCGCCCGCCAGCACGAGGACCCGCAGCAGGCGGCCAAGTACCTCTCCGACGCGCTCAGGCTCGACCCGACCAACGAAAGCCTGATGCTCGAAGCGATGCGCATGGACCTGCTCGCCGGCGACATGGACGAGGCGTTCAACTACGCCAACAAGCTCGCCGCGCACGCCAAGGACGACCCGCTGGTGGCGACGCTGCTGATGCTCGAGGAGGTCAAGCAGGGCGACTACGCCAAGGCGCAGGGCTGGGCGATGCAGGCGCCGCAGGTCGGGCTGTTCGGCGTGGTGCGGCCGGTGGTGCTCGAATGGCTGGGCATCGGCAAAGGCGACGTCAAGGGCGCGGCGGACCTGCAGGCGGCCATCGACAAATCCGGCTTCTTCGCGCCGTTCCTGACCTACCACATGGCGCTGATGAACGACGTGCTCGGCAATAACGACGCGGCGCGTGCGGCCTACCTCAAGGCCTCCGCCGACCCCGCCGTCACGCCCTACCGCGTGGTCGAGGCGCTGGCGAATTTCTACGCCCGCCGCGGCGAGTGGGACAAGGCGCAGGCCGTGTTCGACGCCTACGCGAAAGCCAACCCCGATTCGAGCCTGATCCCCGGCAAGCTGGCGACGGTGAACCCGCCGCCGCAGCCGCTGGTCGCCAACGCGCGCGACGGGCTGGCCGAGCTGTTCTTCACCACCGCCAGCATTCTGTTCGGCGAGGAGGCGGCGCAGGATACGTATCTCTATTTGCGCCTCGCGCTCGACCTGAAGCCCGACCTGCCGCCGGCGCAGCTGATGCTCGCCAACCTCTACGAGCAGGACGGGCAGTATGAGCGCGCCATCGCGACGTATGACTCGATCAAGCCGGGCAACGTCTTCTACCGGCGCGGGCAGATCAGGAAGGCGCTGAACCTCGAAGCGCTCGAGCGCAAGACAGAGGCGCTGGCGCTGCTCGATAAGATCGCCGCCGAGAACCCGGCGGACAATACCGCGCTCATCAGCCGGGGGCGACATGCTGCGCGAGGCGGAGCGCTACCCGGAGGCCATCACCGCCTACAGCGAAGCCATCAAGCGCGCCGAGCCGCTGAAATCCGCCGACTGGCCGCTGCTTTACGCGCGCGGCATCAGCTACGAGCGCAGCGACGAATGGCCGAAGGCCGAGGCCGATTTCGACCGCGCGCTGAGCCTGGAGCCCAACCAGCCGGACGTGCTGAACTACCTCGCCTATAGCTGGCTGACCATGGGCAAGAACGTCGATAAGGCGCGCGATTACCTCGAGATCGCCCTTTCGGCGCGGCCCGGCGACGCGCATATCATCGACAGCATGGGCTGGGCCGAGTACCTGGCCGGCGACTACCCGAAAGCCGTCGATTATTTCGAGAAGGCCGTCGACACCATGCCCGACGACCCGACCGTCAACGACCATCTGGGCGACGCCTACTGGCGCGCCGGGCGGCAGGTCGAGGCGCGCTACCAGTGGCAACGCGCCCTCGCCGACAAGCCCGACGAGCCGGGCGACGAGCAGGCCATTGAAGAGAAACTGAAAAAACGGCCTCCCCGCCACGGCGCAGCTGAACCATCCCGTGCAGGAGCAGAGCCGGCTGGCCGCGCCCGGCGTAGCGCCGTCGACGCAGGTGCAATAATACTGCACCGCACGGGTAACAATCGTTAACGGAAAAGCTGGACGGCCCGGGCGTTATGCGCGATGATGATGCATGACCATAACGAGTCGTTTTCTCCAGTATTTCCGCCGTTCCTGCTGCGGTTCGGCATTGATCGAGTTCGCGCTGGTGGCGCCGCTGTTACTGGCACTGCTGTTCGGCGCGGTGGAGTTCGGCCGCTACGTGCTGATCACGCAGAAGGTGGAGAAGTCGGGCTACACGCTGGGTAACGTGCTGACGCAATACACGGCAGCCGACATCGCCCAGCAAAGCACCTTCGACGGGGTGTTCAACCAGTACGCCACCGTGATGGCGCCCTACGGCAGCGACCCGGCGACCCAGCGGGTGATCTTCACCTCGGTGACCAAGGACCCCTCGGACCACCAGGTCAAGATCGACTGGCAGAAATCCGGCGGCGGTACGCTGGACAACGGGCAGACGGTGAGCATCGTCGACGGTCTTGCTGCGTCGGCCATCGTCGGCAACAACCCGGCGCCGGAGCAGGTGGCGACGTTCAGCGGCAACGTGAACATCACCAACCTGCTGGTGCCCGGCAGCTCGACAGGGATGGCGGACGGTGAGAACATGATCGTGACGGAGGTGTTCTACCAGTACAAGCCGCTGGTGGCCCCGCTGCTGAAATCTGTCGGCATCACGGTGACACCGACGACGCTGGTGCGTCGCACCTTCATGCGCCCGCGCGAGGGGGACCTCAACGTGACGAGCTGCCCGGCGGGCACGGCAAACTGGCCTCCGGGCTGCAGCGGCCCGTACGGTACGATGAACAGCGGCGACACCACGAACGTCCCCAACACGGCGACGGGCTACACGGGCTCGGAGGACCGCGACCTGCAGCGGCGCCACCGTCACCTTCTCCAACCCGACCTGCACGGCCGCCGCCTCGGACGGGGGCTGCGGGCCGGCGGACGGCAGCATGTTCTCCACTGCGAGTGCGGTGAACGCCGCCGGCCTGTGTTCGAACGGCACGGCGACCCCCGTCGTCCGTCACCGGCGGCGGTCCATGGAACTGGACCTGCAAAGGTAGCGGCAGCGGCGCGACGACATCCTGTTCGGCGACGCTGGGCTGCGACGGGCACGCGGTCGACTGGACGACGAATACGGGCGGGAATTCCTATGGCGTGTTTTACCCGGGTGCGTTCGGCAGCTGCGTCGGGTGCACCGGAGTGCTGCCGCCGACTCCCGTGGGCAACCAGGTGACGCTCACCAATACCCGCGCCGGCGGCACCGGCAGCGCCACGGTCCATTGCGTCGGCGAGATCCTTATCGGGTACGGTCCGACATGGGCCTCCGGCCAGGGCGAATCGACCTGCAGCTTCACCTGCCATTGAGAAGCCGGCGGTTCCCCGGTGAGTAGCCTCCGGCCCGCGCTATACCCTCCGGTCCCCGGCAGTTCTTAATAGAAAGCTGGACGAAGTATTAAAAATACAGGAAAATGCCGCATGGTGTTCGCCCCCGCCGGTTTCCTGCGCCGTTTCCGCCACTCGCCTGCTGGCGCCGCGCTGATCGAGTTCGCATTGGTAGCGCCGCTGCTGCTGGCACTGCTGTTCGGCGCGGTGGAGTTCGGCCGCTACGTGCTGATCACGCAGAAGGTGGAGAAGTCGGGCTACACGCTGGGTAACGTGCTGACGCAATACACGGCAGCCGACATCGCCCAGCAAAGCACCTTCGACGGGGTGTTCAACCAGTACGCCACCGTGATGGCGCCCTACGGCAGCGACCCGGCGACCCAGCGGGTGATCTTCACCTCGGTGACCAAGGACCCCTCGGACCACCAGGTCAAGATCGACTGGCAGAAATCCGGCGGCGGTACGCTGGACAACGGGCAGACGGTGAGCATCGTCGACGGTCTTGCTGCGTCGGCCATCGTCGGCAACAACCCGGCGCCGGAGCAGGTGGCGACGTTCAGCGGCAACGTGAACATCACCAACCTGCTGGTGCCCGGCAGCTCGACAGGGATGGCGGACGGTGAGAACATGATCGTGACGGAGGTGTTCTACCAGTACAAGCCGCTGGTGGCCCCGCTGCTGAAATCTGTCGGCATCACGGTGACACCGACGACGCTGGTGCGTCGCACCTTCATGCGCCCGCGCGAGGGGGACCTCAACGTGACGAGCTGCCCGGCGGGCACGGCAAACTGGCCTCCGGGCTGCAGCGGTCCATACAACGCGATGAACAGCGGCGACCACGTGGCGGTCAACAACACGGCGACGGGCTATACCGGTTCCGAGACGGCGACCTGCAGCGGCGCCACCGTTACGTTCTCCGGTCCGACCTGCACGGCCATTCCCACCGACGGTGTCTGCGGTGCGGCGAACAACGGCACCTTCAGCGACGCGAACGGAGGTGAACGCCGCCGGCCTGTGCTCGAGCGGCGCGGCCAGTCCGACGAGCGTCTCCGGCAACAGCCCATGGAGCTGGAGCTGTGGCGGTGGCGGTGGCGCAAGGGTGAACTGCTCGGCGTCGGCGACCTGCAGCTGCGCAGGAGGAGAAACAACGACCGGCGATGGCCTGAACCTGTTGCCTTCCGCCTCCTGCGGTGCTCAATATTGCGATAGCTACATATGCGCTCCCAATTTTTATCATGAGACATGGACATGCACTAACAGTCAGTGGGTCAAGTCGAATTACCTGACCAGCTGCTTCCTCGGCGATGTCAACGTCACGCTGGCGGACGGCAGCACCAGGCCGATGACGGAGCTGCGGCCGGGCGACGTGGTGCGCGGCAAGGGCCGCAACAACACGGTGCAATCCGTGCCGAGCCACGTCAACCCGGGCACGATCTACGGCCTTCAACGGCGGCAAGGCTTTCGTCACCGGCGGCCACCCGTTCTGGACGAAGGACGGCTGGAAGGCCATCGATCCCGCGCTCACCCCAACCGAGCGCCACAACGTGAAGACGACCAGGCTCGCTGTGGGCGACGCGCTCTGGCTTAGCGACGGCAAGCGGCTGAAGATCACCTCGATCGACGCCGAGGATTCCGGGCCGCACACGGTCTACAGCCCGGTGATGAACGGCGACCATACCTATTATGCCAACGGCATCCTGGTGCATAACAAACCCGCACCCTGCCCGACGCCCCAGAGCTTCGGCTCCGGTGCCTGCCCCGGGGCGCCCGCCCAGTGCGGCGCGGCGAACGGCAACACGTTCAGCGACGCCAATGCGGTGAATACGGCGGGCCTCTGCAGTATCGGCACGGCGGCTCCTTCGGCGGTCAGCGGCAATGGGCCGTGGAGCTGGACCTGCGGTGTTGGGGGCAGAACGGTGAGCTGCGCAACGACGACAGCTTCGTGCCAGGACGCATGGATACCGTATTCCGGCAGCGGCTGGACCGACGACTGCACCAATTTCTGCAATGGCCAGACGAGCTCGTCGGGAAGCAATTGCCCGGTCGACCTGAACAGCAGCGGCCAGACGTTCGGCGGATCCTACAACGGACAGCAGATAGGCGGCTGCGTCCGCTGTTTCTGCGGCGGCACGGGTCTCGGCGGAGCCCCTGCGTGGTGTGTCAACAACACCACGCCGTGCGGCCTGCCACCGAGCACGAACTATGCCGGTTACAGCGCACCATGTAACTAGGACAACGCCTGCCCGGCGGTCGTCCGGGCGCGCGCTGGTCCGCTGCACCGGCGGCCCATTTGCACTCCGATGCGGAAATGGCCCTGCATTGGCTTAATGCGCCATAAGTCCACCGCGTCGTTAACAGAAAGCTAGACGCGCCATTAAAAATGCAGGAAAATAGATACATGATTCACGCCCCTGCCGGTATGCTGCGCTGCTTTCGCCATTCCCGTGGCGGCGCAGCCCTGATCGAGTTCGCGCTGGGTAGCGCCGCTGCTGCTGGCGCTGCTGTTCGGCGCGGTGGAGTTCGGCCGCTACGTGCTGATCACGCAGAAGGTCGAGAAGTCGGGCTACACGCTGGGTAACGTGCTGACGCAATACACGGGCAGCCGACATCGCCCAGCAGAGTACCTTCGACGGGGTATTCAACCAGTACGCGACCGTGATGGCGCCCTACGGCAGTGATCCGGCGACCCAGCGGGTGATCTTCACCTCGGTGACCAAGGACCCCTCGGACCACCAGGTCAAGATCGACTGGCAGAAATCCGGCGGCGGTACGCTGGACAACGGGCAGACGGTGAGCATCGTCGATGGTCTTGCTGCGTCGGCCATCGTCGGCAACAACCCGGCGCCGGAGCAGGTGGCGACGTTCAGCGGCAACGTGAACATCACCAATCTTCTGGTGCCCGGCAGCTCGACAGGGATGGCGGACGGTGAGAACATGATCGTGACGGAGGTGTTCTACCAGTACAAGCCGCTGGTGGCCCCGCTGCTGAAATCTGTCGGCATCACGGTGACACCGACGACGCTGGTGCGTCGCACCTTCATGCGCCCGCGCGAGGGGGACCTCAACGTGACGAGCTGCCCTGCGGGCACGGCAAACTGGCCTCCGGGCTGCAGCGGTTCGTACGGTACGATGAACAGCGGCGACACCACGAACGTCCCCAACACGGCGACGGGCTACACCGGTTCCGAGACCGCGACCTGCAGCGGCGCCACCGTCACCTTCTCCAACCCGACCTGCACGGCCACCAACTCGGACGGCACCTGCGGCCCGGCGAACAACGGCACCTTCGGCGACGCCAACGCGGTGAATACTGCCGGCCTGTGCGGCTCAGGCACCGCGAGCCCGTCATCCGTCACCGGCAGCGGCCCATGGAGCTGGGCCTGCAACGGCTCCGGCAGTGGTAGTTCGGCCCATTGCCAGACCGCCTGCCCGTCCGGCCAACCGTATATGTGGGCCTACGATACCTTCGACGACATGGCCTGCAATGCGCCGGTGAATCCCGGCAATAATCCCTGCTCGGGCTCGTGCGACCCGGGCAATCCCCTCTGCCAGTGGAATGCCAGCTGCAGCCGGCGTTACGACTATACCTGCAAATGCCAGTCGAGCTCATCGACCGTCGGGGCTTGCGGCCCGGCGGGCACCGGCACCACGACTTATTCCAATGCCAGTGCCGTCAATGCCGCCGGCCTTTGCAGCGCCGGCACGCCGAGTCCCTCTGCGGTCAGCGGCAACGGCCCGTGGAATTGGAGCTGTGCCGGCAGTGGCGGTCCTCCGGAAGCCGTGACGGCTCAATGTACAGCTTCCATGGTAACGACTTGTGCCGCTGCATGCCCGGGCGACGGTGCTGGACCCGGCGAGCAACCAGATGTGCATACCGTATAGCTATACGTACACAGGGGGCGCCTGTGTAAGCGGCGGTACGGTGACGAACTTCCAGAAATTGTGCCAGGCCATCGCGTCCTTCGGTTTCGTTTTGACGTGCCATGGCGAGTGGGATTGCGGTTGCTCGAGGGGTCAGCCGGTCCACTGCGTCACTTGCGGATTTACCTCTTGATCCCCCTGCCGGTTTCAGCCGGCCGGAGCCCAGGACGCCATTGCTTAAGCGCAGGTGGCGACCTATGACGGGAAGATGTCCTCCTCCGCAAGCGCTCCCCTCAAGCTGAATCTCTGCCTGCACGTCACCGGCCGGCGCGCCGACGGCTACCATACGCTTGAGACGGTCGTAGTGTTCGCCGCGCTCGCCGACCGGCTGGAGGTGCGCGAGGGGGAAGGGCTGGCGCTCACGCTCGGCGGCGAGTTCGCGGGCGATACCGGCAGCGTGGAGGACAACCTCGTGCTGCGCGCCGCGCGGGTCCTGCGCGAGCGCACGGGCTGCCGGCGCGGTGCGGCGCTGTCGCTGGAGAAGAACATCCCCGCCGGCGCCGGCTTCGGCGGCGGCTCGGCCGATGCGGCGGCGGCATTGAGGCTGCTCAACGGCTTCTGGAAGCTCGGGCTTTCCGAAAAGGAGCTCGCCGCCATCGGCATCGCGCTCGGCGCCGACGTGCCGATGTGCCTTGCCTCGCGGCCGCTGCTCGCGCGCGGCATCGGCGAGGAGATCGCACCGCTCGATGCGCCGCTGCCGCCGCTGCACGCGGTGCTCGCCTGGCCGCGCCGCAAGCTGGCGACGAAGGACGTGTTCGCCGCCTTCGACGGGCGCACGCACCATTGCGAGCGCAGCGAAAGCGGCGAGCCGGTCCATCCGGCGCCGCCCCTGCGCCATGGCGAATTCTTCGAGTGGCTGGCCTTGATGCGCAACGATCTCGAAGCGCCGGCGACGGTGCTGATGCCGCAGGTCGGCGAAGTGCTGCAGGCCTTGCGCGACGCAAGCCCCGCGCCGGAATTCGTGCGGATGAGCGGCAGCGGCAGCGGCGCTTATGCGCTGGTGGCGACGGCCGGCGAAGCGCAGGCGATCGCTGGCGCGGTGCATGCGCGCCACCCGGACTGGTGGGTGGCGGCGACGGAGATCATTCCTTCGCCAGCGCGGCCTTGAACTGGTCGTAATCCATCGCGCCGGGGACCATGTTGTCCTTGAGATGACCGCCGGCGTGCCCTGGATGTTCAGCTTCTGCGCCAGCGCGCGGTTGTCCTCGATCATCTTCGCGTATTTCGGGTTCTTCGCCTCGGCCTCGATCTTGTCCTTGTCGAGGCCCATGTCCTGGAGCACCGAGTAGGTGAGCTCCTGGCCGGCGTGGCCGGGGCCGTGCATCATCTTGGTGTGGAACTCCCAGTAGCGCTCGGGGGTAGAGGTGCCAGATGGCGAGCCCGATGGCCGAGTTATGGTCGGAGACCGGCCCGAAGATCGGGAACTCCTTGAAGACGAGCTTGAACTCCTTGTTCTCGGCGATGCTCTTCTCGATGGCGGGGAACATCATCTTGCAGGCCGGGCAGTTGTAGTCAAAGAATTCGACGACGACCTTCTTGCCGTTCCTGTTGCCGACGAAGGCGGTATCCGGCGTATCGTAGAGCGCTTTCTGCACGGCGGCGTCCTTGAGCGATTCGTTCGCCTTGGCGCTCTGCTGGTCGCGCTGGCTCGCCTGGTATTTCTGCAACGAGTCGATGAGGAGCTGGCCGTCATTGCCGATCTCGTCGCGCACGATGGCGCGGACGTCGTCCTTGCTCAGGCCGCCGCCGGAGCCGCCGCCATCGCCGCTTCCCGTCGCCGCGACGACCGAGCCGCCGAGCGCCGTGCCGATGAGGAGACCGGTGATGAGCTGCGCGTATTTCATGGAAAATCCCCCTGAATGGTTATCACCTATCCGTGCCCCAGCCGTGCCGCAAAAGCAAGGGCCTAGTCGCCGAGAAACAGCTTGTGTTCGTCCTTGTGGTGCAGCTGTGCTTTGGCGTCGCGTTCGAGGTCGTCGAGCAGCAGGCCGAGCGAGGGATCGTCGCTCATGTACTGGCGGGCGCGGGCGACGTGCTGCAGCACGCGCTTGTAATCGCCGGCGAGCGCGGCCTCCTCGGCCAGCGCCTCGTAGGAGAGGCCGAGCTTGCCTTCGAGCCCGTAGGCCATGCCGAGCTCGCGCCAGGTCGTCGAGTAGCTGTCGTCCATCTCCTTGCTGCGCTCGAGCATCGCGATCGCCTGCGGCAGCTTGCTGCGGTCCTGCGCGGCGACGAGCACCGCCGCGTAGTCGGTCATGATGAGGGCGGAGTCCGGCATCAGCGAGGACGCGCGGCCGTACGCCGCCTCGGCCTCGGGCAGCTTCGCGTTCTCGAAGAGGATCTGGCCCTTGGTGTCGTAGAAGAACGCATCGCGCGGGTGCTCCTTGATCAGCGCATCCATCCCGGCGAGGGCGCCGGCGAGGTCGTGGTGGCGGTAGGCGGCGATGGCGCGGGCATAGCGCGCGGCGACCGAACCGAAGTATCGCTCGCCGGGTAGGTGTTCATGGTCGTTTCGTACGGCGCGGTGAAGGCCAGCAGCTTGGCGATCATGCGCGCGTGGCGCTCGTCGAAGCCCTCGGGCACCTGGTCGGGCGGGATGCTCGATTCGTTGACGTGGTCGCGCATGGCGGCGATGCGCTCGGTGGTCAGCGGGTGGTCGGTGAGGAACGGGTCCTGGAAGCCCGGGCCTTCCTTGCGCTTCAGCGTCTCGAACATGCTGAGCATGCCGGTGGCCGAGATGTCGTTGGCGTCGAGGAAGCGCAGCGCCGGCCTGGTCGGCCGAGGCCTCGTTGAGGCGGATGCCGCTCAGGTAGCCGCGCTGCGACATGCTCATGCCGCCCATGAGGATGCCGCCGCCGGCGCCCGGCGAGCCGCCGACCACCGCCGCCGCGCCGAGCAGCGCGCTGATGACCGCGCCCAGCGTCGCCCGGTTGGATTTCTCGTTGAGCTGCGACAAATGCGCGCCCGCGATGTGCCCCGTCTCGTGGGCGATGACGCCGATCAGCTCGCCGGGTTTTTTCGTGGCCAGGATGAGGCCGGTATGCAGGAACAGGTTCAGCCCGCCCGCGACGTAAGCATTGATCGACGGGTCGGAGACGATGAGGATGCGCACGTCCTGCGGCGGGATCCCCGCCGAATCGAAGATCGGGTTGGCGTAGGCGCGCAGCGTGTCCTCGATCTCCGCATCGCGGATGAGGCCGACGGCGAAGGACTCGACGGGCAGCAGGAAAGCGGCGAAGCAGGACAGCAGCAGCGCCATGCGGCGGGAAAAGCTCATGCGCTGACTATACATAGGCGCGCCAGCGTTGCAATTCGTCCCGCGCGATGCGGCATTACTCGAAGCCCCCTCTCCCGCTCCGCGGGAGAGGGTGCGGAGTCGCACGAAGTGCGACGACTTCGCGGAGCGATTCTTTTCTGGCTCAGCAATTCATGCCTCGCTGCCGCTCGGGTGCCCTCTCCCTAACCCTCTCCCGCTGACGGGAGAGGGAACTCTATTCCGTCATTTTGCTCCACCAGCCTTTGCGCTTGGGCTTGTCGCCCTCGGGCGCGGCTTCGGTGCGGATGGGCGAGGCGAGGGCGGCCGGGTTGGTCTGCGCCTCCGACAGCGGCACGACGAAGGACGCGCGGGGGCGTCTCCGATGCCGCCTGCGGCGCGGCCTGCTCGCGCCAGACGGGCTCGATGACGTTCGACTGCTCGCGCGGCGCCGGCGTGCGGCGACGTTGTCGTTATCGCTGCGCGGCTCACGCGGCTCGCCGCGCTCGCTGCGGTTGCGGCCACGGCCGCCGCGGCGTCCACGGCGACGGCTGCGTTCGCCCTGCTCGCCGCGCTCGGGACGCGGTCCGCTGGCGGCGGCGATGGGCTGGCCGTTCTCGTCGAGCTGCGGCTCCTGCGGGATATCGGCCGGCGCGTTCGGGACGCGGCTCGCGCGGGGCATCGCCGCGTTCGTTGCGGTTGCGGTTGCGGCCGCCACGGTTGCGGTTGCGCCCGCCGCGTCCGCGTCCGCCGCGATCGCCACGGTCGCCGCGTTCGCGGTTGCCGCCGCGTTCGCCGCGCTCCTCGCGGGCTCACGCGGCTCGCGGCCGCCGATGGGCTCGTTGTCCTCGTCGTCGCCGTCGGGCTCGTAGGCGCCTTGGGCACGTCCTCGCCCCTCGGCGGGGATGTCGACGTCGGTATAGACGGCGTCGTCACGGCCACGGGCGCCGCGACGGCCGCGCTTGCGGCTGCGCTGGCGCGGCTGCTTCGAATCCTCGTGCAGCACTTCGCGGCCGTCCTTGGTGACCTTGACCAGGCGGTAGTGGCCGGTGATCATCGCCGAATCCATCAGGATGACGACGGTGACGCCGTAGCGCGCTTCGAGCGATTGCAGCATGGCGCGTTTCTCGTTGAGCAAATGCAGCGCCGCGTCGGGTGGACGGTGACGCGCAGGCTGGCGTAGTCGCCGGTCGCCGCTTCCTTCTCCAGCGTGCGAATGACCTGGATGCCGGTGGTCTCGACCGAGTGGATGAAGCCGGTGCCGCGGCAGTGCGGGCAGATCTCGCCCATCGCCTCGGAGAGCGACGGCCGCATGCGCTGGCGCGACAGCTCCATCAGCCCGAAGGTGCTGATGCGGCCCATCTGCGTCTTGGCGCGGTCCTGGCGCAGCGCGTCCTTCATCGCGCGCTCGACATGCTTGCGGTTCTTGCCGTAGTTCATGTCGATGAAATCGACGACGATCAGGCCGGCGAGGTCGCGCAGCCTTAGCTGGCGCCCGACTTCGGCGGCGGCTTCGAGGTTGGTCTTCACCGCCGTTTCTTCGACGTTGCGCTCGGTGGTCGAGCGGCCGGAGTTGACGTCGATGGCGATCAGCGCCTCGGTGGCGTGGGATGACGATATAGCCGCCGGAAGGCAGCTTCACCTGCGGCTCCATCATCAGCGCGAGCTGCTCCTCGACACCGGCGAAGGCGTTAGAGCGGCATGCCCTCCTTGTAGAGCTTCACCTTGCCCACTTGCGAGGGCATGAGCATGCGCATGAATTCCTTGGCGTCCTCGTAGGCGGGCTCGCCCTCGATGATGACCTCCTCGATGTCCGAGGTGTAGAGGTCGCGCAGGGGCGCGCTTCACCAGGTTGCCCTCCTCGTAAATAAGTGCGGGCGCGGTGGCGGCGAGCGTGTTCTCGCGGATCTGGTTCCACAGCTTGACGAGGTACTCGTAGTCGCGGCGGATGTCCCGCCTTGGTGCGGTCGAGCCCGGCGGTGCGGATGATGACGCTCATGCCCTTGTGCGTGCGCATCTCGGAGGCGACTTCCTTCAGGCGGCGGCGCGTCTCGCGGTCGGTGATCTTGCGGCTGATGCCGCCGCCCTTCGGCGAGTTCGGCATGAGCACGGCGGAGCGGCCGGCGAGGGAGATGTAGGTGGTCAGCGAGCAGCCCTTGTTGCCGCGCTCTTCCTTGATGACCTGCACCAGCACGATCTGGTTGCGCTTGATGACTTCCTGGATGCGGGTAGCGGCGATGGAATGCCGGGCGGCCCGACTGGTTGCGGCGTCCGCCGCGCGAGGTCTCTTCTGCTTCGCCGGCGGATTCGGCCGGCGGCGCGGGCGTCCTCGGCGGCGCCGGGAACGCCGTCCTGCGCCGATTCCGGGGAGGTGATTTCGACCGGCTCGCTGCTGACGGCGTAATCCTGCGCGTCGAGCGGCTGGGAGAGCTCCTCGCCGGTATCCGGGGCGAAGGGTCTGCGGCATTTCGAGTGGCGCGATCTCCTGCGCGGAGATCGGCGCGCCGGCAGAGGCGACGAGCTCCGGCGGCTCGGTGACCGGCACGAAGCTCGATACATCCGGCGCGATGTCGGCGTCGGTCAGTTTTTCCTCGTAGCCGTCTCCAGCGGAGAATTCGCCGTCGCCGGATTCGTCGGCGTTCTCGTCGCCGTTATCCTCGCCGCGATGGCGGCCACGGCTGCCGCCGCGCGCTTCGCGGGCGGCCCTGCTCGCGCTCGAAGGCCTCGTCCTCGGCGGCCTCTTCGGCCTCGGCCTCGGCGATCTGCTCGTCGAGCAGCTTGCGCTTGTCGTCCTGCGGCAGCTGGTAATAGTCCGGGTGGATCTCGGCGAAGGGCAGGAAGCCCTGCTTGCCGCCGCCGTATTCGACGAAGGCCGCCTGCAGCGACGGCTCGACGCGGGTAATTTTTCGCGAGGTAGATGTTCCCCTTGAGCTGCGCCTTAGCGGTGGTGATGAAGTCGAAATCGTCGATGCGGCCGTCCTCGACGATGGCGACGCGGGTTTCTTCCGCGTGGGGCGGCGTCGATAAGCATACGTTTGGTCATGGTAGTCCCCTTTCGGGGTGCCGACCGGCCGGCATCAAGGAAAAACCAGGCGCTTGGTGCCTAGCCGCAGACCTCGTCGCTGGCATGCGAGGCCAGCGTAGCGCCGCGTACCAGCGGCGAGAGATGCAGGAGAGCAGGCCGGCGATACACGAACGCCTTGCGGTCGAAGCTTCGAACCCGCGTGAAGACCCACGCTCTGTTTTTTCATCGATTGCCATGGATGGGCACCCAATCTGTTTCGTTCAACCCAGCGGCGATCCCCGGTCTCGCCCGGGCCGCCGCGGAATTCCTTTGCGGGTGGCCAATTCCACCTGCTGGACGCACTATAGCGCGCTTTGGCATTCATGCAACCCGAATATGAATGCATCGCAATAAGTTCTGGAAAATCAGGAGAAACAGGGATCGTCATTCCCGCGAAGGCGGGAATCCAGCCCTTCCTTGCTACTAATCAAGCAGCGCTTCGCGCGCTGGGTTTCCCGCCTTCGCGGGAATGACGAGGGGTAAGATTGCGAAATCCTTTGAAATTCCTTCTGCCTTGGTTAAGCAGGAACGATGAAACTGCGTGATATGCTTATAGGGCTCGGCTGTGCGCTGCTGCTGGCGTCGCCCTGCCTCGCCCAGCCGGCCATCTCCGGCCTGTCGATCGCTCCCGGCGAGAACGGGGCGGAGGAGGTGCATTTCGCGGCAAGCGGCAGCGTCGCGCCGAAAAAACTGTTCACGCTGGCCGGCCCCGACCGGGTCGTCATCGACCTGCCGGTGCTGGCGCAAGCAACCTCACCCCCGCCGCCGGCGACCCGCTGGTCCGCGCCGTACGCTTCGGCCGCTTCGACCGCGACACGACGCGCCTCGTCCTCGACCTCACCGCGCCGGTGAAGGCGAGCGTCGTTTCCACCGGGGGGAGAGAACGAGCTCGTCCATCGCGTTGGACGCCGACCGGGCCCATACCGGTCGCCGCCGCTGCGCCCGAGGCGCCGTCGGCGCAATCGCCCTTCGTCGTGCTCGGCACCGCGGGTAACGCGTCCGCGCCGGCAACGCCGGTGATCCCGGAAAGCAAGAAGCCCGTGATCGTCATCGACGCCGGCCACGGCGGGCAGGACCCGGGCACGATCGGCCCCGACGGCTCGCAGGAGAAGGACATCACGCTCGCCTTCGCCGGCCGCGCTCAGGGACGGGCTGCTGCGCACTGGCCGCTACCGCGTGGTGATGACGCGCGAGGACGACCGCTTCATCATGCTCGGCGAGCGCGTCGCCATCGCGCGGCGGATGAAGGGGGACATCTTCATTTCGCTGCATGTCAACTCCAACCCGAAATCCGACACGCGCGGCATTTCGATCTACACCCTCTCCGAGAACGCCTCGGACGACGAGGCGGCGGCGCTCGCCGAGCGCGAGAACAAGGCGGACGTGCTGCCCGGCCTCAACCTCAACACGACGGACGCCGACGTCGCCTCCATCCTGATCGACCTCGCGCAGCGGCAGACGATGAACAAATCCCGCCCGCTTCGCCGACACCGTCGTCGCCGACCTCGAGCCCAAGGTCACGCCGCTCGATCCCAAGCCGCACCGCTTCGCCGGCTTCCGCGTGCTCAAGGCGCCGGACATCCCCTCGGTGCTGATCGAGGCTCGGCTTCATCACCAACCCGCACGACGCGGCGCTGCTGCATTCGCACGAATACGAGAACCTGGTGGTCGCCAGCATCATCAGGGCGCTGGACGATTACCGAGCGAAGCAGAAGTTGTAACCTGTTATCTTCTCCGTTCGTGGGCTGCTCACGCATAATCTAGCGAACGATAATGGACGGGTCCTGCCGTTCTGCCTCGATCCGGCTTGTCCATTGGGCCTCTGACTGCTTTTTTCTGTGGTGGTGCAAGGCGTACAGGCCTCCCACCGCAAGACCGACGCCGGCGACGATGGCGCCGCCTTTCAGGACGTGAATGCCTTTGACGGGGTTCCCCGCCGACGAAAGCGGCGGCAGGCCGGCATGTGCTTCTTCGGCCCAGCGATTGAGCTGCGAAAGATGACGGTCGAGTACGCGCTGAAGCTCGGAGCCCTGTGCAGCATGCTGCCGAAGCATCTCATCGTACTCGCGCATGAGCTGGTCTACATCGAGGTCGGAATGTCCCATATAAGCCGAATTATAAGTAAATCGGCCCCGGTCGATTGTTACGGTTTGAAAGAAATTATCGAAGGAAACAAGCCTGGAACAGGTCGCCGCATGTGGATTGCGGCGCCGGCGATTGTCTTCTCCAAAGCATAAAATCCCTAGCCACACTTTCGGCGTATCGCTAGGCTCGCCGCTCCATGGATTCCCCTCCCGATGAACCACGCCGCGAGCCGTCGCTGACTTCGCAAGGCGCGCTGAACGTTCCGCCGCCGACCGCGCCGGAGCCGCCGCCTGTGCGCGAGCGCAGGCGAACGCCGCGCTGGGTGCGGCTGGTGCAGTGGCTGTTCGCGCTGGCGCTGCTCGGCGCACTCGCCGCCGGCGTCGGGGTGGTGATGGTGCTGCAATATTACTCGCACGACCTGCCCTCGACCGAGGGCGCTCGCCAATTACGACCCGCCGGTGGTGACGCGGCTTTATTCCGCCGACGGGCGCATCCTCGCCGAATACGCCAAGGAGAAGCGCGTGTTCCTGCCGCTCACGGCCATCCCGAAGAACGTGCAGGAGGCATTCATCTCCGCCGAGGACCAGGATTTCTATTCCAACAAGGGCGTCGATTTCTGGGGCATCGTGCGCGCGGCGAAGAACAACCTCGTCCATGTCGGCTCCGGCCATTCGATGGCGGGCGGATCGACCATCACCCAGCAGGTGGTGAAGAACTTCCTGCTGACGCCGGAGAAAAGCATCGCCCGCAAGGTGAAGGAAGCGATCCTCGCCTACCGCATCAGCAAGATTTATTCGAAGGATAAAATCCTCGAACTCTACCTCAACGAGATCTATCTCGGCCGCAGCACCTACGGCGTCGCGGCGGCGGCGGTGACCTATTTCGACAAATCGCTCGACCAACTCTCGACCGAGGGAAGCGGCGACGCTCGCGGCGATGCCGAAGGCGCCCTCCTCTTTCGACCCGGCGAAGAATTACGCCCGCGCGCTCGACCGCCGCAACTACGTCATCCAGCGCATGTATAACGACGGCTACATCACGCAGGTGGAGGAGCAGCGTGCGATGCGCACGCCCATCGTCACCCGCACGCGCGCCAAGAGCGAGGTCGCCGACGCGGATTTCTTCGCCGAGGAAGTGCGCCGCACGCTCTCCACCAGTACGGGCCGGCGGTGCTCTATGGCGGCGGGCTGTTCGTCAAGACCACGCTCAACCCCGACTACCAGGACTATGCCGACCGCGCGCTGCGTTTCGCGCTGACGCAATACGACCGCCGCCACGGCTGGCGCGGCGCCATCGCCAATCTGAACGGCGACGCCGGCAGCCGCACGCAGGCGCTCGCCAAAATTCGCCAGGGACAAGGGCATCCCGCTGTTCGACGAGCAGCAGCTCGCCGTCGTCGAGCGCACCGAGCCGAAGGTCGAAATCGAATTGATGAACGGCGGACCACGGCACCATCCCGCCGGAGGAATTGACCTGGATCGCGCCGCACAAGCTCGGCGCCGGCGACGTCGTCATCGCCGAGCCGGCCGAATCGGGCAAGGGCAACTTCCGGCTGCTGCAGATTCCCGAGGTCAACGGCGCGATGGTCGTCATGGAGCCCTCGACCGGCAAGGTGCTGGCGATGAGCGGCGGCTATAGCTGGGGCGGCACCGTGTTCAACCGCGCGACCGCAGGCGAAGCGCCAGCCGGGCTCGGCGTTCAAGCCTTTCGTCTACATGACGGCGCTGGAGGCCGGCCTGTCGCCGACCTCGATCATCCTCGACGGGCCGGTGTCGCTGCCGCAGGGGCCGGGCCTGCCGATGTGGCAGCCGAAGAATTTCGAGGGCGACTATCTCGGCCCCGCAGCCGCTGCGCATCGGCCTCGAAAAATCGCGCAACGCGATGACGGTGCGCATCGCCGAGATCATCGGCCTCAAGCGCATCAAGCGCGTCGCCCAGCGCATGGGGCATCTACCCCGAGGACCAGGAGTTCAACTTCTCCGCCGTGCTCGGCGCGCGCGAGGTGACGCTGGTGCGCCTCGCCGACGCCTACGCGATGATCGCCAACGGCGGAAGGCGCGTCGAGCCGTGGCTGATCGAGCGCATCGACGACCGCAACGGCCTCACCATCTTCCGCCGCGACACGCGCATCTGCGAGGTCTGCGTGATGAACGGCGGCAACGCGGCGGTCGGCAGCATTGCGCCGACGCTGGCCGACGAGCGCGAGCGCGTCATCGACCCCGCGCGTCGACTACCAGATGCAGTCGCTGCTGCAGGGCGTCGTGCTGCGCGGCACCGGCGAGGCGGCGCGGGTGCTCGGCCGCACCGGCGTCGGCGGCAAGACCGGCACCACCAACGATTCGCGCGACACCTGGTTCATGGGCATCACGCCCGACATCGTGGTCGCGACCTATGTCGGCTTCGACACGCCCAAGTCGCTCGGCGCGAAGGAGACCGGCGGGCGCGTCGCCATCCAGGGCTTCATCAAGTTCATGCAGCAGGCCGGGCAATCGATCCCCGACCGCGATTTCCCGGTGCCGCGGGCATCCACCTCGTGCCGGTCGACCGCCATACCGGCCAGCCGCTTGGCCAGGGCCAGCCCTTCGACGGCAAGGCGGACGTGATGGAAGCCTTCGTCACCGGCGGCCCCATCTACAAGCCCTTCAACGAATTGCAGGAGGAGCTGAAGGAGAAGGAAGAGAACCCGGCCATCCAGAACGACCAGCAGCAGATGGGCGTGCCGCTGGACCAGAACGGCAGCGTCACCCCCGGCATGGGCGAGATGGCCCCCTACCAGCGCCCCGTCGATTCGCAGGGCTTCGACCCGACCGAGGGCACGGGCTCGGGCACGGGCGGCTTGTATTAGCGGTGCTCAGAACCCCGCACGCATGCGCAGCGCGCAGCGGAGGGCATCGTCGATATTGTTCGCATAGGCCAGCGTCGCCGCCGAATAGCATAAGGTATTGGCGCTGGCCGGCGTGCCGCCGTTCCCCGGCGCAATGGAATTGGTATTGGCGAGAAGCACGGCGATGGAATCGGAAAGGACCGTCCCCGATACGGGCGAGCCATCGTCCAGCTTTTGATCGATGCCCAGCGCCTCGCGCGTGGAGAGGGCGGCACAGACGGGTAACTGGCCCGACGAACCGCCGTTGCCGGTACAAATGCCAAAAGCGGCTATTTCATAATAATTCCTGCCATTGAGGGCCGGAGGCATGGGACGAACCCGGTCTGGCGAATGCGCAGCGTCGGTATAAGGCCCGGCAACGCAGCTTGCGCAAAGCCGGTGTTGGTCGCCCAGCTGGTGGTGTTGGTGGGGCTGCCCGTTGCATTCGAAACGAAAGGGATGAGCTGCGCATCGGAAAGCTGCCGCCAGAAAAGCGTATTCTCACCGCCAAGGCCCGCTCAGGACGGTCGCCCCGGCCGTTGGGCCTCCGTAGCCATTCTGCAGGATTGCCGTCGCCGTCGCCCGTGCCAAAGGATCCCGGCTGCCAGTAGTAAACGGTGAGGCCTGCCGCCTGCGCCTTATCGGCGCGCAGGTCGCCGGGGATGCCGCCGTATTTGTCGCGGAAGGTCATCGCGGCGTCGGTGTAGCTTTGCAGGTCGCTGACGGTCGCGTTGATCTGCGCGCTCTTGATGAGGTCCTGCCCGACCAGCCCGCCCCCCACCAGCAGGCCGATGATGACCAGCACGATGGCGAGTTCGACGAGGGTGAAGCCGCGCTGCATACTTCTTTCCATTATCCCTTAAGGAGCGGCCAGTGCAATTTTTATGAGTCCCGGCTCCCGTTTTGTCGCGTTATCGTTGCCGCAAGGGGACATGGATTCTCGTGACAAGCGCGCGAAGGGCGCTATAGGAGAACCATGCGCGCCGAGATCGAAACGCTCAAACAGAAGTTCCAGCACTCGCAGGAGGTGCTGAGGAGGGTACTTTGACTGGAGCGCCCTGCTCACGCGCCTGGGCGAGCTGAACGCCCGCGCCGAGGACCCGAACCTCTGGGACGACCCCGCCGAAGCGCAGAAAGTGATGCGCGAACGCACGCGCATCGAGCGCCTCGTCACCAGCAGCAAACGCCTCGAAACGGATTTTTCCGACACGCTCGAACTGCTGCAGATGGCGGAGGACGAAAAGGATGCCGCCTCCGTCACCGACGCGCAGGCGCAGCTCGAAACGCTGGTGAAAGACGCTTCCGTCATGGAGCTCGAAGCGCTGCTCTCCGGCGAGGCGGACGCCAACGACTGCTTCGTCGAGATCCACCCCGGCGCGGGAGGCACCGAGTCGCAGGACTGGGCGTTCATGCTCATGCGCATGTACCTGCGCTGGGCGGAGCGGCGCGGCTTCAAGGTCGAGATCGTCGACGAGCAGACGGGCGAGGAGGCGGGCATCAAGTCCGCGACGCTGCGCATCAGCGGCGATTACGCCTACGGCTGGGCGAAGACGGAATCCGGCGTGCACCGGCTCGTGCGCATCTCGCCGTTCGACTCCAACGCGCGGCGGCATACCAGCTTCGCCTCGGTCTGGGGTCTATCCGGTGGTGGATGAGAACATCAACATCGTCATCGAGGAGAAGGACGTGCGGGTCGACACGTTCCGCTCCTCCGGCGCCGGCGGGCAGAACGTCAACAAGGTCGAGTCCGCCGTGCGCCTCACGCACATCCCGACCGGCATCTCGGTCGCCTGCCAGAACCAGCGCAGCCAGCACCAGAACCGCGCCGAGGCATGGAACATGCTGCGCGCGCGCCTGTATGAGAATGAGCTGCAGAAGCAGGAAGCCGCGACCGACGCGCTCAACGCCCAGAAGACCGACAACGCCTGGGGCCACCAGATCAGGAGCTACGTGTTGCACCCCTACCAGATGGTGAAGGATTTGCGCACGGGCGTGGAGACTTCCGACACGCAGGGCGTCCTCGACGGCGCCCTCGACCCCTTCGTCACCGCCGCGCTGGCCTCGAAGGTGAAGGGCAATGTCGAAAAATAAAGCGGCAGCGGCAGGAAGGATACGGCCATGCGCGTAAGGAATTTTTGGAAGCTGGTGTCGTGCGCTTTCTTCCTCGCGCTGGCAGGAAGCAATGCATGGGCCTTGCCCGGTGGATGTGCGGTCGGGTACGACAGCAACCGCATGGCACGGAACAATGTGAACATAGAAGGTATGGGAGCTCCGCCCGGGGCCAAGGAGGAACTGTCGCCCGACGTTCTCTCCACCCTGCAGGCAAAGATGGCGGAGGATTTTACTACGGCGGTCGGTGCGCAATCGATACTGCATCAAGAAAGCGCGTTATTTTCTCTTGGTCCCTGTCCTGTCGCGTAAATGGGTTGTCGTCGAGCATGGCATGAAGGCCGATCTCCTGGAAAGCCGGGTTCCGGCCGGTGGATATACCCTGGTATCGTCCCGGCCTGGACTTACTCAGCGTATGGCGCCTCGGGTTTTTCCGCCGCGAATATTTCGCTTTCGTAATGTCAGGTGACGCCCCGCCGGTGGTCGGGTATTACGAACTGGAGCGTCAATAAGCAAATCTTCGCTGATTCTCGGCTTGCGCAGGCTATCTGCCAACGCTAGCGTGTTCCGTATGTTCTCCTTCTGCAAGCGCAAGGACGAAGACGCCTCCGGCAACCGCGTCGCCGAGGTGGGGTGGATCCTCAATACGCATCAGGCGGGCTTCATCTGGGACGCGCCGCGCAAAATAACGCGGCCGACGGGCAAGGCGCACCACGCCAAGGCGCTCAATTACTGCCCCCGCCGTCAACGACCACGACGCGCGGCTGTTCGAGGTGCCGTGCCCCATCGACCTCAATATCGGCTTCCGCTTCAAGGACGAGCAGCCGCAGATCGTCAACCTCTCGGGCGACGAATCGACCATTCGCGGCAAGCATCTCGGGCAGATGTGCGTCGTCGTCGCGCGCAAGGAATGGCGCGACCCAACCGCCCGATCATCCAGGTGATGACGCCCTACATCTTCCTCGCCGACGAGCCGGTCTGGATCACGCAGCTGCCGCCCTATTATTACTATCCGCAAGTGCCGTGGCCCGGCGTGCTCATCGGCGGCGTTTCCCCATCGACGTCTGGCCGCGCGGGCTGGTATGGGCCTTCGAGTGGTTCGACATCAGCAAGCCCCATCACCATCAGCCGCGGCGAGCCGTGGTTCTATGTCAGCTTCGAGACGATGGATCCCCTCGCGCCGCGTCCGCCTCGTCGAGGCGGAGATGACACCGCAATTCAAGGAATATTACGAGGGGCTTTCCGGTGTCACCAACTACGTCAACCGCACCTTCTCCCTCTTCAAGACCGCGCGGGGAGCGCCGCCCGAAGCAACTGTTAGTGCCCAAGAAACGCGACTGACATTGCCATTTTCCCGCAGTTTTGCTATGTCCCCCACGCCTATGAACTCACTGGGATTCGATAAGCCGAGAGCGCTACGCGCGTGGTGGTCGCCATGTCGGGCGGGGTGGACAGCTCCGTCGTCGCGGCGAAGCTGCACGCGGAGGGCTACGATGTCGTCGGCATCACGCTGCAGCTGTACGACCACGGCGCGGCAGTCGGAAAAAAGGGCGCATGCTGCGCGGGGGCGGATATCCATGACGCGCGGCGCGTGGCGGATGGGCTCGGCATTCCGCATTACGTGCTGAATTACGAATCGCGCTTCAAGGAAGCGGTGATGGAGGATTTCGTCGAGACCTATCTCGCGGGGTCGACGCCGGTGCCCTGCATCCGCTGCAACCAGTCGGTGAAGTTCCATGACCTGCTGTCGACCGCGCGCGACCTCGGCGCGGATTGCATGGCGACCGGGCATTACGTGCAGCGCGTGGTGAATGACGGCCGCGCCGAGCTGCACCGCGCGGCGGATGCGGACAAGGACCAGAGCTATTTCCTCTTCGCGACGACGCAGGAGCAGCTCGATTTCCTGCGCTTCCCCTTGGGCGGGCTGCGCAAGGAGGAAACGCGCGCGCTCGCCGCGCAGTATTGGGCTGCGGGTCGCCGACAAGCCGGATTCGCAGGACATCTGCTTCGTGCCGGCGGGTGGCTACGCCAAGGTCATCGAGAAATTGCGGCCGGAAGCGGCGGCGCCGGGGCAGATCGTGCACCGCGACGGGGCGGGTGCTCGGCGCGCATCCGGGCATCGTGCATTACACGGTCGGCCAGCGCAAGGGCCTGCCGGGCGGCGCGGGCGATGCGCTCTACGTGCTGGCGCTCGATGCGGACAGTCGCCGCGTCGTCGTCGGTCCGCGCGAGGCGCTGGCGCAGCGCGATTTCACCATCCGCGAAATGAACTGGCTGGGCGGCGCGCTGCCACCGGCGATGGGCGGCATCCGCGTGAAAGATGCGCTCGATGCAGGTGCCGATGGCGGCCAGCCTTGCGCCGCAAGGCGACCATGCGCGGGTGACGCTCGATGCGCCCTACGAGGGCATCGCCCCCGGGCAGGCCTGCGTGATCTATGACGAGGACCGCGTCCTGGGCGGCGGCTGGATTTCCAAAGCCTGACTCTGCGTTTCCGCACTGCCTGCGTAGGCCGTAAGGCCGAGCCCGGAGCACGCCGGAGGGCGTGCGTAGGAGGGGGGAGCGGTTAGCGGGGGCGAGTTCGCGTCAAGCGAACTTCGTATCGCCCCCACGCGGCGAAGCCGCAAATCAAAAACCAGCGCCCTGTTGTGGGCTAGTGTTTCTCTTCCCGCCCGAGGCGCTTCACTTCGCCGCCCCATTCGCTTTCGATCTTTTTCTGGGCGCGCTCGAGGCGGGCGATCTGCGCGGTGTGGAAATTGCCGATGATGAACTGCGCCGCCATCGGCGCCGAGCGGATCAGCAGGTAGCCGGCGAAGGACGAGCCGTAGACGACGACCCAGGTGCCGGGGTTGCCGATGATGTGCTCCTGCAGCACGCCCGGCCCCTCGCGCAGCATGTGGCCGATGAAGGGCAGCGTGCCGGAAAGGTTGCAGGCGAAGATGGTCTTGAAGGTGAACATGCGCGGCGTGCGGTCCATGTAGTAGGTGATGATCGCCGGCAGCATCGCCACCACGACGAACATGAAGCCGGTGCGCAGGAACGCATCAGCAGCAGGCTGGTGACGATCAGCAGCAGCCGGTTGCGCAGCTTCATCTTGCGCACGGGCCTGGCGGCGGCGGCCGGCGCGACAGCTTCGGCGGCGGGAGCTTCGGTCGTTCCGTCGGCGGCGGGGTTCACGGTGCTCATCAGATCCCCATCACGCTGGTCAGCGTCACGTAGCCGGTGATGCCGAGGACGAAATACGAGAGCGCCGTGGCGAGCTTGCCGCCGAGGTCGTTGGCGTAATACTGGACCAGGCGCGGGTTCCGGAAGCGCTCGATCTGCCCGGAGTTGATCTGGTGCAGGGCGATGGCCTTGGCGAAGCCCTCGTGGTCCTGCGTCGCGACGTCGCGGTTGATGACGGCGCTCAGCAACTCGCCCAGCGAGCCGCCGCCGGCGAGCTTCCTCAGCTGCAGCTTGAGCGAGCGGCGCAGCGGGCGGTTATGGATCTCGTCGAGCATGCGCTCGATGCGCATCGCCGCCCAGGTGACGAGGCCGGTGAGCTCCAGCCGGTCGTCCTTCTGCTGGGCCTTGGCGAGGATCTTCAGCACGACGAGCTCGCCGTTATGGGCGAGCGCCGGCAGGGTGGCGAGCTCGTGCAGGCGGATCTCCTTGCCCATGTCGATCTTGCTGGCGACGAAGGCGGCGAGGTGGCGGTCGAGGAAGCTGGTCTCCGGCGCGAGGTTGCGCGCCAGCGCGTCGAGCGTCTTGAGCGCCTCGAGGGCGGTGGTGACGTGGTAGGGCTTGAGCAGCGCCGACTGGCAGGGGCAGCGACGGGTTGAGGTCGTAGAGCGCGCGCTCGAAGCCGAAGCCGAACGTCTTGAGCTTGAGGTACTGGCGCACGCGCTGCAGGCCGCCACAGCGTCTGCGAATTCTCCGGCGCGCTCTTGGCGAACTCGGAAAGGTCGGCCCAGTAGTTGGCCACATCGGTGTCGATGACGGTCACCAGCTCGTTCATCTCGCCCTGCAAATCCTCGCGCACCAGCCAGGCGAGCAGCGGGCCGATGCCGTCCGGCCGCAGGGCGAGCGAGCGCGTGCGGATCGGGCCGACGGGATCGAAGATGGCGATGATCCGCGTCATCATGTCGCTGACATGCTTCTCGGTCGAGGCCTCGCCGGCGATGCGCAGGGCGCGCTCGACGCGCTCGGACATCTCGGGCCGGTGCAGGCTCATTTCGCACCAGCGGTCGAGGCGCATGGACTTGACGTCCTTCACCGCGTCGTCCCACTGGCGGTGGAAGGCGTTGGCGAGCAGGCGGCCGCCGAAATAATTCTCGCCGGCGAAGGCGATCGGGCGGGTGGTCTCCTTGGGCGCCGCCGGGGCGATCATGTTGAAGCGCTTGCCGGAGAGCCACTGGGCGAGCTGCTCCAGGCCCCAGCGCTCGCCCGGGTTGTCGTTGAGCACGCCGCGGAAGAAATCCGTGAACGAGTCGGACATGTCGCGGCCGCCGGTGAAGAGGTTGTAGCTGCCCTGGCCGAGGCTGAGGCGGGATGAAATCCTCGCGCGGGATGGATTTCAGGCGGTCGATGCCCTGCATCAGTTCGAGGGCGAGGATGCCGAGGGGCGGTAGACGTCCGTCTTCTCATTCGCCTCGCCACGGCCGATGGGGTCGGTCATCAGCAGCTCGAGCGGCTGGTAGAGCGGGTGGCCCAGCGTGCCGCAGGGCATCGAGGAAGCAGTCGCCCAGCATCGAGGTCTCGCCGATGAAGATGAAATTCGCCGGGCAGATGTTCCCGTGCGAGGCTTTTTTCTCGCGCATGGCGGCGAGCGCCTTCACCGCCGGTAATAGGATGTGGTCGATGACCTTGTGCTCGTGCAGGCGTGGCGCGCTGCGCATCGCCTCGGCCAGCGAAACGCCGGCGGGGCGCTCGAGGAAGATCACGAAGCGCGACTCGTTGACGCTCGAGCACAGCACCGGCCCGGCGCCGAGCATCGTCACCAGGTTGGGGGTGGGTGAAGCCGGCGAGGTTGGCCAGCACGGCGTGGCGGTAGGCGACGTCGTTGGCGAGCACATCGCGTAGACGTTGCGGCTGCCGATATGGTCGGTGGCCTCGTAGCCCTTGGCGTAGGCGTGGTCGAACTGGGGCAGGGCGCGCGTGGGGTGGAGGCTGAAGCGCTTGCCGAGCGCGTCGCGCTCGCCGCCCGGAACGAACTCCGCGCGGTAGCCGCCATGAGCTCGGCCAGACCGGTTGTCGACCTGTTCCTCGATGAGCGGGATCTCATCCGCTTCGCTACGTGCGACCGTGACCATGTTTTCTACCTGAAAACGATATTACGCCTCCAGTATAGCCGAAGCCACCGCCAAGGACAACGGGGGAAAGATTAACGGCAGGGATGCAAAAGTCACGATTTGTTAGGGAATTACGCGAACGGGTCGGCAATGAGGATCGGTTCCTCGCGCGCCGGGCTGGTCGAGAGCAGCGATAGCGGGCAGCGCGTCAGTTCCTCGATGCGGCGGATGTAGGTGACCGCTTCCTTCGGCAATTGCTTCCAGTCGCGGGCGCCGCGCGTCGATTGCTCCCAGCCGGGGAGGGTTTCGTAGACCGGCGTCGCCTTCGCCTGCTGCACGGTGCAGGAGGGCAGGTAATCGAATTTTTTGCCGCCGATGTCGTAGCCGATGCAGAGCTTCAGCTCCTTCAGCCCGTCGAGCACGTCGAGCTTGGTCAGCGCGATGCCGGTGATGCCGCCGACGGTGACCGCCTGGGCGCACCATCGCCGCGTCGAACCAGCCGCAGCGGCGCTTGCGGCCGGGTGACGGTGCCGAATTCCTGCCCGCGCTCGCCGAGGCGCTGGCCGATCGCGTCGGTGAGCTCGCTGGGGAACGGCCCGGAGCCGACGCGCGTCGTATAGGCCTTGGTGATGCCGAGCACGGTCCCCATCGTCGTGATGCCGCTGCCTGAGCCGGAGGCCGCCGTTGCCGCCAGCGTATTGGAGGAGGTGACGAACGGGTAGGTGCCGTAATCGACGTCGAGCATCACTCCTGCGCGCCTTCGAAGAGGATGCGCCTGTTCTCCTCGCGCGCTTTTTCGAGGATGCGCCAGACCGGCGCCGCGTAAGGCAGCAGCTTCGGCGTGACCTCGGCCAGCGGCTTCAAATGTCGTCGAGCGCCATCGGCGCGGTGCCGGAGGCTTCGAGGATGGGGTTGTGGTGCGCCAGCATCGCTTCCAGTTTTTGCTTCACGAGGTCCGGGTGCGCGAGGTCGCAGATGCGCAGGGGCGCGCCGCCCCGCCTTGTCCTCGTAGGCGGGGCCGATGCCGCGCCCGGTGGTGCCGATCTTGCCCGTGCCGCGCAGCGCTTCCGCCGCCTGGTCGAGCTTCGAATGGATGGGCAGGATCAGGCAGGCATTCTCGGCGATCTTCAGCGACTCCGGCGTCACGCCCACGCCCTGCGCCTGCACCTTCTCGATCTCCGAAAGCAGCGCCACGGGTCGACGACGACGCCGTTGCCGATGATGGAGAGCTTGCCGGGGCGCACCACGCCCGAGGGCAGCAGCGAGAGCTTGTACGTTTTGCCGTCGATGACCAGCGTGTGGCCGGCATTGTGCCCGCCCTGGAAACGCACGATGATTTCGGCCCGCTCCGAGAGCCAGTCGACGATCTTGCCCTTACCCTCGTCCCCCCCATTGGGAGCCTATGACGATCACACTTTGCACGAAACCGTTCCTGTGGCCGATTGCGTCGTTACTGCGGTGCTCGCATCCTCACGTAGCGCTGCTACGTTCCGGTGCTGCGCTTCTCGCGCCTAGCACTCGGCTCACAGGAACGGTTTCTCCGTTCCGTAAGCCGCTCGCGTTCTCGCATATCGGGGCGGGGCTGTAAATAACTGTCATTCCTGCGAAGGCAGGAATCCAGCCCGCGCAGAGCCGCAGAGCGCACTTATAAGTAAGAGGGCTGGATGCCAGCCTGCGCTGGCATGACAGGCATGGAATTATTCGCCGTAGATCGTGACGAATCCCTGCGCCTGCAGCTTCGCGGCTTCCGATGCCGGCGTGCCGGCGGGGATGGTTTTCACCGCCGGCGGTTTTTTCCGGCGGCAGCTGCTCCATCAGCGCGTTGAGGTAGAGGGTGAAGCCCACCGCGTCCTCGCCGGAGGGCGTGCGGTAGCAGCCGCCCGCGCCCCAGCTCGATTCCCGGGCCGTTCCAGAACAGCGCGTAGCCGATGCCGCGATAGTAGCCGTAGCCGGAGAGCTCCAGCAGGTCGACGGTCACCGAGGCCTCGACTTTTTGCTTCTCCAGCGCGGCGTAAAGCTGTGCGATTCCCGGAAACGGCATCATCGACGGCGGGAATTTTCAGCGCGCGCAGCCGCTCCAGCGTTCCTTGCGCCTCGCCGGCGATGTCGAGCAGGTCGGCGATGCGCGTCGCGCCGGCGTTGCGCAGCGCGGCGGTGTCCTTGAGGCGGACGGCTTCGCGCAGCGTCGCGTGCGACGCTTTCGGCTGTTCGTCCAGCAAGGCGGCCAGCACGGACGGGTAATGCAGGTCGATGGTGAGCCGGTCACGCCCGCGCCGGCGAGTGCATGGCAGGCGATGGCGAGCACCTCGGCGATCGATGCCGGCCTCGCGTCGCCGAAACGCTCGATTGCCGACCTGCGTATGCTGGCGGCGCGTGCGCAGCGGCTCGGGCGTGGTGCGCAGCGTCTGCCCGCATAGCACAGGCGCAGGGCGGCGCGGTGCGTCCTTCAGCGCGCCGCCGGCGATGCGCACGAGCTGGCCGGTCATGTCGGCGCGCAGGGCGAGCATGTGGGTCGCCAGCGGGTCGGCGACGCGGAAGACGTGGTGGCCGGTGGCCTCGCCTGCCCGGCGAGCAGGCTCGATTCGTATTCGGCGAGCGGCGGGCTGACCGGCTGGTAGCCGAAGCCGGCGAAAGCATCGAGAAATGCTGGGTGAGCCGCAGCTCGGTGCCGGCCGCCGGCGGCAGCACGTCCATCAGGCCCGAGGGCAGCAGCGTGGGTTTGCTCATGGATTCCTGCTAATCCATCGCGTGCCGGTAGGCTACCATTTCTTGAAGATGAAGAAGGCGGCGAGCACGATCAGCGCGAAGCCGACGAGGTGGTTCCAGCGGATGGATTCGTTGAGGTAGAGCATCGAGAAGATCACGAACACGATCAGGGTGATGATCTCCTGGATGGTCTTGAGCTGCACCGGGCTGTAGACCGCGCTGCCCAGCGGTTGGCCGGCACCTGGAAGCAATATTCGAACAGGGCGATGCCCCAGCTGACGAGGATCACGACCGGCAGCGCGACGCTTTTGTATTTGAGGTGCCCGTACCAGGCGAAGGTCATGAAGACGTTCGAGCAGACCAGCATCAGCACCGTCAGCACCGGAATGGGGATGAAGACCGAGAAGGGCAGGTTCACGCGGCGTTCCTGTAGTCGGGCTTGCGCAGCTGCTCGATGCGATTCGAGCAGCGCGCGGGCGCGGCGCGCGGCGGCGGCGATGTCGAGCGCCAGCGATTCCTCGCCGTCGGCGCGGCCGAGCGCGTCGAGCAGCGGCCATTGCTCGGCAGTGAAGTCGCAGGCCTGCGCGAGCTGCCGCGACAGCCCGGCGAGCGGTAGGGCAAGCGCGTCTTCCGCGCGCGCCGATCGCGCGAGCGCGTCGATCGCGGAAGCCAGCGGCGCGCTGACGGTCAACGCTTTCACCGGCCAGCGCCTTCGCCTCGGCGGCGAGCGCCGTCAGCCCCGAGCTTTCCCCCGCGCGCGAGCCGGCGAGGGCGATGTTGAGGCCCAGCCGCTTCAGCCGCGCGCCGACCTCCTCCATCGCCGAAAGCCGGGCGCGGGCTTCGTCGAGCGGAGCTTCCGATGCATGCTCCGCATCCGGCGGAACAAGCTCGCGCGCAGTTTCCTCCAGCTTTTCGAGCATGCCGGCGAGCGTCTCGAAGGCGTCGCGCAATTGGCGGGCGGCGCCGGGCGGCGCGGCGGCCACCTCGTACTCCGCGCGGTCGAGCACGACGCCGCGCGCCGCGCGCCGCTCCAGCGCGGCGAGGGCGCTCGGTAAGCTCGGCGGCCAGCGGCAGCACCGCGTCGAGCGCGGCGCCGTGCTGGCTGGATTCCTCCGTCGTCTGGTTGCGTACGGCGAGGGTGCGGGTAAGCTCGGCGCGCAGCAGCGCCAGCTCGCGCCGCCTCGCGCGCAGGCGGCGGAAGGGATAAACCGCGCCGGCGAGGCAGAGGAGCAGCAGCCCTGCGCCGGCGCGCAGCATGTCCGCCGGGGGAGCCGAGCAGGCGCGCACCGACATCGCTGCGGCTCCAGGTGGCGGTCGTCGGCCACGGCGCCTCGGCCGCACGGCGTGCTGCAGCGGCGGGATGGAGAAATAGACGAGCGCCAGCAGCGCCAGCGCGAACAGCGCGGTCGCGATGAAGCAGCGAAGGAAAATGGCGGAGTCGGTCTGCATGCCCGGGCGAGTTGTTTTCTGCCGCTACCTTAGCGACGGCCCGTCAGCGTTCAACAGGATTCGTCATTGCGAGGAGCGAAGCGACGAAGCAATCCAGTTCTTGCAACCGCGCCGACTGGATTGCTTCGCTCCGTTGTCGCTCGCAATGACGGTTTCTACTGCGGCTTCACCAGGAAAACCGCCGGCTTGGCGTCGCGGGGCGCGTCGCTCTTGTAGGGCAGGGGCGTGAGCCATGCGGGGGGCTTGCGTTTGCCGCTCTGTAATGCGGCGAGGTAGCTGCCTTTGGCGTCGGTCGAGCTCGGGCAGATCAGCAGGGCCTGGATGAGGCGGCGGGCGAGGTAGGGGCGCATCGCCTTTTCGCTGGTGACGTCGTTGGCGCCCCAGACGTAGCGGATGCCGGGGCCTTCGCGGTGGGTAGTTGGAGGCGACGATGGATTCCGGCGTCCAGAACAGGATCTCGCCGCCGAGGTCGGTCGGCGCCAGCAGCACGCGCGGCTTGCCGAGCATCTGCTCCAGCTTGCCGCCGTAGATGAGGATGCGCGCCTCTTTCTGGCAGCGGTCGATGCGGCGCGAGGTGTCGGTGTCGCTGCTCGGCACCCGCGTGAACATCACCAGCGGCAGCAGGAAGACCACGGCGAGGATGGGCAGCCGCCGCGCCAGCTGTGCTTTCGAGCGGCAGCTTATTGAGCCACTTCGCGGGCTGGCGCGCGGCGACGCCGGCGTAGTTCGGCGTGGTAAAGCGCGGCCAGCCACGGCGCGAGCGCGATGGCGACGACCGGGTAGAGGTAATAAGACCAGCGCAGCTCGACGAAATAGAGCGCCGTGGTGGTGGTGACGAGCAGCAGCAGCAGCGAGGCCACCGCCGGGGTGTAGATGGGCGTTCTGCTGCGCAGCTGGGTGAGGCAGATGAGGATCGCCGCCGCCGGCTGCGTCAGCACGGCGAGGATATATTCCCACGAGCGGCTGGAAAGCGGCTGCGCCTCGTTGATGCGCGGCAGGAAGTCGCTGAAGATGTAAGGATCGACCATCGCCATCGGCCCGTGGAAGAACAGCGGGATCACGCGCCAGACATTGAGCAGCAGCACGCCGACGGTCACCGTCGCCACCTCGCAGGCGCCACGGCAGGTCCTTCAGCTTCGGCGAGAGGATGGCGAGTAGCCACGCGGCCGCCGCGCACAGCGTCAGCGCGTAGGCCTGCACGAAGGAGATGGAGTCGTAGACCAGCGCCAGCCACTGGCCGACGGGGCGCTCGATGAACACCGCGATCCACGCGCCGGTGGCGACGGCGGTGGCGAAGACCGGCAGGCGGCGGCCCACCGGCTCCCTCGAGCAGCCAGGCGAGGCCGAGATAGAGGAAGACCACGGCGATCAGCATCATCGCCTCGAGTGCTGATCCACAGCATCAGCGCGAAGAGCAGGCCGCTGATCGCGATGGCGACGCGGCTCGGGTTGCGCATCAGATGCGGCGCCAGCGCCCACACCCACAGCATGGCGAGGAAGGAGTGGTGGTCGGAATAGGCCTCGCCGAAATAATTCCAGATGATCGGCATGGTGACGATCAGCGCGATCGAGAGGAACGTCGCCACCGAGCAGCCTTCAGCACGGCGTTGCAGCGCAGCAGCCCGCCGATGAGCAGCAGCATCATGACGTCGGGCACCAGCAGCGCGGCGCGGATCAGCATGGTGTTGGAGCGGCGCCGAGTGGAACTGCAGCCAGACGAGCACGGCGACGACCAGGTCGAGCGGGCGCGTCCACGGCGTCGCGATTGCCGCCCCACGGCGCGTTGCTGTGGAGCATCAGGTGGCTGTACCAGCTGCCGCCGGTGAGCCAGTCGCGCACGATGGTCAGGCGCAGCCACGGGTCGGGATCGGCGATGCCGATGAGCGTGCCGTAGGGCAGCGGCAGGCTGAGCCAGGGCGGAACCGTCTGCACCGCGAAGCGATGGGCCACCGCGAACAGGCCCCAGAGCCAGAGCGGCACGCAGCGCATCCACGGCGGCGCGTCCGCTCGAAATCGCGCAGCAGCTCGCGCAACTGCGAGGCTCTGGGGGACTTTTTCTTTCGCGCGGCCGCCATTGGGGCACTCAAGCACAGCAGGCGACGCGCTGGCAAGTTGCATCTTGGCGCGGCGCTGGTACGTTCGCACTTATGGAATGGATGTTGCAGCCTTCCGCATGGCTCGGCTCGTCACGCTCATCGTGCTTGAGATCGTGCTCGGCGTCGACAACCTGATCTTCGTCGCGCTCGCCGTCGGCAGGCTACCGCGCGCGCAGCAGAAGCGCGCGCGCATCCTCGGCCTCGGCTGGCGCTTTTCCTGCGGCTCGCGCTGCTCTCCGGCGTCTTCTGGATGGCGACGCTGAGCGCGACGCTGTTCACGCTCGACGGCCGCGACGTTTCCGGGCGCGACCTCGTTTACCTCGCCGGCGGGCTGTTCCTGCTCTACAAGGCGACGGGCGAGCTGCACGAGCGCGTGCAGCAGGGCCAGCGCGGCGCGCGCAAGCCCCGCGCCAGCGCGCGCTTCTGGCCGATGATCGCACAGATCATGGTCATCGACCTCGTCTTCTCCATCGACTCGATCGTCACCGCGGTGGGCATGGTCGACCACCTGGCGCCGATGGTGATCGCCGTCATCATTTCCGTCGGGTGATGATGCTGGCGTCCGGCCCGCTGTCGGGCTTCATCAACAAGCGGCCGAGCGTGGTGTGTGCTCTGCCTCGGCTTCCTGATGATGATCGGCTTCTCGCTGATCGCCGAGGGCGTCGGCTATCCGGTGCCGAAAATGTATCTCTATGCCGCGATCGGCTTCTCGATCTTCGTCGAGTTCATGAACCAGCTGAGCGGCGCGCGCCGCAAGAGGTGAATATGGCAAAACGCAAAAAGAATGAGAACCTGGCCGAGCAGCTGCAGGTGAAGCCGGGCGCGAAAGTCGCGCTGGACAGGATCGACCCGGATTTCACCGGCGGCTACGAAAAGAAATCCGCGCAGAAGATCAGCGAGCGCAACAGCGAGCGGCTGCGCGCGCTGCAGGAGCTCATGTACGCCGAGCACAAGCGCAGCCTCATCATCTGCCTGCAGGCGCTCGATGCGGGGGCAAGGACGGCACCATCGGCCACGTGCTGAGTTCGATGAACCCGCAGGGCTGCCGCGTGCGCTCCTTCCGCACGCCGAACAGCCTCGAGGCCGACCACGACTTCCTCTGGCGCGCCCACCGCGACGCGCCGGCGAAAGGCGAGATCGTCATCTTCAACCGCTCGCATTACGAGGACGTGCTGATCGCCCGCGAGCGTAAGCTGGTGGCAAGGACGTCTGGTCGAAGCGCTACCGGCAGATCAACGACATGGAAAAGATCCTCTGCGAGAACGGCACGCATATCCTCAAATTCTTCCTCCATATCAGCAAGGACGAGCACTTCGGCGCTTCCGCGACCGGCTGGAGGATCCCACCAAGCAATGGAAGATCAGCGAGAGCGACTACACCGAGCGCGCCCGCTGGGACGAATACGAGAGGGCTTTCGAGGACATGCTCTCCTGCTGCAGCACCGGCTACGCGCCGTGGTTCGTCGTCCCCGCCAACCACAAATGGTTCCGCAACCTCGCCGTGTCGCAGATCGTCGCCGACCATCTCGATGGGCTCGGCATGAAATTCCCCAAGCCGTCGGTCGATATCGCCGACATCCGCCGCAAATATTACAAGGCCGTCAAGACCGGCTAGGAGCGCTTATGCAATTCATCGCCATCACCGCCGCCGCAGCGAGCAATTCACCGACGCCGAGTTCGACGCCCGCATCGAAGCCGAGCGCGAGCATGCACGCACGCTGTATGCCGGCGGCGCGCTGCGCCAGATATGGCACCGCGCCGATATCGGCGGCGCCGTGCTGCTGATCGAGGAAAGCTCGCTGGAAAAAGCCCGCGCGCATGTCGAGCGATTGCCGCTGGCGGCGGCGGGTATGCTCGAAGTGGTGAGTGTCATCCCGCTCAAGCCCTATGCGGCTTCGGGCCGCGAAACTCTTAAGAAATCGTATATAATTCAGCCCTCTATTTCATGAGACTGTCATAAAAGGCGACCCTGTTCCGGGTTAGAGTGAAGCTGCGGGACTCCGTTCCCGCGCGAGACATACCTATGGAACAGGACATCGCCGCCAGGGCGAGCACGACCGAACGCGCCCCGACCGGCCCTCCGCCGGCGGCGGATGCCGCGCTTTCGCCCGACGGGCAGAGCTGGGGCGAGAGATACGGGCTGTCGACGCTGCTGTTCACGCGCAACGTGGTGATCAACTACGTCATCAACTTCATGATCGGCGCGGTGAGCGCCTACACGTTCGAAACGAGCGGCTTCGGCCAGCGCGTCAACGAGAAGATCAAGAACCTCGCCGCCACAAAAGCACATGGCTGCGTCCGAAAACGATGGAATACATCATCGCCTTTCCCACGCGCAACCAGCTGCTGCTGATGGGCGGGCACGCGCTGCTCCCGGTGATCAAGGCGATGAAGGACCACCAGAACCAGCTCGTGTTCTGGACGGGGCACCAGCTCGACCGGCTCCAGCAATTCACCGGCCACGGCGACGCCGCCAGCGATCGCGCCCTGAAGGAATACGGCCACGTCCACCACCTGCTGGAGGACGGGCGCAACGACAGGGCCGGCGAGCTGGGCGAGGACGACCGCGCCGTGCTGGAGAAGCACCACATCAACCGGCAATTCCATTTCGAGGAGCACCGGATGAGCTGGCACACGGTGCTCAAGGCGCGCCTGATCGGCATGACCTGCTCGACGCTGGCGAGCATGGGGCTCGGCTATATCAGCGACCAGAGAACGCTGCCGAGGCTCCTGCAGTTCCGCCCCGAGGTGGAGCAGCCCTTCGGCCGCTGGCTGGCGCGCAACGTCATCACCAAGGTGCCGGTGCTGCGCAGCTATTTCGCCAAGGACCCCAACCTGATCGGCCAGTATTTCCTGGACGACGCGGTGCTCACCGTCGTTTCCTCCGGCGTCTACCGCGCGGTCGAGTGCAGGGACGAAAAGGCCGAGGCGGCGAAGGAACGGCGCAGGGAGCACGCCGCCCACACCGCAGGTGCGCGCGGTCGAGCCCGACGGGCGCGTCGGCGACGGCAAGGGCCCGCAGCTCGCCTAGGCCTTCTTCAGCTTGCGGATATGGTGGAACTTGTCGTAGTCCACCTCGATGGTGCTGTCATCGCCGCGCTTCAGGATGTCGACGAAGGCGGAATTGAAATGGATGGCGTCGTGCTCGTAGGAGTGGCGGGCGTGGATGGTCTGCATCATCGTCTCGTCGATGCCGATCAGGGAGACGACCACCTCCGCATTCTCGCGCTTGAGGTCGGCGTTCGTCTTGCCGTGCAGCGGGCTCTTCTCGTCGATGCGGTGCAGCACCGTCCAGCTCAGCTGCAGGAACGGCACATGCGTGCGCGCCAGCTTGAGGTCGCGGAAGCGGCGCATGATGTGGCCCTCCTTCGATTTCTCGTCGCGCAGGACGACGGCCTGTATCCGCGCGTCGACGATGCGGTTGCTGCGCTCGTTGGCGAGGCGCAGCATGAGGTGCGGCGCGCCCTCGTAATCGCAGATGACGGCGCCGTCGCTGAATAGAATGCGCGCCGTCGGCCGCGAGAATTTGTTGAACAGCAGCCCGGCGAGCAGGGCGAGGAAGGCGAAGCCCATCAGCGCCTCGATGGTGACGAGCAGGTTGGCGGTGAAGCCCTCCGGCGCCATGTTGCCGAAGCCGATGGTCGCCATCGTCTGCACGCTGAAGAAGAAGGCGTCGCTGAACACGCCCGGCCGCGCGTGGGCGATGCCGCCGAGCCGCAGGTAGACCAGCGCGAAGCCGATATTGGCGACGATGTAGAGCAGGATGGTCAGGCTCAGCATGCGCTGCCACGACATGGCGAGCAGCTCGGCGTAAAGGTCGGCGAAGCGGTGGCGGTTGCCGCCGATGGTGAAGACGCGCGGCTGCTCGCGCCGCCCGTCGATCGGGCTCAGGCGGTGGCGGTGGCGGGTGCGCTTGGCGCTCATCCACCCTTCCTAGCAAACAAAAAGACGCCCGGCAAATACCGGGCGTCTTTCTTCCAGGTGTGTTGTTCCGAAGCGGGCCTACTCGGCCGCTTCGTCCTCTTCCTCTTTGTTCTCCGGATGGCCGGTGCCCGGCTTGGTCATTTTCGGGAATTTGCCGTCCTCGATACGGCCTTCGTTGCGCAGCTCGCGGCCTTCCTCGGCCTTTTCCTGCGACTTGGCGGTCTTGCCGTGCTCGTACGCCTCTTCCTTGACGAAGCCGGCGGCCTCTTTCACTTGTCCTTTAACCGACATGGTACGCTCCTTTGTGTGGGTGGTAACGTATCCAGAATGCCGGAAACCGGCTCAAGCCGCGATGGCGGGAAGGGGCGCGGAGCGTCAATAAGCCGTAAGGCGCGGATTACGAAATGACGCCCAGCGCCCTGCCGACTTTTTCGAATTTTTCGAGGGCGAAATCGATCTGCTTGTCGGTGAGCGAGGCATTCATCTGGATGCGCAGGCGCGCCGCACCCTCCGGCACGACCGGGTAGCCGAAGCCGGTGATGAAGATGCCTTCCTCCAGGAGCGCCTGGCTCATCCTGATGGCGAAGGCCGTGTCGCCGACGATGATCGGCACGATCGCCGATTCGCCGTCGAGCGGCTTGAAGCCTTTTGCTTTCAGCCCCTCGCGCATGCGTTGGTGATCTCATGCAGCCGGGCGACGCGTTGCGGCTCGCGTTCGAGGATCTCGATCGCTTTCATCGCCGAGGCGGCGATGGTCGCCGGCAGCGCGTTGGAGAAAAGCTGCGGGCGCGAGACCTGGCTCAAATAATCGATCAGCGCCGCGCTGCCGGCGACGTAGCCGCCCGCCGCGCCGCCCAGCGCCTTGCCCAGCGTGCCGGTGGTGATGTCGATCTTGTGCTCCAGCCCGAAATGCTCCGCCGTGCCGCGCCCGTGCGGCCCCATGACGCCCACGCCGTGCGAATCGTCGAGGATGATCGCGGTGTTGTAGCGGCGCGCCAGCGCCACGATACCCGGCAAGTCGGCGATGTCGCCTTCCATGCTGAACACGCCGTCGGTGACGATGAACAGCCTTCGGCTGCCCTGCACTTCCTTCAGCTTCGCTTCCAAATCCGCCATATCGGAGTGTTTGTAGACTAGGCGCTTGGCCTTGCTCATGCGGCAGCCGTCGATGAGCGAGGCGTGGTTGAGCGCGTCGCTGACCAGCGCGTCGCCCTCGCCGGCGATGGCGGGCACGAGCCCCCGTATTCGCCGCCCAGCAAGAGACGTAGGTGAGCGCTGCCTGCGTGCGGTGCAGCCTGGCGATGGCTTTTTCGATATCGTCGTGGATAGCGAAGGTGCCGCAGATGAACCGCACCGAGGCGGTGCCGGCGCCGTACGCGTCGAGCGCCTTCTTCCCGGCCTCGATGAGCTCCGGGTGGTCGGCGAGGCCGAGATAGTTGTTCGAGGAAAGCACCAGCACCTCGCCGGACTTTTCCTGCATGCGCACCGATGTATCCATCGGCGAGGTGAGGTGGCGGAAGCTCTTGCGCGTCCCGGCCTTCTCCATGGCATCGAGGTCGGCGCGCAGCGAGTCGTCGAGGCGGGAACGCGAGGACGGCGATGGCGTTTTGGCGGTGGCGGTCATATTATTGTCCCTCGTCATTGCGAGCGGCAGCGAAGCAATCCAGTTCTTTAGGCAGCAAGCTGGATTGCTTCGTCGGGCGATGCCCTCCTCGCAATGACGGCATCATGAAACCTCGCTCCAGTCCAGTATCACCTTCCCCGACTGGCCCGAGCGCATGACGTCGAAGCCTTGCTGGAAGTCCTTGTAGGAAAAACGGTGGGTGATGACGGGGGCGATGTCCATGCCGCTCTCGACCAGCGCGGTCATTTTATACCAGGTCTCGAACATCTCGCGGCCGTAGATGCCTTTGAGGGTGAGGCCCTTGAATACCACCGCATCCCAGTCGATGCCGGTGCCCTGCGGCTGGATGCCGAGCAGCGCGATCTTGCCGCCGTGGCGCACCGCGCCGACCATCTGGTTGAGGCCCGACGGGTTGCCCGACATTTCGAGCCCGACATCGAAGCCTTCGGTCATGCCGAGCTCCTTCATCACGGCGTCGAGCTTTTCTTTTCCGACGTTCACCGCCTTCGTCGCGCCGAGCTTCGCGGCGAGGGAAAGCCGGTAGTCGTTGACGTCGGTGATGACGATGTGGCGCGCGCCGGCCTTCCTCGCCACCGCGACGGCCATCGCGCCGATTGGCCCGGCGCCGGTGACGAGCACGTCCTCGCCGACGAGGTCGAAGGAAAGCGCGGTATGCACCGCGTTGCCCAGCGGGTCGAAGATGGCGTAGAGCTCGGTGGCGATCTTCGGCGAGCAGGGCCAGACGTTCTTCGACGGCACGGAAATATATTCGGCGAAGGCCCCGTCGCGGTTGACGCCGATGCCGAGCGTGTTGGCGCAGAGGTGGCGCTTGCCGGCGAAGCAGTTGCGGCAGTGGCCGCAGACGATGTGTCCCTCGGCGGAGACGAGATCGCCCGGCTTGTGATGGTGCACGTTGCTGCCGACCTTCTCGATGCGGCCGACGAACTCGTGCCCGGCGACGGTGCCGGTCCGGATCGTTTTGCGCGCCCAGTCGTCCCAGTTGTAGATATGCACGTCGGTGCCGCAGATGCCGGTCTTCAGCACGCGGATGAGCACGTCGTCGATGCCGTAGGACGGCACCGGCACGTCCTCGAGCCAGATGCCCTCTTTCGCCTGCGATTTGACCAGCGCTTTCATGGTGCTCCGCTGTATCGGAAAAAACAACCGGGCTCAAGCGAACGCTTCCGTAAAGCCTTCCACCTGAAAGGGGGAGGGTTGGGGTGGGGGCCTGCTGAGTTCCCTATGCGCGTGTTCGTTTGCAGAGTCGCTGAGGACCCCCTCCTTGATCCTCCCCCTTTCAGGTGGAGGAGATTGAAAAGAAAAAGGCGGCACGCAGCCGCCTTTTTCCTAGGGGGTGGGGTGTCTTAGAATGTGGTGTCCTCGTTGCTGTAGAGGCGGCCGTAGGCCTCGCGGGTGGCTTCGCGCGCGTCGTCCCACTCGAGGGTGGAATTGCCGCGGCGCTCGCTCCAGTTGCTGCGAAGCTCGGGCTCGATCTCGCTGAAATCGCGGCCCTGGTACTCGACGTAGGAGTCGATGCCGTAGCGGTAGGCCGGGCGGTAGGTCTCGAAATCGGCGTCGGGCGAGACGTAATCGCGGGTGTCGAATACGCCCTGCCAGTATTGCTCCTCGACCGTCGGGTTGATCTCGCGGGCGATGGCCTCGCCGGCCTTGCCGCCGAGCGCGCCGCCGATGGCCGCGCCGATGACCGCGCCTACGGGCGCCGCCGGGCCGCTCACGGCCGCACCGGTCGCCGCACCTGCGGCGATGCCGGCGGCGACGCCGCCGACGGTCATGCCCAGCGTGCCGCCGAGCTCATGGGCTTTATCATCGCGGTAATATTTTTTCGGGGTGGTCATGTCAGCCTCCTAAAATGTTCACTGGAGCCATCATGCGCCGCGCCGTGTAAAGAAACGATAGGAAGCGGGGCCCCGTTTTATCAAGGGCGCTTACGGCTTCACCCATACGGCCTGGGCGTTGGTGAACTCGCGGATGCCGAAATGCGACAATTCGCGCCCGTAGCCCGAATCCTTGATGCCGCCGATCGGCGTGCGCGGGTCGGAGGCGGAGAAGCCGTTGATGAACACCGCGCCGGTCTCCATGCGCCGCGCCAGCTTGCGCGCGCGGTCGAGGTCGCGCGTCCACAGATTGCCGCTTAAGCCATAATCGCTGCGGTTGGCCAGCGTGACGGCCTCCTCCGCGTCGCGCACGGTGGTCAGCGCGGCAACGGGGCCGAAGGTCTCCTCATCGAACGCCGGCGAGCCGGGCTGCACGTCCGGCCAATACGGTGGGCTCGTAGAAAAAGCCGTTGCCTTCCGCTTTGCGGCCGCCTGCCAGCAGCCGCGCGCCGCGCCCGAGGCTGGTCTTGACCTGTTTATCGAGCGCATCGCGCAGGTCGGCGCGCGCCATCGGCGCCAGCGTCGTCGTCTTGTCCATCGGGTCGCCGGTGCGCAGGGCTTTCGCGGCGGCGGTGAATTTCCCGGTGAAGGCCTCGGCGATAGGCGCTTCGAGGAGGAAGCGCTTCGCCGCGATGCAGACCTGCCCGCAATTCATGAAGCGCGCCTTGATCGCCGCCTCGACCGCGCGGTCGATGTCGGCGTCGGCGAGCACGATGAACGGGTCGGAGCCGCCGAGCTCGAGCACGGATTTCTTGCGCACCCGCCCCGCCGCGGCGGCGACCTTGCCGCCGGTGCCCGGGCTGCCGGTGAGCGTGACCGCCGCGATGCGCCTGTCATTGATAAGCGCCTCGACCGCGCTGCCGGGAATGTTGAGCGTGGCGAACACGCCCTTCGGCAGGCCCGAAGCGTTCCATGCCTCCTCGACCTCGAAGGCGCAGCGCATGACGTTGCTCGCGTGCTTGAGCACGAACCCGTTGCCGCCAAGCAGGATGGGCACCGCCGCGCGCATCACCTGCCAGAAGGGGAAGTTCCACGGCATGACGCCGAGCACCGTGCCCAGCGGCAGGTAGGAAACATAGGCCTCGGTCTCGTTGACCGGCGCTTTTTCGTCGGCCAGCATGGCGGGGCCGTGCTCGGCGAAATAGTCGCAGAGCTTCGCGCATTTCTCGATCTCGCCGGTGGATTCGGCGGCGAGCTTGCCCATTTCGCGCGTCATGCTCCCGGCGTAGCGCTTCGATTCCTTGCGCAGGGCGGCGGCCATGCCGAGCAGCGCTTTCGCGCGCTGCTCGATGGGCGTGGCGCGCCACTCGCGGAAGCCGTCCTGCGCCGCATCGAGCACGCGGTCGATGTCAGCGCGTTCGGCATAGGGGAACCGCTCGATGCGCTCGCCGGTGGCCGGGTCGACCGACTCGGCTTCGTGCGCGTGCGACTGCTTGCCCTGCAACATATTCGGCATGGTAGCAGCTTGCCCGGGACGGCATAAAGAGGGAATTGGGATTTAGGCGGCCGCTTGCCCAGCTTGCCGAGGATGAAAGTGGCTGCGCGGGCGAGGCCAGCGCGGTCGATGCCGGTGGCGATCCCCTGCGCCGTGCACCAGTCGACGAGCGCCTCCATCGCCAGGTTCCCCTTGGGGCTGTTGGCGTAAGGGCAGCCGCCGAGGCCACCGGTCGAGGCGTCGAAAATGCGGATGCCGAGGGCATAGGCCCGCTCGGCGTTCGCGATGGCGCGGCCGGACGTGTCATGGAAATGCATCGCGACCTGCGAAAGCGGGACGCCCCGCGCCCGCCAGCGCGTCGATCAGTCGCCCGGTCATTTCCGGGGTGCCGAGCGCGGTGGTGTCGCCCAGCGAGACCTCGAAACAGCCCATGGCGAGCAGCTGCGCGCTGCGCTTCGCCACTTCGCCGGGGCTGAAGGGCAGGTCGGTGTAGCCGAAGACGTTCGACAAATAGCCGCGCACGCGCATGCCCTGCGCCCGCGCGGCCTCGACGGTCGAGGCGATGGCGGCGAAGGATGCGTCGACACCCGCATTGATGTTCGCTTTCGAGAATGTTTCCGAAACGGCGAGGAAAATCGCGATCTCCTGCGCCCGCGCGGCTTTCGCCCGCTCCAGCCCCTTCAGGTTCGGCACGAGGTAGGAAAAAACGACGTCGGGGAACTCTTTCTCGACCGGCGCCAGCAATTCGGCGACCTCGCCGGAATTCGCCATCGCCGGCACCGCCTGCGGGCGCACGAAGCTGCCCGCCTCGATGCGCGTCAGCCCGGTCTGCGCGAGCAGGCGCAGGTAGTCGACTTTTACCTGCGCGGAAAGCTCGCGCGCCGCGCTTTCGTTCTGAAGCCCGTCGCGGGCGCTGACATCGACCAATGTGACGGCGACGCTCATTTCTTTTTCGGCGCGATGCGCACCAGCTCGGCGCCCTCGGCGACCATCTCGCCCTCGCGCGCCAGCACGGCTTCGACGATCCCGTCGCCGCCGGCGGTGAGGGTGGTCTGCAGCTTCATCGCCTCCATCACCGCGAGCGTCGTTCCGGCGCCGACCCTGTCGCCTTTCTTCACGAATATCTTGCGCACCAGCCCCGGCATCGGCGCGCGCGGGCTGAGCGGCGCGGGACCGGCGCCCGAGCCGCTCTCGCTCCCCGGCTCGCGGATCCTGGCCTCCAGCCCGCCGAGCTGCACGCGGCGGAAACCCTTGCCGGCAGCGGCGGAAACGGCATGCCGCTTCCAGACGCCCGGTTTTATTTCCTGCGCGAGCGTCAGGCCGTCGGCGCCGCGTTCGGCGAGGAAGCGATAGGACTTGCCCTTCAGCGTAAAAGAAATTTCCTGACCTTTGCGCGCGACGTTATCGAGCGTCACCTCTTCGCCGTCGATGACCAGCGTTTGTTTCATCGCCGCCCCGCGACCTTGGTCCAGGCGGAATGTTCCTGTTGCGTGCCGCCGGCACTCGCAGCGGCCGGCACGGTCGCCAGCAGGTACGAAGCCGCCAGCGCCGCCAGCTTATCCGCGCTGCGTTCGGGCGAGAGCAGCGCGTCCTTGTGCCGGCGGATGAAGTCCGTCGAGACGTGGCCGTTGCGGAAATCCTTATGATCGAGCACGCGCATCAGGAAGGCGCGGTTGCTGGTGACGCCATGGATGCGTGTCTGCACCAGCGCGTTCAGCAGACGGGCGATGGCTTCCTCGCGCGTTTCGCCCCATGCGGCGAGCTTGGCGATCATCGGATCGTAACTGGCGGAGACGGTGTTGCCTGCGCGGTAGCCGTTCTCGCAGCGCACGTGCGGCAAATGCGGCAGGGAAAATTCCGTGAGCGTACCCGGCGACGGCATGAAATCGCGCTGCGGGTCCTCGGCATAGAGCCGTACCTCGATGGCGTGGCCGCGCGGCTTCACGTCCTTCTGCGCGAAGGGCAGTTTTTTGCCCTGCGCGACGTCGAGCTGCAGCTTGACGAGGTCGAGGCCGGTGACGAGCTCGGTGACGGGATGCTCCACCTGCAGCCGCGTGTTCATCTCTAGGAAATAGAATTCGCCGCGCTTGTCCATGATGAACTCGACGGTGCCGGCGCCGACATAGCCGATGTGCCTGGTGATCTTCAGGCCCGCCGCGATCATCTTTGCGCGGGTCGCCTCCGGCAGGCGCGGGGCGGGGCTTTCCTCGACGATCTTCTGGTGGCGGCGCTGGATGGAGCAGTCGCGCTCATAGAGATGCAAATGGTTGCCGTGCGTATCGGAGAAGATTTGCAGCTCGATGTGGCGCGGCTCCAGCAGGTATTTCTCCAGCAGCAGCCGGTCGTCGCCGAAGGCGCTCTTCGCCTCGGCGCGGGCGGATTCGAGCGCGGCCGCAAGCCCGGAGGCGCGCTCGACGATGCGCATGCCTTTGCCGCCGCCGCCCGCCGATGCCTTGACCAGCACGGGGTAGCCGATCTTTTCCGCCTGCTGGCTCAGGAATTTGATGTCCGTCTTGTTGCCGTCGTAACCGGGGACGGTAGGCACGCCGATCTTCTGGCAAAGGATGCGCGACTTCGCCTTGTCGCCCATGCGCGCGATGGCGGAAGCGGGCGGGCCGACGAAAACGAGCCCGGCTTTTTCGACGGCGGCAGCGAATTTCGCGTTCTCGGAGAGGAAGCCGTAGCCGGGGTGGATGGCGTCGGCGCCGCTTTTCTTCGCAGCGGCGATGAGTGCGTCGATGTTGAGATAGGTCTCGGCGAGGCTTTTGCCGTCGAGCGCGACGGAATAGTCGCCGGCGGAGGCGTGCGGCAGCGCTGCGTCGTCGGCGGCGAAGACGGTGACGGTCCCGATGCCCATCGCCCGCGCGGTAGCGACGATGCGGCAGGCGATCTCGCCGCGATTGGCGATGAGCAGGCGCGTGATCGCGCGCGGCTTGCTCATGGCGCCCATTTCGGCTTGCGGCGGCTGAGCACGGCGTCGGTGCCCTCCTGGCCTTCCTCGCCGACGCGCGCATCGGCGATGGCCTCGACGGTGATCTTCGCGAACGCCGTCGCGTCGTAGCCCACCACGTTGCTGATGAGCGTCTTCGCCTTGCGGCTGGCCCAGGGCGCGGCCTTGAGGAATTCGCCGACGATCTCTTCGCGCGCCGCGTCGAGCTTTTCACGCGGCACGACGCGGTGGACGAGGCCGATCTCCTTCGCGGTGGCGGCGGAGAAGGGCATGCCGGAAATGAAATAGGCACGGGCGGCGGAGAAGCCGATCTTCTCGATCGCGTAGGGCGAGATGACGGCGGGAAGGATGCCGATGCGCGTTTCGGGGAAGCCGAATTTGGTGTCGTCCGCAGCGACGACGAAATCGCACACCGCGGCGAGGCCGGAGCCGCCGCCGAGCGCCGCGCCGTGGACGATGCCGATCAGCGGGCGGCTGAAATTGCGCAGCGTGGCGTAGAGCATCGACAGCTTGTTGCTGTCGGCGATGTTCTCCTCGCGCGAATAGCCTTTCGTCGAGCGCATCCAGTTGAGGTCGCCGCCGGCGCAGAAGCTCTTGCCGTTGCCGGCGAGCACGGCGATTCGCACGGATTCGTCCTTCTCCAGCTCGGCGAAGGCGCGCGTCAGCTCGGCCATCAGCCTGTCGTCGAGCGCGTTGTGCACTTCGGGACGGTCGAGCGTCACCGTCGCCACGTGGCGCGCGTCGATCTCCAGCGTGAGCAGTTCGTATGCCATGGTCACATCCGGAACACGCCGAATTTCGTCTCGGCGATCGGCGCGTTGAGGCTGGCGGCGATGGCGAGGCCGAGCACGTCGCGCGTCGCCGTGGGGTCGATGATGCCGTCGTCCCACAGCCGCGCGGTGGAATAATAGGCGCTGCTCTCCTCGGTGTATTTTTCGAGCAGCGGCCTGCGGATGGCGTCGAGCTCCTTCGCCGAAAGCTGCTTCCTGCCTTCCTTGCTCAGCGCGTCGGCGCGCACGCGGGTGAGCACGTCGGCCGCCTGCTCGCCGCCCATGACGGAAATTTTCGCGTTCGGCCACATGAAGAGGAAACGCGGGTCGTAGGCGCGACCGCACATGCCGTAATTGCCGGCGCCGAAGCTGCCGCCGAGGATGATCGTGAATTTCGGCACCGCCGCGTTGCTCACCGCCATCACCATTTTCGCGCCGTGGCGGGCGATGCCTTCGGACTCGTATTTTTTGCCGACCATGAAGCCGGTGATGTTCTGCAAAAACACCAGCGGGATTTTCCGCTGCGCGCAAAGCTCGATGAAATGCGTCGCCTTGATCGCGGATTCGGAGAAAAGGATGCCGTTGTTGGCGATAATGCCGACGCGCTGCCCGTGGATGGAAGCGAAGCCGGTGACGATGGTCGTGCCGTAGCGCTTCTTGAATTCCTGGAATTTCGAGCCGTCGGTGATGCGGGCGATGATCTCGCGGATGTCGAACGGCACGCGCGTCGATTCGACGGGGAGGATGGAGTAGATTTCCTCCGCCGGGTGGATCGGCTCCTCATACGGCGTGGTGTTGCGCGGCGCGGCGCTTTGCCAGTTGAGGTCGGCGACGATGTCGCGCACCTTCGCCAGGGCCTCTTCCTCATTCGCGGCGTAATGGTCGGCGACGCCGGATTGCGCGGTGTGCACGTCGGCACCGCCCAGGTCCTCGGCGGTGACGATCTCGCCGGTGGCGGCCTTCACCAGCGGCGGGCCGGCGAGGAAGATAGTGCCGTTGCCCTTGACGATGACGGATTCGTCGCACATCGCGGGCACGTAGGCGCCGCCCGCCGTGCAGGAGCCGAGCACGGCGGCGATCTGCGGGATGCCGGCGGCGGACATTTGCGCCTGGTTGTAGAAGATGCGGCCGAAATGCTCGCGGTCGGGGAAGACTTCGTCCTGCATCGGCAGGAACGCGCCGCCGGAATCGACGAGGTAGATGCAGGGCAGGCGGTTCTCCATCGCCACCTGCTGCGCGCGCAGATGCTTCTTCACGGTGAGCGGGAAATAGGTGCCGCCTTTCACCGTCCGCGTCGTTGGCGACGAACAGGCACTCGATGCCGTGCACGCGGCCGATGCCGGTGACGACGCCGGCGGAAGGCACGTCGCCTTCGTCCTTATACATGTCCCACGCGGCGAGCGCGGAGAGCTCGAGGAACGGCGAGCCAGCATCGAGGATGCGCGCGATGCGCTCGCGCGGCAGCAATTTCCCGCGCGAATGATGGCGCTCGACCGCTTTCGCGCCGCCGCCCTGCGCGACCTGCTCCAGCCGTGCCTTAAGCTGTGCCGCCAGCGCGCGGTGGTGCGTTGCGTTGTCGGCGGCAAGGGACGCAGAACGTGCAACGTTCTTAGCCATGCATCGCCCCGTCATGCTCGGCAAAGCGGAGCTTTGTCCGGGCATCCATGGATCCCCGGACGACGCGCTGCGTCGCCGAGGATGACGTTCTAAAAAGAAAAACTTCCATCTAGAAGAAACCCAGCGCTTTGGGGCTGTAGCTGGTCAGCACGTTCTTGGTCTGCTGGAAATGGCTGAGCATCATCCGGTGGTTCTCCCGCCCGATGCCGGACTGCTTGTAGCCGCCGAAGGCCGCGTGCGTCGGGTAGAGGTGGTAGGCGTTGACCCAGATGCGCCCCGCCTTGATCGCGCGGGAAGCGCGGTAGGCGGTGTTGATGTCACGCGTCCACACGCCGGCCGTCAGGCCGTATTTCGTGTCGTTGGCAATTTTGATGGCATCGTCGAAATCCTTGAACTTGGCGACGCTGACGACGGGGCCGAAAATCTCCTCCTGGAAAATACGCATCGCGTTGTTGCCTTCGAAGATGGTCGGCTTGACGTAGTAGCCGTGCTCGAACTGGGCGCCGAGGTCCGGCTTCTCGCCGCCGGCCTTGAGCTTGGCGCCCTCGTTCTTGCCGATATCGATGTAGGACATGACTTTCTTGTACTGCTCCTGCGAGGCCTGCGGCCCCATCATGGTGATGAGCTCGAAAGGGTTGCCGACGGTGATCTTGTTCACGCGCGCAACGGCTTTCTCCATGAACTTATCGTAAATTTTCTCGTGCACCAGCGCGCGGGTCGGCGAGGTGCAGACCTCGCCCTTGTTCAGCGCGAACATGGCGAAGCCTTCCATCGCCTTGTCGGCGAAATCGTCGTCCTTGTCGAAAATGTCGGGGAAGAAGAGGTTCGGCGACTTGCCGCCGAGCTCCAGCGTGACGGGGACGAGGTTCTCCGAGGCGTAGCTCATGATGAGCTTGCCGGTCGAGGTCTCGCCGGTGAAGGTGAGCTTGTTGACGCGCTTGCTCGTCGCCAGCGCCTTGCCCGCCTCCGGGCCGAAGCCGTGGACGACGTTGATGACGCCGGGCGGCAGGATGTCGGCGATCAGCTCCATCAGGATCATGATGGACAGCGGCGACTGCTCGGCCGGCTTGACGACGATGGTGTTGCCGGCGGCGAGCGCCGGGGCGCATTTCCACGCCGTCAGCGTCAGCGGGAAGTTCCACGGGATGATCGCGCCGACGACGCCGACCGGCTCGTGGAAGTGGTAGGCGACGGTGTCGTTGTCGATCTGCGAGACGGTGGAATCTTCGGTGCGCACGGCGGCGGCGAAATACCTGAAGTGATCGATGACCATCGGCAGATCGCCCGCCATCGCCTCGCGCAGCGGCTTGCCCATGTCGATCGATTCGGCGAGGGCGAGCTTTTCGAGGTTGGCCTCGATGCGGTCGGCAATTTTATTGAGGATCATCGAGCGCTGCGCGGGCGCCATGATCGCCCACGACTCCGCCGCCTTGTGCGCGGCGTCGAGCGCCTTGTCGACGTCCGCAGCGGTCGAGCGCGCCGCCTGGCAATAGACTTCGCCGGTGACCGGGCTGGTATTGTCGAAATACTGGCCGCCCTCCGGCTCGGCATATTTGCCGTCGATCCAGTTGCCGTAGCGTTTTTTAATTTGAAGCTTGTCCTTGACCGCGTCGAGCACGCTGCCGGTTTCGGGTTTCTGCTTGAGTGCCGTTGCCATGGGAATCTCCTTGGATGCCGGGATGATGAGGCGGTTATAGCCCTCCTGCGACTGTCATTCCAGCGAAAGCTCGCAGGTCGTCGTGCGGTGCGGTAGAAATTCTCGTCATTCCCCGAATCGCAACGCGATTCTAGGGGAATCCAGCTGGGCGGCGGGCCAGCTGGATTCCCCCTAGAATTTGCCAGCGCAAATTCGGGGAATGACGAAGAAGTTAATCCGCGCAGCCGATGGCGCGGGAGATGATGAGGCGCTGGATCTCCGACGTGCCTTCGCCGATGCGCAGCAGCCGGTGGTCGCGCCAGAAGCGCTCGACGTCGTATTCCTCCATCAGCCCGTAGCCGCCGTGGACCTGCACGGCCATGTCGCTGACCTCGCCGGCGATCTCCGAGGCGTAAAGCTTCGCCATCGCCGCCTCGGTGGTGAAGCGCGCGCCGGAATCGGCCAGCGTGCACACTTTGTATAAATAGGTGCGCGCCAGCTCGATTTTAAGGTGCATGTCAGCAAGCGCGAAGGCGATCGACTGGAACTGCGCGATGGGTCGATTGAACTGGCGGCGCTCCTTCGCATAGCTGAGCGCTTTTTCATACGCCCCCTGCGCGCAGCCGACGCCCATGGCTGCGATGCCGATCTTACCGCGATCGAGCGTGGCGAGCATCTGCTTGCTGCCGTCGCCCTGTTTGCCGAGGAGGTTCTCGTCGGGCACGAACACGTCCTCGAAATACAGCTCGGACGTATCGGAGCTGCGCCACATCAGCTTGCCGTGCATCGCTTTCGCCGAAAAACCCTTCGTGCCGCGCTCGACGATGAAGCAGGAAAGCTCCGGCCTGCCTTCGCCCTTGCTGCCGGTGACGGCCTGCACGGTGACGCCGGCATTCATGGAGGTGGAACCGTTGGTGATGAAGATCTTCGCGCCGTTGATGCGCCAGCCTCCATCGACTTTCTTCGCATGCGTCTTGCTGCCGCGCGAGTCGGAACCCGCGCCCGGCTCGGTGAGGCCGAAAGCCCAGAGCTTCTCGCCGGTGCAAAGCTGCGGCAAATATTTCTTCCGCTGCGCCTCATCGCCGAAATAGTAAAGCGGCCCGACGCCAAGCGAGTTATGCGCCGTGATGGTCGCCGCCTGTGATCCATCGACCCGCGCGATCTCCTCGCAGGGCGATGGCGTAAGCAAGGTAATCCATCCCATGCCCGCCATACGCCTCCGGCACCACGATGCCGAACAGCCCGACCTCGCCCATTTTCCTGGTGAGCGATTCGGAGAAACTGTTCCTTCTTGTCCAACTCGCGCGCAACGGGCGCGATCTCGCTCCCGGCGAATTTGCGGATGGAATCGCGGAGGATTTGATGGGTCTCGGGGAGGTCGAAATTCATAGCCATTCCTTTCTTTGTCATTCCCGCGAAGGCGGGAATCCAGTCCTTCTTACAAAAAGGACTTCTTTAGTTGCGCTTTCGCGCGTCTGGATTCCCGCCTTCGCGGGAATGACAAGTGAAAAGTTTTCATGCCGTCGCGTGCTCCTTCAATCCCAATTCCGCGCACATCGTTTCGCGCATCTTGAACTTTTGTATCTTGCCGCTGACGGTGGTGGGGAAGTCGGTGACGAATTTAACGTAGCGCGGCACTTTATAGTGGGCGAGGGATTTCTTGCAGAAGGCGCGTATCTCCTCCTCGCTGGCCGAGGCGCCGGGCTTGAGCTGCACCCAGGCGGCGAGCTCCTCGCCGTATCTGGGGGTCGGGCACGCCGAAAACGGCGGCCTGCGCGACGGCCTGGTGGGTGAACAGGAACTCCTCGATCTCGCGCGGGTAGATGTTCTCGCCGCCGCGGATGACCATGTCCTTGAGGCGGCCGGTGATGCGGAAATTGCCGTCCGGGCGGCGGATGGCGAGGTCGCCGGTATGCACCCAGCCCTCGCGGTCGATGGTCTCGCGCGTGGCTTCGGGATTTTTGTAATAGCCGATCATCGCGCCGTGGCCGCGCGCGCAAAGCTCGCCTTGCACGCCGTCGGCGCATTTTTCGTAAGTGTCGGGGGTCGCGAATTTCCACCTCGACGCCGGGGAGCTCGCGGCCGACGGTCTCGACGCGCAATTCGATGGGGTCGGCCGACGCGGCTTTGCGTCCGAGACGGGCGAGGTCTCCGTCTGGCCGTAGGCGATGGTGATGTCGCGGCAACCCAGCACGTCGATGACTTTCTTCATCACCTCGATGGGGCAGGGCGAGCCGGCCATGATGCCGCTGCGCAGGCTGACGAGGTCGCGCGCGGCGACGTCCGGCCAGTCGAGCATCGCGACGAACATGGTCGGCACGCCGTAGAGCGTGGTGCAGCGCTCGTTCTCGATGGCGTCGAGCGTCGCCTTGGGGCAGAAATGCTCCTTGGGGATGATCATCGCCGCGCCGCGCGTCACCGCGCCGAGCGAGCCCATCACGCAGCCGAAGCAGTGGTAGAACGGCACGGGAATGCACATGCGGTCGGCATCGGTGATGTTCTGGCAGCCGGTGACGTACCAGCCGTTCATCAGGATGTTGCGGTGGGAGAGCATCGCCGCTTTCGGGAAGCCGGTGGTGCCGGAAGTGTATTGGATATTGATGGCGTCGGCCGCGTTCAGCGTGGCGGCGATGGCGTCGAGCCGTTCGTCGGAGACGGAGCGGCCCGATGCGATCATCTCCTCCCAGGCGAGGTAGCCTTCCGGCGCATCCGGCTTGAGGGCGACGGCGTGGCGCAGCTTCGGGAAGCTCGGGCATTTTACCGCGCCGTGGCGCGCGGTCTCGATCTGCGGGCAGGCTTCCTGGAAGATGGCGTAATAGTTCGAGCTCTTGAATTCGTCGGTGAGGAAGAGGGCGACGATGTCGCTTTGCTCGATGGTATAGACCAGCTCGAACGGCCGGTAGGCCGGGTTGATGGTGACGAGCACGATGCCGGCGGTCGCCGCGCCGTATTGCAGCAGCAGCCATTGCGGCAGGTTCGTCGCCCAGATGCCGACATGCTCGCCGGGCCGGATGTCGAGCGCCAGCAGTCCCTTCGCGACGTCGCGCGCGGGCCGTGTGGAACTGCGCGTAGCTCATGCGCACGCCGGATTGCGGGAAGACGATGGCATCGCGCTGCGGTACGCGCCGGGCGGTGCGCGCCAGCACCTCGCCGATGGTCAGCCCGTCGACCCACGGTTTTTCCAAGGAAGCCATGGGGATTTATTATCCGTTTGAGGAGCGAATGCAATGCATGCTACATGCGGTGCAGCACACGACTGTCATTCCCGCGAAGGCGGGAATCCAGTTCTTTTTAAGTGGCGCTTCGCGCGTCTGGATTCCCGCCTTCGCGGGAATGACGATAAAAAGGGATGGAAATGCCGAACGAGCTTTATTACGAGGATTTCGAGGTCGGGCAGAAGTTCGAGTCCGGCACCTACGTGATGGACAGGCAGGACATCATCGATTTCGCCCGCGAATACGACCCGCAGCCGCAGCATATCGACGAGGAAGGCGCCAAGGCGAGCCTGTTCGGCACGCTGGTCGCGTCCGGCTGGCATACGGCGGCGGCGAGCATGCGCCTGAAGATCGAAAGCCCGATGTCGCGCGTCGCCGGCGGGCTGGTCGGCATGGGGCTGGAAGAGGTGAAATGGCCGCGCCCGGTCTATCCCGGCGACGAGCTGCACGTGGTCGTCACCGTGCTGGAAAAGCGCGAGTCGAAGTCGAAGCCCGGCAAGGGCGTCATCCGCTACAAGGTGGAGACCTTCAACCAGAAGGACGAGCTGGTGATGGAGATGAGAACGGCCGTGATCGTGCCGCTGCGGGGCGCTTAGACGGGCGTCTGCGCCAGCGCGTGGACCTGCGCGACCTGGCGCTGGTGCTCTTCATGCGAGATGGAATGCACCTGCGGCCTGGGCGAGTCCGGCTTCTCGCGGGCGATGCGCTGCTGGTCCTTTTCGATGTCGGTCTCAAGCCGGGCGATCTTGTTCTCGAGCTTCGTTTCGTCCCTTGCTTCGTGTTTTCTTTCGTGCTTCTCGATCTTCGCTTCGTCCTTCTCGACCTGCGCCTCTTTTTTCGCGACCTCGTGCTCCCTGAGCTTATTTTCACCCTTGCCGACCCACTTGGCGAGGGTGCGGTAGAAGATCATGTGCAGCACGGCGTACCAGGGCTCCAGCCCGAAATCGATGGCGGAGTTCTCCTTGTGCAGCCACTGCCATTCGGCGTCCCCGCTCGGCGGGCGAACGGTGCTTGTAGAGGGCGCTCCTTGGTCAGGCCGACGGCGGTGTAGACGTGGCCGCTGCCCTTGGCCACGCCGTCGAAATACGGCTCGCTCCATTCCCGCGGCTTGTCCAGCATGACCGTGAGGAGCAGGGGCGTCAGCGCGCCGATGCGCGAGAACAGGCCGGTCCAGAAGCCCTGCTTGTGCATCTCGTCCAGCCCGGCATAGGCTTGCGCAAAGCGCGGGTCGTCCCTGACCCGTTCCTCACCGTAATATTTTTTGTCGTACCACCGGATCATCGATTTGCGGATATGCTTGCTCTCGAGGACCATCAGCGGCGGAATGGTGAACATGCCGCCGGCGATGATGCTGAAGAAACCGACGGTGTTGCCGGACGCTCTTGGGCAGGCCCCGCCTCGCCGATCTTGAGGACGTCCTTGCACACATAGGTCGCGGCCTTGCGCAGCGGGCCGCTCCAGTAGGTCCTGCCGAGATCGGTATACCTGCCCCATACGGAGAACAGCATGCCGGTGATGTAGTTCAGCACCCAGTCGACGCTGATATAGGTGCTCCATTTCTGGAAGCGCTGGCCGAAGGTGACGAAACGCTCCGGCTCCGGCGGGGTGCCGGCGGCCTCGGTGTCCGCGCCTGTGCGTTGCCGTTCCATCAGCTATGCGCCTCCACGGCGTGCACGCTTGGCTGCACGGTCAGGTGATTCTCCACCTGCGCGACTTTCGCGTGCGGTTTCTCTTCCGCGGCGGCTCGCGGCGGCTCGGGCGCCGCTGCGGCGCCGCTCGGCGCCGCAGCGGCGTGGACGAGCGCTTTTTCCTCGCGGCGTTCGGCGACGTGCTCCTTTTCGGCGACGTGCTCCTTATGGCTGCGGTTGGCCCGGGAGAACAGGTTGTAGAAACCCTCGTGCAGGATGGCGTAGAAAATGGTCATCCCGAAATCGTAGCCGATGGCGTGGTGGATGAAGTCCCAGTGGCTGCGATAGGTCCTGACGCCGAATTCGTCCCTCGATGTCGCCGTGCTCGGCCAGCCACTGGTTGGGGCGGATGCCGACCTTCCTGCTCAGCCATTTCGAGCCGTCGGCGACCTTGGGGTAGTAATGCTCGTTGAGCCATCTCGCCCCCAGCGCGGGCTTGGTCATGACGAGGTACATCGGCGTCAGCGCGGCGGCGCGCGCCAGCATGCCGGTCCAGAAGCCTTTCTTCGGCTCGTCGGCGATGGCCTGGTATTCCTCGGCGAAGGCAGGGTCGTTGGCGACCTCGTCCTTGCCGTAGATCTTCTTGTCGAACCATTTGATCATGGCGATCTTGTTCTTCTTGTTCTCCAGCTTCTCGATCACCGGGATCAGCAGCGTGCCGCCGCCGACGATGATGCCGAGGAAGTTCTTGGTCGCATCCACCGTCTGCCGCAGCTTCTCGGCGTCCTTGTAGAAGGGCGTCAGCGTGAGGCGGGCGAAGCCGCCGGCGACCTTCTCCCAGAAGTTGAAGCCCCATTCCGTGCGACGCGTCAGGAAGACGAAGAGCCCAGCGAGGATCGAGTTGAGCACCCAGTCCACGCCGCGATAGGTCAGCTCGCGGTGGAAGATCGCGCCCTTGGAGACGAAAATGGTGCTTATGCGCGTGGTGCGCCGGCGCGGCGGGCGCCGGCAGCGAAACGTCGGCCGCCGGTGCCGGCGGAAGCAGCGCTTCCGTCGTCGCCGAGCCGGTATCGTCCGCGCTGTTGGTCAGCTCAGCCATGCTGCACCGCCTGCGCCGCTTCGGAGGGGGCGAACGGTCAGGTGATTCTCGACCTGTGCGACCTTCGCGTCCGGGGCGCTCGTCCTTCGCGGCGGCGGCAGGCTCCTTGCGTTCCTGCTCGACCTTCTCCAGCCGCTGCTCGATGCGCGCTTCCTCGCCCCGGAGCTTCTCCTCGACGCGCTCCTCGCGCTTGTCCTTGCCTTGTCGCGGAAGGCGGCGATGATGTGCGAGGTGATGAAGAACAGCGTCGCCATCGTTGCGCTGACGATCAGCACGTAGCCGAACGTATTGCCCATCGCCATGGCGATCTTGCCCTCTTCGGGCTGCATCCAGAGGAACTTGCCGTCCGCGCCGAGGGAGCCGGCACGGTTCAGCTTCATCACGGCCTTCTGTTCGGCGGTGGCGCCCGGCATGTATTTCAGCGACATGATGTCGCGCGTGCCGGTGGGTCATGACGCGCTTCAGGTTGGAGTATTTCTCGAGCACCGTGCCTTTCAGCCAGCGCGTGGTCGGCGCGACGTAATGCTCGCTCTCGGCGCCCATGCTGAAATGCTGGGCGATCGCGGTGACGACGACCAGCACCCGCCCCCAGGCCTGCGAGAAACCACGACTGTTTCGGCGCGGCATCCATTTCCTCGTGGGCGCGCTTCACGCCGGGATTCTCCTCGCCGCGCCCGCCGGTGAGGACGTTGTCGATCGCGCGCACGATCTTGCCCTTGTGGTCCTCCGCCGGTTTCGACAGCAGCACCATCAGGTGGCCGCCGGTGGTCATCACCACCATCTCGGCGGCGAGGAAGAACGGGGTGCGCCCCCATTTCTTCGGGTTGGCGTGGGCGTGCAGCCAGTCCACCGCCGCCTCGAACGGCTTGTGGGCGAGCCCGTTGGGCGTGAAGACCTTCGAGATGAACGAGGCGCCGGGCTTCACTTGCGACTCGTAGATCGTGCTGGTGAGCGCGGTCGAGGTGATCTCGTTCAGGATCCAGCTGATGCCGCCATAGACGCCGAAATTGAAGATGCGCTCGCCGGCGCCCGTCTTGCGCTTGTGCAGCGCGGGTTCGCGCGCGTGCTTCTGCGTCGGGTCTTTCTGCGGTTCGTCCGGGTTTTTTCTGTATCTTCTCGTCCATTACCCTCGCCAAATGAATGCGGTGGGCACACAATCCCACGCTCTAAATTTAACACAGGGCAGGGGGCCACTTTATGAAGCTTTTGTGACAAATCCTTGTATTTACATGAGGAAAGCGGCTTTTAACGGCGCGGCGGCGAGGGGCGGAAACCCCCGTATTTCCGTTGCGTCCCCCATCGGCGGCGGATAAGTAAAGAGCCCGGATTTAAGAGGCTTTTTCATGACGTTCGCCCTGGTGCTCGACGATTTCCGGCAGACGGCGCGCCGCGCCCCGGCGCTGCTCTATTTCGGCTGGGGACGATATCCGCCAGCAATACCGGCGCACGGTGCTCGGCCCCATCTGGCTGACGTTCGGCACCATCGCCTGGATATTCGGCATGGCGCTGGTGCTGTCGGCGCTGTTCAACCAGCCGCTCGTCAGCTTCCTGCCGCATACGACCATCGGCATGTTCGTCTGGGCCTTTTTCGCCCTGTCGCTGACGGGACGGCTGCAACGTCTTCATCAACGCCTCGGGCCTCATCCATTCGATGCGGCTGCCGCTGCTGTTCCATGTCGGCCGGGCGCTGCTGCGCTACGTGTTCCTCTACGCGCATTACCTGCTGGTCTGCATCCTGCTGATGATCGTCATCGGCAGCCCGCCCGGGGCCGATGGCGCTGCTGGCGATCCCCGGCATCGCGATCCAGGTCGTCACTGCGTTCGGGCTGATCCTCACCATGGGGCTGACCAACGCGCGCTACCGCGACCTGGGGGCCGATCACGCTCGTCGTCTGCCAGCTGATGCCGATGATGACGCCCATCGCCTGGAAGCGCGACATGCTGAAGAAATACACCTGGATCGCCGACTTCAACCCCTTCTACCACCTGATCGAGATCGTGCGCGCGCCGCTGCTGGGCAACGTGCCGACGCTGCTGTCCTACGAGGTCTCGCTCGGGGGTGATGGTCGCCGCCGTTGCCTACGGGCTGTGGCGCTACAAACCGCGTGCGCTACAAACTCATATTCTGGATATAGGCCGCACCATGTCGCAGATCGTCTTCGACCATGTCAGCGTGCAATACCCGCTCTACGCGCGGCAGACCACGCAGATACGCCACACGATGATCAACTTCGCCACCGGCGGGCGCATCTTCCGCGACGCCAATTCGGTGTCCCTACGTGCAGGCGCTTTCCAATGTCAGCTTCGCGCTGGAGAACGGCGACCGCCTGGCGCTGATCGGCCCCAACGGCGCCGGCAAGACGACGCTGCTCAAGACGCTCGCCGGCTTCCTGCCGGTGGCCTCCGGCGCGCTCACGGTGAAGGGCGAGGTGACGGTGCTGTTCAACCTCACCAACGGGCTCGATCCGGAGAAGACCGGCTACCAGAACATCCGCGGCATGGGGCTGCTGCTGGGGATGAACAACGCACAGATCGCCGCGCTCGTCCCCGAGATCGAGGATTTCTGCGAGCTCGGCGAGTTCCTCGACCTGCCGGTGCGCATGTATTCGGACGGGATGAAGATCCGTCTCGCCTTCGCGGTGTCGACCTCGGTGCACCCGGACATCCTGGTGCTCGACGAAGCGATCGGCGCCGGCGACGCGCATTTCCTCAAGAAAGCCACCGAGCGCGCCCATGCGTTGTACGACAAGGCGCGCATCCTCGTCATGGCCTCGCACTCGCCGGACATCGTGCGCAACCTGTGCAACAAGGGCCTGCTGCTCGAGCACGGAGAGGTCAAATATTTCGGCGATATCGAGCAGGCGCTGGCGATCTACCAGGGCCAGCCCCTGCCGCCGCAGCTGGTCACCGGCAACGCATGAGCGCGACCATCCGCATTGCCAGGAAAATTCCCCACGCGCACGGTTTCCGTATCGCGAACGCGAAGCGCATCCACGTGCTCCTCGCCGCGCCGCATGCGCCGTTCAAGGATCCGCGCTTGTGGTGGCAAAGCTCCTGCGGATCGGCGGACGACGCCTATGTCTGCATCGGCCTGCATTCGGACGCGAGCGCCCCGCGCTTCACCATGCACGTCCCACGCCCGAACATCATTGAGATCAGTGCTTACCGCTACGCGCCGCTGTCGGATCGCTACCGCGAGGAGCATCCGTTCGACACGCACCCGCTCGCCGGGGAATTGCTGGCGGAGCTCAAACGCACCAGCCGCCTCGACGCCGAGACGCTGGCGCGGGAATTCTCCATCGCGCCGGAGCGCGCGGCGATCTTCAAGGACATCTGCCATTATTTCACCATTGCCGCCGAACGCCTCGCCGATATCGGGCTGGGGCTGACGCAGGCCTCGACCATCATCGCCGCCGATATGGACGCGCTGCTGCCCGCGCTGGTGCTCTCGCAGCGCCTGGGCGCGCCGCTGGTGTTCGATGCACATGAGATCTGGCCCGAGTCGGGCAATTTCCCACGCGCCGAAGTCGATTTCTGGGCGGCGTTCGAGAAGCGCGCCGTCGCGCCGGCGCAGGCGCGCTTCGTCGCCTCCGCCCCGTCGGCGGCGTGGATGAGCCGCGCCTACGGCATGGATTTCGCGCCGTTGCCCAATTGCGAGCCGCTGGGCAGCGCGATGCCGCCACGCCCGCCGCGCGATGCGAAACGCCCCGTCACCTTCGTCTTCCAGGGCGGCATGGCGCGCACGCGCGGGCTGCATCTGCTGGTCGGCGCCTGGCCGCACCTCAAGAGCGATGCCGTGCTGGTGCTGCGCGGTCCGGTGATGGACGAGCCCTACGTCGCCGAGGTCAAGCGTGCCGCCGGCGACCTGCTCGGCGACCGCGTGATCTTCGCTGAAAGCGTCACCGAGGCCGAGCTGGTGGCCGCCGCCGCGCAGTCGGACATCGGCGTCATCCCCTACGAGCCGATCGGCGCCAACAACATGGGAAGCTGCCCCAACAAGCTCTCGCAATACCTCGCCGCCGGGCTGCCGATCCTGTCGAACGACCTGCCGTTCGTGCGCGAGGTCATCGAGAAGGGCGACTGCGGCGTCGCCGTCGATTTCACCGACCGCGACGCGCTCGTCGCCGCCATCGACGCGCTCGCTTCCGATCCCGCGCGCGTGGCGCGCATGGGCGAGAACGCCGAGCGCCATTTCCGCGAGGATTTCCACTGGGAGGCGCAAAGCCGCAATTTCTACGAAGCGCTCGACCGGCTCGCCCCCGCCGCCGCGCCGCTCACCGCGAGCTTCGACTATGCCGAGCATGTCGGCAGCCTCGAACGGATCCTCGCCGCCGCGCCCTTCCTGCGCGCCGTGCATACGCAGCTGATGCGCATGCGGCGCGCGCTCTGGCACACGCTGCCCTACAGCCTGCGCATGAAGCTGCGCCCGCTGGCGCGCCGCGTGCTGTCCGGCGACATCTACCTTCCGTTCCGCGGTGCCCGCGCGCGTTCGATGCGGCTGCTGCAGCGCCAGTGGAAGCGCCTGCCGCCGCCCACGCGCGACCGGCTGAAGCCGGTGGCCTCCCGGGTGCTGGCGACGCCGGTCTTCCGCGACGTCAAGCCGGCGCGGCTCGATGCGGAAGAAGTCGTTTCCCAATCACGGAGGGCACCATGATCTCCCCGAAGGCAAGCATCGGCGCGAGCTGCACCATCGCCGCCAGCGCCATCATCCACGACAACGTCACGCTCGGCGCGGGCTCGACGGTGGGCGAGTTCTGCATCCTCGGCCATCCGGCGCTCGGCGATGCGGCGGGGCAGATGCTCACCATCGGCGAAGGCGCGCTCATCCGCTCGCACACGGTGATCTACGAGGGCAGTAATTTCGGGCCGCAGCTGCGCGTCGGCCATTCCTCGATGCTGCGCGAGGGCATCGTTGCCGGCATCAATTTCCAGGTCGGCAGCTTCAACGACCTCGAAGGCGACACCACCGTCGGCGACTGGACGCGCTTCCACAGCAACGTGCATATCGGGCGCGGCGCGGTCATCGGCAGCTTCGTCTGGATATTCCCCTACGTCGTGCTCACCAACGACCCGCTGCCGCCGAGCTGGATGAAGGAAGGCGTCACCGTGGGCGACGGCGCGGCGATCTGCACCAGCGCGGTGGTGCTGCCGGGCGCTACCATCGGCCGTGGCGCCTTCGTCGCGGCGATGACGCGGGCGAAGGGCGACGTGCCGCCGGCGGCGCTGGTCATCGGCGGCGAGGGCAAGATCATCGGCACCATCGACAAGCTGAAGCACAAGGCGAGCGGCAAGCAGCACCCGTGGATGTCGCACGCCGCCGGCAATTATCCGCCGGAAGCGCAGGAGCGCATCCGCGCGTTGCATGCGCAGGTCCTCGCCGACATCGAGGCGACCAAGGCCGCGCTGGCGAAGGCGGCGTGATGGACGCGCTTTTCGCCAACGACCCGTTCCGCGAATTCTATAATCTGGAAGGCACCGAAATCGTCGCCCTCACCACCGACATCGACTGGGCGCCGGATTACGCCGTCGCCTCGCTTTACGAGCTGGTCGCGGAGTTCGGCTTCAAGCTCACCGCCTTCATGACGCATGACGACGGCGTCTCGCGCACCGCCGGCGACTGGCTGGAGATCGGCCTGCATCCCGACCACACGCGCCCCGACCCCGAGCGCGGCTTCCCGCCCAAGCTGGAGCGGCTGAAAGAGCTCTACCCGATGGCGAAAGGCCTGCGCTGCCACCGCAATTTCTTCGGCAACAACATCAGCGACATCGCAAAGAAGCTCGGCCTCGTCTACGACGCCAGCGTGCTGCTCTGGCGCCAGCCCTTCGGCCAGGCCTATGTCGATTACAACGGCATCGCGCGCATGACCTATTGCTGGGAGGACGGCATGCACGCCGACATGAAATGCCCGATGACCATCGACGAAGTCCGCCTCGACACGCCCGGCCTGAAAATCCTCAACGTCCACCCCATCCTGATGTACCTCAACGCGCCGGACGACCACTGGCGCCGCAAGGTCACCGGCCGCTACACCGACCTCACCCGCGCCCCGAAGTCGGAGATCGAACCGCACGTGCATACCGGCTACGGGCTGCGCAGCTTCTACCGCGACCTGCTGATGCACCTCAAAGAGCGCAACATCCGCACCGTGCATTGCCTCGACATCGCGAAAGCCGGGCTGAAGGCCGCATAGACCGCATTTTTCTGGCGTTTCCGCCGGTTTTTGTGTAATCCGGCCGCTCCTGGGGGAAGCATGTGCGGCATCGCGGGCATCATCGGCGGAAGTGAAAAAGGCGAGGCGCTGGCGCGCACCGTCGCGCGCATGAAATCGACGCTGCTGCTGCGCGGGCCCGACGGCGAGGGCATGTTCTTCGATCACGACGCGGCGCAGCCCGTCGGCATCGCCCATCGCCGCCTCGCCATCATCGACCCCGCCGCCGGCCAGCAGCCGATGCGCCTCGAAGAGGCGGGCCTGACGCTCGCCTTCAACGGCGCGATCTACAATCATGTCGAATTGCGCGCCACGCTCGCTGCGAAGGGCCACGTCTTCCGCACGCATTCGGACACCGAGGTCATCCTCCACGCCTACCGCGAGTGGGGCACCGGCTGCCTTGCGCAGTTCAACGGCATGTTCGCCTTCGCGCTTTGGGACGCGCAGCGCTCGCGCCTGTTCTGCGCGCGCGACCGCATCGGCATCAAGCCGTTCTACTATGCGCTCACCGGCGGGCGGTTCCTCTTCGCCTCGGAGATCAAGGCGATCCTCGCCGCGTCCGACAAGCCGGCGGAAATGAACCCCGAAGGCCTCGCCGATTACGTCGCCTTCCAGTTCATGACCGGCGACAAGACGCTCTTCGCCGGCGTCAACCGCCTGGAGCCCGCGCAGTTCCTGCTGCTCGACGTCGGAAAGAAACTCGACCTGCGCGTCGAAACTTATTGGCAGCCGGATTACACGATCGACGAATCCCTCACCGAGGAGCGCGCCGTCGAGGAATTGCGCGCGCTGCTCAAGGACGCCGTGCGGCTGCAGCTGCGCGCCGACGTGCCGGTAGGCGCCTATCTCTCCGGCGGGATGGATTCGAGCGCCATCGTCGGCATGGCGACGGCGCAGCTGAACGGCGCGCCGTTCAAGACCTTCACCGGCGCCTTCCGCGAAGGCGCGGGCTTCGACGAAACGCCGTACGCGCACGAAGTCGCCACGGCCTGCGGCGCCGAGCAGTATGACATCTATATCCGCGGCGAGGATTTCGCCTCGACGATGCCCGAGCTCATCTACGCGCTCGACCAGCCCGCCGCCGGGCCCGGCCTCTACCCGCAATATTTCGTCTCCAAGTTCGCGGCGCAGCAGGTGAAGGTCTGCCTCGGCGGGCAGGGGGGCGACGAGCTGTTCATCGGCTACGCGCGCTACCTCGCGGCGATGCTGGAGCATTGCCTGAAAGGCGCGATCATGGGCGGCGGCGACGGCGAGGTCGCGCTCGCCGACATCACCGCCAGCCTGCCGATGCTGCGCGACTACCGGCCGATGCTGCAGGGCCTGTGGAAGGACGGGCTCTTCGGCAGCGACGAATCGCGCTACTACGCCCTCATCGAGCGCAGCGACGCGCCGCACCTGCTCGCGCGCGACGCGCTGCCGAAGAACTACCACCCGGTCGATTCCTTCCGCCGCATCTTCGATTCGCCGAACACCGATTCCTTCATCAACCGCATGCTGCATTTCGACCTCAAGGCGTCGCTGCCGGCGCTGCTCACCGTCGAGGACCGCGTCAGCATGGCGGCGTCGCTCGAATCGCGCGTGCCGCTGCTCGACCACCGCATCGTCGAGTTCATGAACCGCGTGCCGGTGAAGGTGAAATTCGCCGGCGGCGAGATGAAGCACCTGTTCCGCCGCGCCGTCGAGCCGTATGTGCCGCCGCGCATTTTGAACCGCACCGACAAGATGGGCTTCCCCGTGCCGCTCGACCAGTGGGTGAAGGGCATCGCCCGCGAGTTCGTCGCCGACACGCTGCTGTCGCGTCGTGCACGGGAGCGCGGGCTGTACCGGCCGGAGGAGGTCGAGAAGGCCATCAGCGGGCAGGCGAAATTCAGCCGCGTCACCTGGGGGCTGCTCTGCCTGGAGCTCTGGCAGCGCGAGTTCATCGACGGCGCCTGCCGCGCGCGGCTGCCGAAAGCGGCCTGATGGCGAAGATCATCGCCTTCACCTACGACCGCGCCATCGACCGGCGCGTCCTGCTCGAATGCGATACGCTGCGCCGCGCCGGGCACGACGTCACCATCGTCGCGCCGGATTTCGGCGGGATCGACGCCGTGCCGGGCATCCGGCGCATTCCCGTGCCGCAGGGCTCTGCCGGCCGCGTCTTCCGCTTCCGCTACGCGCTGGAAAAACGCTGGCCGACCGCCATCGCGCGCCTGCGTCCGCTGCTGCGCCTGCTCGCATGGTTCGCCCTGCGCGCCGACCCCCGCCGCGTCCTACCTCGCGCTGTTCGCGCCCGCGCTCGATATGCAGGCGGACATTACCATCGCGCACGACCTGCCGATGCTTCCCGTCGCCTGTGAAGCGGCGGCGCGCTGCGGCGGCAAGGTGGTCTATGACAGCCACGAGCTTTTTCCCGAGCGCGAGATCAGCGTTTTCGAGCGGCGCATGTGGCGGCGGCTGGAGGAAAAATTCATCCATCGCGCGGACCTCGTCATCATCACCAACCCGTCGGCGGTGCAGGTGCTGAAGGAGCGCTACGGGCTGGCCGAGGTGCTGATCGTCGAGAATCGCGAGTGGCTTCCGGCGACGCTGCCGCCGCGCGAAAAACTTTTCCACCGCGCCTTCGGATTGCCGCAGGAGGCGCGCGTATTATTGTACCAGGGCGGGCTTTCCGCCGGGCGCAACCTCGATCGCATGGTCGATGCGATGGCGCACGTCGCAACGCCGGACCTGCATCTCGTCGTCCTCGGCAACGGCGAGATGAAGGAGGCGCTGAAGCGCCGCGCGCGCGGGCGGGCGAACGTGCATTTCCACGATGCGGTGGCGCAGGGCGAGCTGTTGCGCTTCAGCATGGCGGCGGATGCGGGCGTGATCCCCTACCAGCCGCGCTGCCTCAACCAGAAGCTTTGCACGCCGAACAAGCTCTATGAATTCATCGTCGCCGGACTGCCCATCGCGGCGACCGACCTGCCGGAGCTGCACCGGCTGATCGGCGGCCACGGCCTCGGCGTGCTCGGCGATACCGGCGACGCCCGGCGCTTCGCCGCGCTGATCGACGCGCTGTTCGCGCCGGCGACGTTCGAGGCCGCGCGCAAGGCGGTGGCCAACGCGCGGCCGATGCTGAGCTGGCAGCAGCAGGAGGCGATCTACGCGCAGCGCATCGGCGCGCTGCTTGACGGCGAAGTGGACAGCGCGCGTGCGACCGCCTAGATTCGCCGCATGAACGCGAAGCAAGACCCGAAGCGGGTCCTGAGGGAATTGAAAGAGGGCAACGCGCGGTTCCTTGCCGGGGAATCGGTGCAGACGTCGCAATCCTCGCTGCGCAAGCTGAAGGATTTCGCGGCGACGGGGCAGCTGCCCAAGGCCATCGTGCTCTGCTGCTCGGACTCGCGCGCGCCGGTGGAGATGATCTTCGACCAGGATATCGGCGACCTGTTCGTCATCCGCGTCGCCGGCAACGTCGTCGCGCCGTCGCTGGTCGGCAGCGTCGAGTTCGCGGCCTCCACCTACGGCACGACGCTGGTGCTGGTCATGGGCCACACGCAGTGCGGCGCGGTGAAGGCGACGCTCGACCACATCAATGACGCCTCGGCGATCTCCTCGGAGAATATCCACGACATCGTCAGCCGCATCCGCCCGCAGATATTCCCCATCACGCAGATGCCGGGCTTAAGCCCGGAGGAGAAATACGAGCGCGCCGTCGAGGCCAACGTGCGCGCCTCGGTCAACCAGCTGTCGCATTCCAGCCGCCTGATCGAGGGGCTGGTCGCCGAAGGCAGGATGGACATCCACGGCGCGGTGCTCGGGCCTTTCCACCGGCAAGGTGGATTTCCTCACGCTTTAGACGTCGGCGTCTCCACCCGGTGGGCGACGAGGGTGAGCAGGATCGCCGCCGCGCTCGCCGCCCATAGGCTTTGCAGCCCCACTGCATAATAGAACATCGCCCCCCGCGATGCCGCCGGCGAGCAGGCTCATCCACAGCAGCAGGAAGGGCAGCCACGCCCAGCGGTCGCCGCCCGCCAGCGCCTGCGCGATGCGCTGGCCGAGCTTCACCAGCGTGCCGGTCATGTAGGTGAGGCTGATGACGATGTCGCCGTCGCGCTGCAGGGCGATGTTCTCGGCGCCCATCGCCAGCGCCATGCAGGAGATGGCGAGCGACACGTGGCCGCCGCTGCTGGCCGTCGCCGCCGTGGCGAGCAGGAAGGTGACGAGCAGCAGCACCGCGCGCACCTGCCGCTCGGGTCCGACGCGGCGGGCGAGCAGCGTGCCGAGCGCCGCGCCGCCGACGAACAGGCCGAGGATGCGCCCGAGCAGGAGGATGTGGCCGATATTGGCGTGCGACAAAGCGAGGGCGAGCCGCGTCGTGTTGCCGCTCATGAAGGCGACGAAATAGCCGCCGAGCTGCAGGAAGCCGATGGCGTCGACGCAGCCGGCGAGGGCGGACATGCAGAAGGCGAAGCGCAGCGTATGCGCGTGGAACGAGCGCATCAGCCGGCGAGCGCTTCGGCGGCGACGTCGGGCAGCGGCTCGGCGACGTAGCGCGCGAGCTTGCGGGCGCGCGATTTCCAGAACGTCCACAGCGCGCTGTCGAGCGCGCGGTTGATCCAGCCATGCGGCTTGAGGCCGATGGCGCGGAAGACCATCGCGCTCATGCGCTCGATATGTTCCTTGCGATACATGCGGCTGACATAGCCGAAATAATGGTTGGCGCAGAATTCCGCGTCGTAGTCGCGGCCGCGCATCGCCGTCTCGCGGTGGGCGGAGAAGAAGGCGAAGCTCAGCTCCTTGTCGCCGATCTCGACGACGCGGCTGGCGGCGATGGCGATGCGCCTGAGCAGGCCGATCGAGTCCCGCTGCTGGTAGCGCTTCAGCGTCGCGTGGAAGAGCTGGTAGTGGCGGTATTCGTCGGCGGCGATGCGGGCGCAGATGGCCTGCAGCACCGGCTCGCGCGTCGCTTCCTTGATGGCGGTGTAATAGATGCTGGTGCCGGTCTCGACCACGCAGCGGGCGATGAGCTCGCCGCAGCGCGAGCCGCGCACGGACTCGGTGACGCCCACCGGCTGCTTGTGCCCGTCGGTGAACAGGGTGAAGCTGCCGCCGAAATCGAAGCCCGGATCGACCATCTCCACCCAGCGGCGCAGGGCCATGCCGTGCTGCACTTCCTCCTTCGCCCAGGCGACGATGGTCTCCTGGAACTGGGGGTCGCCGTGGAACACTTCGCAGAGGTAGCGCGCGTATTCGTCGCCGTTATGCTCGACCATGCAGGCGGCCTTGGCGATGGCGAGGTGCTCCGGCTCGACTTTGCTGCGGTCGAACGCGTGCCAGGGGATGTCGTCGAGCTTCCAGTGGGGCATGCGGGTTTTCTATAGTAAGAAATCCCGCGTTAAACAAGAGGATATAAGTTCGCCGTTCCGACCGGGGGATAAACCGCAGGCAGGATCGCCGCGAGGCTAGGATTCCACAGGGGTGGAAGGGACCTTCTTCGTGGCCGCCGCCGGGGCCGGCTGGGGCTCGCGCGTTTTGGCCCCCGGGCGGGGCAGCTGCCGGCTCGCCCGCTCCAGCGCCAGGCGAAGGTCGCTGGCGCGGAACGGCTTCGACAGGTTGCCGTCGATCGCCAGCCCGCCGCCGAGCGCCATGTTCTGCGCCAGCCGCCGGTAGGAATCCAGCCCGCCGCTCAGGATGATGACGCGCGCCTCGCTGCCCTGCTGGCGGAGGAATTGCAGCACTTCCAGCCCGTCCATATCGGGCATGACGATGTCGAGGAGGATGATCTCCGGCTCGAATGCATGGTAGACGGACAGGACTTCCCTGCCGGACGCGGTCTTGACGATGAACCCCATCTCGCCGGCGATGCGCAGGATCAGGTCCGCGATCCCCGGCTCGTCCTCGACGATAAGCAAACGTTTTCCCGACATGCTCAGACTCCCTCTAGGTTTTTTTGGACGCTGATGAGGAGCGATTTTTTTGGGCGGCGGGCCGCCATAGTCACGAGCGCCCATCGTACACGGCAGAGTTGCGCGGTCAATGAAAACATAAGCAATACATACTATTATGAACAAATTTTAATCTTGGGATATCCCGCTTTCCGCGCGGGCTCGCGCGGCCGCGAAACGGCCGGCGCGCAGTAGCCGAGCCGCGCAGTCGGACAAGCAGAAGCCGGTTGACTATCGCCGGTGCAGGGACGAATAGGTTCGGGGAAGGGGAGGACCATGCCGCGCACCGAATCTCATGCCCCGGCCGATTCGCGCCGGCTTGCCGGGGAGCTCGGGATCGCCGTCCTCCTCAAGCTGGCGGCGCTGACGCTGCTATGGGCGCTTTTTTTCTCCGGCGGCCACCGGGTGACGATCCATAAGAATGAAATGACGGAAAAACTGACCGGGGATGCACGGCAGGAGGCGACCCATGATCGATGAGACCGTCGTCACGCTTTCCCGCCTGCAGTTCGCCTCCACCGCGCTCTACCACTTCCTTTTCGTGCCGCTGACGCTGGGGCTTTCCGTCCTGCTCGCCATCCTGGAGAGCACTTACGTGATGACCGGGCGCGCCATCTGGAAGCAGGCGGTGAAATTCTGGGGCAAGCTGTTCGCCATCAACTTCGCGATGGGGGTGGCGACCGGCATCACCATGGAGTTCCAGTTCGGCACCAACTGGGCGTACTACTCGCATTTCGTCGGCGACATTTTCGGCGTGCCGCTCGCCATCGAGGGGATGATGGCCTTCTTCCTCGAATCGACCTTCGTCGGGATGATGATCTTCGGCTGGGACCGGCTTTCGAAGGTCGGCCACCTCACGGTGACGTGGCTCACGGCGATCGGCGCCAACCTCTCGGCATTGTGGATCCTCGTCGCCAACGGCTGGATGCAGCACCCGGTCGGCGCGCATTTCAACCCGGAGTCGATGCGCATGGAGCTCACCTCGATGTGGGGACGTCTTCTTCAACGACGTCGCGCAGGCGAAGTTCGTGCACACGGTCAGCGCGGGCTATGTCGTCGGCGCGATGTTCATGCTGTCGATCAGCGCCCTATTACATCCTGCGCGGGCGCGAGGTCGCCATCGCCAAGCGCTCGATGGCAGTGGCGGCGAGCTTCGGGCTGGCCTCGGCGCTGTCGGTCGTCGTCCTCGGCGACCAGAGCGGCTACACCGCGACGCAGAACCAGAAAGCCAAGATCGCCGCCATCGAGGCGATGTGGGAGACCGAGCCGGCGCCGGCGGGCTTCACGGTCTTCGGCATTCGGACGCGAAGGAGCATGTGACGCATGACGAAGTGAAAGTGCCGTTCCTGCTCGGCCTCATCGCCACGCGCTCGCTCGATACGCCGGTTCCGGGCATCAAGGAGCTGATCGCCGAGGCCGAGGCGCACATCCACACCGGCCTCAAGGCCTACAAGGCGCTCATCGACATGCGCGCGGGCAGGGGCGACAGGCAGAAGGAGATCGCGCTGCTGCAGCAGGACTATAATTATCTCGGCTACGCGCTCCTGCTGAAAGCGTTACGTCAACGATCCGCTGCAGGCCACGGACACACAGATCAAAGAAGCCGCCGCCGGCACCATCCCCGACGTGGTGACGCTCTACTGGTCCTTCGCGCGATGGTGGGGCTGGGGCTATACTTCATCGGCCTGTTCGCAGTGGCGTTCTATTACGCCAGCATCCACCGCATGACGGACCGGCCGCGCTTCCTGAAATTCTGCTTCTACAGCCTGCCGCTGCCGTGGATCGCCGCCGAGCTCGGCTGGATCGTCGCCGAATACGGCCGCCAGCCCTGGGCGATCGAGGGGATATTGCCGACCTTCCTCGGCGTCTCCAGCGTTTCCGGCGGCCAGGTCGCGGGCAGCCTCGCCGGGTTCATTATCTTCTACACCGCGCTGCTCGTCGTCGATATCTACCTGATGGTGAAATACATTCGCATCGGCCCCGGCGCGCAGCTCGCGCCGAAGGGAGTCTCTGCATGATCCCCGAAAGCTGGATGCTCCGACTACGCGACGCTGCGCCTGATCTGGTGGGGGCTGCTCGGCGTGCTGCTCATCGGCTTCGCGGTGATGGACGGGTTCGACCTCGGCGTCGGCACGCTGCTGCCCTTCGTCGCCCGCACGGACGGCGAGCGGCGCGTGCTGCTCAATGCCGTCGGCCCGTTCTGGGAAGGCAACCAGGTCTGGTTCATCCTGGGCGGCGGCGCGGTGTTCGCCGCGTGGCGCTGCTCTACGCCGAGGCGTTCTCCGGCTTCTATTTCGCCATGCTGCTGGTGCTGATGGCGCTGATATTGCGCCCCGTCGGCTTCGATTACCGCAACAAGGCGAGCACAGGCACTGGCGCTTCGTCTGGGACGCCGCGCTGTTCATCGCCGGGTTCGTGCCGGCGCTGGTGTTCGGCGTCGCCTTCGGGAATTTGTTCCAGGGCGTGCCGTTCCGCTACGACGAGGACCTGCGCGGCAGCTACGAAGGCACCTTCTGGGCGCTGCTCAATCCGTTCGCGCTGTTCTGCGGCGTCGTCAGCGTGACGATGCTCGTCATGCACGGCGCGAATTTCCTGCTCATCCGCACCGAGGGCGCCATCGCCGCGCGCTCGCGCCGGGTCGCGCTCATTGCGCCGCTGCTGCTGATGGCGCTGCTGCTGATCGGCGCGCTGTGGGTCGCCCTGCTGCCCGCCTTCCACCTCGAAGCGATGGTGAAAAACGCTCGCCTCCAACCCCCTGCACAAGCAGGTGACGATGCTGCCGCACGGCTGGCTGGCCAATTACGCGCGCTATCCGTGGATGCAGCTCGCGCCGGCGCTGGCGTTCCTCGGCGCCATCCTCGCTTACAGCTCGGCGTTGCGCGGCAATGCGGGCAGGGCGTTCATCGGCAGCGGCCTCGCGGTGGCCGGCGTGGTGGCGACGGCGGGCGTCTCGCTGTTCCCGTTCCTGCTGCCGTCGAGCCTCGATCCCGACGCGAGCCTCACCGTGTGGGACGCGTCGAGCAGCCGGCTGACGCTGTTCATCATGCTCGTCGCGGCGCTGGTGTTCATGCCGGTCGTCATCCTTTATACCGGCTGGGTCTACCGCGTGATGCGCGGCAAGATCACCGAAGAATTCGTCACGAAAAATAGCAATTCGCTCTATTAGGAGATGCATATGTGGTATTTCGCCTGGATCCTCGGCCTTGGCCTTGCATCGAGCTTCGCCATCCTCAACGCGATGTGGTACGAGATGCGCGAGGACGCACTGAGCGCCAAACCGTCGCCGAGGAAATCATGAGCCGTCTCTTCTGGGTCGTCATAGTCATCCTGCTCGTGCTGGTATGGACGCACCGCATCCACCTGCCGCAAAGCATCGATATCTGCCCGCTCGACGTCAGCCAGTGCTAGCGGCCCGCCGGCAGCATTTGGAATTTCATTTTAAGCGCCGAAATACCGGTTCCATTTTGCGGCGTAGCTACTATACCAATGGCGTTCGATAGGGGGGCCTATGAAAATACGCAGCGTGTTATTGACGACGACGGCCGTGGTGGCGGTCTCGCTGTTGCCGGTCATGGCGCTGAACGCCGCCACCGGCGACGGCATGGCCCGGCCCAACCAGTTCTGGTGGCCCGAGCAGCTCGATCTCTCGCCGCTGCGCGCGCACGATGCCGAGTCCAACCCCTACGGCGCGACGTTCAACTACGCGGCGGAGTTCAGGACCCTCGACCTCAATGCCGTAAAGGCGGACATCAAGAAAGTGCTGACGACGTCGCAGGACTGGTGGCCGGCGGATTACGGCAATTACGGGCCGTTCTTCATTCGCATGGCGTGGCACGGCGCGGGCACCTACCGCATGGGCGACGGGCGCGGCGGCGCGGACGGCGGCCAGCAGCGCTTCGAGCCGCTCAACAGCTGGCCGGATAACGCCAACCTCGACAAGGCGCGTCGGCTGCTCTGGCCGGTCAAGAAGAAGTACGGCCGCAAGATCTCGTGCGGGCGATCTGATGGTGCTGACGGGCAACGTCGCGCTGGAATCCATGGGCTTCCAGACCTTCGGCTACGCCGGCGGGGCGCCAGGACGACTGGCAGTCCGACCTCGTCTATTGGGGCCCGGAGGCCAAGTGGCTCGACGACCGTCGCCACAGCAAGGACGGCAAGCTGGCAAGCCCGCTCGGCGCCGTGCAGAAGGGGCTGATCTACGTGAACCCGGAAGGCCCGCACGGCAACCCGGACCCGCTCGCCGCCGCGAAGGACATCCGCGAGGCCTTCGGCCGCATGGCGATGAACGACGAGGAGACCGTGGCGCTGATCGCCGGCGGCCACACCTTCGGCAAGGCCCATGGCGCGCACAAGCCGACCGAGTGCGTCGGGCCGGCGCCGGCCGCCGCCGGCATCGAGGAGCAGGGCCTCGGCTGGAAGAACAAATGCGGCAAGGGCAATGCCGAGGACACCGTCACCAGCGGGCTCGAAGGCGCATGGTCGGCCAACCCCGGTCGCCTTCACCACGCAATATTTCGACAATTGTTCAAGTTCAACTGGGTGAAGACCAAGAGCCCCGCCGGCGCGACGCAATGGGTGCCTTCGGATAAAAGCGCGGCGAACCTCGTGCCGGACGCGCATGTCGAAGGCAAGACGCATCCGCCGATGATGTTCACCACCGACATCGCGATCAAGGAGGACCCGGCCTACCGCAAGATCGCCGAGCGTTTCCACGACCATCCGGAGGAGTTCAAGCTCGCCTTCGCCAAGGCCTGGTTCAAGCTGACGCACCGCGATATGGGGCCGCGCGCCCGCTATCTCGGCGCCGAGGTCCCCAAGGAAGCGCTGATCTGGCAGGACCCCGTTCCCGCCGTGGATTACAAGCTGGTCGATGCAGCGGATGTTTCCGGCCTCAAGGCCAAAATCCTTGCCTCGGGACTGTCGGACGCCGAGCTGGTCCGCACCGCATGGGCCTCCGCCGCCACCTTCCGCGGCACGGACTATCGCGGCGGCGCCAACGGCGCGCGCATCTGCCTCGCGCCGGAGAAGGACTGGGCGGTGAACGACCCGGCGGAGCTCGCCAAGGTCCTTAAAACGCTCGGCGGTATCCAGGGCGATTTCAACAAGGCGCATGCCGACGGCAAGAAAATCTCGCTCGCCGACCTGATCGTGCTCGGCGGGGATGCGGCCGTCGAGGATGCTGCGAAAAAGGCGGGGTACAACGTCGCCGTCCCGTTCGCGCCGGGCCGCACCGACGCGTCGCAGGAGGCAGACCGACGTCGCCGCCTTCGCCGTGCTGGAGCCGAAGGCCGACGGGTTCCGCAACTACTACGCGAAGGACAACGAGCACTCGCCGGCGGAGATGCTGGTCGACAAGGCGAGCACGCTCGACCTCACCGTTCCGGAAATGACCGTCCTCATCGGCGGCATGCGCACGCTGGATGCCAATGAAGGCCATTCGCAGCTCGGCGTGTTCACCCGGCCACCCCCGGCACGCTGAGCAACGATTTCTTCGTCAACCTGCTCGACATGTCCACGGCATGGACGAAATCGGCCAAGTCCGGCGGCGTTTACGAAGGGCACGACCGCAAGACCGGCGCGCTCAAATGGACGGCGAGCCCCGTCGACCTCATCTTCGGCTCGAACCTCCGAGCTGCGGGCGGTCGCGGAAGCCTATGCGTCGGACGATGCGAAGGAGAAGTTCGTGCGCGATTTCGTCGCCGCCTGGACCAAGGTGATGAATCTCGACCGCTTCGACCTCGCGCAGAAGGGCTAGCGGCCCGCGCGCATTGAAACGGGCGGACTTCGGATTACATGCCGGGAAGTTCCACCCGAAGGAGAGATGCCATGGCCGACAAGATCCAACTTTATTCACTGGCGACGCCCAACGGGCAGAAGGTCGGCGTCGCGCTGGAGGAGATGGGGCTGCCCTACGAGGCCCACACCATCGACATCCGCAAGGGCGACCAGTTCTCCGACGCGTTCATCGCGATCAACCCGAACTCCAAGATCCCGGCCATCGTCGATCCGGTGGGGGACCCAGGGCAAGCCGCTGGCTATCATGGAATCGGGCGCCATCCTCATTTACCTTGCCGAGAAAAGCGGGAAATTCCTGCCCGCCGACGCGGCGGCGCGCAGCCGGACGCTGCAGTGGCTGTTCTGGCAGGTCGGCGGCGCGGGGCCGATGTTCGGCCAGTTCGGGCATTTCTATGCCTACGCCAAGGATAAAGGCGATCTCTCCTACCCCATCGAGCGTTACAAAACGGAAGCGAAGCGGCTTCTGACCGTGCTCGACAGGCAGCTCGAACGCAACGAGCACATCGCCGGCAAGGAATGGACGATCGCCGATTTCGCGACGGCCCCGTGGGTGGTGTGCCTCGATAAAAACTACAAGGCCCGCGACGTGCTGGAGCTGGACAAGTTCACCCATGTCGACCGCTGGGTGAAGGCATTCCTCGCGCGGCCCGCCGTGCAAAAGGGCATGGCCGTCTGCGCCTCCTGAGCCTGTCAGCGCGCCCTGCTGGTCCGCGCCCAGCGGGCGAGCAGCAGGATGACCAGCGCCAGTAAAAACGGCGCCAGCGCGAACCATGACTTCGCCGCCGCCAGGGCCGCCGTGGCCGCCCAGGCCAGGCAGCAGAACGCCTCGGCGAAGGTGGCGATGCGCGAGGCCGTGTGCCGGCGGCGGAACGCGCTGCGCTTCGCCTGCGTGCGGAACCACAGCTGGATCAGCGCGGCCGAGCCCGAGGCGAGGACGATGCCGCCGGCGCTGACCGCCGCCGTCCACGGCGATCCCAGCGCCAGCAGGGCGAGGAGCGGCACGAACACGGTGGCGACCGCGCGCATCACCGCCTGCAGCTTCGCCGTCAGCACCTGCCGCGCCGAGAGCGGGGAGGTGGCGATGAGGTCCGGCGCGTCCTCGCCGGAGATGGTGATCCAGGTGATGCCGCCGGCGAGCTGCCCGGCGGCCATGACGAGCACCGGCGCGACGATATGCACGCCGTGGCCGTTGCCGGCGTAATCCAGCCACAGCAGCAGCGCGGGCGGCAGCAGGTAGAGAAGCTGCATCAGCGTCTGCGACACCAGCCACGGATCGCGCGAGATGAGCAGCCACTCCTTCTGCCGCAGCGCCTGCATGGGCCGCAGGGCGACGAACTTTTCGCGTTGGCGGTGGCGCACGGTCGCCTGCGCCGTGCCGGCGGCTTCCGTCGCATACCGCCCGAACCGTCCCACCAATGGGAAGGTGATGGCGGCATAGACCGCGATGGCGGCGCAGAGGACCGCGAGCAGCGCCCAGCCGTCGCCCATGATGGCGCGCGCCGGAAGCCAGAGCGGGCTGGCGGGCGGCGGCACATGCGCCAGCAGCAGCGGCGAATGCAGCAGCGCCGCGCGCGAGAGCGTGCCGCTATGCAGGATCGCCGCCACCTGCAGGCCGATGACGAACACCGCGCCGACGATCGCCGCCACGACCTGCGCGATGAAGCGCGTGCGCTTCGGCCCGGCGAGGTGGAACAGCGCCACGGTCAGCAGCACGGCGAAGGCGGTGGTGCTCAGGCCCAGCGCGAGCGCCACGCCGTAGCCGCCCAGCCAGCGCACGGAGTCGGTGGCCGCGAGCACGTTCACCACCGGCCCGACCAGCAGCACCGACATCACCGAGACGAGCGCCGCGTTGACCGCGACGCGCAGCGCGAACACGCGCGAAGGCGGCACCGGTGAGGAAAGGATGAGGTCGAGGTCGCCGCGTGTGTAGAAGCCGCGGGTGATGGATTCCATCGCCTGCGACAGCATCAGCATCCAGGCGAGCAGCAGGCTTATCGTCACCGCCGTCAGGGTCTGCAGGTCGTTGCTGATGTGCGGCGCCATGCCGTGCGTCAGCACCACGTAGCTCAGCCAGTGCAGGAAGATCACGAATACGGCGAAGCCGACCAGCACCCGCGTCGGCCGCCGCCGGTGGCCGGCGGTCAGCATCCACAGCAGCTCGCGCCAGCCCAGCCGCGCCTCGTGCCGTGCGAGGAAAGCGACGGAAACGCTCACGCCGCGCTGTCCGTGGCCGCCACCAGCGACAGGAACACCTCCTCGAGCGTGCCGCCTTCGCGGCCGGCCTGCCGGCGCAGCGTGGCGAGCGTCCCCTCGGTCAGCAATTTGCCGTGGTGGATGATGCCGATGCGCTCCGCCATGCGCTCGGCGACTTCGAGGATGTGCGTGGTCATCACGATGGTGGCGCCGGCGCGTACGCGCTGGGTCAGGACCTGCTTCACGTCGCGCGCGGCGCCGGCGTCGAGCCCCGTCAGCGGCTCGTCGAGGATGATGAGCTGCGGGTCGTGCACCAGCGCGCCGGCCAGCGTCACCTTCTGCCGCATGCCCTTGGAGAAGCCCTCGCAGCGCTCATGGATGTGCGGCGTGAGGCCGAGGAGATCGAGCAGCTCGCGCGCGCGTCGCTCCGCCAGCGCAGGCTCCATCCCCCACAGCGCGGCGATGAATTCGAGGTATTCGAACGGCGTCAGCTTGTCGTAGAGGATGGGCTCGTCCGAGACCCACGCCATGCGCTGCTTGGCCGCCGTGGGCTCGCGCGCGATGTCGATGCCGCAGACGCGCACCGAGCCCGCGTCCGGGTGCAGCAGCCCGGCGACGATGCGCAGCGTGGTCGTCTTCCCCGCGCCGTTGGGGCCGAGGAGCGCATAGAACTCGCCGGCCCTGATGCGCAGGCTCAGCCCGTCGACCGCGAGCCGGTCGAAACGCTTCGTCAGCCCCTCGATCTCCAGCGCGTACTGTGCGGATTCCGTCATAGCCGATGTATAGATGGGTTATCGCGGTGCGACATCCAAAAAAACCGTTCCGTCGCCTCAACGCCGGCTTTCCTTGCCGTCGCCGAACACGTAGCGCGCATAGAACCAGCTCAGGCCGAGCAGGCTGATGCCCAGGCCGAAGAACGAGAACACGCGGTAGAGGCCTTCCAGCTCCGAGGCGTCGTAGAGGAACACCTTGCCCGCCGTCAGGATCATCACGAGCAGCGAGGCGATGCGGACGAGCCTGTCGCGGCGCAGCGTGCCGAGGAACAGCAGCCCGATGCCGAGCAGCAGCCAGGCGACGGAGTAAGCGTAGGTCTCGCCGTTGCCGGCGGTGGCGCCGTCGAGGAACTCGCCCTGGTAAAGCTGGCGCACGCAGAATGAAACATAGGCGAAGGTAAGCGCGAGCATGAGGACGGCCGTGCCGTTCGCCCAGCGCGCATGGTCGCGGTGCTGAAGCTCGCGCCGGGCCGCGTACAGCCAGAGGAGGGGCAGGCCGTAGGGCAGCAGCAGCCCGTTCAGCAGCGGCAGCGCGCCCACCGATTGGTGCGACCACAGCGGATCGTAGGCCAGCAGGTCGAAATAGCCGATGCGAAAGAGCGCGATGCCGATGAGCGCGGTGCCGCCATAGAGGAACGCATCGCGCGCGAAGCGGCGGCCCGCCCGCCAGCAGGCGAGCCCGTAAAGGAACAGGATATTGGTGATGACCCCGCGCTCGATGAAGCCGGCCTTCACGAAGAGCACGTCCTTGTCGACGTGGAAGGCGTGGCGCGTGAGGGTAATAGCCCATCACGCCCGCCAGGCCGATCGCCGCCATTTCGAGCGCGCGGGGCAGCAGCCCGTCCTTCTGCCGGCGCAGGTACAGGCTGGCGCCGAGGAACATGCATGCCGGCAGGCCGAGCTGGAAAAGCGGCCAGTCGACGATGGGAATGCCCGTCTGCAGGTGAAGCTCGGTCTCCGTCAGGCTGTAGACCGCCAGCTGGATCAGCAGGAGTACCTGCGGCAGCAGCAGGAAGCCGAACACGCCGGCCACCAGCGCCGTCAGCGCGCGCAACGCGCGTACGTCGAGGCGGGTATTGATCCAGCTCAGAGCGAGCACTTGCGCCGCGAACGCGACGGAGAGGAACTCGCGTTTCAGCTCGATCGTCAGGCCAAGCGAGACGAATACCGTCCCCATGACGACGAAGACGGCCAGCAGCCGTTGCCGTTCCGCCTCCGGCCCGTGGAACTTCTGCAGGGTCTCGCGGGTGAGGTGCAGCGCCAGCAGGGCGAAGGCGATGGCGAGCGCGCTCCATGCGGGAGAGCCCCACGTATCGTGCAACGCGTGGTAGGCGACGAGGTAATGGCCGGTGCAGGAGGCCGCGAGCAGCCCGGCCCACGGCACGGGCCGGTCGGCGCGCCATAGCAGCAGGTAGCCGCTCGCCCCGTAGAGGAGAGCGAAGGCGGCGGCGGTGACGGCGAAGGTCTCCGGCCCGGCGTCGCCCCATGCGGCCAGCATGATGAGCGTGCCGGTGAGCGACACCCACGGAGCGAAGCCGTAGGTCCGCTGGTCGGCCGAGGCAAGCAGGATGCTGCCGGAAGCCAGCAGGCCGAAAAGGCCCCATTCGGTCATGCCGAAGTCGCTTTTGGAAACGACCAGCGCCATCAGCAGGGCGGCGCCGCCGAACGTCAGGTAGTTCAGCGCTTTCGCCAGGCCGGGCGCTTCGGCGAGGGCGCCGGTCTTCTCCAACGCTTGCTTCGAGCCGAGGAATACGGTGGCGCCGATCGCCAGCAGGAACAGGCCGAGCCAGATACCGTCCGCCGAGGTGTAGCGCGTGGCCATCCACACCGACACCCAAAGGAAGGCGCCGAGGACGGTGGGGATGGAAAGCCACCACCAGTTCCGCCGGCGGACCACCGCCAGCAGGCCGGCCGTGACCATGTAGAGATAGGTGAACAGGAGCGGCGCGTTCGGCTCGCTGGAGCCGACGAGCAGCGGCGTCAGGAATCCCCCGAGCAGCCCGAGCAGGGCGATCGGCGCGCCGTGGCGCAGCGATAGGATCACCGCTGTCCCCGTCACTGCCGCCATCCCCGCGAAGCGACGAATTGCGGCAGCAGGTGGTAGAGGCTGGTGGCCGCGAACAGGCAGATATAGAGATCGGCGATGCCCGCGCCGGACAGCGCCTGCGCGATGCGTGTGCTGTTGGCAAGGGACGGGTGGCAGCGCACCCAATGGCCCGCATAGAGCAGCGCGAGGCCGAACGCGCCGCCCAGCACGGTGCGCACTTCTTCCGTCAGCATCCCCGTCTCGATCGAGTATTTGACGAGGAAGAAACCGGCGAAGGCGAGGGCGATGCCGCCGATCCACACCGGCAGGCGCACGCCGAACTGCTGCTCGAAGCCGATCCGGCCCTTTTGTTCGAAGCCGGGCGCTTTGGCGGCTGCGGCCGGCGGCGCTTTCTTCGCTTCGGTGCCGCCAGCGCGTGGCGTTTCTTTAGCGCTTGCTGCATGGGGCGCCGGCAGGGGCGACAGGCGCGCTTTCAGCTGGCGCACTTCGTTCTCCAGCCGGTCGATCCGGCCGCGATAGGTCCACGGCAGAATGAGCGACGCCAGGAAGAATCCCACGATGCCGAGCGCGAGGGGCCAGAACATAAACCACATAACCAGTCGCTCCTTTTGGTCTTGATTGTATGCAGTCTATCCTATAATTATACAATGTTCAATAATTAATTACACGGTGTATAATTATGGCGCGACGGTCGGATCACACGCGGGCACAGCTGAAGGAAATGGCCGTCACGGCCGGGCTGGAGATCGTCCGCGACGGGGGCTGGGCGGCTTCAGCGCCCGGGGGGGTCGCGGCGCGCATCGGCTACACGGTGGGCACGCTGTACCATGTCTTCGGCAGCTACGACGACCTGGTGCTGGCGATGAACGCGCGCACGCTGGACCACTGGTTCGAATATACCGGGCGGGCGCTTCGGGGCCGCGCGAAAGGCGGCGATCCCATCCGCGCGCTGGCGAGGTCCTATATCCGCTACAGCCGCGCGCACCCCAACGAATGGCTCGCGCTCTTCGAGCTGCGCATCGCCGAGGACAAGCGCATTCCCGCCTGGTACGCCGCCAAGATGGCCCGGTTCTTCGACCTGCTCGAAGGGCTGCTGCTTCCCGCGCTTCGCAACGACAGGAAGAAAGCGAAACGTGCGGCGCGCGTCCTGTGGGCCGGGATCCACGGCATCTGCATCCTGGCGATGTCGAAGAAGCTGGACATGGTCGGCTCGGAATCCGCCGGGACGCTGGCCGAATCCCTCGTCGATAATTACATGGCGGGGCTGGCGCGGCGCGGCGTCAAAGCCCGGCGATGAAGGTCGCCAGCGCCTGCTCCGCGGTCGCATGCTCCTTCTGGATCTCGGCGTAGGTCTGGTTGAGGCGGCGTAGCTGGCCGGCGTCGCCGCTCGTGCTGCAGGTGACCAGCTCGTTCTCGATCTCGTCCTTGCGTGCCGCCAGCCGGGCGAGGGTCTCTTCCAGCCTGGCGGCTTGTTTCTCCGGATCCGATTTCTTGCCGGACTTCTTGTCCCGCGCGCGCTGCTTGCCGCCGTCGCGCTCGCGCCTTCGCTGCTGGATGACGAGGCTGCGATAGGCATCGAGGTCGTCGTCGTAGGGCACGCAGGTGCCGTCGGCGACGAGCCACAGCCGGTCGGCGACGGTCTCGACGAGGTGCGGGTCGTGGCTGACGAGGATCACCGCGCCGGTATAGTTGTTGAGCGCCTGCATCAGCGCCTCGCGCGCGTCCATGTCGAGGTGGTTGGTCGGCTCGTCGAGCAGCATGATGTGCGGCGCGTCGTGGCCCATGAGGCAGAAAAAGCAGCCGCGCCTTCTCGCCGCCGGAGAGCTCGCCTACTTTCGTATCGGCCTTGTCCTTGTCGAAGCCGAACTTGCCGAGCGCCGCGCGCACTTTAGGCTCGGCGACGCCTTTCATCACCGCCTGCATCGTCTGGTAGGGCGTGAGGGCGACGTCGAGCTCCTCGGTCTGGAACTGGGCGAAATAGCCGACCCTGAGCTTGCCCGATTTATGCACCTCGCCGGCCAGCGGCTCCAGCCGGCCGGGAGAGCAGCTTCACCAGCGTCGATTTCCCGTTGCCGTTGGCGCCGAGCAGGGCGATGCGGTCGTCCATGTCGATGCGCAGGCTGAGGTCGCGCAGCACCGGCTTGCCGGGCTCGTAGCCGGCGTCGACCTCCTCCAGCGTGATCAGGGGCGAGCGCAGCGGCACGGGCTCGGGGAAGATGAACGCGGTCACCCGCTCGGCCATCACCGCGTCGACGATGTCCATCTTGGCGATGGCCTTGAGGCGGCTTTGCGCCTGGCGCGCCTTGCTCGCCGTGGCGCCGAAGCGGTCGACGAATTTCTGCATGTGCGCCTTCTGCTTGAGCTGCTTCTCGCGCAGCGCGGCCTGGCCGAGCAGCTTCTCGGCGCGGCGGCGCTCGAATTCGTCGTAGGTGCCGGTGTAGGCGTTGAGCTTCTGGTTCTCCATGTGCAGGATGTGCGTCACCGTCTTGTTCAGGATGTCGCGGTCGTGGCTGATGATGAGCAGCGTCTCCGAATAGCGCTGCAGGTAGCTCTCCAGCCAGACCATGGCCTCGAAATCGAGGTGGTTGGTCGGCTCGTCGAGCATCAGCAGGTTGGGGCGGCGGAAGAGGGTGGCGGCGAGCGCCACGCGCATCCGCCAGCCGCCGGAGAAATCCGAGATCGGGCGGTTCTGCGCCTCCTCGTTGAAGCCGAGGCCGGAGAGGATCGTCGCCGCGCGCGACGGCGCGTCGTAGGCGCTGATCTCGTCGAGGCGGGTGTAGATGTAGCCCATGCGGTCGGGGTCGTGCACCGTTTCGGCTTCGAGCATCAGCGCGGCGCGCTCGGTATCGGCGGCGAGGACGACGTCGATCAGCCGCGTGTCGTCGTCGGGCAGGTCCTGCCGCACCCAGCCGATGCTGGCGTTGCGCACGAGGCTGATCTCGCCGCCGTCGGCGACGAGCTCGCCGGCGATCAGCTTGAACAGCGTCGATTTGCCGATGCCGTTGGGCCCCACCAGCCCCACGCGCTGACCGGCGGCGATGGACAGCGACGCCTTGTCCAGCAAGGTGCGGCCGCCGACACGGTAGGTGAGGTCTGAGATGGAAAGCATGGTGCCATCGGTGAAAGGCTGAAAAAGCCGTGCAAACTAGAAGTGCAAGCCCCCAAGGTCAACTTTTAGCGCGAACGGGTAGCGGGCCAGTTCGAACCGGATGGCGATCTGCGTCGTCGCGCCCGTGCTCGAATCCTCACGTAGCGCTGCTACGCTGCGGTTCTGCGCACGGCCGCTCCTGGCATCCCATCCATCCGGTTCGAACCGACCCGCTACCGGGAATGACGCGGCGCGTTCACCGAATCGTAAGCAAGCATTATAAATTCTTTAATCATTTTGGCTTACGTTTGCATTATGTATCAAGGTCTCAGCAAACGAAGCTTTCGCCTCGCCGCCGTCATGCTCGCGATGGGCCTGCAGGCCGGGCAGGGGATGGCGCAGGGCGTCGGCGATGCGGCCTACCTGGCGTCGTGGCTGGAGCGGCCGAGCCTGCAATTCGAGCAGCAATCCATCGGCACGGAGCCGCTGCGCCGCTTCTACCAGTCGGAAAGCTACGCCCCGGTCTGGGTGGACGATAAAGGCCTGTCGAAACGCGGCGAGCAGGCGCTCGCCCGGTTCACAGGCGCCGCCGGGCACGGGCTCAACCCCGAGCGCTACCGTGCCGCCCTCATCCAGGACGTGAGCACGTGGCAGCCGTCCGATGCGGCGGGCCTCGAACAGAAACGCCTGAGCCTCGAGCTGCTGGTGAGCGACGGCGTCATGCGCTACGCCGCCGACATGCGCGGCGGCAGCGTCGCCCACCAGTGGGACACCGGCGCGGCGGCGCCCGCCGAGGCCGACCGCGTGGCCCTGCTGCAGGGCGCGAGCGCGGCGGCCGACACCGGCGCCTATCTCGACGCGCTGGCGCCGGCCCTTCCCGAATACGCCGCGCTGAAAGGCGCGCTGCAGCGTTACCGCACCATCGCCGCGCAGGGCGGCTGGCCGCAATGGACGCCCGGCGGCAAGATCGCTCCCGACAGCGCGGATGCGCGGCTGGGCACGCTGCGCCAGATCCTCGTCGCGCAGGGCGACCTCGCCGCCGGCAATTACCCCGCGACCTACGACGCGGCGACCATCGATGGCGTCAAACGCTTCCAGGAGCGCCACAATATCGATGCCGACGGCGTCGTCGGCGCCGGCACGCAGGCGGCGCTCGGCGTATCCGCCGGCGAGCGCGTGCGGCAGATCGCGATGACCATGGAGCGCATGCGCTGGATGCCGGCCACTATCGGCACGCGCTACGTGCTGGTCAACATTCCGGCCTACCGGCTGACGGCGGTATCGGGCAACCGGCAGCTGGCGATGGACGTCATCGTCGGCAAGTCGGACACGCAGACGCCGATGTTCAGCAAGGAGATAACCGACGTGATCCTCAACCCGAGCTGGGGCGTGCCGCAGAAAATTGCAGTGAAGGAAATGCTGCCGAAGATCCGCAAGGACCCGGCCTACCTGGCCCGCGCGGGCTACACGGTGACGGATGGATCGGGCAGCGTGATCGACGCCAGCGCCGTCGACTGGGAGTCGGTCGGGCGCAGCAATTTCGCCTACAGCATCCGCCAGAATCCCGGTGCGGGCAACGCGCTCGGCAAGGTGAAGTTCGCCATCCCCGATTCCGACGACATCTACCTGCACGACACGTCGCAGCACCGTCTCTTCTCGCGCGCCGAGCGCAGCCTGAGCCACGGCTGCGTCCGCCTGTCGGACCCCAAGGCGCTGACCGAGTTCGTGCTCAACGACGAAGGCTGGAGCGAAGGCAAGATCGCCACCGCCTATGACAGCGCCGCGCCGCGCACGGTGCGCATCGCGCCGCTGCCGGTGCACCTCGTCTACTGGACCAGCTGGGTCGACGAGCAGGGCCGCGCCCATTTCAGCCGCGACATCTACGGCAAGGACAAGCCGCTGCTCGCCGCGATGCTCGAGCCGCAACCGCAGCCGGCGGCGCAGCCCCTGCGCCTGGCGATGAACTGAACGATCGGGCGCTAGGCGCCCTGCCACTGCCGCACGCGGCCGGTGTCGACATGCACGAAATCCGAGGACGGGTAGTAGCCGACGCCGCCGAGCCCCATGACCAGCGCGGTATTATGCACGCTGCCGAGCGCGCGGCCGGCGACGCGGATGTCGATCGCCTTGCCCTGCATGTGCAGGCTGTGGCTGGCCACCCCGGCGGAATGCTCGTGCATCGCCGCGTTGCTCGCCGGCGAGCGGTAGCCGGAGATGACCTCGTAGGGCGCGTTCGTTTCGAGCCGCGCATGCAGTACGCCGAGCAGGTCGAGCAATGCCGGGTCGATGGCGTGCTCCTCGTTGTTGCGGTGGTCGCGCAGCACGTGGCGGATGGTCGTCAGCGCCCCGGGGATATAGGCGCCGTGCTCCCAATAGGTCAGCGCGCAGGATTCGCCGGTATGCAGATTGGCGAGTGCCAGCCTGCGCGCCGGCTGCGCCGCCAGCGCCGCGCGCGCGGCGGCGGGCAGGGCCGTGCTCAATGCCAGGAAGGCCGCGCCGCTCATGCCCGCCCTCAGGAACTGGCGGCGGCTGAGAGCGGTGTCGAGGAGGGAATCGGTGGCGCGCATGCGCGGATTTTTAGCAAACAAGCCGACCCGAAGCCAAGTAAAATTAACGTTCCGTTAACGATTCGCAGCATTATTTCACCTGGAATTGCACGCTGGTGACGGCGAGCTCGCTGTCGTCCGGGCCGAGCATTTTTGCGACGAGCGCGTATTTGCCGCGCGCGACCGGCCAGAGATAGCGCCCGTCATCCGTGGTGGCGAGGTGCCGGCCGTTCAGCCACCAGCCGACGCGCGCGCCGTCGGCGACGCCGGTGGCGGTGAACTCGAAGGCCTGCGCGGCGGCCGGCACGCGCGGGTCGTAGGCGATCTGCAGCCCTTCGGTCGGCCGCAGCAAAGCAAAAGAGGGCGTGGCGGCCGGCGGCGGCGCGGCGGGCGCGCTACCGGGCATGAAATATTCGGTGCGCGGGAAGCAGCGCGGGTCGCCCGGCGGCAACGACGGGTCGACGCAGACCTGCCGCTGGATGAGGCGCGGGCTCATGTAGAGTGCGCGCGGCGTGTCGCGGCCGGCGAGCTCGGCGAAGACGGCGCGCAGCACCAGCGCCGGGCCGGTCGAGCCGGTGATGCCGTCCATCGGCGTGCGGTCGAGGTTGCCGATCCAGACCCCGACGGCGTAGCGGGCGTTGAAGCCCATCGTCCAGGCGTCGGTGTAGTCGGTCGAGGTGCCGGTCTTCACCGCCGTCTGCACCGGCAGGTTCAGCACGCTGCCGGCGCCGAACTCGCGGCGGCGCGCGTAGGGATCGGAGAGGATGTTGCCGATGAGCGACGCCGCCTCGTCGGAATAGATGCGGCGGCTGGAGCGTTCGTAGGCCGCCTGCGGCAGCGGCGTCAGCGGCCGGAAAACGCCGCGATGGGCGAGGGCAGAGTAGCCCTGCACCATTTCGTAGAGCGTCACCTCGCCGTTGCCCAGCGCCAGCCCGTCCTTGTAGAACTCCGCCTCGCGGCCGAGGCTTACGAAGCCCAGCCGGTGCAGCACGGCGAGGTAGCGCTCCGGCGTGACGAAGGCGATCGTCTCCAGCGCCGGGATGTTGAGCGAATTGCCGAGCGCCTCGCGCAGCGTGACCTTGCCGTAGAAGCTGTGGCTGTAATTGTGGAAATCGTGCAGGCCCTGGCCGACCGCCTCGGCATAGGGCGCGTCGTCGAGCACGGTGGCGGGCGACCAGCCGGAGTCGAGCGCCAGCGCGTAGAGGAACGGCTTCATCGCCGAGCCGGGCTGGCGCGGGGTGCGCACGGCGTCGATGTTGCGCCCGGGGGTCGTCGTGCCGCGCGCCGCGTCGTTCGCGCCGACGACCGCCCAGGCGAGGATCTCGCCCGTCGTGTGGTCGACCACCAGCGCCGCGCCGTTGGTGACGTGCTTGCGCGCCAGCGCGGCGACGCGCTCGTCGAGCAGGTCCTGCACCTGTTGCTGGAGCCGTGCGTCGAGCGTGGTGCGCAGGACGCCGCCGTCGCCGGCGCGGTAGGGCACCGTCTCGCGGATGAAATCGATGAAATGCGCCGCGTTGACCGGGTCCGGCGCCGGGTCGAGCGCCAGTTTTTCGGCCAGCACGGCGTCGCGCTCTTCGGGCGTCATCTCGCCGTGCGCCACCAGCCGCCCGGCAAGCCGCGCGATCGGCGCCTCGATGCGGGTGGGATCGGCGTAGAGATCGAGCGCCGATGGGGCGCGCGGCAGCACGACCAGCGCCAGCATCTCTTTCTTGCTCAGCGTGTCGAGGTCGCGGTTGAAGTAGTAGCGCGCCGCCTGCACCACGCCGCGCCGGTTCGAGGCGTAAGGCAGCTGGTTCAGGTAGAATTCGAGGATGTCGGCCTTGTTCGCGCCGAGCTCGAGCAGCGGCGCCTCGATGCCTTCCAGCCAGCGCGACCACAGCGTGCGTGGGCGCGGGTCGAGGATGCGCACCACCTGCTCGGTGATGGTGCTCGCCCCGCGCACGCGGTGCCCGGCGCGCAAATTCTGCATCACCGCGCCGAAGCGCGCCTTCCAGTCGACGCCGTGGTGGCGGAAGAACTGCTGGTCCTCGGAGGCGACGAAGGCCTGCTGCAGGAACGGCGGCACGTCGTGCAGCGCCACCCGGTCGCGCGTGTTGAAGCGGTTCTGGTAGGAGACGGCGAGCGGCACGCCGTTGCGGTCGAGCACCTGCAGCCGGTCGTTCTCCCCCACGGTGAGCGACAAATGCACCGGGTGCAGGTCCCACGCGGTCCTGACGATCAGCAGGGCGAGCACGAGCAGCGCCGCCTGCAGCATGCGCCGGCCGATGCGTCGCGGCGGATAGCTCAAGGCTTGGCGTCCGGCTCGGTCACGCCCAGCGTTGCGGCCTCGGTCTTGCCGTAGACGTCGGGCTCGTACATCTCGGACGCCATGCTCGGCCGCGCGCCGAACGAGCCGGTGGCGATCGCCTGCGCGGTGTAGGAGAGGTGGTAGTTGCCCGGCGGCAGGTAGTCGGAATAGAAGCGCGCCGAATCGTGGCGCAGCTCCTCATGGTAGAAGCTCCAGCGGCTGACCGCGAAATCGATCCAGTCGGAGAACTTGAACCACAGCGAGCCGCCGGCCGCTTTAAAGTCGCCCTCGCGCGCGTCGACCTCGGAGCTGGTGGCGAGGTCGCGGTTCACCGGCTCGAGCCCGCCCGGCACCGGATCGTCGACCACGACGAAATTCCGTGCGGCGGGCACGGAGACGAACAAATCGACCCGCACCAGGTCGCCGCGCTTCACGCCGTCGGTGGGCTTGAGCAGGACCCAGTCCTTGCCGCGCTGGACGCTGTATTCGCGGTGGATCTCGATGCCGGCGTCGGCGGCGTGCGTTTCCGCCGGCGGCAGCGCGTAGCTGAGGCGCGCCGCGTAATAGAAGCGGCCCTTGCCGTCGCGCGCGAGCGCCAGCGGCGCGGTGTGGCCGGCATCGCCCTGCTTCACCGGCCGCTCCAGCGTCGCCGCCGGGTCGCGCAGGTCGTGGAACGAGGCCTTGCCGAATGCGTCGCCGCCGAGGCTGGCGGTGACGGTCATGTCGGGCTTCACCTTCTCGTAGATGCGCGCGTAGTCGACCAGCGCGTTCATGCAGAACAGGTTCTCCTGCGTGTTCTCCCAGTGGTCGCGGCTGCCGCGATCCTGCGTGATGGTGCGCAGCAGCTTGAACGGCACGTCGCCGACCAGCTTGGCGCCGGCCGGGCGTTCGCCGTAGGCGGTGAAGGCGTCGAGCACGGCGCACTGCTCGCGCACCGGCGAGGCGAGGATGCGGGCGTAGCTGTCGTCCAGCGTCTCGTTGAAGACGAACTTGCCGCCGGTCTCGTTCGAGGCGGCGAGGATCATTTTCGCGACGTCGGGCGCGTATTTCTCGCCGCCCTTCACGTTCAGCGCCGCCTGCAGGAAGTAGCTCTTGCCGAACAGCGACATGTTCTTCGCGTGCGGCGCGTAGCGTTCGAGGTCGGACAGCGCGAGCTTGCCGTCCTGCGCCAGCGCGGCGAGGGCGACGGCGCGCACCGTCGAGGTCATGCCTTCGGAGTAGAAGTCGGGCACCGCGTCGTTCTGCAGCAGCGTGTTGAGGTAGCTGTCGAGCCTGGTCTCGACCTCTTCGGGCACGTGGTAGCCGTCGGCGCGCAGCCAGTGGAAGGCGAGCGCGGTATAGGCGCTCAGGTAGGGATCGACATACTGGTCCTCGGCCTGGAAGTAGGCCATGCCGCCGTTGGGCGCCTGGAAGCTCGCCGCTTCGTCGAGCGTTGCCTGCGGCAGCGCGTCGCTGCCCTCCCATGCGAGGTCGGCGGGCAGGTAAGCGTGCAATTGCTTATACTGCGCCGCCATGACGCCCTTGCTGAGCTTCTGTTCCCAACAGAGATACGGATAGTCGCGCATGTAGCCGAACGCGCCGGCGATGTTGCCGATCACCGTGGGCGACAGGGCGACGCTGACGCTGCCGACGTCGGGCAGCATCGTTTTCGGGAAGGCGATCGGCACGTCGATCCTGTCCTGCGTCGTCGTGCCGTAATCGGCGGCGACTTCGAGGCTGCGGTTCTTGAGGACGGGAAGCGTGTGGAGCAGCCCGTCGCGGTCCGTCGCGTCGCCGGCGGTGACGGTGAAATGCAGTGCGCCCTGCGCCACCTCGCGCGTCTGGGCGACGGCGGTGGTCTGCACCGGCATCGACACCGTCGCGCGCTTATAGGGGGCGAGCGTCACGCGCCGCATCAGGTGCGCCGGGGTGCGCGCGGCGTCGATATTGCCCTCGGCGACGATGTCGACGTCGAGCGTGCGCGGCTTGTCGGTGCGGTTCATGACGCTGAAGGCAGCGTCGAACCTGTCGCCCTCCATCACCTGGTTGGGCATGACGGGGCGCACTTCGGTCGGGCGGTTGACCTTGAAATTGCCGTCGCCCAGCCCGAAGCGGTCGCCCGGGGTGGTGGCGATCGCCAGCACGTGCCAGCCGGTGAGGTTGTCCGGCGCCTCGAAATGGATGGTGGCGTTGCCGTTGGCGTCGGTCTTGAGCGACCCGTTCCAGTAGCTGACGAACTTGAACAGCGAGCGCATCGCGAGATCGGAGCCGCCGTCGCCGCCGGGATTGGCGCCTTTCTTCTCGAATTTCTGGCGGCCGATGAGGCGGGTCAGCAGGCTGTAGTTGCGCAGGTCGAGGCTGTCGAGCTTGTAGAAGCCGGCATAGGGATCGAAGTAGCTCCTGCCGCCGGCGACGAGGTCGAACACCGACTCATCGAGCACGGCGACGGTGAGCTCGACCGGCTCATGCTTGGCGCCGGCGACGCGCGGCTGCGCATGCAGCGTCACCGTCACCGGGTCGCGCGGCTTGTAGACCGGGCGGTCGGCCTTCGCGGTGACCAGCATTTCCTTGTACGGGTCGCTCACCGGCACCCCGACATAGCCCATGCGGAAGGTCGGCTTGCCGAGGTCGACCTGCCCTTCGCCCAGCGGTTTTTCGACACGCGGCGAAACGACCGTGACCGAGAGGTAGAAGCCCGGCAGGTATTCCGGCTTGACCGGGAAGGTGACGATCGGCGTCGAGCTGTCGAAACGCTGCACGAAGCGGTCGATCACCCCGTAGCGCTCGATGGTGATCAGCGCCTCGGCGCCCGGGTAGGGGTTCTTCACGAGGTAGCGCGCGGTGTCGCCGATCTTGTAGTCGGTGCGCTCGGGCACGATGGTCAGGCTGTTGTCGTTCTCGTCGTTCCAGGAGACGAATTCCGGGCCCATCGCGTAGCTGCTCAGCACCGTCTGGTGGTCCCGGCCCTTGGTGTCCTTGATCTTCGCCGTCAGCCGGTAGGTGCCGGCCTTGGCGGGGGTGAAGCTGCAGGCCGTCGGCGCGTCCTCGGAGATGCCTTTGCAGCCGCCGGCCGATTCCCAGTCGGTGTGGTATTCGGTGAGGTAGGCGTTGCCCGCGCCCTTGACGCGCGCCGATTTGGTCACCTGGTGCTCCACCGCAACGGCGACCGCCGTGCCTTTCGCCGGGTTGCCGTGCTCGTCGACCACGAGGTAGTCGACCGTCGCTGCCTTGCCGACCGTGAACAGCCAGTCGCGGCTCTTCAGCCCCACCAGCCGGTCGACGCCGAGGTAATCGGCGCGGGCCTGCGCGGTGACGTACTTGCCGCGATCGTCCGCCACCGCCGATTCCACGGTGAGCTTGCCGTAGACGACGTCCGGCTTGCCGGTGTCGAACGACAGCGCCAGCGCGCCCTTGTCATCGATGCGGTTGTTTTCCTGATAGAGCTGCTGCGATGCGGTCTCGTTCTGGAAGCTGTCGAACTGGAAGCCCTGCGCCAGCGGGTTCTTCGACACGAACGGCGCGCTGTCGAGCAGGGCGGTGATGCGCGCGTTAGCGTCCGTATAGGCGCCGCCGGAATGCAGCTCGGCATGCGTGTCCACCTGCACTTTTTCGCCGGCGCGGAACAGGTCGCCGTTCAACTGGTTGCTGACGTGGAACGGCGACGGGGTGAAATCGCTGACCAGCACCCGCATCGGCACGAACAGTTTCTTGTCGCTGCTGTGGTCGTCGCCGCCGGCGTTATCGCCATTGCCTTCGTCGTCGGCCGAGTCGTCACCCTCGGAGCGGTGGGCGAAGTCGGCGCTGAGCTCGAACTTATACCAGCCGACTGCGCCGTCCTTCGGCACGGTGAATTCGCCGTCGGTGCCGCCGAAGGCCGACAGCGTCACCGGTTTTTTCTCGAACACCGTCTTGCCCATCGGGTCGACGACCTTGAGCCGGTAGCCCTTGAGCGGCGGCGGCACGAACCCGTCGTCGTTCTGGTTGCGGACGTAAATTTTGTACTGGATCGTGTCGCCGGCGCGGTAGATGCCCTGCGCGGTCGTGCCCCAGGCGCGCATGTGGCCGTAGCGCTCCTTGTACGACGGGTAGACCGATTCGCTGCCCGAGGCGCGGTAGGAATCGATCTCGAAGCTTCCCGATACCGGCAGCAGCGCGAGGTCGGCGCCTTTCTGGATGCGCACGAAGTAGCGGGTATCGTGCTTGTCGTAGACGCGGGTGAGCGTCAGGTCGGGATCGAGCGTTTCGGTGCCGGGCAATACGGCGATGCCGTCGGCGCCGGTGGTCGCTGCGGCGTCGACGCGCTTGGGCGCCTGCAGCGTATAGAACCCGTCGCGGTAGATGCTGACGCGGGCGCCGGCGACCGGCTTGCCGTCCGCCATGTCGGTGACCCAGACGATGCTGCTGAAATGGCCGAGCTTGAGGTGCGCCTGGTACGGGGTGACCTGGGCGAACAAGGTCGGCGGCTCCGACAGGTGGGGCAGGGACGGCTCGGTGAGGAGCGTACCGAACACCGCGCCGCTCGCCCCGCCGAGCATGTCGCGCACGCCGAACGGCACGGCGTACTGGATGTCCTTCACCGCCGGCAGGTCCTTGCTGAAATGCTGGCCGTCGGTGGCGCCGGCGGCGGTGAGGCGGCGGTAATCGAAATGGTAGCGCGTCAGGTTGTTGACGTAGAACGGCACCTCGCTGTCGACATTCTTCTCCAGCACCGCGTCGGTATAATCGAGCACGTAGTTGGGGCTGCGGTGGTCGGTGGCGAAGCGCGCGTCGAAGGAGTTGCGCAGGTGGCGGCCGAAGATATCGTGCACGTCGATCGACGGCATCGGCGCGAACCACGAATGCACGCGGTAGACGATGCGCGCGAACAGGTTCATCGACGCGGCGCGCGATTGCAGCAGGTAATCCTGCGCCGCCTTCAGCCCGGGGGGCAGGTAGATGCTGTAGGTCTGGCCTTTGTCATGCGTGCGGCGGTATTGCCAGCCGATCTGGGGCTGGCTGTCGCCGTCGCTTTCGTCGTCGGCCTCCTCCTCGGCGTCCTGCTTCCAGCCGCCGATGGGCGGGGTCGCCTTCGTCACCGAGCCGAAGGACGCGCGGTCGACCGGCGCGCTGAAATTCAGCCGGATCGGCTGCATCGGGTCGCACTTGCCTTTCGGGCTCTGGCTTGGCGCGATGTCGATCGGCTGGTCGTCCAGCGAGGCGCACGACACGCCGAGGAAACGGAACGCGGGATAGGTATCGAACGCGACCAGGTCGCCGGCCTCGATGCCGGCCTCGGGCCCGAGCGCCGAGCGCAGCCCGGCCTCCGACTTGAGGATGACATGCGTGTCGCCCGGCAGGTCCTGCAGCGGCTCGACCAGCCAGATGCGCCGCGCTTCCTGGCCGTGCGAAGTGGTCGCCTGGTCGTCGCTCTTGCGCGGCGCGACCTTGCGGAACAGCAGCGCGTATTTTTCGCCCGGCACCGGGATCAATTGCGGCGGCGTATTGTCCGACGGGTCCGGCTTCACCGAAAGATTCACCCGGTCCTGGCCCTGATCGCCCACGCCGAGGAACACGTGCTCCTCGACCGAGCTCTTGTCGACCGGCTGGTTGAACACCACCCGCAATACCGGCCGCGCGGCGGATTTCCAGAGGTGGAATTCCTGCTCGTCGATGCGCGGGCGCTCGGTCACGAACACCTGGTGGTAGGTATCGGCGGTGGTGGCGCCGTCCTCGGCCTTGATGCCGGGCTTGATGTCCAGCGTGTAGCGCGTCGCGGGCTGCAGCGGCGCCGCGTCCGGAAGGTTGCAGGCGAGGGAGGAGGTGTTGATCCAGCGCCATTCGCATTTCAGCGCCGGCGTGACGATGATCGGCAATTCCGCCGCCGTGCGCTCCATGCGCCCCACCGGCACGACGGGGCGGTTGAACTCGATCACGACCTGCTTGCCCGCCGGGACGTCCTCCCCGTCGGGCGTGACGCGCAGGATCTCCAGTGGCTTTCCCGCTTCGGCCTTGCTGTCGGCGGAATCGAACGCCGCCACGGCCGCGCCCGCCCACAACAGGAATCCGAGGGTAGCGATGACGACGCGCATCCGTTCATCCGTTCGCGAGGGCGGTTCAGGTCCCAAGACCTATGCGCCAACCGCCGGCCAAATCAAGTTCAAAAAATTATTTTTGAATGGGTACGAAAAAAAAGGCCCGTGAAGGACCCGTTTTTATGGCGGAGACGAGAGGATTCGAACCTCCGATACGATGTTACTCGTATAACGGTTTAGCAAACCGCCGCCTTCAGCCACTCGGCCACGTCTCCGCGATGTCGGGAGGGGGCTATCATATCCGGGCGCCAACCGGCAAGCGGGGAATGCGTCAGGCGGCGCTGCTGCCGCCGCTGGTGCTGTCCGCCGCGCCGCCGCCCGTCGTCGTGTCGTTGGCGCTGCCGGAGGTGGCCGACATGCCCTGCCACTGGTTGACGACCATCTGCATATAGCTGTTGGCATTGGCGTTCTCGTCGGTCGAGCTGCCGAAATCCATCGGGTTCAGGCCGCTCGACTTGCCGGAAAGCGCATCGACCAGCTCGGTCACCGGGTTGAACTGGCGCATCTGGTCCTGCGCGGCGAGCTGCTGCGGCGCGAGCCCGGCCGCCTGCAGGTCGTTCTGGATGCTGTCATACGTCGCCTGGTCGAACGGCGCGTCCTGGTATTTCTGCAGGATCGAGTTCAGCGTCCGCTGCTGTTGCGGCGAGAGCAGGAACCCGTTGCCGGCCTGCGCGCTGCTGCCGTTGCCGCTGCTCATCTGCTGAAGATAGTTCTGCGCATCCGGGCTCAAATCGAGCGTGAAGGCGCTGTTCGAGTCGCTGTCAGTATTGCTGTTGTTCGACTGCGCCTGCGCCAGCGCGTCGGCGAGGCTCGGCATGGCGGTGCTCGCCGTGGTCGCGGTATCGGCGCCCGATCCGTCCGTGGTCGCGGAGGAAGCGGTGGGAAGCTGGAAATACTGGCTGAGCAGGGAAGAAATGGACGACATAAAGCCTCGGCGTAAGTGGTTGCTGCCTTCTGCATTGCAAGAAGCGCGCCAGCGGCACGGGACTTGCAAAGAAGGACGGAGAGGGCGCGAAAACGCCCAAAGAACCACGTGAAGAGTTGAGGATAAGCCATGGCTATTTCAGGAGTTTCTGCCGGACAATATTATAACCTGCCGCCGTCGCCGCTGAGTGCGGAGACCGGCACCGGCCAGGTCGTGCGGCAAAAAGATTCCCCCACCGGCGCGCCGGTGCACCACCATCACCACCATGCGAACGACGCCACCAGCGCCTCGAACGGCACCGACAGCCTGTTCACCGCCGGCGACAACAGCAAATCCGCCATCGGGGACCCGAGCTCGGCGCTGCAGGCGAGCTTCGCCGGCGGCCAGCACCCGAAACACGGCACCACCGCCGCCGAGGACGGCTCGCTGCTCGATCTTTTCGCCTGAGAGCCGCCGATTCCTTGCATCCGGCGGGCAGCTATGCTCTAAGGCGCGCCTGTATTTCGGGAAGAAACCATGGCGCGCGCCGCTACCGTAAAGAAAGAGCCCAAGAAACCCGTGCCTCCGGCGCCCCCGCGCGTCGGTTTCGTCTCGCTCGGCTGCGCCAAGGCGCTGGTCGATTCGGAGCGCATCCTGACCCGGCTGCGCGTCGAGGGCTACGAGATCGCGCCGGACCACGCGGGCTCGGACCTCGTCATCGTCAATACCTGCGGCTTCCTCGATTCGGCGCGCGAGGAATCGCTGTCCGCCATCGGCGAGGCGCTGAACGACAACGGCAAGGTGATCGTCACCGGCTGCCTCGGCGCCGAGCCGGAGGTCATCACCGCGAAATACCCCAACGTGCTCGCCGTCACCGGCCCGCAGCACTACGAAGCGGTGATGGATGCCGTGCACAAGGCGCTGCCGCGCGCGCACGAGCCCTACGCCGACCTCGTGCCGCCGCAAGGCATCCGCCTGACGCCGCGCCATTACGCCTATTTGAAAATTTCCGAGGGCTGCAACAACCGCTGCTCCTTCTGCATCATCCCCAGCCTGCGCGGCGACCTCGTCAGCCGCCCCGCCGGCGACGTCTTGAAAGAGGCCGAGCTGCTGGCGAAAGCCGGCGTGAAGGAGCTGCTCGTCGTCTCGCAGGACACCAGCGCCTACGGCGTCGATGTAAAATACGCCGAGTCCGAATGGCGCGGCAGGCAGGTGAAGGCGCAGCTTGCGCCGCTGGCGGAAGCGCTCGGCGAGCTCGGCATCTGGGTGCGGCTGCATTACGTCTACCCGTACCCGCATGTCGACGCGATCCTGCCGCTGATGGCGTCGGGGAAAATCCTTCCCTATCTCGACATTCCTTTCCAGCACGCGTCGCCTTCCGTGCTCAAGGCGATGAAGCGCCCCGCGAACCAGGTGAAGACCGCCGAGCGCATCGCCCAATGGCGCAGGCTCGTGCCGAACCTGACGCTGCGCTCGACCTTCATCGTCGGCTTCCCGGCGAGACGGAAGACGATTTCGAATTCCTCCTCGACTGGCTGGAAGAAGTGCAGCTCGACCGCGTCGGCTGCTTCAAATACGAGGACGTGAAAGGCGCCGCGGCCAACGCGCTGCCCGGCCACGTCGCGCAGGAATTGAAAGAGGAGCGCTGGCACCGCTTCATGGCCAGGGCGCAGGAAATCTCCGCCGCGAAGCTGCAGAAGAAGATCGGCAGCACGCAGCGCGCGATCGTCGATGCGGTCTCGGACGGCAAGCTCACCTGCCGCACCGGCGCCGACGCGCCGGAGATCGACGGCAACGCCTTCGCGCCGGCGGTGAAGGGCGTCCGCCCCGGCGATTTCGTTTCGCTTGAAATTACCGACGCCGATGCGTACGACCTCTACGGCGTCGTCCGCCCGCAACTCCATTAGGCATCCATGACCGAGAAGAAAAAAGAATCCGGCTGGGAGGCGTTGAGCTCCCTGGCGTTCGCCATCGGGATCGCGCTCATCTTCCGCTCCTTCGCCTACGAGCCGTTCCACATCCCCTCGGGCTCGATGCTGTCGACGCTCTACGAGGGCGACTACATCTTCGTCTCGAAATTCTCCTACGGCTACAGCCGCTATTCCTTCCCCTTCAACGTGCCGCCGTTCTCCGGCCGCATCCTCGAGGCGCACAAGCCCGCGCGCGGCGACGTCGTCGTCTTCCGCCTGCCGCCCAACCCGCATGTCGATTACATCAAGCGCATCGTCGGCCTGCCGGGCGACCGCATCCAGGTGAAGCAGGGGCGGCTCTACATCAACGACGTGCCGGTGGAAGTCACGCGGCGCGGCGACGTCAGCCTCCCCGGGCGCTTCGGCGAGGAGCACTTGGTCGCCCGCTACGACGAAACGCTCCCCGGCGGCAAAACGCACGTCATCCTCAACGAGCGCGAGGGCAACCTCGACCCGCGCACCGGCCTCGATTCGGACAATACCGGCGTCTACACCGTGCCCGAGGGCGACTATTTCATGATGGGCGACAACCGCGACAACAGCCAGGACAGCCGCTACAGCGCCGCCCTCGGCTACGACGACGCGCCGGGCTACGTGCCGGAGCAGAACATCGTCGGCCGCGCGGTGTTCGTGCTCGGCTCGTTCCAGGGCGGCGTGCCGGCCCTCGCGCTCTGGCGCTGGCCCGAAGCCTTCCGCAACGACCGCTGGTTCACGAAGGTGCGCTAGCCGTGGACAACGGCATCGCAGCGCTGGAAGAGGCCATCGGCTACCGCTTCCGCGACCGCGCGCTGCTCGAGGCGGCGCTGACCCATCGCTCGCTCACCAAGTCCGACCCGGCGCGCGCGCATAACCAGCGGCTGGAGTTCCTCGGCGACGCGGTGCTCGGCCTCGCCATCGCCGAGCTGCTCTATGGGCTCTACCCGAACGAGGAGGAGGGCGACCTCAGCAAGCGCTTCGTCGCCCTCGTCAACGGCGAGGCGCTGGCCGACATCGGCCGCCGCCTCGGCCTCGGCGGGCTGCTCGCCATGGGCGGCGGCGAGGAGGAGCAGGGCGGCCGCACCAACGGCTCCAACCTCGAGGACGCCTGCGAGGCGCTGCTCGGCGCCATCTATCTCGACGGCGGGCTTGAGGCGCTCGGCCCCGTCATCGAGACCTTCTGGGCGCCTGCCGCCCGCGCGCTCGCCGCACCGCCACAGGACGCCAAGACCGCGCTGCAGGAATGGGTCCAGGCGCGCGGATTGAAATTGCCGGAATACCGCGTCACCAGCTCCGAAGGCCCCGCCCACGCGCCGAACTTCATCATCGAGCTCGCCATCGAGGGCCAGCCGCCCGTGCGCGCCGAGGCCGGCACCAAGAAACAGGCCGAACGCCTCGCCGCCGAGCGCATGCTGGCGCAACTCGGCGAATAGCCCGAATGACCCGAATAGCTCCCGCTGTTCATCGAATGACAAATCAGCAAACGACAAATCGTCGATTTATTCAGAACATAGCTAACTAAACACCACGGCTAAGCTATTTTAAAACACGCCATAACAAAAATATCATGGCTGAACGTTCAACAATCTATTGTGAGATCGGTCGGGAGTTTTTGATGACGAATCAAGAAGCTCACGAAGGGGTACATGGGGTCTTTTGACAGCTTCATGTCACGGGCGCGAGTCCTCGGCGGCTTGCGAAGGTCGGGGAGCTATCGATAGATAGAAGGGCGCCACTGTTGAAGGGTTGGAGGCCGAGCGTGAAGGGGTGAGGCGCTATGCCTTCTTCGCCGCTTCGCGCCGGTGATCGTCGAGGCGCAGGAAGGTGGCGTGGCCGTCGGTCTGCACGTCGCTGCGGCGCAGGACGACGAGGACGGTGCGCAGGGCGATGCGCAGGTCGAGCCGCAGCGACCAGTGCTCGATGTACCAGAGGTCCATCTTCAGCCGCTCGTCCCAGCCGAGGTTGTTGCGGCCGTTGACCTGCGCCCAGCCGCTGATGCCGGGGCGCACGTCGTGGCGCCGGCTTTCCTCGGCGCTGTAATAGGGCAGGTACTCGGGCAGCAGCGGGCGCGGGCCGATCAGGCTCATCTCGCCCCGCAGCACGTTGACGAACTCCGGCAGCTCGTCGAGGCTGAGGGCGCGCATCCACAGGCCGAAGCGGGTCAGGCGCTCGGCGTCCGGCTTCAGGTCGCCCGCCTCGTCGCGCGCCTGCGTCATGGTGCGGAACTTGACGACGTCGAACGGCTCGCCGCCCCTGCCGATGCGGCGCTGGCGGAACAGCACCGGCCGCCCGAACTCCCGCCACACCAGCCCGGCGAGCAGCAGCAGCAGCGGCGACAGCACGATAAGCGCCGCCGCCGAGAGGACGATGTCGAGCGGCCGTTTGAGTGCGCGTTGCATCGTTCGGGCTTAAAGCGCGCGGGCGGTGTTTGTCAATTCGCCGCGCGCCGTGTAAGCAGCAGGGATGGCGAGTCGTTCCATCATCATCGTCGGCGGCGGCGGGCATACGAGCGCGCTGCTCGGCGTGCTGCTGGCCCAGCGCGCGCCGCTCGCCGGCATCATCACCAGCAACCCGGCGCTGCTCGGCAGCGAGGTGCACGGCGTGCCGGTGCTCGGGCTGGAGAAGGAATACAAGCTCGACGCGGCGAAGCACGCGATCGTCAACGGCGTCGGCAACCGGGCGAGCGCCGCCGGCAGCGGCCTGAAGCCGCGCGCCGGGCTTTACGAGCGCTACGCGCAGGCGGGGTTCCGCATCGCGCCGGTGGTGAGCGCGCAGGCGATCCTGCTGCCGGCGGTGACGCAGGGCGAGGGCGTGCAGATCATGCCCGGCGTCGTCGTGCAGGCCGGCGCGATGCTCGGCGAGGACGCGCTCCTCAACACCGGCGCGCTGATCGACCACGACAGCGTCATCGGCCCGCACGTGCATGTGGGGCCGGGCGCGGTGCTCTGCGGGAATGTGTCTGTCGGCGCGCTGACGCATATCGGCGCCGGCGCGGTGGTCATCCAGGACATCCGGATCGGCAGCAACGCCGTCATCGGCGCCGGCGCGGTCGTGCGGCGCGATGTCGCGGACGGCGAGATTTTCTTCGGCTAGGCCAGTGCGGCGCGCACCGAATCACTGATGAAATCGACCTGCGCGTCGTCGAGATAGGGGTGCATCGGCAGGCTGAGCACGCGCGTCGCGAGGTCCTCGCAGACGAACAGCTTCCCGGCGGTGGGGAAGCCCTTGTAAGCCGTCTGCTGGTGCAGCGGCTTGGGGTAATAGATCGCGGTCGGGATGCCGGCGGTTTTCAGCTTCGCCTGCAGCGCGTCGCGCGTCGCCGTGTCCTTCAGCGTCAGCGTGTATTGCGCCCAGACGGAAGTGGTGCCGTCGAGCACCTGCGGGGTCGCCGCGATATCCTTCAGGTTCTTCGTGTAGCGCGCGGCGACGCGGTCGCGCTGCTCGATCTCGTCGCCGAAGATGGCGAGCTTCTCCAGCAGGATGGCGGCCTGCAGCGTGTCCAGCCGCCCGTTCATGCCGATGCGGACATTGTCGTATTTGTCGGTGCCCTTGCCGTGGACGCGCAGCGAGACCATCGTTTCGTAGAGCTCCCTGTCGTCGGTGAAGACGGCGCCGCCGTCGCCATAGCAGCCGAGCGGCTTGGCGGGGAAGAAGCTGGTCGCGGTGGCGAGGCCGATCGTGCCGACCTTGCGGTCCTTATACGTCGCGCCGAAGCCCTGCGCGGCGTCGCACAGAAGCCACAGGCCCTCCGAGCGCGCGATGGATTCGATAGGGTCGTAATCCGCCGGCTGGCCGAAGAGATCGACCGGGATGACGGCGGCGGGCTTGTAGCCGCCTTTTTTTGCCGCCTCGATGGCCTTCTTCAGGCTGAGCGGGTTCATGTTGAACGACTCGGGCAGGATGTCGGTGAAGACCGGTGTCGCGCCGAGCCAGGCGACCACTTCCGCCGTCGCGGCGAAGGTGAAGCTGGGGCAGAACACCGCGTCGCCGGGGCCGATGCCCTTGGCCATCAGCACCAGCGCCAGCGCGTCGGTGCCGTTGGAGCAGGTGAGGCTGTATTTCGCGCCGCAGAATTCGGAGAGCTTGCCTTCGAGCTCGGCGACCTCCCGGCCCATGATGTATTGCCCGTGCGCCAGCACGCGGGCGATGGCGGCGTCGAGCTTGCCCTTGATGCGGCGCTGCTGCGCGGCGAGGTCGGTGAACTCGATGGGGGCGCGGACGGCCGCCAGCTCAGGCTTTGACGACATGGGATTTGTCCTTCACGTGATGCAGCGCGTTGCGGGTGTCGATGACGAGTTTGCTTTCGCGCGCGATGAGCTCGTAATCGAGGTCGGAGTTGCCGGTGGCGATGACCACCGCGTCGTATTTCTGCAAATTCTCCGCCGTCAGCTTCACGGATGTGAGCCCGGCGAGCGCGTCGTGCTCGCGCGAATGCGGGATGGTGGTGATGATGGAGTCGGAGTAGTCGACCTTCGCGCCCGCCTTCGCCAGCTTCTCGAAAATGAACAGCGACGGGCTTTCGCGCATGTCGTCGACGTCCTTCTTGTAGGCGATGCCGACGACGAGGATCTTCGCGCCGTTGAGCCCCTTGCCGGAAATGCGGTCGAGCGATTCGCGCAGGCGGGCGATGACGTAATCCGGCATCGATTCGTTGATCTGCCCGGCGAGCTCGATGAAATGCGTCGGCATGCCGTATTCGCGCGATTTCCACGTCAGATAGAACGGGTCGATGGGGATGCAGTGGCCGCCGACGCCGGGGCCGGGATAGAACGGCATGAAGCCGAACGGCTTGGTCTTCGCCGCCTCGATGACCTCCCAGACGTCGATGCCCATCTTGTCGAAGACCATCTTGAGCTCGTTCACCAGCGCGATGTTCACCGAGCGGAAGATATTCTCGGTGAGCTTTATCCGCTTCGGCCGTCGCCGCCGTGCTGACGGGCACCGCTTTGCTGACGATGTGGCCGTAAAGCGCGATGGCGAGCCTGCGCGATTTCTCGTCGTCCGCGCCGACGACTTTTGGGATGGAATGCGTCGAGAAGAAGCCGTTGCCCGGGTCCTCGCGCTCGGGGCTGTAGGCGAGGAAGAAATCCTCGCCCGCCTTGAGGCCGGTGGCTTCCAGCATCGGCTTCAGCAATTCCTCCGTGGTGCCGGGATAGGTGGTCGATTCGAGCACCACCAGCTGGCCGGGACGAAGCTGCGCGGCGATGGTCTCGGTGGTGGCGACGACGTAGCTCAAATCCGGCTCGCGGTATTTGGTGAGCGGCGTCGGCACGCACATGATGAGCGCGTCGGCCTTCTTCAGGGCTTCGACCTCGGTGGTGGCGTGGAAGCGCTCCTTCAGCATGTTCGTCAGCGCCGCGTCGTCGATGCCCTTGATGTAGGATTTGCCGGCGTTGAGGCTGTCGACCTTTTTCGCGTCGACATCGAACGCCAGCACGTCAAAGCCCTGCGCGTGGGTGGCGATGGCGAGCGGGAAGCCGACATAGCCCATGCCCATGACGGCGATCGTCGCCTTGCGCCCTTCGAAGCGCGCGAGCAGCGCGTCGAAATCGACGACGAGCTTAGGCGACGCGGCTTTTTTTGCCAGGTTTTGCGGGGCGGACATCAAGCTTCTCCTTTGCGATCTCTTCAAGCGTTCCCTTGGCGCTCACCTTGTAGCGGCGGCCTTCGCGCGGGCAGGTCAGGTCGGCGCCCAGCCGCTCGCCGGCGTGGCCGACCCAGCCTATTTGCTTCGCCGGATTGCCGACGACCAGCGCGTGCGGCTTCACCGGCTTGGTGACGACCGCGCCGGCGCCGACGAAGCAATACTCGCCCAGCGCGTTGCCGCAGACGATGGTCGCATTGGCGCCGATGGTCGCCGCCTTGCCGACTTTCGTCGGCAGGTATTCGCTGGTGCGCGCGACTTCCGCGCGCGGCGTCGAGACATTGGTGAAGACGCAGGAGGGGCCGCAGAACACGCCGTCTCCCAGCGTCACGCCCTTGTAGAGGCTGACATTGTTCTGGACCTTGCAGCGGTCGCCGACGGTGACGTCCGGCCCGATCATCACGTTCTGGCCGATAGTGCAGTCGCGGCCGATGGTGACGCCGGAAAGCAGGTGCGAGAAATGCCAGACCTTGCTACCCGCGCCGATGGTGACGCCGTCGTCGATAACGGCGGTGGGGTGAACGAAATAATCTTTGTCATTCCCGCGCAGGCGGGAATCCAGCCCTTCTTCACCACTATCAAGTAGCGCTTCGCGCGTCTGGATTCCTGCTTTCGCAGGAATGACAGTTTCAGTGGTGCCGCTGCTCATCGCCTTCTCCGCCGCTTCGAGGACCGAAAGCACCCTTATACCCTCCGCCGCATCGGTGCGCACGGGCGATTTTCCGGCCACGGCGGCGAGGAAATGGGCGCATTCCTCGCGCAACGGCTCGGCGGGGACAAGCGCGATGCGCTCGCCTTCGGCCCTGGTGAGCGCGGCGGGCGCGCCTTTTTTATGCTCGATGCGGTGGCGGTAGAGCGTCAGCTTGCTCTCCCACGCAAGGGTGTCATCGAACACCGCCATCGCCTTCTCGCCGATAAGCGTGAGCTTCTGCTCCTTCACCGGCTCCAGCCAGGAAACGAGTACCGTCGCCGTCGCGCCGCCCTCGAACTGCAGTGCGACGTCGGCGCTGTCGGCGATGTCCGTGCCCAGCGCGAACGTCGCCTGCGCGGCCACCGAGCGCGGCGCGGCGCCCATCAGCCCCAGCACCATCGAAATATCGTGTGGCGCGAAGCTCCACAGCACGTTCTCTTCCGTGCGGACCTTGCCGAGGCTGAGCCGCGTCGAGCGGATGTGGCGGATCGCGCCGAACTCGCCCTTCGCCGCGAGCTCCCGCAGCTTCAGGTAAGCGGGGTGGTATTGCAGCAGGTGGCCGACCATCAGCGTGCGTTTCTTTTTCGCGGCGCGCGTTTCCAGCGCGTGCGCCTCGCCCAGGTCGAGCGCCAGCGGCTTTTCGACGAAGACGTGCTTGCCCGCCTCGAGCGCGCGCTTCGCCAGTGCGGCATGCTGCGCGGCCGGAGTGGCGATGGCGACGGCGGTAATGGATTTGTCCGTAAGAATTTCATCGACGTTGCGCGCGGGGACGCCGTATTGCGTCGCCATGGCGATCTCGGTATCGCGGTGGGCGTCGGCGACGCCGGCGAGCGCGCCGAGCTCGGCGAAATTGCGCACGAGGTTGCGGCCCCAATAGCCGCAGCCGATGACCGCGAGATGGCGTTTTGCGTCGCTCACTGCTGTTCCCCTGAAAGCGGAGAATTACTAGGGATTGCGCGGGTCAAAGGCAACTGGTAATTAGCGGAAAACGGTCATGCCAGCGCAGGCTGGCATCCAGTTCTTACTTATTAAGTGCGCTTCGCGCGTCTGGATACCAGCTTTCGCTGGTATGACAAATAAGGGGTTTTTGTGGCCAGAACTGCCATCCGCGACGATCCGAGCCTGTTGCCGACACCGTCGGAGATGGAGGCGCGGCTGCTTTACCGTGACGCCTCGATCCTCATCCTCGACAAGCCGGCGGGCATCGCCGTGCACCCCACCGGGCACGACAAGGTCGCCCTCGATCAGGCGTTCGAGGCGCTGCGCTTCGGCCTGCCGCGCCCGCCCGCGCTCGCCCACCGGCTCGACCGTGAGACCTCCGGCTGCCTCGCGCTCGGCCGCCACCGGCAGGCGCTCGAGAAGCTGGGGAAGCTGTTCGCCGGCCAGCAGGTCGGCAAGACCTACCTCGCGGTGGTGAAAGGCCGTCCGGTGGCGGATGCGGGCATTATCGACGCGCCGATTCTCAAATCGGGACAGGGCAGCAGGTGGAAACTCTCCATCGATCCGACGGGGCAGGAGGCGATCACGCATTACACGCTGCTCGGCAGTGACGGCGAAATGTCGTTGCTGGAGCTGTCGCCGAAAACGGGGGCGGACGCACCAGCTGCGCATCCATTGCGCGCATCTGGGCTGCCCGGTGCTCGGCGATTCGTTCTATGGCGACGGCGTCGGCCCGCTGATGCTGCATGCATGGCGGCTGCGGGTCCCGTATTACCCGAAGAAGCCGGACGTCGCTGCTGAGGCGCCGGTGCCGCCGCATATGGCGGATCACGTCGCGCGGCTGCGGTCGTAGCGGTAGATGGTGACGATCATCAGCACCGTGTAGAGCCCGTAGGAGACCACCTCGAAGGCGACGACGCGCCAGAGGAACTGCCCGAACGGCAGGTGGACGAAGAAGAACAACCCCAGCTCGATGACGCCGTACGCCACCTGCCACGCGGCGACGACGCGGATCTTCTGGATGGCGACGACGCCGAGCGAGAGCGTCGGCCCCATCAGCCAGAAGAAGGAGGTGAAGGCGAGGGTGCGCATGATGGTCGCCGAATCCGCCCAGGCGCTGCCGAGATAAACGCGCAGGAACCACGGCGCGACGACATAGATGCCGGCGGTCAGGCAGGCGGCGAACAGCGCCAGCCAGAGCGCGATGCGCCGGAAATCCGGCCAGACCGGCCTGCCGTCATGCACCAGCACCGAGACATGCTTGAGCACCACCTGGCCGATGCACAGCGCGATCAGCGCGACGCCGCCCGCCAGCGTGTTGCGCGCCACCGCGTAATGGCCGGCGACGCTCAGCGAGTAGGTCGCGGTGATGATGAGCAGCGGCAGCTGCATCGCGATATTGTTGATCGCCGTCGGGATGCTGCCGAAGAACGGGTAATGGCCGTAGCGCTTTGCAAGAGCGCCGAGGTGCTTCGGATGGCCCAAGCGCAGCCCGCGCCGGCGCGCCTGCATCAACGAGAACGCGGCGGCGAGCAGGATGCCGGCGACGAAGCCGACGAGCAGCCCGCCCGGCCAATGCAGCAGCCCGCAGCCGAGGGTGACGACGCTGGTCGCGATGGCGAGCGCCAGCTTGTTGACCGATTGCAGCCCATAGCGCCCGTCGCGCAGCAGCCAGTAATTGGCGACGCTGGTGAGCGCGGTGCCGAGCACAATGGCCGGGTAGGCGAAGACCCAGCCGCCGATCTCGGGAATGTGCAGCAGCGCGACGATCCGCGCGCGCAGCAGCGCGATCACCAGCAGCGTCAGCAGGCTCACCGCCAGCGTGAGGCGCACCGCCAGCGTGGCGAGCGCGCGGGCCTCGCCTTCCTCCTTCGGCGTCGGGATGGCGAGCTCGTAGCAGCCGGTGGCGAGCGGTACGATCAGCACCATCCCCGCCTGCAGCAGCGCCTGGATGCCGAAGGTCGAGGCGGCGAACATGCGGGCGAACAGCGGCAGCATCAGCAGCGGGATCATCTGCGCGGCGAAGGAGCCCGCCGTCAGCACCGCCGCGTTGCGGATGAAGGGCGAGCGGGTCGCCTGCCGGACGAGTTTTCTGACCATGGCCCTAGGATTCCCCCTTTCATAAGAATGACAAGTAAAACCGGATGTTCTAGAGCACAGGGGTGAAAGAAATCCCCACCGTCTGGCTGGTCAACCACTACGCGCTGCTTCCCGGCGGCAGCGGCGGCACGCGCCATTATACGCTGGCGAAGGAGCTCAAGCGGCTGGGGTGGAATCCCGTCGTCATCGCCGCCTCGACGGAGGCGAATACCGGAAAGCAACGGCTGGCGCGCGGCGAGCCCAGCCGCCGCGAAACGCTGGACGGCGTCGATTTCCTCTGGCTGCGCGCGCCGTCCTACCGGGGCAACGGCGCCGGCCGGCTCGTCAACATGGCGTGCTTCGCCTTGCGCCTCGCGTTCCTGCCGCGCCGCGCGCTTCCGAGGCCGGACGTCGTCCTCGGCTCTTCGCCGCATCCCTTCGCTGCGCTGGCGGCGTGGCTGCAGGCGAGGCAGCGCCGCGTGCCGTTCGTATACGAGATACGCGACCTCTGGCCGCAGAGCCTTGTCGAGCTCGGCCGCATTTCGCCGAAGCATCCACTGATGCTGGCCTTCGGCGCCATCGAGCGCACGCTCTGCCGCAAGGCCGCGCGCATCGTCACGCTGCTGCCGGGCGTGAAGGACTACCTCGTGCCGCGCGGCGTTGCCGAAGACAGGATCGTCTGGATCCCGAACGGCGTCGATACGTCGCTGTTCGCCGACGTCGCGCCGCCGCCCGAGCGCGCGGAGTTCACCTTCATGTATTTCGGCGCGCACGGCAACGCGAACGGGCTCGATACGCTGCTGCGCGCGATGCAGTCCGTCGAGGCGCGCGATCCCTCGGTCCACCTGCGCCTCATCGGCGACGGGCCGCGCAAGCCGGGGCTGGAAGCGCTCGCGCGCGAGCTCGGCCTTGCACGCGTGAGCTTCGAGCCGCCGGTCGCCAAGCAGGATATCCCGCGCCTCGCGGCGGAGGCGGATGCGTTCGTCTTCATCCTCGTCGCCGCGCCGGTGTTCCGCAAATACGGCATCAGCGCGAACAAGCTGTTCGACTTCATGGCGGCCGCGCGGCCGCTCGTCTTCGCCTGCGATGCCGGGAACGACCCGGTCGCCGAGGTGCGCGCCGGCGTGAGCGTCGCGGCGCAGGACGCGCCGGCGCTGGCGGAGGCGATGTTGGCGCTCGCTGTTCTGCCGCTCGCCGAGCGCCAGGCGATGGGCGCGCGCGGGCGGGACTATGTGCTCGCCCGCCACGATTTCGCGATGCTGGCGAAGAAACTTGCTGACACGCTCGCCGTGTCGATGGCAGAGAAGGGGCGATGAAGAAATCCATCCTCACCGTCGTCGGCAACCGGCCGCAATTCATCAAGATGGCGCCGGTGTCGCGCGCGCTCGTCGCGCATGGCGTCGCCGAAACGGTGGTGCATACCGGCCAGCATTACGACGACAAGCTCAGCGCCATCTTCTTCCGCGAGCTGGGGATGAAGGAACCCGAAATCCGCCTCGACGTCGAAGGCCGCAGCCACGGCGCAATGACCGGCGAGATGCTCGCCAAGCTCGAAGCGGTCTATCTGGAGCGCAAACCGAAGCACGTGCTGGTCTACGGCGACACCAACACCACGCTGGCGGCGGCGCTGGCGGCGGTGAAGCTGCATATCAAGGTGGCGCATGTCGAGGCGGGGCCGCGCCTGATCGAGCGCACCATGCCGGAGGAGTTCAACCGCGTCATGGTCGATCATATCTCGACGCTGCTGTTCTGCGCCGACGAGGCCTCGGTCGCCAACCTGAAGAAGGAGAACCTCACGCGCGGCGTCATCCTCACCGGCGACGTGATGCTCGATGCGTTCAACCTGTTCAGCGCCGAGGCCGCGACGAAATCGACGCTGCTGCAGAACCCGAAGCTGAAGGACGGCTTCGCCTTCATGACGCTGCACCGCCCGGCGAACGTCGATGACGAAGCGTCGCTGCGCCGGCTGCTGGGTTTCATCGGCCGCATTCCGTCGGTGGTGCTGTTCCCCGTCCACCTGCGCACGCGCGCGCGGCTGGAGGAATTCGGCCTGCGCGCTGCGTTCGACGCGCTGCCCAACCTCATCCTCGCCGAGCCGCTGGGCTATCTCGACACCGTCGCCGCGCTCACCGCCTGCGACAGCGTTCTCACCGATTCCGGCGGCCTGCAGAAGGAGGCCTATTACGCCGGAAAGACCTCCGTCGTCCTGCAGGACGAAACGCCGTGGCCGGACCTGCGCGACAGCCAGTGGCTCTACGTCGCCGGCACCATCCCGAACTGCGATCCCGAAACGGTGCTCGCCAAGCTTGCTATGCCGAAACCAAAGACCGCGCCCGCATTCTACGGCGACGGCCACGCCGCCGGGATCATCGTACGGTCGCTGGAAGAGAATGGATTCTTCAATTAATCGTCATCGCGCGACGCGGCAATCCAGCTTGCTGCCTAAAGGACTGGATTGCTTCACTGCCGCTCGCAATGACGGAGTTTATTCGCCCTGCGTCGCCGAGAAGCCGGGCTTGCCGTCGAAGGTGAACAGCGTTTCGATCTTCAGGAAGTCGATGTTCTTTTCCGCCGCCACGGAAAGCAGCTTCGCGACGTCGGCATGCGTGACGGGGCCGCCTTTTTTCTTCGGCAGGTAGCGGGCGCGGTAGCGGTCGGTGACGTCCATCTCGGTGACCATGTCGGGCCAGACCTTGAGGCCCTTGCAGGAGATCATCTGCAGGCTCAGCGCGTCGGTCGAAAGCGTCTCAAGCGCCTTGCCGAGGTCGTTGATGTCTTTCCCCAGCCAGTGCACGAACAGGTCGAGCCCGACCATGATGCGTTCGGCCGTCTCCGGCTCCATCACCGCGTGGATGGAGGGGTCGCCCTTGCTCGGCGCATATTTCACCACGCGGTAGGTGCCCGGCTCCTCGCCGAGGCGGTCGATGACGGCCTGCGCGAAGTCCCTGGTGCCGACTTTTTTCTTCGACATGTCGTTGAAGATGTCGCCGGTGTGGATGCCGTCCTCGATGGTCTTAAGCCAGGCGTTGTGCAGCTTGCTGGCTTCCTCATGCATGCCGAGATGCACCAGCATCATGATCGCGCCGTGCAGCAGGCCGGAGGGGTTGGCGATGTCCTTGCCCGCAATGTCCGGCGCGCTGCCGTGGATCGCCTCGAACATGGCGTAATTGGCGCCGATATTGGCGGAGCCGGCCAGTCCCACCGAGCCAGAAACTTCCGCCGCGATGTCGGAGATGATGTCGCCGAACAAATTCTCGGTGACGATGACGTCGAAGATGTGCGGCTTGGAGGCGATGCGCGCCGAGCCGATATCGACGATGAAATGGTCGTGCTCGATCTGCGGGTAATGCGCGGCGATGCGATTGAACGCGTCGTGGAATGCGCCGTCCGTCAGCTTCATGATGTTGTCTTTCGACATGCACGTCACCTTCTTGCGGCCGTTGGCCACGGCGTATTCGAAGGCGTAGCGCATGATGCGCTCGGAGCCGGAGCGGGTGATCATCTTCACCGACTGGAAGGCGTCGTGCGTCTGGCGGTATTCGATGCCGGCGTACAGATCCTCCTCGTTCTCGCGGACGATGACGAGGTTCATGTTGGCGTGCATCGACTTGATGTAGGGGTGGAAGCTGACGCAGGGGCGCACGTTGGCGTACAGCCCGAGCGATTTGCGCATGGTGACGTTGAGCGACTTATAGCCGCCGCCCTGCGGCGTGGTGATCGGCGCCTTGAGCAGCGTCTTGGTGCGGCGGATCGACTCCCACGCCGACGGCGGGATGCCGGTGGTGACGCCCTTCTCGTAGAATTTCTGCCCGACCTCGATCGTCTCGATATTGAGCGGCACCCGCGCCTCGGCGAGTATTTTCAATACCGCCTCCATGATCTCCGGCCCGATGCCGTCGCCGTAAGCAACGGTGATCGGTTTCGCCTGCGGCTTCTTGTTGAGCTGGACGACGGATGACATGGGGTGCTCCTCTGTGGAAAGCGCATTATAGGAAAACGGGGCGCAATGAACAGCCAAACCCCAAGCCGCCGGCCCGCCATGCGTTAATTGCAAGCGCATGTTCATAAAAATGACACATAGGCGGGCTATAGGGCGTCATGGCCGATTCCGCCCCAGCCCGCGTCCTGACGCCCGAAGAGGAAGAGCTCAAGAAGCTCATCCACCAATTGCGCCCGGACAGCGACGTCTATTCCGGCCGCCTGTTCTTCGAGCGGTTGCTCGAGAATTGCGGCGCGGAAAAGACCAAGAGCTTCATCCACAAGGCCAGCAAGGCCATGGACGACTGGGGCGAGCTCGACCTTCACCTCAATTTCGACAAGGTGGAGCGCGAGATATTCGGCAAGACGCGCATGCAATTCTGGTCGCAGAAAGGCATCTTCGGCGTGGGCGCGGCCGGGTATTCCGGCCTCGCCTTCGCCACCTACGGGGCGCTCAGCATCGCCGGGCAGGCGTCGCGATTCGTCCGCGAAGGCCATCCGTTCCCGAAGAAGCAGCCGGACAAGGAGAACACGCCCGCCTTCACCCAGCTCGCCAAACGTTTCCAGGACACGATCGGCCCGACGGCGGAGCTCGCCATCGGCGGCGCGCTGATGCACGAGGCGCACGAGAACTGGGTCAACGCCCGGCTGGAGCAGGTCGGCGACGCCATCGAGAAGCTCGTCGAGGCCGTGCCCGAGCTCGCGCGCATGCGGGCTTAAGCGGCCAGCGCCTGCTTCATTGCCGCCAGCGCCGCGTCAAGCTTGTCGCCTTCCGGGCCGCCGCCCTGGGCGAAATCGGGACGGCCGCCGCCGCCGGAGCCGCCGACCGCCGCCACGCCGGCCTTGACCAGCGTCGGCGCGTCGACGGTGCCGGCGATGTCCTTGCCGACCGCGACGATGATCGAAGCCTTGCCTTCGCTGCTTGCCAGCAGCACGCTCACCGCATCGGCGTGTTTCTGCGCCATGGAGTTGGCCAGCTCGCGCAATGACTTCGCGTCGAGCTCGCCGAAGATGCGCGCGGCGAGCTTCACGCTGCCGATGGTCTCGACGGAAGCTTCGGCGTCGCCGCCGCCACTGCCGCCCATCGCCGCCTGCTTCTTGGCGTCGGCGAGTTGTTTTTCGAGCTTCTTCTTTTCCTCGGCGAGCGCGGCGACCTTGGTCTCAAGCTCGTCCGGCTTTATTTTCAGCGCGCCGGCGAGGCCGCGCACTTTTTCGTCCTGCGCGTTCAAATAGGCGAAGGCGCCGTCGCGCGTCACTGCCTCGATGCGGCGCACGCCGGCCGCCACCGCGCTTTCCGAGACGATCTTGAACAGGCCGATATCGCCCGTGCGCGCCACATGCGTGCCGCCGCAGAGCTCGATGGAATAGACGCCGCCGGCGGCGTCCTCGCCCATGGTGAGGACGCGCACTTCGCTGCCGTATTTCTCGCCGAACAGCGCCATCGCGCCGGCCTTGATGGCCTCGTCGGCGCTCATCAGCCGCGTGGCAGCCTCGCTGTTTTGCCAGATGAGCCGGTTGACCCCGGTCTCGATGCGGTCGAGCTCCTCGCGCGCGATCTGCTTCGGGTGGGTGATGTCGAAACGCAGCCTGTCCTCCGCGACCAGCGAGCCTTTCTGCGTGACGTGCTCGCCCAGCTGCTCGCGCAGCACGGCGTGCAGCAGGTGCGTCGCCGAGTGGTTGGCGCGGATGCGCGCGCGGCGCTCGGTGTCGATGGCGAGCTCGACCGTGTCGCCGATTTTCAGCGTGCCGTCGTCCACCGTGACCTTGTGCGCGAATATCCCGTCGAGCGGCTTGAACGTGTCCATCACCCGCGCGGAAAAGCCCTTGCCGGCAATGAGCCCCACATCGCCGACCTGCCCGCCGGACTCGCCGTAGAACGGCGTCTGGTTGACGATGACCTCGCCGGTCTGTCCCTTCATGAGGGACTGCACTTCCTTGCCGTCCTTCACCAGCGCCACGATATTGGCCTGCGCCTCGTCCATCGCGTAGCCGAGGAATTCCGTCGAGCCGGTGCGCTCCTTGATGTCGAACCAGACGGCGGAGGTCGCCGTGTCGCCCGAGCCCTTATGCGCCGCGCGCGCCATCGCGCGCTGCTGCTCCATCGCCGCGTCGAACGCTTTGGTATCGACCGCGATATTATCCGCGCGCAAAATGTCCTGCGTCAGGTCGAGCGGGAAGCCGTAGGTGTCGTAGAGCTTGAAGGCCGCTTCGCCGGAGAAAGTCGAGCCTTTCGAGATTCTTGCGCGCTCTTCTTCAAGTAGTTTCAGGCCGCGCTCCAGCGTCTCGCGGAAGCGGGTCTCTTCGAGCTTCAGCGTTTCGGTGGTGACGGCCTGCGCGCGGTGAAGCTCGGGATAGGCATCGCCCATTTCATGCACCAGAGCAGGAACGAGACGATGCATCACCGGTTCTTTGAATCCCAGCTGATGTGCATAGCGCATCGCCCGGCGCATGATGCGGCGAAGCACGTAGCCGCGGCCTTCGTTCGATGGCAGCACGCCGTCGGCGATGAGGAAGCAGCTCGCGCGCAGATGGTCGGCGATGACTTTGGAAGGGACCGCAAAAGCCTTTTGTCTGTCTTCGATCCTGTGAGGAGTGTCCGATAACCTGTAGGTCTTGATGTCGTGATCGAGGATGTTCCATAGGTAGTCGCGCAAGTTCCTGAACAGGTCGATGTCGTAATTGTCGTGCACGCCCTGCAGCACGGCGGAGATGCGCTCCAGCCCCATGCCGGTGTCGATCGACGGCTTCGGCAGGTCGACGCGTTTTTCCGGCGTCACCTGCTCGTATTGCATGAAGACGAGGTTCCATATCTCGGTGAAACGGTCGCCGTCGGCGCCCTCCGAGCCGGGCGGGCCGCCGGGGATCTTCTCGCCGTGGTCGTAGAAAATTTCCGAGCAGGGGCCGCAGGGGCCGGTGTCGCCCATCGCCCAGAAATTGTCGTTGGTGGCGATGCGGATGATCCTGCTCTCCGGCAGCGTCGAGATTTTTTTCCAGAGGTTGAACGCGTCGTCGTCCGTATGGAATACGGTGACGACGAGCTTCTCCGGCGAAATGCCCCAGACTTTCGTGATGAGCTCCCACGCATGCGCGATCGCGCCTTCCTTGAAGTAATCGCCGAAGCTGAAATTGCCGAGCATCTCGAAGAACGTGTGGTGGCGGGCGGTGTAGCCGACATTGTCGAGGTCGTTGTGCTTGCCGCCGGCGCGCACGCATTTCTGGCTGGTCGCCGCGCGCGGCGGCGCGGGCGGCTTCTCGATGCCGGTGAAGATGTTCTTGAACTGGTTCATCCCGGCATTGGTGAACATCAGCGTCGGGTCGTTGTGCGGTACCAGCGAGGAGGAGGGCAGCACGAGGTGCTCCTTCGAGCGGAAAAACTCGAGGAACTGGCTGCGGATGTCGGAAACGCTCGGCATAGGGGCGGTAAATAAAGCCTATGCCGCGGTGCGGCAAGGGAAATCCTTGCAGTATTGCGTGCAAGGGTCTGGGAAATGTCAAGAAACCTTCATTTTTGGATACGGCCGCTTCCTGTAGGATCATGCCATGGAAGAGGAGAAACCCGAAGCCGGATCGCTGTACGTCCCGAGCATCGATATCGATGCCCTGCGTGCCGCGCGCAAGGTCGGCCGGACGCGCTCGGCCAGCGAGGAGCCTCATCCGAAAGCCGAAACATTCCACGGGAAGCTGAAGCAGTTCCTCGCCGCGCGGCCGTGGCTGAAATACGAGACGCTGGCCGCCGTCTGGACGGACATCGACCCGGGCGGGCCGGAACACACGCGCGAACATGTCGGCAGCGCGATCTATTACCTGAAGGAGCAGGGCAGTATCTATCCGTTCTTCCGGTCGATCGCCGGGCGGCCGGCGGCATTCGTCGAGGCCTATGAAAAACGCACCGGCGAGGACCTTGCACCGCGCGACCGGGAGATTTTCACCAAAAGCCTCGTTCAGGCATCGGGCGAATACAGCGCCCGGGTGAGTGCGCGCGGCTAAACGTGCACTTCCATTTCTCCCGGCAGGGCCCAGCCGCGCACCATGCCGCGCGTGACGAAAGGTGCGGCGACGTGGCCGCTGCGGTCGATGGCGATGAGGCCGCCTTTGCCGCCGATGGCCTCGACGGCGTCGAGCGCCTGCTGCGCCGCTTCGACGAGCGTCGTGCCGTTGCCGAGCGCGAAGGCGAGGCGCGCGGCGGCGGCGCTGCGGATGAAGGTCTCGCCCTGGCCGGTGCAGGAGACGGCGCAGCGCCCATCCGCCCAGGTGCCGGCGCCGACGATCGGCGAGTCGCCGATGCGGCCGGGCAGCTTGCCTGCGATGCCGCCGGTCGAGGTCGCGGCGGCGAAGTGCCCGTGCACGTCGAGCGCGACGGCGCCGATGGTGCCGTGCTCGCGGTGCTGCTGCGCGTGGGTGAAATAGCCGGGCGACACTTCCTCGAGCTTCTGCTCGCGCAAATAACGCTCGGCGAGCGGGCCGGCGAGGAGCACGTGCTTCGTCGTCTCCATGATCGTGCGGGCGGCCAGGACGGGGTTGCGGAAGCCGCGTACGGCAGCAACGGCCCCGGCGCGCGAGCTGTGGCCTTCCATGACGGCGGCGTCGAGCTCGACATCGCCATGGGCGTTGGCGGCGGCGCCTTTGCCGGCATTGAAGAAGCCGGAATCCTCCATCGCGCGCAGGGCTTCGGTCACGGCCTCGAGCGCCGGCTCGGCGTTGGCGAGGCGCTGGCCGAGGACCGGCAGCAGCTCGCGCAGGAACGACTCCTGCCCGGAAGCGTCTCCTTCGGGATCGCTATAGGCGCCGCCGTGCAATGCGATGGTCCAGGTCATGCGTCCTCAATTCCGTGAAAGACCTAAAAATTCGATGCGCAATGAATGCCGCCAATCACTATTTATCGGGCTTAGGGAGCAGGCAGAAGGAATCATGCAGCGGAATGGGCCGTAGATCAGGAAAAAGCGCAGTTGCCTATTTCGCCGTCAATCCTTGCCGCTGCGCCTCGGCGACCACTTCGTCCAGGCTGGGATGGCCCATCATGCGGCCGTTGATGAAGACATGCGGGCCGGGTTGCTGCGCGGCGGATTGGATCTGACTGATGTCTTCGCGGCTGTGGACCTGAAAGGAAACATTGCTGATCTCGCGGACGGGAATGTTGCGCGCCTTCAGCGCCGCCTCCAGCGAACGGCCGTATTGTGCTTCCTGGCTGGGGCAACCCGGAGGGATACCGATCGCCACGGTATTGGGGAAAGGGTTGTTGCCGGCAGGAAGCGTAGTGAACCCAACGTTCCCGGCACTGGCGGCGGCAAGAGGGAACATGCCCAGGACACACGCCAGGAGAACAGGTTTCATTTTCGTCATGCGGCGTCGGGCGCCACGGCGTCGGTGTCGTCCGAAGGAGTGCCTTCGAGGGCGACGGCGAGGGCGCTCGCCTTGGCGCGGATGGCTTTCTCGATCTCGGCGGCGACCTTGGGATTGTCCTTCAGGTACTGGCGGGTGTTCTCCTTGCCCTGGCCGATGCGAGCGTCCTTGTAGTTGAACCAGCTGCCGGATTTCTCGACGACGCCGGCCTTCATGCCGAGGTCGATCAGCTCGCCTTCCTTGCTGATGCCTTTGCCGTAGAGGATATCGAACTCGACCGTCTTGAAGGGCGGGCTGACCTTGTTCTTCACGACCTTGACGCGCGTCAGGTTGCCGACGACCTCGTCCTTGTCCTTGAGGGCGCCGATGCGGCGGATGTCGAGCCGCACGCTGGCGTAGAATTTCAGCGCATTGCCGCCGGTGGTGGTCTCCGGGTTGCCGAACATGACGCCGATCTTCTGGCGGATCTGGTTGATGAAGATCACGGTGCAGTTGGTGCGGCTGATGGTGCCGGTGAGCTTGCGCAGCGCCTGGCTCATGAGGCGCGCCTGGGCGCCCATGGTGGCGTCGCCCATTTCGCCCTCGAGCTCGGCCTTGGGCACCAGCGCGGCGACGGAGTCGATGACGACCATGTCGATCGCGCCGGAGCGCACCAGCGTGTCGGCGATCTCCAATGCCTGCTCGCCCGAGTCGGGCTGCGAGATGAGCAGCTCGTCGACATTGATGCCGAGTTTTTTCGCGTAGGTGGGGTCGAGCGCGTGCTCGGCGTCGATGAAGGCGCAGGAGCCGCCCTGTTTCTGGCACTCGGCGATGCAATGCAGGGTGAGGGTGGTCTTGCCCGAGGATTCCGGCCCGTAGATCTCGATGACGCGGCCCTTGGGAATGCCGCCGACGCCGAGCGCGATGTCGAGCCCCAGCGAGCCGGTCGAGATGACCTCCACCGCGTAGCTCTCCTGGTTGCCGAGCTTCATGATGGAGCCCTTGCCGAAGGTCTTCTCGATCTGCGCCAGCGCGTTGTCGAGCGCCTTGCGCTTCTCGGTGGAGGCGGGGGCAGGGACGACTTGTTTAACAGCGGGCTGGGCCATGACGTGCTCCATTGTTTGAATAGTGTACGGAAATGTGTACACCCGGAAAACGGGCATGACAACGGGAAAATGACGGTTGCTAAGAAAATTCGGTCCGGCTCCGGCCAGGACGCTAGAACGCGCGCAGCCAGATAATGGCGCAGTCCTGATTGGTGTCGCTGAGGTTGTAGGTCGCGCCCGCATCGCCGGGCGGCGCGACGCCGGCCGCCGTGGTGCAGAAGGTCGTCATGCCGTCGCCCTTGTTGCTGACGATCATACCGGTGCCGGGCAGCCCGTCGTCGAATTTCGAATCGAAGCGGAGCATATCGGCGGGCGTTATGACATTGCCGACGGCACTCGCCGAACCGCTGGTGATGGCGGGTGCATAATAGTACCTTAGAATCTGGCCCCAATTCCCCGCGAACGCTGTGGTTCCGCCTGGATAAGAGGCCTGCCAGAGAGTCGTATAACCATAACCGCTCTGCCGCCCTTCGGGATATTGACCCCTGCGACGAAGGAGCGGGCGTAGCCTAAGGCGGTTCCGTTTACGCCCGTGTAGTTGCCCTTGATCAGCCCGGCAGCGCCGAGCTGCTGGTAGAAGCGGAAGACTTCGTCTTGTGCCGCTATGCTTGTAAAAACATACCCGTCGCCGTTGCCGTTGCAGGTGGCAGTGCTGCCGGCAGGGGTAGGGGTGTTCTGGCAGGTAGCATCGCTGCCGGTGCCGGCGAGGATGCCGAATGTATCGGTCGCATGCATCCAGTCGCCGGGCGTGCGGCCGTACTTGTCACGGAAGGTCATCGTCGCGGCGACGATGTCCTCCTTGCCCTGGTTGATGGCGTAAAGCTGCGCCGACTTGATGAGGTCGGCGCCGGTGAGCACGCCACCTACCAGCAAGCCAATGATGACCAGGACGATGGCCAGCTCGACAAGGGTGAATCCGCGCATGAATGCTCCCCGCTGGGTGATCGGGGAGTTTACAAACCTAACTAGCAGAAAGGTCGCGCATGCCTTTAGCCGCGAGGCCTGGACATACACATGCGCCTCCCCGACCATGCGTCGAGGAGTGCGATTAACGGCTCACACAAAGCCGCTGCTAATTAGAGGTTGTAACGCCCCGGAACGGCAACCGTTCCACGGGGCAGATAAACATATCGGGTATGCCTGCGCAAGCGAAATCCGCGACGCTTATTTCGGCGTCACCGCGTCCTGCTCCATCACTTCCTTCACCTTGCTGGCGAGCTGCTTCAGCGTGAAGGGCTTCGGCAGGAAATTGAAGGGAGCGGTTCTCCATGCCGTAGGAATCGCGAAAGCGTCCTCGGCGTAGCCGGAGATGAAGACGACCTTGACGTTCTTCATGCCGTCGACGTGGCTGGCGTGCAGCGTCTGGATCATTTTCGGGCCGTTGATTGCCGGCATCACCACGTCGCTGATGATGATGTCGACCTTGCCCGCGTTCTCGGTGAAGACGTCGATGGCGTTCTCGCCGGAATCGGCCTCCAGCACCTCGTAGCCCTTGTTGCGCAGGGCGCGCGCGGCGAAGATGCGCACCGGCGTTTCGTCCTCGACCAGCAAAATGGTGGCGCGGCCGGTGAGGTCGGCGCCGGGCTTGTCCTCCGCGGCGACGGTGGCGGAGGCGACCTGCTCGGCGGCGGCGCGCTTGAAGTAGAGGTAGAAGATGGTGCCGTGGCCGAGCTCGCTCTTGACGAAGATGTAGCCGCCGGACTGCTTGATGATGCCGTAGCAGGTCGAAAGCCCGAGGCCGGTGCCGGAGCCGACCTCCTTGGTCGAGAAGAAGGGCTCGAAGATGCTCTTGAGCAGCTCGGGGGCGGATGCCGGAGCCGGTGTCCTCGACCTCGACGAGCACGTAGTCGCCGGGGGCGAGCACGTCCTCGTCCGTCGGGGCGACGAGGCCTTTGGGCAATGAGCCCGGCCCGCTGACGGAGACGTTGCTGGTGCGGATCGACAGCACGCCGCCTTCCTTCATCGCGTCGCGCGCGTTGACGGCGAGGTTGATGATGACTTGTTCGAGCTGGCCCTGGTCGGCGCGGATCATGCCGATCTCGCGCCCGTGCTGCATCTTCATCTGGATATTCTCGCCGATCAGGCGGCGGATCAAATTCGAAAGCTCGGCGAGCACGTCGGTGAGGTCGAGCGTTTTCGGCTGCATCGTCTGGCGGCGGCTGAAGGCGAGGAGCTGGCGCACGAGGTTCGCTGCGCGGTTGGCGTTCTGCTTGATCTGCATGATGTCGGCGAAGCTGGGATCGCCCGCCGGGTGGCGCATCAGCAGCAGGTCGCAGAAGCCGATCATCGCGGTGAGCAGGTTGTTGAAGTCGTGGGCGACGCCGCCGGCGAGCTGGCCGACCGCCTGCATTTTCTGGCTGTGGGCGAAGCGGACCTCGAGGTTCTTCTGCTCCGTCTGGTCGATCATGTGCAGGAAGTAGCTGGGCTCGTGGCCCGAGGGCCTGCATGCGCGTCAGGTAGCAGAAGACCATGACGGTGGCGTCCGCCTGCGGGCGCAGCATCATCGACAGCGGGGCGACCTTCTCGCCGGCGATGAGGCGGGCGAAGGCGTCGGAGAAGCGGACGCGGTCCTCGGGGTCGATGAACTCGGCGAGGCGGACGACGCGATCGTCCGGCAGCGCGTTCTTCATCAGCTCGCGGAAGGTGGCGTTGGACTCGACGATCTCGCCGGCGCGGTCGAGGCGCAGGACGGCGATCGGCGCCTGCTCGATGAAGCTGTTGATGTCGAGCCCGGTCGGGCTGTCGCTCGAAAAGGCGGTACGCAGGCTCATGCGGCGGCTCCCTGTCGCGGCAGGACGCTGCCGGTGACGCCCGCCGGCCTGCCGCGCGCGTCGCGGATCAGGCGCTGGTGCAGCAGCACGCCCGACTTGTCGCCCTGGGCGCGGTTGAGCTGGGCCATGCCGGTATAGTCGGCGGGGGTATAGTCCTCGCCGACGGGCAGGTTGCCGAGCTGGTGGAGCATCTGCGCCAGGCCCATGCGCTCGTTGAGCATGTCGCCGGGCGCATAGCCCAGCGCAACCTCCAGTGCGGGGTTGACGTATTCCAGCTTGCCGAACGCGTCGGTGACGTAATGGCCGACGCCGGTGTTGGCCAGCAGGTGGTCGATCTTGTCGGCCGAGGTGTTGCGCAGCATGTCGGGCAGCAGTTGCGGGCCGGCGCGCTGGTCGCGGTACTCGCGGCCGCGCACCAGCAGGAAGCCCGCCGGCCGCTCCAGCGGCTCGACGGTGAGGATGAAGTCCTTGGTCTCGCCCGTAGGGATGCGCAGCGGGAAGACGATGCGCGCCCGCTCCTCCGCCGCGATGGCCGAGAGGATGCGCTCGCGGTCCGCCTGCGGCACGCCGGATTCCTCGAAGATGCCTTCGAGCGCCCGCGCCTCGCCCCAGGTCAGGCGCGGGGAACAGCTTGCGCATGCCGTCGTTGGAATAGACGACCGTGCCGTCGCGCTTGACGAAAAGGGCGAAGCTCGCCCCCAGCGCCGCCGCCTGCGCGAAGAGCATGTTCTGGTATTCGGTCGCCATGGTGGTGTCGAGGTTCTGCTGCAGCCGGTAGACGGCGAAGCCGCCCAGCAGCGCCACGGCGGCGGCGGCGACGAGCGTCGCGACGAGGCCCTTGGCGAGCAGCCCGGCGATCACCACCACGAGGAAGGCGGCGACGCAGGCGACGATGACGTGCGACAGCTGGTCGCGCCGCGCGCGCGGCATGAAATCGAGCTGTGCTGGAGTGCTGAATTCGGTTTCGCTGAAACGCATCGGTTCACACTAGCCCAGCACGGCGACTTGGCAACAGGTTTGCTGTGGATGAAACGTGCGCCTTATCATTCCGTCATTCCCGCGAAGGCGGGAATCTCTTTATCCACCTGCGCAAGCGGCGAGAGAGATTCCCGCCTGCGCGGGAATGACGATGTTAATCATTTCGGCTTGCGGATATTGAGGACGGGCGGGGCTCCCGCCTTCTTGCCCGCCGCGCCGCGCTTCGCGCCGGGAGGGGCGGGCGGCTTCTTCGGCGTCTTGCCCTGCAGCTTGTAGACGTAGCCGATGACCTTGGCGACGGCCTGGTAATGCTCGACGGGGATCTCCTCGTCGAGCCTGGCGGTGTCGTAGAGCACGCGGGCGAGCGGCGGGTTGCGCACGACGGGGATCTTGTGCTTGGAGGCGACCTCGCGGATGCGCGCGGCGACGTCGTCGTGGCCCTTGGCGAGCAGCTTCGGCGCCGTCATCGTCTCGGCATTGTATTGCAGGGCGACGGCGTAGTGCGTCGGGTTGGTGATGACGACGTCGGCCTTGGGGACGTTGGCCATCATCCGCTTGCGCGCGCGGTCGCGGCGGATGGCGCGCAGCTTCTGCTTGACGTGCGGGTCGCCCTCCTGCTGGCGGTATTCGTCGCGCAGCTCCTGCTTGGTCATGCGCATGCGCCGCATGAAGACGAAGCGCTGGTAGAGATAGTCGCCGATCGACAGCAGGAACAGCACCAGCACGGCGGCGATGAGCATCTTGCCGGCGATCTCGCGGGCGAAGTCGAGCGATTCGGCGTGGCTCATGCCCGGCAGCAGGGCGAGGTGGTCGCGGTAGGGCAGCGCCACCATCACCGCCGCGGTGCCGATGACGGCGATCTGAGCAGGTTGCGCAGGAAACTCGACGATGGCGCGCATGCCGAAGAGCCGGCCGAGCCCGGCGAGCGGCGAGATTTTCTCCAGCTTCGGCTTTTCGGCCGAGACGATCCATTTGTTCTGCACCGCCGCCGGGGCCAGCGCCGCCGCGACGGTGACGGCGAGCGGCACGGCGAGCGCCAGCATCGCCCCCAGGCGACGTGGTAGAAGATGTTGCGCCACGCCGGCGCCGCTCACCTCGAACTCCTCCGGCCGGGTGATGAACGGCCCCGAGCAGCGCGAGCAGCGACTCGGCCATATGCGGCGCCAGCGCGAGGACGAAGAAGGTCAGCGCCAGCATCATGAAGAAGTGGTTGACCTCGCGGCTGGAGACAAGCTGCCCGCGCTTCCTCGCCTCCTCCAGCTTTTCTGCGAAGGCTCTTCCGTCTTGGAGGAATCGTCCTGAGTCTTCTTCGGCCACTACTGTACCTTGATGAAGTCGGTGAACTGCTGCTGCATGAACTCGGCGTAGGTTCCCATGATGACGGGCAGCAGCGCCAGCAGCAGGAAGAAGGCGATCAGGATCTGCGGGCTCATCATGACGAAGAAGACCTGGAAGTTCGGCATCAGCCGGGTCATCAGGCGCCGGCGAGGTAGAACAGCAGCGAGAACACCATGTGCGGCGCGGCGAGCAGGACGCCGAGGTTGAACGCGTCGGCGGCGACGCGCACCTGCAGCAGGTTCATGTCGGACACCGAGGGGAACTGGCCGGCTGGAAGATGTCGTAGCTCTGCACCAGCGCCGCGAGGACGAGGTAATGCAGCCCGAGCGCGAAGAACAGCGTCACCGCGAGCAGGCTGAGCAGGTTGCTCACCCACCGCCGACTGGCCGCCGTTGGACGGATCGAACATCGAGGCCACGGCGAGCGAGGATTGCTGGGCGATGATGGTGCCCGCCACGTGCAGGCTCATCAGGATGATGCGGGCGAGCAGGCCGATGAAGGCGCCGACGAGCATCTCGCCGCCCAGCATCAGGAACAGCTCGTAGGGGCTCTGCGGCACCAGCGGCATGCGCGCCTGCAGCAGCGGCGTCAGCAGGATGCCGAAGGCGAGGGCGAACAGCAGGCGGATGCGCGGGGTGACGTAGGCCTCGCCGAAGCCGGGCAGGATCATGAAGGCGGTCCCGGTGGCGGCAGAAGATGAGCAGGAACGCCCCCATCTGCGAGACGAGGAAGTGGCTGAGCAGGTGGATGCTCACTCGCTGCTCTCGGTCTCGATGGTGTCGATGCGCTCGAACAGGCCGTTGGTGAAATCCTGCAGAGTCTGCAGCATGAAGGGCAGGGTGAGCATCATCACGAACAGCATGGCGATGAGCTTGGGGACGAAGGTCAGCGTCATCTCCTGGATCTGCGTCAGCGCCTGCACCAGCGACACGGTGAGGCCGACGACGAGCGCGGTGACCATCATCGGCGTGGCGATGAGCATCAGGATGCGGATTCCCTCGCGCGTGATGCCGACGATCTCGTTTGCGTCCATAGGGAGTAGCTAGGGCTAGTGGCTAGGGCTAGGGAAGGAAAAAAGGAGGTCGGCGCGCATAATTTTTCTCCAGCTCATTTTCCCCTAGCGACTAGCCCTAGATGGGCATTTTGATGATGTCCTGGTAGGCGTTGATGGCCTTGTCGCGCAGGGAGACGATGGTGGTGAGCGCCGTCTCGGCGTCCGTCAGCGAGGTCACGACGTCGGCGAGGTCGGCCTTGCCCTGCACGGCCTGCACCGCCATCGATTCGCTGCGGTGGCCCGCGTCCTCGACGCTCTGCAGCGCGTTGCCGACCAGCTGGCCGAAGCTCGGGCGCTGCTGCGCGCGGATTCGTCCGAGGCCTGCGCCGAAAGCGTGCCGGCGCGCTGCAGGATGCGCTCGGCGGCGCGCAGCGCGTCGTTATAGGCACCGGTAGCCTGGGCAAAACGGGCATCGACCATAGTTCTTCTCCCCCTGTTTCGTCTTCTTTTTTACCTCTCCGGCGGAGAGGGATAGTTCTACTGGATCAGGCTCTCAGCGTCTTGCCGATCATGGATTTGGAGGCCTGGATCACGTCGAGGTTGGCTTCGTAGCCGCCGTGCGCCTCGCGCATGTCCATCATCTCCATGATGGGGTTGACCGTTAGGATACTTGCACGTAGCCCTTGCTGTCAGCATTGGGATTGCTCGGCTCGTATTTCGTCTGGAAATCGGATTTGTCGACGCCGACCTTGCCGGGTCTGCACCAGCTGGGCGCCGCTCTCCTCGTCGAGGTGGCTGCTGAAGCTGATGGTCTGGCGGCGATAGGCGGGCGCGCCGCCGGCCGCGCCGGTCGACTCGGCGTTGGCGAGGTTCTCGGGAGACGATCTTCAGCCGGTCCGACTCCGCCCTTCATGCCGGAGGCGGCGATATGCATCGTGTTCACCAGGTCCATGCCCATGCGTCGTCTCCTTCGGTTAGTTCCTGCCCAGCGCGGCGCGGTAGAACGAGGTGAATTTCTTGAACAGCGAGGTGGCGATCTCGTGCTGGGTCACGGTCTCGGAAATGGCGGCCATCTGCGTCGGCAGGTCGGACGCTGATGCCGGTGGGCGTGGTCTCGCCGCTTTTCACCTCGGCGACGGCGAAGCTCGTGCCTTGCCGAGCGTGCCGGGCAGGTGCGAGGCCGAGGTCTGCGCCATGCCGAGATGCGGCGAGCCCGCCGCCTGCGATACCATGGCGTTGAAATCGGCTGCTTGAGGTCGCGGGCCTTGTAGCCCGGCGTGTCGACGTTGGCGACGTTCTCGGCGAGGACCTGCTGGCCGTTGCGCGGTATAGCGCATGTCGGTGCGCAGGATCTGCATCAGGTCGGGGATGGGGTGGTCGTCATCGAGAGCTCCGTTCCACCGGGTCTGGGATTTCCCTTCCTGAGAAGCAAACCCGGTGCCGTTTTTAAATGTCGCCTAGCTCTGATTCCGCAGGGCTGCTTGCCCCGTCTGTTGTCCACAATATAGGCAAAAAATACCATTTCGCAACAAAAATATAAGCTAGGCATAAAGACGCGGCTATGCTAGGGAAAAAGCACCAGTTAGGTCAGCAAGACGCATGGGGATACCCCTGAAAGCGTCGAAAACCAGTAGGTCGCACATGCTTTACCTGTCGCGCAAAATCGGGGATCGATCGTCATCAAACAACGCGATCGAGTTGACCGTCATCGAGGTGCGCGGCAAGACGGTGAAGCTCGGCTTCACCTTCCCGCCGGACGCCACCGTGCTGCGCAAGGAGATCTACGACAAGATCATGGCCGAGAACATCAACGCATCGGGCGAGCAAAAGCGGCGGCGACTTCCTCGAAAGCGACTTCGACCTCTCGCATTTCGACACGCCCCCCGGGCCGGACAGCAAGCCATGAGCGACAAGCCCACCATCGATATCAAGGACAGCACGTCCGAAGGCGCGTCGGCGAAGGAGCCCGCGATCGCCAAGGCCGACGCCCTCGAATACGACCGGGGAAAGGACGCCTCGCCGCGCGTCACCGCCAGCGGGCGCGGCGCGCTCGCCGAGCAGATATTGCAGATCGCCTTCGCGCTCGGCATCAAGGTGCGCGAGAGACGCCGAGCTGGGTCGACATGCTCTCGCTGCTCGAAATCGATTCGCCCATTCCGCTCGAAGCCTTCGCCGCCGGTCGCCGAAAATCTCGCCTATGTCTACAAGGCCAACGCCGGCGCCAAGCAGCGGAGGGCGGAATCATGAGCGTGCAACCCGGCTTCCGTCGCGCATTCGCTGCACACGGCGACATCGTCGCCTATATCGAGCAGGCCGACGCGCTGCTCTCCGCCGGGGAGACCGTGCCGCTCGCCGGGCTCGACACCGCCGTCGGCGCGCTGTGCGAGCGCATTCTCGCCTTGGCGCCGCAGGAGGCAAAAAGCTTCGCGCCGCAGCTTGAAGAACTGACCGCGCGGCTCGACGACCTGCAGAAGAAAATGCAGACCGCGCTGCAGGGCTGCAAGGCGCACATGAACGAAGTCACGCTGCGCCAGAAGGCCGTCAACGCCTACCGGCCGCCGTCGGAAGAAGGGCTGACATGGAAGGCATCGATTTCTCCCGCTTCTTCCTCGCGCTCGCCTTCACGATCGCGCTGATCTGGTCTGTGCGCGCTGCTGGCCAAACGCTTCGGCCTCGACAAGCGGCTGCGCGGCGTCAGCGGCGGCGCGCAGGGGCGGCTTTCCGTGCTCGACGTGCTCTACCTCGATCCCAAACGCAAGCTGCTGCTGGTCAAGGCCGACGCGCGCGAATACCTGTTTGCTCGTCGCCGGCGATTCAGCGGACGCTGATCGACAAGGTGAAGGAAGCCATGAAACGGCTGGTCCGCACAGAACGGCACCGGCACTATCGTCGCCTCCACCCTCGAGCAATCGAACGTGGATTTGGCAACGGAGCTTACCAACATGATCGTCGCCCAGCGCGCCTATCAGGCGAACACGCAGGTGATCAAAACGGCGGATACGCTGCTCGATCAGTTGAACCAGATTTAGGGCTAGGGCTAGGGACTAGGGCTAAGGAAGAAGTAAGAATCGATTTCTTCCCTAGCCACTAGCCCTAGCCGCTAGTCACTCGTTTTTACGTCGTCTAGCTCCTTCTTGGGCCCGGGAAACCGGGCCTCTTTTTTTGGGAAACGGCGGCGCCAATATGACATTTATGTTAAATCGGGCCTCCGCTACTTGCGATTGAGGCCCAGTGTGCTACGTCGGTTAACGACTTGGTTAACGTGCGCCCCTCTGTGGTATGGTCGGCACAGCGGCCGGGAAGTGAAGGGGAAACGCTCCTGTTCCGCCCGGTTTGCTTGCAGCGGGACGTAGCGGGGCGCTAAGAAGTCTTAAGGAACGGAGAAACGGTCATGGCGAAGCAACATCTGATGAGCTCGCTCAACGTGACGAAAAGCGCCCGCGAAGCCGCCGGCAGCGACGAGGCCGGCCTCGCCGAGCTGATGGCCAACGCTGAATACCTGCGCCACTCCTCCTCGATCATCAACGAAGCGCTGAAGGAAGGCTTCGACGTGCTGCAGCTTCCCAACGGCGACATCGTTACCACCGGCACCAAGACCATCGTCAATACCTTCACCTGGGACAAGTCCAAGGGCAAGCTCGTGCGCGCCCGCGGCCAGTCCGAGAAGCCCCACGCCCGCCGCGCCGCGAAAGCCAAGTCGAAAGAGACGACGGATTAGCCATTCGGCAAAGCTGCCGCGCTAGAACACACGCAACCAATAAAGCGCGCAATCCGTATTGGTGTCGCTGAGATTATAGAGGTTATTTGCCGCGCTTAAGTCGGCGGGCGGCGCAATGCCCGCCGCTTTGGTGCAAAAGTTCGTGGTGCCGTCGCCTTTGTTGGGGGTCACGACCGTGCCGGTGCCGGGCAGGCCGTCGTCGAACTTCGCGTCGAAGCGGGCCATGTCGGCGGGCGTCTGGGTAAATACTGAAGCATTGGCCGAGCCGCTGGTGATGGCTGGTGCATAGATGTATTCAACATAATGGCCATAATTTGTCGCAAACGTTGACGTGCTGCCCGCCTGATAGTTGTTCCAGGTAGTAAGGTAGCCGTAGCCCGACTGCCGCGCTTCAGGCAGACTGACTCCCGCCGTGAAGGCATTGATGTAGCTGGATAGCGTGGCATTCGCACCTGTATAGCTGCCCTTGATAAGCCCGGCCGCGCCAAGCTGCTGGTAGAAGCGAAGGTCTTCAGAGACCGTATGGAGATGTCCGTCACCGTCGCCGTTACAGGTGGCGGTGCTGCCTTGCGGAGTCGGTGTGTTCTGGCAGGTGGCGTCCGAGCCCGTGCCGCCGGCGATGCCGAATGTGTCCGTCGCATGCATCCAGTCGCCGGGCAGGCGGCCGTACTTATTCTGGAAGGTCATCGTGGCGGCAACGATGTCCTCTTTCCCTTGGTTGATGGCGTAAAGCTGCGCGGACTTGATGAGGTCCGCGCCGGTGAGCACTCCGCCGACCAGCAGGCCGATGATGACGAGCACGATGGCGAGCTCGACGAGGGTGAAACCATGACGCATGCTGACGCTCCCCGGTGGTGGCAGGGGAGTTCGAAAAACCTGTCTACAAGGTTTGCTGTAATCTTTAAGCCTTGCGGCTCTGGACATCCATTACAGCCTCCCCAGCCAAGGCTAGGGAGTGCAGATAACGGCTGCACAACGCCGGTAGACAGGAGGTTTCGACACCCCAAAACGGCCATTTGCCGTTTCAGGACGAATGGTAAAAGAAGAAACGGGATCGCTCAATGAAATAATTATGAAGCCGCCAACGGGGCGGTCATTTCATCTGGATGGGCGTGATCGATTCGGCGAGGCCGTCCGGCTTCACGTCGATGATCGCGCCGCAGAGCGTGCCGGGGCCGCTCGCGGGCTCCATGCGGATTTTTCGGTGCTTGTGCAGGAAGTTCTGCATCGGCCCTTCGGGATCGAAACCGATGATGGAATCGTAATCGCCGCACATCCCGGCGTCGGTGAGGTAGGCGGTACCCTTCGGCAGCACGCGCGCGTCGGCCGTCGGCACGTGGGTGTGCGAGCCGACGACGGCGGTGACGCGGCCGTCGAGATATTTGCCCATCGCCATTTTCTCCGACGTCGCCTCGGCATGCATGTCGACGAGGATCGCGTCGACGTTGCCGCCCAGCTTGTAAGGCGCGAGCGCCGCGTCGGCGGTTGTGAAGGGCGAGTCGAGATATTCCTTGTGGAACACCTGGCCGAGCAGGTGGAGCACGAGCAGCTTCTTGCCGTTCTCCAGCGTGAACAGGCGGCAGCCGGTGCCGGGAACGCTCGGCGGGAAATTATGCGGGCGCAGCAGGCGATTCTGGCTGCCAAGCAGCGACAGCGCGTCCTTCTGGTCGAAGACGTGGTCGCCGCCGGGCATGACGTCGACGCCGCTCGCCGCGAAATCCCTGATGATCTCGCTGTTGATACCGAAACCGCCCGCCGCGTTGTCGACATTGACCACGACCGCGTCGAGCTTCTCCTCGCGCCGCAGTTTCGGCACGAGCTTTTCCACGACGTCGCGCCCGGAGCGGCCGACGACGTCGCCGCAATAAAGGAGCCTCACAGATACCCCCGGAACATGCTGACGCCGACTTCGGTGAGGATGCCGTCGAGCTGCTGGTCGTGCATCTCGGCGGGCAGCGAGTCGACCTCCTGCATGCCGAAGGCGACGCCGATGAACAGCGGCGGCGTCTCGAACTGGCGCATCGCCTCGATGGTGCGGTCGTAGTAGCCGCCGCCATAGCCGAGGCGGAAGCCGGCGGAGTCGAAGGCGAGCAGCGGCACCAGCACCACGGCGGGGATGACCGATTCGAAATTCGAAGGCGGCTCCTCGATCTGCAGGCCGGGGTGGCGCAGCAGCGGCTCGCCGCGCGACCAGCGGCGGAAGATCAGCGTTCTCTGCGGCGTCGTCCGCGAAGGGCGGTGGCCTTGCCGTAGCGCGCCATGGCGTCGAACACCGGCAGCACGTCGATCTCGCCGCGATGGGCGACGTAGCCGGCGAAGGACGGCGCGAAGGCGAGGATCGGGTGGTCGGCGAAATGCCGCGCCACCGCCTGCGCCGCGATCGCGGTATTCGCCGCCGGCAATTGCAGCCGGCGCGCCATCATCTGCTCGCGCAGCTTGCGCTTCTCGACTGCGAGGTTGCGTTCGGGAACGGCCATGGCCGCGAGTATGGCGCGGCGGGCGGTGGGGATGCAACCGCTTTCCGTCCTAGGCGGGGCGGTCCCTGCCTTTGCGCATCGGGGCGACAAGGATCTGTTCGCTCAGCGCATCCGGGTCGGTCGGGATTTCGCTCGGTCCCTGCGGATCGCTCGTACGTTTGCGGGGAAGCGTAACTGGCACGATGCCTCCCGATCTGTCGCAAGCCTTGACGGACGATACAACGAATCCGGCGGGAGAATCATGACGTCTTGGTGAAAGTGAATGGACCGCCCTGGCCGTGGGTCGAAGTTCCTCCCGTGACCCGTTGGTCAGGTGGGCACCGTATACCCCCGGCCAAGGCCGAAGGCAGGGACAGCTCCCTTAAGGATGATAGTCGGTCCGGAGTGAAATGCACCTACACCAACCGGGCAGTACCATTCATCGCATAGCATAGGGTAGAAGCCGCGAAAAAGCAAGGAGGGGCTAGGCCGCTTCCAGCTTGCCGGTGAGGCTGGCGACGCGTGCGGCGAGCTGTTCGAGGTGCTCGGCGAAGGCTTCTTCGGCCGCTTCGGTGCGCTCGTCGCCGCTTTCGGCGAGGAGGCGGTTCGCGCCCTCGAGCTCGGATTTCAGGCGGGCGATCTCCTTTGCCGCGTCGTACAGCTCGTCGGCGAGGGTGAGCGCGGTGTAGAGCATCATCACGTCCTGCTCGCGCAGCTGGCCCACGGCTTCCTCCAGCCGCCCGGCGCGGCCGTTGACCTGCTTGATGAGGCCGTGGAGATGCTGCTCCTGCCCGTCGTCGCAGGCGAGCGTGTAGTCTTTTCCGTAGACGTGGGCTTGGACCGTGCGCATCCTAATGCTCCAGTATGAGGTCGATCTGTTTCACCGATTCGTCGAGCGCGAGCAGCGTGCCGGAGGCGGCCTCCTGCAGCGCGAGGTAGTCCTTCTGCAGCCGTGCGAGCTGGTTGGAGAGGCGAAGGTTGTCCTCCTTGAGGAAATCGTTCTCCGAGGTCAGGTCGGCGACGCTCGCTTCCAGTTTTTCGCTGTGCGCCTGCCAACTCGCGGTGACTTCCGCCTCGGCGCCCGAGCGCTGCGCGGCGAGGCGCGACGTCGCCGTCTCCAGCGATTCGCAGGCGAGCTCGACGGCGGCGAAAGCGGCGTGAAGCCTTGGATTCGAGGTGCTTGCCATGGGGGATTCATCCTTCACTGCCGCATGAGGTCGCGCGGACTTAGGAATTGTTTTGCCGGAAGTAACCACAGCGTCCCGCGAATTGCAATCCCTGTGCATATCTCGCTGCTGTTGCACGCGCGCGCGCGCTTGTGTAAAAGCTCGGGCACGAACGAGACGCCTGTCAACCCGAGCGATCCATGAGCGCCGTGCCGAAACCTGCCCCCCAGACTTCCGTCAGCCATGACCAGATGGCGAACGCCATCCGCGCGCTCGCGATGGACGCGGTGGAGAAAGCCAATTCCGGCCACCCCGGCATGCCGATGGGCATGGCCGACGTGGCGACGGTGCTCTTCACCGAGTTCCTCAATTACGATCCCGCGCATCCCGAATGGCCGGACCGCGACCGGTTCATTCTATCGGCCGGCCACGGCTCGATGCTGCAATACGCGCTTCTATACCTGACCGGCTATCCCGGCATGACGATCGAGGAGATCAAGAATTTCCGCCAGTGGGGCAGCAAGACCGCCGGCCACCCGGAATACGGCCACGCCGCCGGCATCGAGACGACGACCGGGCCGCTGGGGCAGGGCTTCGCCAACGCTGTCGGCATGGCGCTCGCCGAGCGCATGCTGAACGCCGAATTCGGCGACGCGCTGGTCGGCCATCGCACGTATGTCATCGCCGGCGACGGGTGTTTGATGGAGGGCATCAGCTTAGAGGCGGCATCGCTCGCCGGGCATTTGAAGTTGAACAAGCTCGTCGTGCTGTTCGACGACAATTCCATCTCCATCGACGGGCCGACCTCGCTCACCGTTTCCGATGACCACTGCAAACGCTTCGAATCGCAGGGCTGGCGCGCGGAGAAGATCGACGGGCACGACCCCGCCGCGATCCGCGACGCGCTCGCCCGCGCGCAGAAAAGCGAGAAGCCGAGCTTCATCGCCTGCCGGACCGTCATCGGCAAGGGCGCGCCGACCAAGGCGGGCACCGCTGCCAGCCACGGCTCGGCGCTCGGCGCGGCGGAGATCAAGGGCGCGCGCGAGTTCCATCAGTGGCCGCACGAGCCGTTCCACATCCCCGAAGATATACTGAGCGCGTGGCGCGACGCTGCTTCCGAACGCGCGCGCGGCTATAAAGAGTGGGAGAAGCGCTTCGCCGCCGCCGACAAGGGCGACGCATTCGCCAAGCGCATCGCCGGCAATCTCGGCGGCGAATGGGTCGAGGCGGTGAAGGCGCTGAAGCAGAAGCTGGCGGCGGCGCAGCCGAAAGAGGCGACGCGCGTGAGCTCGCAGAATACGCTCGAAGCGCTGGTGCCGGCGCTGCCCGCGCTCATCGGCGGCTCGGCGGATTTGACCGGTTCGAACAACACCAAGACCAAGCCGATGAAGCCCGTCACCGCCGGCGATTATTCCGGCCGCTACATCTATTACGGCGTGCGCGAGCACGGCATGGCGAGCGCGATGAACGGCATCGCGCTGCATGGCGGCTTCATCCCGTATGGCGGCACGTTCCTCGTCTTCACCGATTATTGCCGCCCGGCGATCCGCCTGAGCGCACTGATGCAGCAGCGCGTCGTCTACGTGATGACGCACGACTCCATCGGCCTCGGCGAGGACGGGCCGACGCACCAGCCGGTCGAGCATCTCGCCTCCCTGCGCGCGATCCCGAACCTGCAGGTCTTCCGCCCGGCCGACGCCACCGAGACGGCCGAATGCTGGCAGCTCGCCATCGCCTCGGTGAAGACGCCATCCGTGCTGGCGCTGACCCGCCAGGGCCTGCCGCATTTGCGCGGCGAGTTCCGCGAGGACAATCCCTGCGCGCGCGGCGGCTATATTCTGCGGCCGTGCGGGGGCCCTCTCCCTAACCCTCTCCCGCAGGCGGGAGAGGGAACAAGCGCGGCGCCCGACTCCCTCTCCCGTTCACGGGAGAGGGTGGGGAGAGGGGAAAGACCGAAAGTCGTGCTCATCGGCACCGGCTCGGAAGTGCATCTCTGCGTCGAAGCGCAGGCGCAGCTCGAAGCCAAAGGCATCGCGACGCAGGTCGTTTCCATGCCGTGCCTGGAGCTGTTCGAACAGCAGCCCGAAAGCTACCGCGACGAAGTGCTCGGCGGCGGGGCGAAGCGCATCATCGTCGAAGCGGCGATCAAACAGGGCTGGGAGAGCTACCTCGGCACGCGCGGCCAGTTCATCGGCATGAAGGGCTTCGGCGCGTCGGCGCCGGCGGAAGTGCTTTACGAAAAATTCGGCATCACCACTGCGGCGATCGTCGAGGCGGCGCAGGCATGAGCATCAGGATCGGCATCAACGGGCTGGGGCGCATCGGGCGGTCGGTGGCGCGCGCGATCATCGAGGAAGGCTACAAGGATATCGAGCTGGTGGCCGCCAACGGGCCGGCGCCGAACGAGACGCACGCGCATTTGCTGCAGTACGACTCGGTGCATGGGCGTTTTCGCAATAAGATAAAGTTCGACGACAAGACCATCGACATGGGGCGCGGCAAATTCGCCGTCACCCATTCGCGCGACCCCAACGAGGTGAACTGGAAGAAGCTCGGCGTCGACATCGTGCTCGAATGCAGCGGCGCGTTCAACAGCAAGAGCGGCGCGGCGCTGCATCTGAAGCAGGGGGCGAAGCGCGTCATTATTTCCGCACCGGCGGGCGAGGATTGCCCGACCTTCGTGCTCGGCGTGAACGACCACAAGTTGCGCCGGCAGGACACGGTGTTCTCCATCGGCTCCTGCACGACCAACGCGCTGGCGCCGGTCGCGAAAATCCTCAACGACCGGTTCGGCATCGTCGCCGGCTATATGACGACGGTGCACGCCTACACCGGCGACCAGAACCTCGTCGACGGCTCGCACAAGGACCTGCGGCGCGCGCGGGGCGGCAGGGCTTTCGATGGTGCCGACGAAAACGGGCGCGGCGAAGGCCATCGGCCTCGTGCTGCCGGAGCTCGCCGGGAAGATTTCCGGCACCGCGATCCGCGTGCCGGTGCCCAACGTGTCGATGATCGATTTGACCGTGACCACCGCGAAGAACGTCAGCGCCGAGAAAGTGAACGCGGCATTCAAGGCCGCGGCAAGAGTGCGCTGAAGGGCGTGCTGGCGGTGGCGGACGAGCCGCTGGTCTCGATGGATTTCAACCACGACACCAACAGCGCCATCGTCGACCTCACCGGCACGGCGGTGGTCGGCGGCAACCTGCTGCGCGTTGCCGCATGGTATGACAACGAGTGGGGCTTCTCCTGCCGCATGCTCGACATGGTGCGCAAAGCAGCGAAGCTTTAGCGGTTATTCTTCGTCGCCCGCGCGTTCCGGATCTTCCCAGACCTGATCGTAGGGATTGCCGCCTTCTTCCCGTCCGTGGATTTCGTCCATCAGCGGTTTTTTGGCCGGCGGACCGGATGGTTTGGCTTTTCTGGGGGCTTTTGCCTTGCCGCTTCCTCCGCGCTCGAGCCCGGCCGCCTGGTTTCGTTCCGCTTCGCGGGCGAGCAGGCGCTCGACCTGGCTTTTGACCAGAGCGGCTCTTTGCGGATCGGTCTCCTGTAACCGTTCGTACGGGCGCTTTACCATAGCAGCAGCCTTGATTGATTCGGAATCTCCGCTATAGCTAAATTACTGTGACAATGGTGTGAAATTTTAATGGCCCAGCTGCTGCCGACCCTCGAGAACCTCGACGTTTCCGGCAAGACGGTGCTGGTGCGGCTCGACCTCAACGTGCCGATGTCGCGCGGGCGGGTGACGGACGCGACGCGCATCCGCCGCTCGGTGCCGACGCTGCAATACCTGATCGAGCGCAACGCGAAGGTGGTGATCCTGTCGCATCTCGGCCGGCCGGAGGGGTTCGACCCGGCGCTGTCGATGAGCCCGCTGGTCGACGTGCTTTCCGAGCTGCTGTGGGACCGGCCGGTGAGATTCGCGCCGGATTGCGTCGGCAGCGCGGCGCAGCTCGCCGTCGAGGCGGCGCAGCCCGGCGACGTCGTGCTGATGGAGAATTTGCGCTTCCACAGGGAAGAGAAAAAAGGCGACGCGAAATTCGCCGCCGCGATGGCTGCGCTCGGCGATGCGTACGTCAACGATGCATTCTCCTGCTCGCACCGCGCGCATGCGTCCATCACGGGAATCCCGAAACATCTGCCTGCCGCCGCCGGCCGGCTGATGCAGGAGGAGATCGCCGCGCTGACCAAGGTGCTGGCCGAGCCGGCGCGGCCGGTGACGGCCATCGTCGGCGGCTCGAAAATTTCGACCAAGCTGGCGCTGCTCGGGAACTTGGTGGCCAAGGTCGACAACCTGGTCATCGGCGGGGCGATGGCGAACACGTTCCTCAAGGCGCAGGGGATCGAAGTCGGCAGATCGCTGGTCGAGGACGAGATGCTCGGCACGGCGAAGACCATTTTGAAAGAGGCGAAGGGCGGGAATTGCCGCATCCTGCTGCCGGTGGACGCGGTGGTGGCGGCGGCGTTCGAGGCGAGCGCGGCGAGCCGCGTCACCGCCTGCGATGCTATCCCCAAGGACGGCATGATCCTCGATATCGGCCCGCGCTCGCTCGCTTCGATCGGCGAGGTCGTCGCGGCGAGCCGCACGCTGGTGTGGAACGGGCCGCTCGGCGCTTTCGAAACGCCGCCCTTCGACAGCGCGACGGTGCAGGTCACGCGCATGATCGCCGGGGCGACGCGCGCGGGAACGCTGCATTCCGTCGCCGGCGGCGGCGATACGCTGGCGGCGCTCGCCTATGCGGGATTGTCGGCCGAGCTGAGCTATCTCTCGACGGCGGGCGGCGCCTTCCTCGAGTGGCTGGAGGGCAAGGAGCTTCCCGGCATCGCGGCGCTGATGAAGCAGGGACATGCAAGTCGTAAACGGGCTTGAGGAGGCGCGCACGGCGCTGCGTGGCGGCGCGCGCGCGCTGGTGTCGCCGCCGTTCGCCGCCTGCCATGCCGGCGTCGGCTATTACGTCGCGCTGCTCGACATGCTGCGTGCGGAATTCCCCGAGGCGGATTTCACCTTCACCGTCTGCTGCGGCGACGATGCCGCCGTCGCGCATGACGCGCTGCGGCTGGGGCTGAGCCCGGTCGTCGTCGCGACGACGGCGCCGATGTTCGCCACGCTCGGTGCCATCGCGCGGGGGCTTGACGCCACGGTGAAGTCGGCCTACCCAAGAGCGAATCGAACCAAGGAGACGTCATGAAGGCAAGCTCGACCACGGCGCTGCTGCTCGCGGCATTCCTGCTCGCCTCCTGCGCCGACGAGGTCCCGGACCCCGTCAGCAAAACGAGCCGCACGGGCGTCAGCGCGGCCTCGGCGCACGGCATGACGTCCACCTCCACCACCACTTCACCGCAATAGTCGCCATGGCCATCACGCAAGCCGTCAAGAACGTTCTCTCCTGGTACGAGTCGGACAGCACGAAGACCAAGCAGAGCCTCGCCCGCATGCTGATGCAGGGGCGCCTCGGCGGCAGCGGGAAAATGGTGATCCTGCCGGTCGACCAGGGGTTCGAGCACGGGCCGGCGCGCAGCTTCGCCGTCAACCCGGCGTCGTACGACCCGCATTACCATTTCCAGCTCGCCATTGACGCAGGGCTCAACGCTTACGCCGCGCCGCTGGGCATGATCGAGGCGGGGGCGGAGACGTTCAAGGGCCGCATCCCGACGATCCTCAAGATCAACAGCAACAATTCGCTGGTGCCCAAGGACACGCCGCCCGACCAGGCGGTGACGGGCAGCGTGAAAGACGCCGTGCGCCTCGGCTGCTCGGCGGTGGGGTTCACCATCTATCCGGGCTCGGCCGCCTGCCACGGGATGATGGAGGAGATCCGCGCCATCGGCGAGGAGGCCAAGGCGAACGGGCTCGCGGTCGTCATCTGGTCCTATCCGCGCGGGGCTGGGCTTTCCAAGGAGGGCGAGCTCGCCATCGATGTGACCGCATACGCGGCGCATCTCGCCGCGCTGCTCGGCGCGCATATCGTCAAGGTCAAGCCGCCGACGTCGCATATCGAGCAGGCCGAGGCGAAGAAGGTCTACGAGAAGGAGCATATCCCCCGTCGCCACGCTGGCCGAGCGCGTCGCGCATGTGAAGCAGGCGGTATTCGGCGGCCGGCGGCTGGTCATTTTCTCCGGCGGCGGCGCCAAATCGGGCGTCGAGGTGATGGAGGAGGTGCGGCAGATCGCCAAGGGCGGCGGCGACGGCTCCATCATGGGCCGCAACGCCTTCCAGCGCCCGCGCCCCGAAGCGCTCGCCCTGCTTTCGGACATTATCGGGGTGTATAAGAACGCCGGAGCTACCTAGGCCGGGACTGCCGATTGTGCTCTGCCGCTTCGGAAAGCGTCATGTAGGCATCGGCTTTTTCGAGCTCGGGCGCGCGCAGGGCGAGATCACTGCGCGGCGTCAGCATCACCGGGAATAGCAGCGTATCGAAGCGCGGGTCTTCCTCTTTCTGGATAAGGTCTTTGCGAATGACACCGTTCATGCCGTCGCTGTTGCCGCGCGCTCAAGCGCGCCAACGCTCGATGAGCTGAGGGTGGCAAAGACCGCATCGATCGGTCCCAGTTTCCCGGACTGGATCAGCCTGAACCGCGCCTGCGAGGCTTCCGTGCCGAGATGCGGGTGGCGCGCCACTTCATCGGGGTCGGCGATGCCGCCGCCACTTTCGCAATAGCGGAGCCCTTTCACGTCGAGGTGCGGAAGGAGGTTCTCGACGAGGAGCTTCGGGTGTTTGTCTTCCAGCGGCAGGCGGACGTCGCTGCCCGGCTCGTGGAACAGCAGCCGGTTGCCGGCGATGACCTTGCCGTCCTCCACCGCCAGCAGGAATACGGTATCGGGCCGGAGATCGTAGGCATCCGGTCCGTTGGGGTAGAAATTCTGGCCCCAATAAGTGTCGAAGGCCTTGCTGCGCAGCGCGTAATAGGCTTGCCTGAACGCGGCGGATCTTTCGTCGGTATCGCCGGCCCTGACGATGAGCGTTTCCATATGGGAACCATGTCAGATGCGCACATATGCGGCCAGCGTAATGTCGCGCCGTCATAAAAGATTCATTCCGGGCGTGAAGTGAGCCGGACCGTCGCCAAACTGTCATGTTCCTTTGCTAAATTAGGGGGCATGAGCAATCCCTCCTCAGGTCACTGGCCCTACGATTTCGTCGCCAACGACTCGGTATTCGGCGAGCGCGAGGAAAAATCCTACCGGGCGTTCCAGTCATACCTCGCGGCGGACAAGACCCTGCCGCTCGACGATCCGCTGCTGCGCAAACTGGCCGTGGAGATCCACCTTCAGGTATTCGACCGCTACGATCCTTACGGGACCCACGACCAGGAAAGCTACCGGGCCACGTCGCAGCGTTCGCAGCGATTGATGCTGACGCTGGGCCTGGCGAAGGACCCGGAGCAGGCGGCGAATTACTACACGGCCATCGCGGCGCATGCGCTGAGGGCGGTGGAGGAGCAGGACCGTGCCGCGCACTCCGGCCGACAGGCCGGTCCCCGCCGTACATAAGGATTCCGACGGCCGGCTGCGCGACCACAAAGGCAAGTTCGCCCGCAAGCCCCGCTCTTCCATCGACAGGAGGGTGGAGGACATCATCGACGGGGCGCAGGAGGCCGACGACGACCGCTACTGGGTCGACAGGATCGCAGGCTCGTCGCCCCTTTACCGGGACGTCATCGACCGCGTCAACGAGATGAGCAACGTCCACCTGCTGGCCCGGGAAAAGGAAATGCGCACGGCCGCAAAAGCCATCGGCTGCACGTCGAAAGAGATGCTGGCGGTGGTCAACGACCACCTGGTCACCAAATATCCCGAGTTGCCGCTCCTGCACAAAACGGCGGTGGCGCCGGCAGTGAGGCACCGCATCGAAACGGCGCTGTCCTCCCCGGAAAAGGCCAGCTATGGCAGTACCGTCGCGGCGATCGTGCTGACCCAGGTAGCGGCGCATGACCTCGCGAAGATCGCGGAGCGCATTCCGCCGAATATAAAAGACCAGAAGGGCATCCGGGACAGTATCTACGAGGAACTGGGCTCGAGCGAACGGGCCAAGAAATTATGCGTCGACAAGACGCGGATACAGAACCGCTGGAGGAGCCTGCTGTCCATCGCCGAGGACGAGCTTTCGCCCGGCGACCGTATGGGCCTGTTCGAAGATTTCGGCAAGATGATCGACATTCCCACCGTGGCGGCGGTCCAGGCGGCGCGGCAGAAGAACCGGTGAGCTAGCCGATGTCGCTGCCCGTCCAGGCGGGCGGGTCGCTGGCGGGGAAGGAATCGTCGCCGGCCTCGTCGACCTTGTTCTCGTGGCGCCGGCGGCTGGCTTTGCTGAACAGCGCATAATCCAGCGCGACGAGGGCGCCGAGGCCGATCAGGCCGGCAATGGTGCGACGTGCGGACATAAAGTCTCCTTTGGCCTCCATCCTCGCCGGGCGCGGATAAAAAATCCGTATGAAGCGCCGGTTCGCGCCGGTATAGTCGGCGCATGAGCGACGACTACTATCCCTGTCGGCTGTACCTCGTCTCGCCGCAGAAATTCACCCTCGGCGTCTTCGCGCCGAAGCTCGAGGCGGCCTTCGCCGGGGGCGACGTCGGCGCGTTCCAGCTGCGGCTCAAGGAGGCGAGCGACGGGGAGATCACCGAAGCGGTGCGCGTGCTGATGCCGCTCGCCGCTGCCTCCGGCGCGGCCTTCATCCTCAACGACCGCGTCGACCTCGCGGCGAAGCTGCAATGCGACGGGGTGCATCTCGGCCAGGACGACATGAAGGTCGCCGAGGCGCGCGGCATGCTGCACGAGGGCGCGGTGATCGGCGTCAGCTGCCACGATTCGGGCCACCTGGCGATGGAAGCGGGCGAGGCGGGTGCGGATTACGTCGCCTTCGGCGCCTTCTACCACACCACCTCGAAATCGCCGGAGAAGCTGGCGCGATACGGCACGCCGACACCCGAGCTGCTCAGCTGGTGGCAGACCTATACCACGCTGCCCTCGGTCGCCATCGGCGGCATCACGCCGGAGAATTGCGGGCCGCTGGTGACGGCCGGGACGGATTTCATCGCCGCCATCACCTCGGTGTGGAAGCACCCGCACGGGCCGGGCGCGGCGGTGAAGGAGTTCAACGCCGCGATCAAAGAGGGCCTCAAGGCGCGCGGCGCGGTGGCCGCTTAGCGCTTGCCAGCCGCCAGCCGGACGTCGTCTTGCTATACGCCGCCAACGTTTTCCGAGGGAGTGAAGCATGAGAGTCGACGGTTCATCCGTGCGCGCCGGGGATGGTGCTCGAATTCGAGAACAAGCTGTGGATGGTCATCAACCACGAGATCCGCACGCCGGGCAACCTGCGCTCGTTTCAACCAGATCGAGATGAAGGACATCAAGTCCGGCAACAAGCGCGGCCTGCGCGCCTGCGCCCCGACGAGGCGATGGAGCGCGTCCAGCTCGACCAGCGCGATTTCCAGTACCTCTACGCCGACGGCGAGACGCTCACCTTCATGGATAACGAGAATTACGAGCAGATCACCATGCAGAAGGAATTCCTCGGGCCCCGCGCCGCCTTCCTGCAGGACGGGATGACCGTCAGCGTCGAATTGCACGAGGGCACGCCCATCGGCGTCAAGCTGCCGGAGATGGTCACGCTCGAGATCATCGAGGCCGACCCGGTGGTCAAGGGCCAGACGGCGAGCTCCTCCTACAAGCCGGCGAAGCTGGAGAACGGCGTGCGCGTCATGGTGCCGCCCTTCATCACCACGGGCGAGCGTATCGTCGTCAACACCAACGACCTGACCTACGTCGAACGCGCGAAGTAGTTTTATGGAAGCTTCGCTTCGGGGGGCACGCGGCGCCCCGCTACCGGTTGGCTCGCAAGAGCTCGCCTCTCTCCGCTTCGCTCCGGGTCCCCCTCGTTCGCGCTTCGCGCTCCGGCTCGCCTGTTCGGCTACGCACGCCTTACTACTGACGGGAGCATTGTCACTTCCTGCCTTCGCGCAGGAATCCGCGCCGTCGGGACTGAGCGACGACACGGTCATCGAGGAGCTGCATAGCTGCGTGCTCGAAGCCATCCACACCAATGACGACGGGAAGCAGGACGCGAAGACGGTCGCCGCCAATGCCGTCGAAAGCTGCGACGGCGAGGCGAAGGCCGCGTCGAAGGTCGCCACCCAGGGCCAGGACGCGGCGCATTACGCCACCTTCTACGCGGCGCTGAAGACCGGCGATTATTTCGTCCCCGCCGTCACCGAGGAGCGCCGCATCCGCGCCGACGTGGACAGCACCCGCGCGCAGTTCGGCGCGAAGGCGTATGACACGGCGATGGAAAGATTCAAGGCGGCGAACGATGCCGGCAAATCCGACGAGGCCGACCACTGGACCCGCGTCGCCGTGCGGCTGAAGGCCGGCACTTCGAACTGATTACGCCGCTTCTTCGGCGAGCATGCCCCGCAGCTGGTCGAACAGCTGCGGGCCGGCGGCGACGACGCTGCCGCGCTCGGTCGAGATCGGGCCGCCCCTCGATGGCGCCGGGACTGGCCGCCCGCCTCGCGCACGAGGAGGTCGCCCGCCGCCATGTCCCCACGAATTGAGGCGCAGGTAGAAGGTGCCGTCGAGCCGCCCGGCGGCGACGTAGGCGAGGTCGAGCGCGGCGCTCCCCGAGCAGCGCACGATGGCGCCCATCTCGATGGCGCGCTGGAACATGCTGAGGCGCGCCCCGCCGTCGCGCCATTTGCGCGGGGACGAGGTCGAGAGCATGACGTCCTCGGTGCGGCTGGAGACGCGCAGGCGCTTGTTGTTGACGTAGGCGCCCTGGCCTTCTCGGCGGCGAAGAGCTCGTCGTTGCAGCGGGTCGTAGACGACGCCGGCCTCGGTGTGCCAAACGCCCTTGGCGTCGCGGCGCTGGGCGGCGATCGAGACCGAGAGGTAGGGGATGGCGTGGATGAAGTTCGTCGTGCCGTCGATGGGGTCGATGACGAAGCGGTAATCCTTGTCCGGCCCGTCGATGACGCCGGACTCCTCGGTGAGGAAGCTGGCGCGCGGGCGGGCCTTCTTCAGCTCCTCGACGAGGATCTTTTCCGTGCGCAGGTCGGCGCTGGTGACGAAGTTGGCGGTTGCCTTCTTCGAGATCTGCAGCTGATCGACCTCGCCGAAGTCGCGCACGATGCCCCGCGCCACCTTGTGGAGGGCCTTGGTGATCACGGTGATCGTGGCGGAATTCAGCATGCGTGCGTGCTTAGAAGAAAGCGCGCGTCGCGGCAAGCGCTTATCCAGCAAAACCGCCGATTCTTGGCTTGCCACCCCGAGCGCCGCTTTGATACAACGGCGGCCAGTCCGGAACCGTCCTCCAACAGCAAGAAAAATGCCCCGCACCTCTTTTCGCGTTCCTCTCCGTGCCGGTCTCCTGGCCAGCGCCTGCTGGCTGGGCTTCGCGCTGGGCGTTCCCGGGGCGCAGGCCTACCCGCTGGTGCCGGAGAAACCGAGCGTCGAGGTCAATCTCGACGTGCTGCAGGGGCTGCGCGCGACGCCGGTCTATGCGCCGCCCGTCATCACCTACGCGCCGGCGCCGTCTCCCGCGCGCCGGGCCCCGGCGCAGCAGCCCGCGCCGGTCTATCGCCCGCCCGCGCCGCCGCCCGTCTACGCGCAGCCCATCCCGTCTGCGCCGCCGGCCGCCCAGCGCCGGACGCCATTGGAGCAGCCGACGCCGGGTATGGGCGCCGCGCCTCCCTATACTCCGCCCGCCGAGCGCAGGGTCCCGGCGGAGCAGGCCAGGCCTGCCGCGCCCGCGGCGGCGATCGTTCCCGCACCCGCGCCAAAACCGCCGAAACGCACCACGCCTCCCCGCACCTGCGGTCGCACCGGTAACGCCGTCCGCGCCGCCGCCTGTTACGAGTGCACCGGCGCCGTTACCGCCGCCGACCATGCCGCCGGTCGAGGAGCCGGCGCCCGCGCTGGCGCCGGTCATGCCGGCCGTGCAGTCCCAGCCCGCGTCGTTGCCGCCACCGCTCATGCCGCCGGCCGAAGCGTCGGCGCCGTTGCCCGCCCGCCATCGGGAAACCGGCCGCGCCTGCGCCGTTGCCGCCACCGACCATGCCGCCGGCCGAAGCGTCGGCGCCATTACCTGCCGTCGCCGCCAAACCGTCCGCGCCCGCGCCGCAGGCCAGGGTGCCGTCCAGCGTCCCGCCGGCGCCGAAGCCTGCTCCGCTTCCGCCACCGTTGCCCGAGCCTGTGCGCGAGCCGGCCGTATCCGCGCAGCCGCCGAAGCCGCCCGCGCCGAAGCCCGTCACAAACATGCCAGGCCGGCGACGCCGGCGGAGCAGGTGCCGACCATGGCGCCGCCGCCGACATTGCCGGCGCTGAAGCCCTCCGCGCCTGCGCCGGCCACGCCACCGTCCGCGCCGGCGGCCTATGCGCCGCCGCTGCCGCCGCCATTGCCGGTGGCCGGCCATGCCCGGCGCCGAAGCGAAGCCGTCCGTGCCGCCGGCGCCGGACATCAGCAAGCTCGACTTCTCGAAGCTGCCGCCGGCGCAGAAGGCTCCAATGGCCGCCGCGACGCCGGCCAAGCCGTCGCGCCGCTCGAGCCGTTGCCGGAGGGCAAGGGCGCGGCGAACCTGCCGCCGCCGATCGGTCGCCGCTGCGGTGAAGGCGAATACCCTGCCGCCGCCGCCGCCGAAATTGCCGGTGCTGGTGCCGGCCGTGCCCGCCGGCGCGGCCTCGCCGATGATGGTGCCGGTAGACAAGGAGCCGCCGCCGCTGCCGCCCTCGGTCGCCGCGCGGGTCAATGGCGTCACCGGCGCCGCGACGCCCAACAGCATGACGGTGAAGTCGCACACCGAGACTCCCGCCGAGGCGAAGGAAACGCTGGCTGTGCCGCTGAAGCCGCCGACGGCGGAATCGCCGCCGCCCGCGCCGACGGCCAAACCGTCGATGGAGCTGCCGCCGCCGTTGCCGCTGCCCTCGGCCGCCGCGATGAAAGCGCCCGCGGCGAAACCGGCGGAAGCGTTGCCGCCGCCGGAATTGCCGCCGGTGGCGAAGACGACGACGCTGCCCGCGCTCAAGCCCGAAAGCGCGGCGATGGAACCGTTGCCGCCACCTCCGCCCGCGCCGCCGAAGCCAGTTGCGGAAGCGGTGAGCAAACCTGCGCCGCTGCCGCCTCCGCCGGTGCCGTCGAAGCAAGTTTCAGAAGGCGTGGCCAAACCGGCGCCGTCGCCCGAGAACTCATCGGCGAATAAGAGCGAAACCCCGCCCCCCGCGCCGCCCGCCAAGGCGGTGACGCCGCCGCCCCTGCCGCCGATCGCATCGGCGCCGCCGCCGGCCGCAAAAAGCGCGCCCAACCTGCCGGCGCTGACGGCGATCACCGGCGAAAGCCCGCCAAGCTCGATGGATATCCTGCAGCCGAAGGAAGGCGTCGAAGCCAAAACGCTGCCGCCGCCGGCCGGGCCGGCAGCGCGCCCGCCGCCGCTGCGACGCCGCCGCCGCTGCCGAAATGGAACGATACGTCCGGCCCGGTCGTCAAGCACGGGGATACGGAGAAGCCGCCGGCGAGCAGCGTCGCGGTGCAGCAGGGCGTGAAGATCGCCTCGGCGCCGGCGCCGGCACCCGCTGCGCCGAGCCCGCCGAAGACGGTGCAGGTCGCCGCTGCGCCGGCGAGTGCCGCGCCCGCTACGTCGAAAGCTGCGCCTCCCGCGCCGCCGCCGGTGAGCGCGCCGCCGATACCGTCGTCATCGGGCGGGACGGGCAGCGCGATCTCCTTCGCCAAGGACACGACCGAGCTGCCCGACAGCGCCAAGAGCGAGCTCAACGGCATCGCCGACACGGTGAAGAAGGAGCAGGGCACGGTGCATATCGTCGCCTATGCCTCGGGCACGGCGGACGAGGCCTCGGTGGCGCGGCGCGTGTCGCTGTCGCGCGCGCTGGCGATCCGCGCCTTCCTGATGAGCAAGGGCGTCAACTCGCAGTCGATCGTCACCCAGGCGCTGGGGAACCAGGAGAACGCGGATAAGGCCGAAGTGAGTATTAAGTAGCGCGCTACGCGCGCGTGGGGGCGAATACAAGTTCGCTTCGCTCACTCGCCCCCCGCTACCGCTCCCCCTCCTGCGGTCGGCTCCGCCGACCTCCGGGCTCGCGCTTACGCGCTACGCAGGCAGTGCGGAAACTCAAAGAAGAATCACTCCGCGAATTGCAGCTCGGCGAGGCGCTTGTAGAGCGGGTTGCTGGCGAGGAGCTGGGTGTGGGTGCCGATCTCCTCGATGCGGCCGTCGTTCAGGACGACGATGCGGTCGGCGTTGAGCACGGTCGCCAGCCGGTGGGCGATGATGAGCGTGGTGCGCTCCTTCATGATCTTCTCCAGCGCGCTTCGGATGGCGGTCTCGTTCTCCGAGTCGAGGGCGCTGGTGGCTTCGTCGAGCAGCAGCAGGCACGGGTCGCGCACGATGGCGCGGGCGATGGCGAGGCGCTGGCGCTGGCCGCCGGAAAGCCGCACGCCCTTTTCGCCGAGATAGGTGCCGAGCCCGTCGGGCAGCGCTTCGAGGAACGGCAGGGCGGAGGCGAGCTCGGCGGCGCGCAGCACCTCGGCGTCGGTGGCGTCGGGCTTGCCGGCGCGGATATTCTCCCACGCGGTGGTCGAGAAGATCACCGGCTCCTGCGGCACGAGGCCGATATGGCCGCGCCACTCGCGCGGCAGCAGCGTGCGCAGATCGTGGCCGTCGATGCGGATGATGCCGAACTGCGGGTCGTAGAAACGCAGCAGCAGCTGGAACACCGTCGTCTTGCCGGCGCCCGAGGGGCCGACGATGGCGACCGTCTCGCCGGGCTCGATGCGGAAGGAGACGTTGGAGAGCGCCGCGTGCTCCGGCCGCGCCGGGTAGTGGAACGTCACATGCTCGAAGGCGAGGCGGCCCTGCGGCGCTTTTTCGAAGTGGTAGGGCGCGCTCGGGATGGCGATCTCGGAGCGAAGCTGCATCATCTCCATCAGCCGCTCGGTTGCGCCGGCGGCGCGCTGCAGCTCGCCGATGACCTCGCTGATCGAGGCGAGCGAGGAAGCGACCAGCACCGCGTAGAAAATGAACGACGACAGATCGCCGGGGGAGATGCGGTGGTTCACCACGTCCTGCCCGCCGATATAGAGCACGGTGATGATCGCGCCGAAGACGAGGCCGATGACCAGCGCCATCATCGCCGCGCGGGTGCGGATGCGGGCGAGCGCGGTCGCGAGCGTCTGCTCGACGAGGCGGCCGAAGCGGATCTCCTCCGCTTCCTCGAGCGCCATGGCGTGGATGGTGCGGATGCCGGAAAGCGCCTCCTCGGCGGCGCTGGAGAGGTCGCCGACCATATTCTGCGTCTGCCGCGACATGGTGCGCACGCGCCGGCCCAGCACGAGGATGGGCAGCAGCACCAGCGGCAGCATCTTGAGCACGTAGCCGGTGAGGTGGACGCTGGTGAAGAGCAGCATCGCGAAGCCGCCGAGGAAGAGCAGCGTGTTGCGCAGGAAGATCGACACCGAGGAGCCGACGACGTTCTGCAGCAGCGTGGTGTCGGTGGTCAGGCGCGATAAGATGTCGCCGGTGCGGGTCGATTCGAAATAGCCGGTATGCATGGAGAGGATTTTGGCGAAGACGTCGCGGCGGATGTCGGCGACGACGCGCTCGCCCACCCAGCTCACCAGCAAATAGCGCGTATAGGTCGCGCCGGCGATGGCGAGGATGACGCCGAGCAGGATCAGGTAGCCGCTGTTCAGCAGCTGCTCGTTGCCCTTGCTGATGCCCTGGTCGATGAGGTGGCGCAGCGCCGCGCCCATGCCGAGGATGCCGCCGGAGCTGACGAGCAGCGCGAGGAACGCCCACGCAACCCGCCCGCGATAGGGCGCGATGTAGCGCAGCAGGTAGCGCAGATTGGCAAGGCGGCCTTTCGGCGGCAGCTCGCCCTTGATGGCGATGAGCGGAGGAGGCAGGGTGCTCATGGTTTTTTTCCTGTCATTCCCGCGAAGGCAGGAATCCAGCCCTTCTTACTTATAAGCAGCGCTTCGCGCGCTGGATTCCCGCCTTCGCGGGAATGACAAATAGAAATACTCATAGCACCGCCTTGATGCCGCAGCCGGCGAGGTCGGCGCGCAGGAGGGCGTAGAGGGTGCGGCCGTCGGCAAGCTGCCAGTCCTGCGTTTCGCGGGCGTAGCTGAAATGCAGGCCGCCGGAGAGCGGCGAGGCGAGCCAGAGCTGCTGCGTCGGCGCATGCTTGTTGAGGACGAAGGTCTGCCCGGCCTGCGTGACCATGGTGAGGATGCCGTTCTCGAGCTCCAGCTCGTCGAGCTCGCCGCGCTCGAAGGCGTCCTCGAGCTGGTCGTGGCAGTGCATGAGCGTCGCGTCGGCGATCAGGTGGAAGCGGGTTTCGTCGAGCATGACGACTTCCTAACAGGAATGATACGGCTGACAACCTTTACCGTCATTGCGAGGAGCATCGCGACGAAGCAATCCAGTCCTTGCCATTGGCGCCGACTGGATTGCCGCGCTCCCGCTGGCCGCTCGCAATGACGGGAAATGGAATGCTCCGGCCACGCCGGCAAAATAAGTGTGACGGGCGGCGGAAACTAGGCTAGAGGGGCTCGGCTATGGCCAGAAAAGGCACCGGGAAAACGCCCCCCGCGCAGCGCGATGTACAATCGCGCGCGCCGTCGCGGCCGCCTGCGCAAATATATCGGCGAGGCCGGGCTGTGGGCGGTGGGGTGGCGCTTCGCGCTGCTCGGCGCGCTGGTCGGCGGGGCCGCGATCCTCTACGTCGCGCATACGCTGCCGGATATCCGCGCGCTCAGCGCGGTGAAGAAGGAGCAGGGCATCACCGTCGAGACGGCGGACGGGAAGATCCTCGCCACCTACGGCGACGTCTACGGCAATTACATTCCCTATGCCAAAGTCCCCAAATCGCTGATCGAGGCGGTGGTGGCGACCGAGGATAGGCGCTTCTTCGTGCATCACGGCGTCGATTTCTTCGGCATCATGCGCGCCGCGTTCGAGGACGTGATCCACGGCCACGTGGTGCAGGGCGGCTCGACCATCACCCAGCAGGTGGCGAAGAACGTGTTCCTGACGCCGCGCCGCTCGATCGTGCGCAAGCTGCAGGAGATACTCTTGGCGTTCCTCCTCGAAGGCCGCTACTCGAAGCAGGAGATCATGGCGATCTACCTCAACCGCGTCTATCTCGGCGCGGGCACCTACGGGATCGACGCGGCGTCGCGGCGCTATTTCAACAAGCCGGCGACCGACCTCAACCTCATCGAATCGGCGATCCTGGCGGGGCTGCTCAAGGCGCCGTCGCATTTCGCGCCGACCTCGAGCGTCGTACGGGCGAAAGAGCGCGCCTCGGTCGTGCTCGCCAACATGGTCGATGCCGGCTTCATCAAGAAGTCGCAGGCGACGGCGGCGCTGGCGAGCTTCAACGCCTCGCAGCTGCACTCGGTCGAGGGCAATTCGGTGCGCTACTTCACCGACTGGGTGGTCGACGACCTGCAGAACTACATCAGCGGCGTCAACGAGGACCTGGTGGTGACGACGACGCTCGACCCCGCGCTCGAAGCCGACGCGCAGGACGCGCTGGAGAACACGCTCAGCACCGAGGGCCCGAAGAAGAAGGTGACGCAGGGCGCGCTGGTCGCGATGACGCCCGACGGCGCGGTCAAGGCGATGGTCGGCGGGCTCTCCTACGCCGAGTCGCAATATAACCGCGCGACGCAGGCCAAGCGCCAGCCGGGATCGAGCTTCAAGCTGTTCGTCTACCTCGCGGCGCTGGAGAACGGCTTCACGCCGCAGACCGTGGTGCTCGACGCGCCGATCTCGCTGCAGGTCGGTAACCGGCAATGGTCGCCGGAGAATTTCGAGGACGAAGGCTACAAGGGCGAGCTGCCGCTCTACCAGGCGCTGCGCTATTCGCTCAACACGGTGTCGGTGCGCATCGGCGAGGCGATCGGCTTCGGCCGCATCGCCGAGATGGCGGGGCGGCTCGGCATCCCGAACGTGCCGCCCTACCCGTCGATCTCGCTCGGCGCGGTCGAGGCGACGCTGCTCGAGATGACCTCCGCCTACGCGACGCTGCCCAACCATGGCCGCAAGGTCGAGCCGTACGGCATCCTCACCATCAAGACCACCGCCGGCGAGGACGTCTACGCGCGCGAGGAGGAGCAGACGCCGCAGGTGGTCTCCGAGACCAACGTGGCGATGATGAACTACATGCTGCTCGACGTCGTGCATCACGGCACCGGCTTCAAGGCCAACCTGCCGGGGCGCGACGCCGCCGGCAAGACCGGAACCAGCCAGGATTACAAGGACGCGTGGTTCATCGGCTTCACGCCGCAGCTCGTCGCCGGCGTCTGGGTCGGCAACGACAACAACGCCTCGATGAACCACGTCGCCGGCGGCACGCTGCCGGCCCCCATCTGGCACGATTTCATGGTGAAGGCGATGCAGGGCCAGCCGGCCGAATCGATCGCCAACAACCCGGGCGACAATACCTTCCTGCCGTGGCTCTTCGGCGGCGACCAGGCCGCCCCGCCCGGCGCAGTGAACTCCGGTGGCGTGATGGCACCGCAAGGCCAGCCGGCCGGGCAGCCGCTGCCGCAGCAGGTGCCCTTCGGCTTCGCGCCGCCGCCGGGTGAAGCCGCGCCGGGGCAGCCACAGCCGCCGTCGCAGCCGAACATACCACCGGGTTATATCGGGCAGCAGCAGGCGCCGCAAAGCGACAGTTCGCCGCTGACGCCGCAATTCTGGCACACGCTGATGAACAAGGTCCCGACGCCGCCGGGCAAAAAGGTCGAATACACCTACCCGAACGAGAATCGGCGCTAGGCCTTACAGCGCGCGCAGATTGATGCGCGCACTTACGGCCAATGATCGAACTCCAGCCGCCAATTTCCCGTGATCGGGCGGTAATAGAATGCGATCTTGTCCGGACTTTCATCCTTGAGACTTTTTAGGTTGAATTTAACGGAGTTAACTTCGTCAAGACTACCTACTCTAGTCATTTGCTTGGCGTTGGGATCGTGATCGACGCCGTAGTGGTAGTGCTTGTAATCGCCATTTCCGGCAAAACCCGTGCTCCATACTTCGATGTCCAGCACACATTCAGGCTGGACCTCGCCCTGCACGCCTGTCGCTCCGATGGTTTTCAAAAGCGAATAGTACCGCTGTTTTTCCGCATCCGGTATTTGCGGCCTGGCCCATTCGGGATCCATCATGACGGTCATGAAGCGCGCACCGTGCATCACCTCTGTTCGGTCAGCGGGAAGCCGACATACGATGCGGCGTAACTCCTCGAACTGGTCGCGATGGCGGTAGAAATTGTCTATCATCTCCTGGTCCGCGGGCGGCGCAACTCGCAACCAGCACGCACGTACTGCAAGAATTATTAATACGGCAGTGATGAGCTGGATGTAGAGCGAACGGCGCATCCGCATCCGGGGTCAGGCCTTATAGCGGTACAGATCCTTGCCGTGGAGGCGCAGCCAGTCCTTGGCGGCCTCGTAGTCGGGGCAGAGATAGCCGACGAGCTCCCAGAAATGCGCGCTGTGGTTCATGTGGCGCAAATGGGCGACCTCGTGGGCGACGACGTATTCCATGACTTCCATCGGCGCGAAGATGAGGCGCCACGAGAACGCCAGCGTGCTGCTCGAGCTGCACGAGCCCCAGCGGCTGCGCGTGTCGCGCACGGAGACACGGGTGATCTTGCGGCCGATACGGCGCGCCTGGCGCTGGGCGATCTCCTCCAGCGAGGTGACGGCGATGGCGCGCAGCGCTTCGGTGACGCGGCGCGGGAAGAACTCGCGGCCGCCGGCGACGCTGAGCGTGTCGCCCGCCAGGTCCCATGCGCCGTCGAGGTCGGGATCGTGCTTGATGCGCACGCGCTCACCGAGCAGCGGGATGACGACGCCGGGCTTGATCTGCTTCGACACCGGCATGTCGCGCAGCGTCTCGATCAGCCATTCGGATTTCTGGGTGAGGAAGCGCAGCCCGTCGGAGACGCGGGTGTGGCGCGGCAGGGTGAGCGAGATCGCGTGCTGCGTCGGGTTGTAGCGCAGGCAGATGCGTTTGGCGCGGCGATGGCGCTTGATGACCAGCGGCAATCGCTGGCCGTCGATATTCAGGAACTCGGGGGTTACATCGCCACGCCAGAAACTGCTCATCGAGAACTCGCTTTTTTTGTTGGTGGTTTGCGTCTTGCTGTTGCTGGCCGCCGCCAGTTGCACTATCCAGTACCAACATAGGGACGGCGGGCGAGGGCGGTCAACAGCCCATCCGGCTTCTCCCCCAAAAATATTTTTTCGCTGTGGATTGACAGCGCGAAGGCACGCAAAAAATGAAGTATCCTCAGTCGTTTATCGAGGAGATCAAGCACCGCGTCCGGGTCTCCGAAGTGGTGGGCAGGGCCGTGCCGCTCAAGCGGGCGGGGCGCGAGTACCATGCTTTGTGCCCGTTCCATAAGGAGAAAACGCCCTCCTTCACCGTCAACGACGAAAAAGGCTTCTTCCATTGCTTCGGCTGCGGGGCGCATGGCGACGTGATCGGCTTTGTGGTCGACTATGAGCATGTTGGCTACCGCGAGGCGGTCGAAAAGCTGGCCGGGCAGGCGGGGTTGCAGGTTCCGACCATGACTCGCGCGGAGGTTGAGCGCGAGAACCGGGAGCAGTCCCTGCAGCAGGTCATCGAGGCCGTCGCCGGCTGGTTCGAGCAGCAGCTGGAGGAGACGCAGGAGGGCGAACTGGCGCGGCGTTATTTGCACGAGCGCGGGCTGAATGCGGAAACGGCGTCGCGCTTCCGCATCGGCTACGCGCCCGCCGACCGCGACGCGCTCACCCGCGCGATGAAGGAGAAAGGCATCAGCGAAGCGCAGCTGATCGAGACGGGATGTTTAATCAAGGTGGACGACCGCGCGCCGTATGCGCGCTTCCGCCGGCGGCTGATGTTCCCCATCCGCGACCGCAAGAGCCGCGTCATCGCCTTCGGCGGGCGCGTGCTGCCGGGCGATCCCAACACGGATGCGCCGAAATATCTGAACTCGCCGGAGACGGCGCTGTTCCACAAGGGGCGGCAGCTGTTCAACCTCGACGTGGCGCGCCGCGCGGCGTTCGAGTCGCGCCAGCTCATCGTCTGCGAAGGCTACATGGACGTCATCGCGCTGGCGCAATCGGGCATCAACTACTGCGTCGCGCCGCTCGGCACCGCGATCACGGCGGAGCAGCTGCAGCTCTGCTGGCAGCTTGTCGACGAGCCGACGCTTTGCCTCGACGGCGACTCGGCGGGCCTGCGCGCGATGGGCCGCGCCTCGGAGCTGGCGCTGCCGCTGCTGGTGCCCGGCAAGACCATCCGCGTCGCGCTGCTGCCGCAGGGCGAGGACCCGGACACGCTGGTGCGCTCCATCGGTCGTCAGGCGTTCGACGAGGTCATTGCCTCCGCGCGGCCGCTGGCGCAGGTATTGTGGGAGCAGGCGATGGGCAACGCGGCGGCGACGCCGGAAGCGCGCGCCGCGCAGGAGCAGCGGCTGATGCAGATGGTCGCCGCCATCAAGCAGCCGACGGTGCAGCACTACTATAAGCAATACATGCGCGAGCGCCTGCGGGCGATGGAGCAGGCGGGGCGCACGCCCTATAATAATCGTCATTCCCGCGAAGGCGGGAATCCAGCGCGCGGAGCGCCATTCAAAAAGAACTGGATCCCCGCTTTCGCGGGAATGACAGGATTTGGGAACGCGCCGAGCGTGCCCCTGCCGCCGCCGGTGCGCAACGCGGATGCGTCGCTGCTCGGGCCGGCGTCGAATTTGCTGGCGCTGGCGCTCGCCTGGCCGCCGCTGCTTTCCGACGCGGCGGCGGAGGAGATCTGGCTTTCCGCACCGATGCCCGCGCCGTGGCAGCTGCAGGCGCATGCGCTCATCACCGAGCTGCATATCGGGAACCCGGCGCTCGACGCGGCGACGCTGTGGCAGGCGGTCGCGGAAGAATTGCCGGCCGAGGCGAAGGCGCAGCTGTCGCGGGCGCTCATCAATCTCGGCATGGAGCTGGCGGTGGACGACACGGTGCGCTCGGCGCGCGCGGTACGGCTTTGGGGCGAGGTGGTGAACGACGTCGACCGCGCCCGGCTCAAGGCGGAATGCGCCGAGGCCGAAGGCACCATGGCGCGCGAAATGACGGAAGAGAATTTCCAGCGATTCATGGCGCTTAAAGCGCAACTTGAAAGTATCGAGAGAGAACGGAGCCGCTATTACCAGCAGGACCCCCTGCCGGCGGCGAACGGATAGGAAGCTTTATATGAGACATTCTACACAAGACTCTGGAATCTCCCGCCAAGTCGTTCGTGGTCTGCTGGTGCTGAACGGCGGCGCCATCGCCATCACCGTCTGGGTGTTCGGCGGCATGGTGGAGCAGGCGTGCTATATGAACCGCGCGCAGAGCCTCTACTGGTTCTTCGCCAGCCTCGTCGTCGCGCTGCTCGCCGCGCAGTTCGGCGCCTGGGGGCGTCCGGCGGGCGAGGGAACGCCGCGCCATCGCCGGCTTTGCCACCGCTCGGCGGGGGCGCTGGTGCTCGCCGCGCTGGCGCTGTTCACCGCCGGCGGCCTCACCTTCCTCCATGCCCTGTCGCATAACGAGATCGTCGCCTGCGCCGACGACACCGACGGCGACAATGTGCAGACTTACGGCACGTAAGGCCTAAGTGGTTCGGGAACCGGGTGATTCCACCGCCCTGCCCCGAATGGCCGGGAACGGGCCGAAAACCGATCTTTGGCTTGAGTTTGCTTAATAAATAGTGCATAAGGCGCGGGTCGAAGGGAACCGTTCGCGACGAACGGTCGGGGGGAAACGTACTTATGGCCGCGAAAAAGCCGTCATCGGCGAAAACATTTCTGAAAAAACTGCTCGGCAAGAAAAAGACCCCCGCCAAAGCGGCACCCCGGAAAGCAGCGAAACCCGCCGCCAAGGCAGCGGCGAAGAAACCGGCGGCGAAGAAAGCGGTAAAAAAGCCCGCGGCGAAGAAGCCCGCCAGGCCGGCCGCGAAGAAGCCTGCGGCCAGGGCCGCTGCGCCGAAACCGCCGGCGAAACCGGCGAAGAACTTATCCTCAGGCGCGAAGAAACCCCTTGCGAAAGCGGATTCTCGCGCTACATCACACACCCCGCCTCCCGCACGATCCAGCGACAAGAAAGCCGCCAACCCCGCCCCCATGCCGAAAAAAGAAGAAGCGAAGAAACCCGACAAGAAGGCCGCCATCGCGGCGAAGCCCCAGCCCGCCCCGAAAAAAGGCGGCAAGAAATCCACCTCGAATACCAATGGTGGCATTTCCGACGCGCTGGAGGCGAAGCTCGCCAAGATCGGCCGCCAGAAGGGCCAGCTTTCCTATGACGACCTCAACAAGCACCTGCCCGAGGGCGAGTTCTCGCCGGAGCTGATCGACGAGCTCATCACCCGCCTCGCGGCGAAGGGCGTCAAGGTCGTCGAGGTCGCCGACGGCGACGACAAGGACGTGCCGTTCGAAGGCGGCGCGGAAGGCGGCGGCGAGGGCGAGGCCTCCGTCGCCGGCGACGGGCTGGTGATCGAGGTCGAGGCGGAGAAGGAAGAGGAATCCTACGGCCGCTCGGACGACCCGGTCCGCATGTACCTGCGCGAGATGGGCAACGTCGAATTGCTCTCGCGCGAAGGCGAGATCGAGATCGCCAAGCGCATCGAGAACGGGCGCGAGATGATCATCTCCTCGCTGTGCGAATCGCCGACGGTCATGCACATCATCCTCGACTGGCGCGACAAGCTTTCCGCCGGCGAGATGCTGCTGCGCGAGGTCATCGACCTCGACGCCACCTATGGCGCCGGCACCGAGGACAAGTTCGCCGACGCCCAGCGCGACGCCGACGGCAAGCCCGCCGAGGAAGAGGCCGAGGAGGCCGACGAATACGACGCGCTCGAAGGCGGCCGCAAGGAAGTCGTCGAGGATTACGACGACGACGAGGCGGTGCTTTCCCTGGTCGCCATGGAGAACGAGCTGCTGCCGCAGGTGCTCGAGAAATTCGACGCCTTCGCGAAAATCTCCAAGTCCGTGCGCAAGCTGCAGGAGAAGCGCCAGTCCGAGGCGATGGGCGAGGGCGAGGTCACCGGCGCCGACAACAAGAAATACCCCAAGCTGCTCGCCGAGATGGTCGAGGTCATGCTCTCCATCCGCTTCAACAACATGAAGGTCGAAGAGCTGATGCACACGCTCTACGCCATCAACCGCCGCCTGATCGCCACCGAGATGCAGCTGCTCAAGCTCGCCGAGAAGCACAAGGTCAACCGCGCCGGCTTCCTGCAGCATTACAACGGCCGCGAGCTCGACCCGAAATGGCTGAAATCCGTCGCCAAGCTCAAGGAAAAAGGCTGGAAGGAATTCACCGAGAAAGAGAAGAAGAACATCGAGGATCTGCGCAAGGAGATCCAGAAGATCGCCGACGAGACGGCGCTCGATATCTCGGAGTTCAAGCGCGTGGTATCGGCCGTCAGCAAGGGCGAGCGCGACGCCGGCCGCGCGAAGAAAGAGATGATCGAAGCGAACCTGCGCCTCGTCATTTCCATTGCGAAGAAATACACCAACCGCGGGCTGCAGTTCCTCGATCTGATTCAAGAGGGCAATATCGGCCTGATGAAGGCGGTCGATAAGTTCGAATACCGCCGCGGCTATAAATTCTCGACCTACGCGACGTGGTGGATCAGGCAGGCGATCACCCGATCGATCGCCGACCAGGCACGCACCATCCGCATCCCGGTGCACATGATCGAGACCATCAACAAGATCGTGCGCACCTCGCGCCAGATGCTGCACGAGATCGGCCGCGAGCCGACGCCCGAGGAGCTCGCCGAACGCCTCGTCATGCCGCTCGACAAAGTGCGCAAGGTGATGAAGATCGCCAAGGAGCCGGTGTCGCTCGAGACGCCCATCGGCGACGAGGAGGATTCGCATCTCGGCGATTTCATCGAGGACAAGAACGCCGTGCTGCCGGTCGATTCGGCGATCCAGTCGAACCTGCGCGAAGTGACCACCCGCATCCTCGCCTCGCTGACGCCGCGCGAGGAGCGTGTGCTGCGCATGCGTTTCGGCATCGGCATGAACACCGACCACACGCTGGAGGAAGTCGGCCAGCAGTTCAGCGTCACCCGCGAGCGCATCCGCCAGATCGAGGCGAAGGCGCTGCGCAAGCTGAAACACCCCAGCCGCAGCCGCAAGATGCGGTCTTTCCTCGATAATTAGGCACTGCCCGTCCTAAGGTTTCCTTAAGGATTTCATGTTCCAATGGAATGTGAGGAAGTCGGTCGCATGACGGATAAGAAATTACAGGACGAAGTACACCGCAAGGCCGTGATGGGCGCCGAGGCAGGCGGCATTCTCGGCGTGCCTATCGGCCTGGGCCTCTCTCTTTATGGCCCGGACGAATTGGGCGCTGTCATCGGTGGCGGGTCCATGGCCATCGTTGACGGAACGGGCGCGGCGATCGCCACCTACAAGACCACCGGCAGCTGGAAAGCGGCGGCGGTCGCCGGTGCCGGCGGCGTCGCTTTCGGCGCCACGACCGGGGCGGCCGAGGGCTGGGCGCTCTCCACCCTGACCGTGACCACCGCGACCGTCGCCGTCGTCGCCTGCTACGGCGCGGGCATCGAGACCCTCGCGACCTACGGGGTACATTACGCCAGGGCCGGGTATCACGCTGCGGGCGAGGCCGTCCATCACGGGCTGGATAACATCGCCGAGCTCCACGCCATGATGGCGCGGCGCCGCGACGGGCGTGAGTAGCGGCCCGGCCGCTTCCGCAAAAATCCCGAGGATGACGAATAAAAGGACACGGTATATAAACGTCCCATGTTCGTGAAATCCGAAAGGGCGCTGAGCGATTTTTCCGGCAGGTTCTCGCTCGTCGTGCGCGACTGCCGCTTCCACACGATCGGCAAGATACCGACGCGCATCGAAGGCCGGCTGGTGCCGGTCGGCGGCAAGAAATTCCTGCGCGAGCTGAGCGAGGACATGGACGGCATCGCCGGCGTCATCTGCACGCCGGACGTGGTGAAATCCATTCCGCCGGAGCTCGGCTGCGCGGTGAGCGATGCGCCGATGCGCGTCGCCTACGAAATTCATCGTGAGCTGGTGGCGGGCCCGGCCTTCTGGAAATCCTTCGCCAGCCGCATCCATGCCAGTGCGCAGATCCACCCGACGGCGTATATCGCGCCGAACGACGTCGTCATCGGCGAGGGCACGGTGGTCGGGCCGAACGTTTCCATCCTCGAGCGCACGGTCATCGGGAAGCATTGCTATTTCGGGCCGGGCACGGTCATCGGCGGGCCGGCGTACGAGGTGTCGAACCTCGACGGGCGGCCGCAGCTGCTGCCGCAGGCGGGCGGCGTGCGCATCGGCGATCATTGCACCTTCCTCGCCAATGTCGCGGTGGCGAAAAGCATCTTCCCGCTCTTCACCGAGATCGGCGAGGCCTGCTCGTTCGACAACCTCGTCCACGTCGCGCATGATTGCGTGCTCGGGCGCGGCGTCAAGATGACGGCGTGTGCCATTCTGAGCGGGCGGGTGACGCTGATGGACGGCGCCTATATCGGGCCGAACGCGACCGTGTCGAACGGCGTGACGGTGGGGAAGAACGCCATCGTCACCATCGGCTCGGTGGTGGTGAAGGACGTGGCGGAGGGCGCGCGCGTCACCGGCAATTTCGCCATCGACCACCGCAAACATTTGCGCCGCCAGGCCGCCGATTAGCGCTTAAGAACGTCGGTTATCAATAGCTTGCGAGGCGGGCGCGGGTCGCATCTTCATGGAATTGTCACAATCGGCCGCTGCCATTGGTGGTAGAATTTTCACATGGCCAACCATTCGACCGACGAAGATGTCTACGCGGTGCTGCATACCGAGTGCGTCGCTTCGCACCATCCGGAGCTCGAGTCCTACCTGCGCTTTATCATCAAGCATGAGAGCAACGGCCGGAACATCGCCTGCATCGGCGGGGCGAGCACGGCGAGCGGCTATTGCCAGTTCGTCGACGGCACCTGGCAGACCGTCAGCGGCCTTCCCGGCCGCGCCATGGATTATTCGGCACAGGCCCAGTGCGACGCCCTCATCAAATACGCGCTGATGAACAAGGGCTCGCTGCAGGGCATCGGCACCGACAAGGACGATATCCTCAGCGACGGCGGGCGGATGTACCTCGCGCATTTCCTCGGCACGACCGGCGCGGAGCACGTGCTCGAGGCGGACCGCCACGCCACGCTTGAAGAGTTGGTGCACGAAGGCAAGCTGAAGAAAGGTGTTCTTACCGCCAACGCGGGCATCACCTTCCCCCTTCATGGCAAACCTTTCGGTCAGTTCACCGTCGAGGATCTTTGCCGGTGGAGCTCGTCCGTCGTCGACGGCGGCACCTTCATCGAGGACCATAATCGCGGCATCCTCAGCCCGGATGACGAAAAGAGAGACCGCACGCGCATTTTCAAGGAATTCGGCTACACGGACGACCAGATCGCTGCCTTGCAGCACCTGCAGAAAGACGGCGGATTCCTCGGCCAGATCGTCTTCGCGCTCATCGTCAGCCTGGTGGATGCGGCGATGCCCAAGGGCAACGCCGGCGCGTCGCCGGATCTCGACATCGGCTCCGGCCTGCCGGCGAATCTGCCGGTGCCGAGGCCCAATCCGGCGCGGGCGCCCGCGCCTGTCCACGCGCACTAGCCATCATGCTTGCACCCCGCGCGCCGCTTTGGTACTTCCTGAGGCATGAGCGCCACGATCGGGACCCTTTTGCACAGCTTCCTCTACGGGCGCTATGTCGGCCGCGACGAGTTCGGCAACCGCTATTACGAAGCGCGCCGCGCCCGCAATACGTTCGAGCCGAAGCGCCGCTGGGTCATTTACCGCGGCCAGGCCGAGCCGTCGAAGGTGCCGGCCTCGTGGCACGGCTGGCTGCACTATACGCTGGCACGTCCCCTCGAGAAGCCGCGCCAGTACAACTGGCAGAAAGAGCACCTGCCGAACCTGACCGGCACCAGCGCGCGCTACGTGCCGCAGGGGCATATCACGAAGGGCAAAGGCCGCGCCCCGGCCACCGCCGACTACGAGCCGTGGAAGCCGGAATAAGAGCGTTTGCGCTCGCCGGCTGCCTTGCGCTTTCCGCCTGCCAGGGCGTCGGTTTCACCGAGCTCAATACCCATTCCTTCTGGAACAACCAGACGGCCGAGGAAAAGCAGGACGGGATCTGGTGGGACCGTTATTACGGCCAGCGCGGCCTGCCGGTGGAGTCGAAGGCGTGGAAGGATTTCTACAAGCCCACCACCGGGCAGGAAGTTCCCAAGCCCGATTACTGCGGCTACTGGGGCAACTGCCCGAACAGCGAGGTCAGCGAGACCTCCTCCTGCGCCTTCTACGGGAATTGCGCGAAGTGACCCCGGTGGCGGCTGCGCCACGCGGGGGAAACAGAGAGATGAAGTTGCAAGTGGCGGCGCTCCCGTGATAGGGGTCGGTCGATCCAACTTTCAACCCCGTTGAGGCTTTCCATGGCCAACCATGCAATCGAGACCGTGATGGGCGCGGTCGTGCTGACCGTCGCCGGCGGCTTCCTCTATTTCGCCTACAACTCGAGCAACGTGAAGCCCATCGAGGGCTACGCGGTGACGGCGGGCTTCACCAACGTCAGCGGCATCCAGGCGGGGAGCGACGTGCGCATCGGCGGCATCAAGGTCGGCGGCGTCGAGAAGCTCGACCTCGATCCCAAGACCTACCAGGCCGTGGCGACGCTGCGCGTGGCCGACAACGTCAAGCTGCCGAAGGACTCCACCGCCGCCATCCAGAGCACCGGCCTGCTCGGCGACAAGTTCGTCGCCATCACGCCCGGCGGCGACGACGCCGACCTCAAGAACGGCGATCGCATCGTCTATACCGAATCCTCGGTCAATATCGAGGAGATGATCGGCAAGTTCGCCTTCTCCGGCGGCGGGGTCGACAAGGGCGGCGCCGCGCCGGCCGCGGCGAGCGAACCCGACGCCGCGGCGCCGAAAAGCACGGCGAGCCCGGCGGTATCGAGCGGCCTGAAATAAGGCGATGCGCCGCGCATCCCTGTTCCTCGCGCTCGCGCTTGCCATGCCGTTGAGCACCGCCGCGCAGGTCGGGAACCCGCCCGACCAGCCCTCGACCATCGTCCCCCCCGGCACCGCGCCGGGGATCTACACCACGCGCCCCGACCAGCAACTGCCCTCGACCGCGCCGCTCTGGCAGCGCCCCGCCGTCGCCGCGCCCGCACCGAATGCCGCGCGCCCGGTCTATCCGCCGCTGCCGGCGCAGCTTCCCTTCGCGCGCGAGTCCGGCCCCGCTGCCTATTCGCCGCCGCCCGGCCCGCACGCGACGGCATCCGCGCCCGTGCCCGGCGTCGAGTCCGGCGAGGTGGGCGAAGCCGCCGCGCCGCCACCCGTCGCGCCGGCGGATGCGGTCAACCCCGCCGCGCAGAACCCGGCGGTGCCGGACATCCAGACCAGCCCGATCTTCCCCAGCGACGCAAGCGGCCCGCAGCCGCGCAAGGTGGTCTTCCGCGCGCTGAACAAGGTCACCGGCCGCTCGCAATTGCTCGATGCCAAGCCGGGCGAGACGGTGAGCTTCGACCGGCTCGATATCCAGGCGATCACCTGCGCCGCGTCCATTCCGAGCTCGCCCACCGATTACGCCGGGCTGTTCGACCTGAAGGAGCACATCCCCGGGCAGGCGCAGACAAAGGCGCTTTTCCACGGCTGGATGTACGCGTCGAGCCCGTCGATCGCCTCGCTCGAGCACCCGATCTACGACGTGACGATGGTGAAGTGCGAAATGCCCGAACCGCCGGCGCCGACGCCGGAGAAGAAAGCGACGAAAAAGAAGTAGCCGTCATTGCGAGCGGCAGCGAAGCAATCCAGTCCTTGCCCTTGGCCTCTGGATTGCCGCGTCGCGCGATGCGCTCCTCGCAATGACGATTGAAACTCTTGTGGATGATGTAGCGCGTGCTGCTTGAAGCGTGCGCATCGCGGTGTTACGAAAAACGCTTCAAGAAAATAAAAACAAGACCGTCGGCAAGCTCCTACTCAATCTCGCGCGGAATTTTCGCTCGCGCTCCGGGGGCTCGCATGCATCTCACACGCCACATCACGCACGAGGACGAGTCGCCCTACGCCGGCATCTCGTGGAAATCGGTCGATGTGGAGATCTGCGCCGCCGACGCCGAAGCCCGCGTCTGCCTCACCGACATCGAGGTCCCCGCCCACTGGTCCTACGAGGCGGCCGAGACGTTCGTGCGCTACTACCTGCGCAAGGCGGGCGTGCCGGCTTCGACCACCCGCGTGCGCGAGGAGGGGCTGCCGGAGTGGCTCTGGCGCAGCGTCCCCGACACCGCCGCGCTGATGGGTCTGCCGGCGGAAGAGCGCACCACGCATGAGACCTCCGCGCGCCAGGTCTTCGCGCGCATGGCGGGGATGTGGACCTACTGGGGCTTTCGCGGCGGCTATTTCGACAGCGCCGACGACGCGCGCGCCTTCCACGACGAGATCTGCGCCCTGCTGGCGCGGCAGATGATGGCGCCCAACTCGCCGCAATGGTTCAACGCCGGGCTGCACTGGGCCTACGGCATGACCGGCCCGGCGCAGGGCCATTTCCACGGCGAGATATCCAGCGCGCGGCTGATGCGCTCGGCGAATGCCTACGAGCGCCCGCAGCTCGCGGCGTGCTTCCTGCATTCGGTGAAGGACGAGCTCGTCAACGAGGGCGGCATCATGCATCTCTTCGAGCGCGAGGTGCGCGCCTTCAAATACGGCTCGGGCGTCGGCGTCAACATGTCGAGCATCCGCGGCAGCGGCGAAACGCTCTCGGGCGGCGCGCATGCGGCGGGGCTCAAGCGCTTCCTCTCGGTGGGCGACAAGGCGGCAGGCGCCATCTCCTCCGGCGGGCTGCCGCGCCGCGCGGGCAAGATGGTCGTCGTCGATATCGATCACCCGGAAGTGCTCGATTTCATCCGCTGGAAGGGCGAAGAGCAATACAAGGCCGCCGCACTCATCACCGGCGCGCGGGCGATGCGCGAGCATCTGAGCGCCGTCATGTGCGCCACCGAGGCGGGCGAGGGCGAGGCGCGCTTCGAGCCGACGCGCAATCCGCTGCTGAAAAAAGCCATCGCGCAGGCGCGCGCGGCGCTGATCCCCGGCAACGCCATCGCGCGCGTGCTGCATTACGCGCGGCAAGGCTACCGCGAATTGCACATCCCGCTTTATTCGGCGCAGGCGGATTCGGAGATCTTCTTCACCATCGGCGCGCACCAGGGGAAACATGCGGTGCGCGTTTCCGGCCGCTTCATGCAGGCGGCGGAGGATAAGCACCGCTTCGCCCTGCGCCGCCGCACCGACGGCGTCGTCGTGCGGCAGGAGGAAGCCGCCGAGCTGCTCGACGAGCTGGCGCACGCCGTATGGGCCACCGGCGAGCCGACCATCCAGTTCGCCGACGCGATCGAGATGGCCAACCCGTGCCCGGATTCCGGCCCCATCCGCGCCTCGACGCCGGCCTCGGAATACCTGTTCCTCGACGATACCGCATGCCCGCTGGCGGCGATCAACCTGCTGGCGCTCGCCGACGCCAAGGGCAACCTCGACCTGAAACTTTTTTCGCACGTCGTGCGCCTCGTCACGGTGATGCTCGATATCTCCGTCGGCATCGCGCAGTACCCGTCGCGCGAGATGGCGCGGCGCACGCTCGACACGCGCCCGCTCGGCATCGGGCCGGCGAATTTCGGCGGGCTCGTCATGCGCATGGGCGTCGCCTACGACAGTCCCGGGGCGCGCGCCACGGCGGCCGCCATCTGCGGGCTGCTGACGGCGGAGGCGCACGTCGCCTCGGCGCAGATCGCCGGCGAGCTCGGCGCCTTCGCCGAGTACGACCGCAACCGCGCGGCTTATTTGCGCGTCCTGCACGCCCGCCGCGCGCAGGCGCATGGTGATTTCAGCGCGCTGCCGCAGCCCGAGCTCGCCAAGGCGCTCGAGCGCGTGTGGGACGTCGCGCTCAGCCATACCGAGCATAAGGGCGCGCGCAACGCGCAGCTTTCCTGCGTGCCGCCGACGGCGACCATCGCCCGCGTCATGGATTGCGAAACGCTCGGCCTCGCCCCGCTGGCGACGTTACTCAAAAGCAGCGCACTGCCCGGCGGCGGTTGGCGCAAATCGCTCAGCCCGAACGTGACGTACGGATTGTCGGCGCTCGGCTACAGCGCCCGCGAGATCGGCGACATCGCGCGCCATGTCTGCGGCCACGGCACGCTGGAGGATGCGCCCGGCATCGACCACGACGCGCTGCGCCGCAAGGGTTTCGGCGAGGCGGAAATTCGCGCCGTCGAGGAAGCGCTCGCCAGTGCGGTCGACATCCATTCGGCGTTCGACCCGTGGGTGCTCGGCGAGCGGTTCTGCCGCGAGCAGCTCCATTTGACGGATGCGCAGCTGCGCGACGCGCGGTTCAAGGTGCTTGACCATCTCGGCTTCGGCGCGCAGGCCATCGCGCAAGCGAACCGGCATGCCTGCGGGGCGCAGCATCTCGGCGGTGCGCCGCATTTGAAGGAAGAGCATGCCGGCGTGTTCGCCACCGCGCTCACGGCGGCGCCGGGCGCGCCGGCGGTCAGCGCGAAGGCGCAGCTTGCGGTGATGGGCGCGGCGCAGCCCTTCCTCACCGGCGGCATTGCGCATACGATCCTGCTCCCGCACGAAGCCTCGACCGACGAATGCCGCGACCTGATCCGCAGCGCGTGGCAGGCGGGGCTCAAATCGCTCAGCCTTTCGCGCGAGGCCTGCGCGATCTACGAGGAAGTCGCCGGCGAAGAAACGGGCGAGGACTCGGAAGTCGCCACGCTGCCCTTCGCGGTCGAGACCAACCTGCCGCAGCAGATCCCGCAGCTCGCGGCGGAGCTGGCGCAGCGCTTCCTCTACGGCCGCCGCGACCTGCCGCCGCGCCGCGCCGGCTTCACGCAGAAGGCGACCATCGGCGGCCACCCGCTCTATCTGCGCAGCGGCGAATACGAGGACGGCGGGCTGGGCGAAATTTTCCTCGACATGCCGGGCGAGGCGGAGGCCTACCGCGCACTGCTGCAGCAATTCGCGCGGGCGATCTCGGTGGCGCTGCAATACGGCGTGCCGCTCTCGGCCTTCGTCACGGCGTTCGCACAGGCGCAGTTCGCGCCCTCGGGCAGCGTCGAAGGCTCGGAGCTGATCGCCGAGGCGAGCTCGGTGCTCGACTATATCTTCCGCGAGCTCGACGCCAGCTACGCGAAGCGTCGCGCGGTGACGAGCAACTCGCCGGAAGCGATGCAGGCGGACACGGCGGAGATCATTCCGCTCGCGGTCGGCTCGCATTAGTTTTGGTGGGTCGAGTTGGTCTACTGACCAACTCTCCCGCCGCTTTGCGGGCTCATGGCTGGCTCGCCCGGCTCGCGTTCCCGAGCTAACTTTATTTCTTTTTCGCCAGCGGATGGTGCCTGGCCATGGTCTGGGCGAGGCGCTTGCCGGTGACGTGGGTGTAAATTTGCGTCGTCGCGATGTCGGCGTGGCCGAGCAGTTCCTGGATGACGCGCAGATCGGCGCCGCCTTCGAGCAAATGCGTGGCGAAGGAATGGCGAAGCGTGTGCGGCGAGCAGCGCGCGGGATCGATGTTGGCGCGCAGGCAGAGGGCTTTGAGCTGCTGGCCGAAGCGCTGGCGCGTCAGGTGGCCGGCGCGCGCGGCGGAGGGGAAGAGAAAATGCGAGTCGCGGTTCTTCGGGATGAAAGTGGCGCGCAGCATCAGGTAGCGCTCCAGCGCGGCGAGGGCGGATTCGTGCAGCGGCACCATGCGGTCCTTGCCGCCTTTGCCGCGGATGATGAAATAGGGGGCGAGGGCGCCGGCGCGTTTCGGGTCGCGTTCGAGGTGGCGCAGGGTGAGGGCGACGAGCTCGCTGACGCGCATGCCGGAGGCGTAGATGAGCTCCATCAGCGCGGCCATGCGCAGGCCTTCGGCGGAAGTATCGGACGCGGCGGCGGCGACGAGGCGGCCGACTTCCTCCTTCGACAATACTTTCGGCAGGGTGCGCTGGCGGCGGGCGGAAGCGACGAGCAGCACCGGATTGTCGCGGCGCGTGCGCTCGCGGACGAGGAACTTGAACCACTGGGAGAGGGCGGAACGGCGACGGCCCAGCGTCGAGGCGGCCATGCCGCGCCGTGTGAGGTCGGCGAGGTAGGCGCTGACCTCGCGGTGGGTGAGCGATTCCATCGCCCATTTCTTTTTCGCAGCGAAGTCGAAGAAGTCGGCGAGGTCGGCCTTGTAGGAGGAAAGCGTGGCGTTCGAGGCGCCGCGCGCCGCCGATAAGGTCTCCAGAAACGATTCACGCCACCCCAGCCAGTCGGCCGGGATGGCGTGTTTCGTCATTGAAGTGCCTTAGCTACTGGGCAGTGCCGGGAGCCGGGGCGGCCGGGGCCGGGGCAGCAGCCGGGGCCGGGGTCGTCGCAGCGGGCGGGGCGACAGCGGCAGGCGCACCGGCCGGGGCCGTGACGTCGGCAGCGCCGGGGGCGGGAGCAGCGGCCGGAGCGGTCGCGTCCGCCGGGGCGGCGGCCGGGGCCGGCGTGGTGGCCGATTCATCCGGGGTGACGGTGTTGGTGGTGTTGACCGTTTCCGTCGTGGTCGTGGTGCTGGCCGGCTTTTTGGCGGTTATGGCCACGGCGACGGCCGCGATCACGGCGATGACGGCGATGGCGATGATGATCTTCTTGTTGGTGTCTTTATTGTTCGGCGTGTTCATAGGGCCTCTGCGCTTTAGGGTTGGAGTTGAAGTTGTATGGCAAAACCGGTATCTATCTGCAACCGAAAACAAGAAGAGTCAACTATTTACCATGCAACATCCCGAGCAGAGGTCCGGACAGTCCAAAGCCAGGCGGAGCGCGGAAAAACGCGCCTGGCGCGGCCGTCCGCTGGTGCTGGTCGGGCTGATGGGGGTCGGCAAGTCGACCGTCGGGCGGCGCCTCGCGAAGAAACTCGGCTGGAGCTTCGTCGATTCCGACGTCGAGATCGAGGCGGCGGCGGGCTGCAGCGTCTCCGATATTTTCGCCATCCACGGCGAGCCGATCTTCCGGGACCTGGAATTGCGCGTCATCAAGCGCCTGCTGTCGGCCGGCGAGCCCTTCGTGCTGGCCACCGGCGGTGGCGCGTGGATGCAGCCGAACGTGCGCGAGATCATCCGCGCCAGCGCGACCTCGGTCTGGCTGCGGGCGGAGCTGCCGGTGCTGCTCGAGCGCGTCACCCGCCGCGATACGCGCCCGCTGCTGGAGAAGGGCGACAAGGAGGCCATCCTCGCCCGGCTGATGGCGGAGCGCTACCCCGTCTACGGCGAGGCGGAGATCATCGTCGATTCGAGCGAGGGGCCGCACGAGCGCGTGGTCGAGCGCGTCATTGCCGCGCTCGACGGGAAGGATCTATGAGCGAAACACTGCACGTCGCGCTGGGCGGGCGCAGCTACGACATCGCCGTCGGCGAGGGGCTGCTCGCGCGCGCGGGCGAGCTCACGGCGAAGCTGCTGCCGGGCAAGCGCGCGATCATCGTCACTGATCCGGTCGTCGGCGATCTTTACGCGGAGAAGCTGAAGGCGGCGCTCGCCGGTCAGGGCTGGCAGGTGGACGAGCAATGGGTGAAGGCGGGCGAGGCGAGCAAATCCTTCGCCAGCTACGAGATGCTGATGGAGCAATTGCTGGCGCTCGCGCCCGACCGCAGGACGGCGATCTTCGCGCTGGGCGGCGGCGTCATCGGCGACCTCGCGGGATTCGCGGCGAGCACGCTGCTACGCGGCGTGCCGCTGGTGCAGGTGCCGACGACGCTGCTGGCGCAGGTCGACAGCTCCATCGGCGGCAAGACGGGCATCAACAGCCGCGCCGGTAAGAACCTCATCGGCAGCTTCTACCAGCCGAAGCTGGTCATCGCCGACCTCGACGTGCTGAAATCGCTGAAGCCGCGCGAGTTGCGTGCGGGCTATGCGGAGATCATCAAGTACGGGCTGATCCTCGACGCGGAATTCTACCGCTGGTGCCTGGCCCACGGCGCGAAGCTGGTCGCGGGCGATGCGGCCGCGCTGAAGACGGCGGTCGTAAAATCCTGCGCGATGAAAGCGGACATCGTCGAGCGCGACGAGCGCGAGGGCGACGCGCGCGCATGGCTCAATTTCGGCCACACGTTCGGCCATGCGCTGGAGGCGGAGACGGGCTACGGCGCGGTGCTGCACCACGGCGAGGCGGTCGCGCTCGGCATGGTGATGGGCTGCCGGCTTTCCGCCGAGCTGAAATTGCTCGACGCGAGCGTTGTCGATGAGCTGGCTTCGCACCTGAAATCGCTCGGCCTGCCGGTGAAGCTTTCCGACGTCGATTTCCGCTGGAATACCGACGGCATCTGCTCGCATTTCGCGCAGGACAAGAAGGCCGAGGGCGGCGCGCTGGCGTTCGTCGTGCTCGACGCCATCGGCAAGGCGCGCGTGCTGAAGAACGTCGATCCGGCGCTGGCACGGCGCGTCGTCGAGTTATTGTCATGAGCGCGCGCCCAAGCATCCCTCCCCCTGAAAGGGGGAGGACAGGTGGGGGTCTGCGGCGTTTCCGCGAGCTTGCACCCCAGTCGGTGAAGCGGGCGCGTCGCATGCGCAGAGAAGCGACCGAGGCGGAGAAAATAGTATGGAAATATTTGTCCCGTCGACAAACGGGATATTATTTTCGCAGGCAATATCCCATCGGCAAGCACATTGCCGATTTTGCCTGCGCCAAGCGGCGACTCATTATCGAGCTGGACGGCGGCCAGCATGCATCGCGGCAAACCTATGACGAAGAACGTACGGCAACTTTGAGCCGTGCGGGATACCGCATTCTACGCTTCTGGAACCATGAGGTGCTGGAGAATGTCGAAGGCGTAATGCAGGTAATCCTCGATACGCTTGCGCGCGAGGAAACTCGGTGGACCCCCACCCAACCCTCCCCCTTTCAGGTGGAGGGCTAAGAATGGACACGTCGCCGACCATCGATGGCATCGTTATCGTCCTGCTGGTGCTGTGCTCGGCGTTCTTCTCGGCGTCGGAGACGGCGCTGACCGGCGTATCGCGCGCGCGGATGTATGCGCTGGCGCAGGAGGGGCTGCGGCGCGCGGTGCTGATCAACCGCCTGCTCGAGCGCAAGGACACGCTGATCTCGACGCTGCTGCTCGGCAATACGTTCGTCAACATCGCGGCGGCGTCGATCGCCACGGTGCTCGCGGTCGGGCTGTTCGGCGAGGAGTACGGGCCGATCTACGCGACCATCGCCATCACGCTCCTCGTGCTGGTCTTCGCCGAGGTGCTGCCGAAGACCATCGCCATCTACCGCGCCGACCGCGCGGCGCTGCTGCTGGTGCCGTTCGTCGCCGTCATCATCCGCCTGCTGTCGCCGATCACGCTGCTGGTGCAGGCGGTGGCGCGCGGTGCGCTTCGGCTGCTCGGCGTCGACCTGCATGGCGGCGACGCGGTGACGACCTCGAACGAGGCGATCCGCGGCACGATCGAGCTGCACCATTCCGAGGGCGACGTCATCAAGGAGGACCGCGACATGCTGGCCTCCGTGCTCGACCTCTCCGGTCGCGAGGTGGGCGAGGTGATGACGCACAGGAAGCAGGTCGAGTCGGTCGATCTCGGGCTGGAGCCGGAGGACATCGTCAGCGCGGCGATCGCGCTCAACCACAGCCGCATCCCGCTGTGGAAGGACCACCCGGAGAATATCGTCGGCATCCTGCACCTCAAGGACCTGCTCAAGCTGGTGCGCCAGCAGAAGATCGGCATCACCCGCGAGATGGTGCGGCGCATCGCGCAGAAGCCGTGGTTCGTGCCGGAGACGACCGGGCTCGACGACCAGCTCACCGCCTTCCGCGCCAAGCGCAAGCATTTCGCCTGCGTGGTCGACGAGTACGGCGCGTGGCTCGGCATCGTCACGCTCGAGGACATCATCGAGGAGATCGTCGGCGAGATCGAGGACGAGCACGACCCGCTGGCGATCGCCGAGATCATCCCCTACGGCGAGCATGCGTACCGGGTGGCCGGCAACGTCACCATCCGCGACCTGAACCGCCAGCTCGACTGGGACCTGCCGGACGAATTCGCCACCACCGTCGCCGGGCTGGTGCTGCACGAGGCGCGCGTCATCCCGGACAAGGGCGCGATATTCGAGTTCTTCGGCTACCGCTTCACCGTCGAGGAAAAACGCGCCAACCAGGTGGTGCAGCTGCTGGTGGAGCACCTCGTCCCCGCCGAAGCGGCTTGAATGAAGCGGCCGGAATATATCGTCGAGTTCATCGCGCAGGGGCGGTTCGTCAAGGTCAGCGCCATCGACCCGGCGACGGGGCGCGAGGCCGTCCTCGTCGGCGACGCCCGCGCCGGCCGCGACGCGCTGGCCAAGGAAGCGGTCAAGAAGCTGGAATATTTGCTGCTGAAGGGCGAAAAAGACGGTTAATGCGCCGCGAAGACCTGCGGGTCTTTATGCTTCGCCGTGGTCAGGTATTTGGTCAGGTCGCCGATCGTGAGCGCGTGATCGCGCTTCAGCGCGTCCTCATAGACGCCGCTTGCTTTCAGCTTGTCGACCACCTCGCTCATGCTGGCCTTGCCGTCCGGCCGCGCATAGGCCGGCACCGTGCCGCTATCGAGCTGCGACATCGACATGATCGGCATGTCGCCGAGGCTGCCGTTGTCCAGGTCCTTGACCCATTGGGGCATTTTATTCAGCGCCGGCAGCAGGGCGGTGATCTCCTTGTTCAGGATATCCTCTTCCTCGCTGCGCTGGTGGTGCGCGACGATCGCGGCGCCGGCGCGGTCGCTCCAGCGCTGCACGGGGCCCGGCATCAAGCGCAGGATCGGGCTGATGAACTGGCCGCCAACGCCACCCATCGTGGCGAATCCCATCTCGCAGGGCGGCACCAGGAGGAAGCTCGGGGCGGCCGCGCCATCGGTGCCGACCGTCGCGGCGCCGGCGGTGGCGGGGCAGACCAAAGCGCCGACCCCGCCGCCGATGATCATGCCGACCGTCGTCGAGCTGGCCGAGGCGACGCCGTCGGCGGCCTTGGTCTGGTCGTCGTTATAGTAGCCGGAAGCGATCGTCGCCGCCGGCACGGCCATGAGGACCAGCGGGCCGCCCATGCCGGTGCGGAAGCTCGCCATCGCGCGGCCGGCCATGCCGCCGGGGACCAGGTTGAACCTGCTCAGGGCCGGCGCCCAGCGCCCGCCATACTGGACGGTCTTGGTGAGGACCGGCAGGGCCTCGTTCGTTGCGAAGGCGGCGAAGGTATAGTCCATGGCCACTTCGCTGTGGAGGGCGAGCTGCCCCGGGATATTGCCGTGGTTCTGCGCCCGGACCATTTCGGCGTGGAACTCGGGATCCCAGCCCATGCTGCGGTTGACGGCGCTCGAGCCGCTCGCATAGGCCATCTGGCCCCACCAGGTCACGCCGCCGAGGGGACCGGCGCCCGGCACCCACCGGCCGGCGATCTTCAATCCGGCCGGAAGCCCGTACTGGCGGCCGAGCTGCCACCCGTTCTGATAAAGGTAATCGCCGAGAGCTTTGAGCGTCGGATTGCCCGTCGGCGGGGCCGGCGGCGGCGGCGCGACCGGGTCCAGCGCGAGATCGGCATTGGTCGGCAGGCTCAGCGTCGGGCGGTTATGGGTCAGGCGGAGCGCGGCGCCGGTCGAAACGGGCGGGAGGGTGCCGTCCGGCGGCAAAGCGAGCGTGGGCCGGTGCCTGGGGTCAGTATCCATGCGCTCATCCTACCACAGAGATATTAAGTTTTTATTACGCCAGGGCGGGACGCATTATCCGCAGAAGCACCGCGTTAATAGAATATTCACATAACCTTAACATTTCATCTACCAGTCCCATGTTAGGGTTGGCCCGTAAAACCTAGAATAAGGGACCACCATGGCTGACGGGAAAAACGACACGGGCAAGGGCAACACGGCTTCCCCCAATATTTTCCAGCGGGCCGTTTCGGCGGTGATGAGCATCATCCCCGGCCGCTCCACGGCCCCGGCCGCCGCACAGCCCGCTGCAGCGCCCAAGCCGGCCGCCGCGCCGTCCACCGGACCCAAAGATTTCAAACTGGGCGTAGGGGTCATAGAGCCTGCAGCGGGCAGTACTGCGCCGGCAGTCGCTCCGCCGCCGCCCGCCGACAATATATTCGAAATCCCTGAGTTCCTGCGCCGCCAGTCGGAGTTCCTGCGCCGCCAGTCGGACACACCGGCAGAGAGCGCCGCTTCGACGCCCGCTCCGGCAGCCGCGCCGTCGCCCGTTCGGGCAGCTGCGCCGGGCACCGGCGTCGGCGAGCCGACCATGCAGGAGATCCTTGCAAGCATCCGGCGCATCATCCAGGACGATTCGCCCGCTACATCGACCGCGCCGGCCGAGCTGCAGGCGCAGGTGCGTGAGTTCGCCGCGGCGTCCGATGCGCTGGTGCGGACCGAGTTCGCCCACTTTACGGCCCTGCGGGACAGCACACCGGCGAGCGGGCAGAGGAACGCTGAAAGGGCAGCGGCCGAGCGTCGCTTTTCCCTCGCCCTTGCGGGGCTGCCGCAGGACTATCGTCCCATCCATGCCGATACTCCCACCCGCGCTCCGTTCAACGCTACGGACCTGATCGATGTCATAAGCGGGAATGCAAGGACGATGGTCGAGGCCCGGCGTCCGGTCGAATCGGCGATCAATGTGACCCAGTCCATGCTGGAGGCCCGAATGATGTTCGGCGAGGCCGAGCGTGAACTTACGATCGCGCATCGCGAGCTGAGGGAATCCGCCGCCGGCATCGCGCCGAATGCCGCCCGTTCCACCGCCGCTCCGGCCGCGACCCCCGAACCTGCGGCGCTGCCGACGGCGGTGACGCAGGAAGAGCTGATGCGCGACCTCGTCAAGGCGCATAACGACGTGCTCGGCGCTGAAATGGCCTATGGCGCTATCGCCCACACCCAGGGCACACAACCCATGCCGCAAGATCTCGTGGACGCACGCGCAGCATCGGAACAGGATTTCCTGCGCGTTGCCAAGGCCGCCGGCATCGACCGCATCGATCCCGACGGGTTCATCGCTGCCCTGCGGAAAGAGGCCACCTTCGAAAACGTCAGGAGCGGGCCCGCCAGGTTCACTGCCAACGAACGGGCGACGCTCGAATCGCTGATGCCGCCGGAGCACGTCGCGGCGTTCCGCGCCGCCGTCGCCGAGTCCGCCCCGATCGTGACTGCCGCCACGCCGGCGCCGGCCCGGACCGCCGACATGCCGACGCGCCTGCGCGCGCTTGCCGTTGCGCAGGACGAGCTGGTCCGCGCGGAGTTCGAGCTTCGCCGCGACGGAGGCGCGCAGCGTACTTCGGCGAAGGATGCCGCCGTGACGCAATTCATTCAGGCCAGACAGGCCCTGCCGGAGGTCTCGCTCAATTTCTTCGGCTCCGGCTCCAGCAATGCTGCCGATGCCGAGAGCTATGCCCGCCACATCATGGCCCGGGCCGCACATGCAGAGACGGCGAACACCGAGGGCGCACTCCAGGATGCGATCAACAGCGCTCGGCTCGAGCTCACCAGCCGGATGCCGCAGGACGTGACCGGCGAATTCCGGGCCGTCGTCGCCCAACTGCCGGCGCCGGCGACCGCAGCAGCGGCGCCGACTGCGCCCGGCGGTGAATCCCGCGCCGCTGCGGGCGGAGCGCCTGCCGATCCTGCGGCGGAGAATCTGCGTGCGATGGAAGCGGCGCGCGAAGCCCTCTTCCGCCTCCAGTACGATAATCCGCCGCGTGCCCTGGGCGAGGCGCGCGATATGGTGGCCACGCAAAGGATCCTGGATGCCGATACCCGATTCCACCGGGCCATCATGACGAACATACCGGGCGCGCTGAACGCGGGCGTCGTCAATATCCTCCAGACCACGCGGGAGGACGCCATCGTCGCCCGCAGAAGCGGCGAGCCGCTCGACGCCGCCATTGCACGCACCCGCACCGGGTTCGTCGAAAAACTCCCGCCCGCGATGCAGGATCAATTCCGCTCCGTCAACGGCATGACCGGCACCACTGCCGCCGCTGCGCCGGCCCCGGCCGACGCAAAGCCGGTGGAGACCCCGGTCACTCCGGCCGCGCCGGTCCAGCCGGAGCTCCCGGCCAAGCCGCTGCCGCTGCTGCGCGCGCGCTTCGATGCCTATATCGCCGCCGCCGAGAATCTGGCGCTCACGCAGCACGACTTCCGGAGGAATCCGGTCGACGAGGGAAATGCTACCCATGTGAATTTCAGGGACGCCAGCATCGCGAGCGAAGAAAACGGCCCTGGCCCAGGCCCGGGCGCAGCTGGAGGAACTGAAGCCGGCGAAACAACGCGACCCGTCGGGCGCCGCGTTCCGCGCGCTGATGAAATTCGCCGATGCCCAGGTGAAACTCGTGCATGACGGCATGCCGGGCCAGGACGATATCTGGGATCACCAAGGATTCGACGACTACCGCAAGGGCCTGAAGAAGGACATCGACACCAGGCTCGACGCGCTCATCGAAGGCAAGCAGGCCGCAGGCTTCACCGCCATCGAGACCAGGCTCGCCGCTCCGGCCCCTGCCGCCGCAGAACCCGTACAACCCACGGCCGAGCCGGCACCGAAGCCGGCTGAAGCTGCACGGCGCCCGCTACGCCCGAAGCTCCGGCGACCGAAACGGCGCCGGTCGATCTCCATGCGCTCCATGCGCGCGCTGCCGAGCAGGCGTCGCTGCAGCTGGTGCGCGGCACCCTGCGCAATTACTTCGACCGCACCGCCGAGCTCGAGGCCGCCCGCATCGATGCAACCCGCGCCAAGGGAAGAAATGCAGCGCCGGCCAAGGAAGTCCTGGCGCAGGCGCAGGCCCGGTTCAATGCGGCCGAGGGCCAGCTGCACAACCTGACCGCCACGGGCGTCGAAGGGTTCACGGCGACCACGGCGATGGTGCGGTTCGCGCAGACGGAGGCAAGAAGCCTGCGGCTGCAGATCGACACTAACTATAAAGGCAAGAACGATGCCGGCTCGCGCGAATTCCTCGCCGAAGCGGGCAACGGCGTCGCCGCGAAAGTCGATACGCTCCTCGGCGGCGAGCATGCTGGCGTATTCACGCATATGCGCCAGGCCGTGCCGAGCGCCGTGCGCGCGGCTCCGCAGGCTGCGGAACCCGCGCCCGCCCTGCGCAATACGCTGCGCAACGGCACCACGGCTCCATACCAGTTCGAGCCCACTCCTGCGCGCGAGCTGACCCTGCCGGATACGACGAATGTCGGCGAGCCGCTGCCGCTGCTGCGCGGAAGGGTGCAGCGTTATTTCGACAGCGTGGTGAATCTCGAAGTCGCCCAGCGCGCCGCTGCCGGCGCCCAAGGCGAACACGCCGAGGACCTCCAGGCGCACCTGGCGAAAGCGCAGGCGGACCTTACCGCCGCCACCAGCGACCTCGACCATGTATTCGACGCCAACGATCCGTCCTCCGCCGATGCATTGCGCGGCCTGCACAAGGTCATGGAATCGCAGGCCGAGGTGCTGCGCAAGGCCGTTGCCGCGAACTATACCGGCACCCATAACCCCGGCTTCCGCCATGCCATCGCCGACGCGATGAAGCCTATCGACGCCACGCTGGACGGGCTGAGCGGCAGGTACTACGATGTGCTCACGCGCGCCGAAACGCGCCTGCAGCCGCCGGTAGCGAACGAGATGAACGTCGGCGCGAGCCACACGGGCGGCGGGGTGACCATTGCCTCGCCGACGCTCGGCACGACGGATTCGGCGGCCCTGATCCCGGGCGGCGCCGCTGCCCTCGGCGATCATACCGGCATCCAGATCCTCCCGGCGGACCTCGCCGCCCTCGGTGCGACGCCGGCCGTTGTGCACAGCACTGCAATCTCCGAGCAGGACAGGGCACGCGCCGAAAGCTCGCGCGAGTGACCAATAGTCTTTTCGATAACGAGCGCTTGGCCCGCGCTTACCCTGGCTCTGCGGGCTACCAAAAAGACGCAGAGTTGGCCCGGATCCGTTATATCGGGGTCGTCACAGGCCTGCCGATGGCCGGTCGCCCGCCGCTTACCGCCGACGAGGCCGCCGCCAGGGCCGACCAGGTGAAAATGTATGCGGAACTCGCTGCGGACAGGAACCAGCCGCTTCCCGAAGCGCGCGCCAATGCCCGCACGACGAGCGCCAGCGGTGCAGCGCCGGACGTTGCCGGCCACTATAACCTTCGCCTGCAGCACGACGATTTCATAAACGCGCATGCGGACCTCTTCCGCGCCGAAGTCGCGCTGCGCCAGGGCCGCGACGCACAAACGGAACGGTTCTATGAAAAGTCGCATGCCGACTTCCTCGAGGTCGCGCGCAACCTGCCCCTGGAGCCCGGCCAACCGGCCAGCCACACCGGCGAGGCCGATGCCGAGCGCATGGCCGACAAGGTAAAGGCCGACGCGGATCGTTTCGTCGATGCCGACCCGCTTACCCGCGGCACCTCGTACGACGCGCTCGAAGCCAGCTGGCAGGACGCGAACAAAGGCCTGACGCTGCAAGCGGCATTGGCGGCCAAGCCCGCCACTGCTCCTTCTCCTACTCCTACTCCCGCTCCCTCTACCGATCACGGCGCGGTGGATCTCGGCGCTTCTCTGACGCCCCCGGCGCCGCGCCCCGCTCCGCGTCCGGCACCGACTCCGCCCGAGCCGACCTTCTCGTGGGGCGCCAAGCCGGCGCCGCTCGACGATTACGCCATGCGCAGCCGCGACCTCGTACGGGCGCAGAACGCCCTGTACGATGCCTCGATCGCCTATGCCGAGCACAACCTTCCCGGCCGGCTCGCCGCAAGGGACAGGGCGTTCAGTGATTTCGTCCTCGCCTATCAGGGCTCGCCGACGAATCGCGGCTACGGCATGACCAGCGGTTACGCCAGAAGCCGGGCCCAGGGTGTCACCGTCTTCGCGGAAGGTGTCGTCGCGGACAATAGCCCGGTCGAGCAGAACCGCCGGGTCATTCAAAAACACCTCATCAACGATAGCGGGCTTTCGGATAAATTCGCGGCCCACCTCAATGCCGCTGTCGTCGAATCGGCGGGCCGTATGCTGCTGAGCCCCGGTGCCCTGCAGGCCCGGGTCATGGACGCGCACGATCACCTGTACAACGCCTCGATCGCCCTGCGGCAGAATCGTACTGCGGACACACACAAGGCCTGGGATAACGCGAAAGCGGAATTCCTCGACGCCATGGGCGACGTTCCTCCGGAAGCGCAGAACCCGAACTTCGATGCGAAGAAAGCCGTCAACGAGATATGGAACCTCGCCGGCGCGGCATTGAAAAAAGGGAACCCGAAATCGCCGACGGAATCGCTGGACGCCAGCCGGAAAGCGTTTCTCCAGCGCCTTACGCCGGCCACGGCTCCCAAGCCCGTCGATCCCACGGTCGTGCATGCGCAGGACGTAGCGAAGGCGCATGAAGCCTTGTTCGACGCGACGCTCGCCCACGAACAGAAGCCGAACGCGAAGACCGCAGCCACCATGCAAAAGGCCAATGACGACTTCATCAAGGCAGTGGCCGGCCTACATTCTACCGACGAGCCTTCCGTCATCAACCGGAGGAAAGCGGCCGCCTTCGCCGACGAGGTGAGGATGCAGGCGACGCCGGCGCGCGGCAAGCCCTTCGACGCCAGCCTGCAACGCACCGCCAGCCGGGAGGACCTTGAAGGCCACTTCCCCGCCGCCTTTGCCGGCCACCTGAAAACCGCCTTCCAGGCGTCCGCGCCCGTCGTTGGCATCCGGCAGCGGATCGCCAATACGCTCGGCCTCGGACAGGCGAAGCCTGCGCCGGCGCCCGCCGACCCGCTGGAGACCAATGCCCGCGACCTGGTGAAAGCGCATGACGCGCTGTTCGATGCGCAGATCAATCTCCGGCTGAATCCCATCGATCCGAAAGCGAAGGAAACGCTTACAAAAGCCGAGGCCGCATTCCATCTGGCCGCGCTGAAGGCCCCGCAAGCGGACGGATCGCCGACGCATCCCATGGTCGCCGGCAGGATGGCCGACGACGTGGTGGCCCAGGCTAACAGTGCCTTCGATACGCATAAGGCCTTGCCGCCCAAGGATCGCCAGGCGAAGTTCGCCGAAGCGCGCGCGGCCAGCCGCACGACCCTCGCCGAGGGCGTGTCGCCGGAGTTCCGCGGCCACCTCGACAAGGCCACTGCCGAGATCGACGGTCACGGCACGGACGCCACGAACGCAAGGATCGGCCGCATGCTCACCGCCCTCAACGAACATGGCGGAGGGTATACGAAATACGCGGTGCCCGGAGCGATCGCCACGCTCGGCGCCATAGGCATAGGGACCTGGGCACTGAGCGGCTCGGGCAACAATACGCCTCCTCCGGGCGGCGCCACATCCGGCCCGACCCCGCCGCAACCCCTGCCGGTGCCCGTCACCAATGGCGGACGCCCGCGCGACAAGCTCGACCTGGCCATCGACAAGGTGAGCGAGCACCTGCCGAACGACGTCGCCATACAGGCGCACCGCGTCATCCAGAACGTCCGGGATTATGCGGCCCAGAACGGGGGCAATCCGATCGATTACCGCGCTGCCGTGATCAGCATCGCCGACGATGCGAAAAAGCAGCAGGGCCCGCAGCATCGGGTGCAATACGATGCCGACCGCGCCGCGATCGCCGCGATCGGTATCCTGCCGCTCTCGACGGCGACTATCAACGCACTTACGCCTGCCGACATCTCTACGAAAATGGCGGACGCCCTCCACTTCGCCGATTCGCTCCGGCCGGCAGCCCCGGCCACGGGCGCGACACCTCCGGCCACCGGCGCAACGCCTCCGGCTTCGGGCGCTACACCTCCGGCTACGGGCGCAACGCCTCCGGCCACCGGCGCGACGCCTCCGGCTACGGGCGCTACGCCTCCGGCCACTGGCGCTACACCTCCGGCTTCGGGCGCAACACCTCCGGCCACGGGCGCTACGCCTCCGGCCACGGGCGCGACACCTCCGGCTACCGGTGCGACACCTCCGGCCACTGGCGCGACGCCTCCGGCCACCGGCGCTACGCCCCCGGCCACGGGCGCGACACCTCCGGCCACCGGCGCAACGCCTCCGGCCACTGGTGCAACACCTCCGGCTACGGGCGCAACGCCTCCGGCCACCGGCGCGACACCTCCGGCCACGGGCGCGACACCTCCGGCTACGGGCGCAACGCCTCCGGCCACCGGCGCGACACCTCCGGCCACGGGCGCAACGCCTCCGGCCACCGGCGCAACGCCTCCGGCTTCGGGCGCAACGCCTCCGGCCACCGGCGCGACACCTCCGGCCACGGGCGCGACACCTCCGGCTACGGGCGCAACGCCTCCGGCCACCGGCGCGACACCTCCGGCCACGGGCGCTACACCTCCGGCCACGGGCGCGACACCTCCGGCCACGGGCGCGACGCCCCCGGCCACGGGCGCTACACCTCCGGCTACCGGCGCGACACCTCCGGCTACGGGCGCAACGCCTCCGGCTACCGGTGCGACACCTCCGGCCACGGGCGCTACGCCTCCGGCTACCGGTGCGACACCTCCGGCCACGGGCGCTACGCCTCCGGCTTCGGGCGCAACACCTCCGGCCACGGGCGCTACGCCCCCGGCCACCGGCGCAACACCTCCGGCTACCGGTGCGACACCTCCGGCCACGGGCGCTACGCCTCCGGCTTCGGGCGCAACACCTCCGGCCACGGGCGCTACGCCCCCGGCCACCGGCGCAACACCTCCGGCCACGGGCGCGACGCCCCCGGCCACTGGCGCCACGCCTCCGGCCACGGGCGCAACACCTCCGGCCACCGGTGCTACGCCTCCGGTCACCGGCGCAACACCTCCGGCTGCTCCGCAGGATGCTTATGCGACGCTGCTTGCGGATGTCGGCGCCGGCGGTGTTATCGATGTGTCCCGCCACAGTGCGGCGCACGAGGATGCGCGCGTTGCGGCGGCATCGATCCTGCAGGACTGGGCGAACTCGCCGGCCAGCGATTCGGTCGATGCGATCGGCGCGCTGCGCGACAAGCTGCACCTGGCGGACGGCGACGACTTCAAGCTCATCGACGCCAACGGCCATGTCGACCATGCGCTGCTCGACAAGCTCACCCGTATCTACCAGCAGCAGAACGGCCTGGTGGCCGACGGGCGCATCGGCACCCGCACGCTGAACCAGCTGCTGGCCGATCACACCAACAACCCCGACCAGTACGACGCCAACTCGGTGCACAACGTGCTCTTCGGCGACGGCGGCTATATCGGCGGCAGGGTGAACCCGCTCGCCCGCCTGCAGGATACGTCGAAGGACGCCACCACCCCGCCGGACACGCGTACGCAGAAACTGCGCGACGCGCTCACCGAGATGAAGGACCTTCTCGGCCAGCTCGGCACGGTGGAGAGCGGCCAGCCGGTGAATGCCGGCGACAAGCTCGACGTCGCCGTGCACGCGCTGTTCACGCCTTCGGCCGACGGCAAGCCGGCGATCATCGGCGATGCCAGCAACGACGGGTTCGTGCTCAATACGGACCAGGTCAAGGCCCTGCAGAAAGCCTTCGGCCTGCACGCGCAGGACGGGGTGATCGGCGCGGAGACCGAGGACCTCTTCGGGCAGCTTTCCATCCGCCTCGCGGCGGGCGAGAAGATCGACCCGGCCGAGATCCGGGCCGCCGTCGAGCGCCAGATGCACGCGCAGGCGGCACACCCGCACGGCAACGGCCAGGGGGCGCATGTCGATCCCGCTTCGGCGCTGCCGCCGGCCGCTTCGACGCCGGCGTCGCCGGACGATTCGGTCCCCGGCAGCCCCGGCCACGAAATCTACTAGCCCGGCAGGTTCAACGAAGAGGCCGCGCCCTTACCGGGTGCGGCTTTTTCATTTGGGTGACTTTCCAGCATGTTGCAGCGCAGCAGGGGCGGCAGGTTGCGCTTGCCACCCCGCGAAGTGCCTGATAGGGCTCTCGCTTTCGAACCTGAAGCGAGGCTTGAATGTCGAGGAAACTGCTGGCGAAAAAATCCGTCGCGCAAATCCAGGACGAGGCGAAGAGCCATGCGCTCAAGCGCTCCCTCGGCAAATGGAACCTCGTCTCGCTCGGCATCGGCTGCATCATCGGCGCCGGGATCTTCGTGATGACGGGGACCGCCGCCGCGCAGCATGCCGGCCCGGCGATCATCCTCTCCTTCATCTTCACCGGCATCGCCTGCGCGTTCGTGGGGCTGTGCTATGCCGAGCTCGCCTCGGTGCTGCCGATCTCGGGCTCGGCTTATACCTATGCCTACGCCACGCTGGGCGAGGTTTTCGCCTGGGTGATGGGCTGGCTGCTGATCCTCGAATACGGCGTCGCCGCCTCGACGGTGGCGGTGGGCTGGTCGGGCTACCTCAACAGCTTCCTGCTCGGCTTCCACGTCATGATCCCGCCGCAATTCACCACGGCGGTCGGCCAGCCGGTGCTGGTCACCGACATCTTCCGCGACCAGTTCCTGGCGCTCGGCTACCATTTCAGCGCCGACGGCACCGGCACGCTGCTCAGCGCCGCCGGCGACATCGTGCGCGGCGCATTCAACCTGCCGGCGTTCCTCGGCATCGTCGCTGTATCGGCGCTGCTCATCATCGGCGTCAGCGAATCGGCGAAGGTCAACAACGTCATCGTCTTCATCAAGGTCACGGTGGTGGTGCTGTTCATCCTGATCGGCGGGTTCTACGTCAACCCGGCCAATTGGCATCCGCTGATCCCCGCCAAGGAAGCCGCCGGCGTCTATGGCTGGGGCGGCATTTTCCGCGCGGCCTCGATCATCTTCTTCGCCTATGTCGGTTTCGAGGCGGTCTCGACGGCGGCGCAGGAAGCGCGCAACCCGCAGAAGGACATGCCCTTCGGCATCCTGGGCTCGCTGCTGATCTGCACCGTCCTCTATATGGGCGTCGCCGCGGTGCTGACCGGCATCGTGCCGTTCAAGCTGCTCAACGTCGCCGACCCGATGGCGGTGGCGGTGGACCATGTCGGCCTGCCGTGGTTCTCGCTGCTGATCAAGATCGGCGCGATCATGGGGCTTTCCTCGGTGATGCTGGTGCTGCTCTACGGACAGACGCGCATCTTCTACATCATGGGCAGCGACGGGTTGCTGCCGAAGCTGTTTTGCAAGATACACCCGAAATTCCGCACGCCCTACCTCAACACCATGCTGGTCGGGCTGATCGTCGCCTTCGCCGCGGGCGTGACGCCGATCTCGCTGCTGGGCGACCTCGTCAGCCTCGGCACGCTGGTGGCGTTCATGATCGTCTGCTTCTCGGTGCTGTACCTGCGGCGCACGCAGCCGCAGCTGCCGCGTCCATTCCGCACGCCCTTCATGCCGGTGACGCCGGTGCTCGGCATCCTGACCTGCGGCTACCTCGTCTATTCGATCTTCTTCGGCACGGACGCGGACGGCCACATCGTCGTCACCGAGAGCGGCCACGCGGTGCTGCATTACACCGGCCCGTACTGCCTGATCGGCGCCGTGCTCTACATCGTCTACGGCAGCCGCAAGAGCCACCTGACGCACGGCGAGCCGATCGCGGCGACCGACCCGAAATTCATGAAGAAGCCCCACGAGCCAAGGACGGATTAGTCTTGGTGGTGCGCTGACGCGCACGGGGGGCACGTGGTGCCCCCGCTACCGCTCCCCCTCGTTCGCGCTTCGCGCTCCGGCTCGCCTATTCGGCTACGCAAGGCAGTGCGGAAATGCTGTTGCGGAAAACCGCTTGTGGTGTCTGGCCATTGTGGCTAGAACGCTCGCTCTGATGGGTCGGCCGCTGTAGCTCAGGGGTAGAGCAGCGCTTTCGTAAAGCGAAGGTCGGGGGTTCAATTCCCTCCAGCGGCACCATTCTCTTTTTTATCCCGCCTTTAGATGCGCAGGTGCGTTCCCTGCGACGCTTTGACATTTGCCGATGCATGGTGCTTACGAATCCCAAAGGAGAACGCCATGCTTACGACCCATCTTGCCCGTACCGTAAAATCCGGCATCGCCGCGCTCGCGCTCGGCACCGCTCTTGCCGCGCCCGCCTTCGCCTTCGAGCGCGACGCCGCGCTCGACCGCGCATCGCAGGCGACGCTGGCGCGCTGCCAGCACCGCTTCACCAGCTGCGCGCGCACCACGCAGGACGCCGTCGGCATCCTCGTCTTCCCGGAAGTGGTCAAGGCGGACCTTATTTTCGGCGGCTCCGGCGGACGCGGCGAGCTGATCGAGAACGGGCAGGTCACCGGCTATTACAGCATCGGCGCCGCTTCGGCCGGGCTGCAGATCGGCATCGACAAGGCCAGCCAGGTCTATGTGTTCCATAACCCGCACTCGCTCGCCGAGCTGAAGAGCGGCCAGGACTGGAAAGTCGGCGCCGCCGGCGACGTGACCGTCATCAAGGACAACACCGAGGCGCGCACCACCAGCGCCGGCGACGTGCTCGCCTACGTCTTCAACTCGAAGGGGCTGGACGCGGGCGTCTCCCTCGACGTGTTCGACGTCTGGAAGACCGGCTCGGCCCGTCCGCATTCGGACTAGGCGACTTCATCCCCTCCCTGAAAGGGAGGGTCGGGAGCGCGCTCTGCGCGCGACCCCCACCTATCCTCCCCCTTTCAGGGGAGGGATTCCAAATCTAGAAGGTGTGGCCGATATTCAGCTTGAAATAGACCGGGGCGACGAGCTGGTTGCCGTTGACGTGCTGGTAGACCGGGAAGGCGACGTCGGCGTATAGCCGCGTGCCGTCGACCGTGTCCACCTCGACGCCGGGGGAGATCATCACGCGGTCGTAGCCGGTATTCTCGGGATCGGAATTGGCGCCGAGGTCGTGCGAGCGCACGGAGCCGATGAGCTGCAGCAGCGGCGCGACCTTCGTATTGCCGACGGTGAAGCCGTTGTAATAGGTGCCGAGGCTGGCGTCGAGCTCATGGCCGGGGCGGTATTGCTGCTGGATGAGCACCGCCTGGTCGAACTGCGCGTCGGCGAACCAGTCGAAGGATTTCGCCAGCGGGCCGACATGGTAGCCGCCGAGCAGGATGTCGGTCGAGCCGGTGCCGGTCTCGACGTCGCGGTCGAAATTGGCGTATTTGTAATCGCCCGTCGGCAGCTTGAGGCCGAAGGTGAGGCCGGTCGACATGTCCGGCTCGAAGCCCGAATAGATGGCCTGCAGGTGGACGTCGCCGAACGCGGCGTGGTTGAAGGTCTCGATGGGGCCGGCGTCGGAATTGCGGAACATGCGGTCGGTGTAGGGCACGGTCGCCTCGACGCCCCACGAGCGGTCGAACATGTACTGGCCGCCCAGCGTGACGAAGCTGTTGCGGATGCGCTTGTCGTCGTTCTCGGAAGCGTCGTTGCGGTGGGCGCCGTTCCAGTTGTGCGTCTGGTCCATGTAGTCGTATTCGAGCCACATCATGCCGCCGGGCTGCGTCGGCAGCATGGTCGAGGTGCCGACGTCGAACACGCCGCAGCCGCAGGCGCAGGCGAGCGCGAGGGAGGGCAAGGCGGCGAGAAGGGCGGAAAGCGCGAGCAGTTTTTTCATGGCGATTTCAAAAGGCAGATTCGAACGTAAGATGCAAGCCGCTCATGCCAGCGCGTGCGATTTTTCGCGCTCGACAATGCGGATGATGAGGAGCATCAGTGCCAGCGCGCCGAAATAGGTGACGACCTGGATCAGGCTCGGCCGCGCGGTGTAGCCGATCAGGCTGTGCAGCGCCTTGCCGAGGATGCTGCCCTGCGACAACAGCCACGACGTGTCCCACATCTGCGCGCTCATGCCGGTGAAATAACCGGCGGCGGAGAGGAACTCGACCGCCTGCGAGGCGAGGCCGGCGACGAGCAGGATCAGCATCCAGCCGGTGACCTTCAGCATCTGCCGCGCCGGCATTTTCAGCAGGCCGTAATACAGCGCGAGGCCGACGACAAGGCCCAGCGCGAAGCCGAGCGCGCTGCCGCTGACGATCGAGCCGTTGCTCTGCCCGGTCATCGCCATGCCGTAGATGAAGAGCACGATCTCCGAGCCTTCGCGCAGCAGGGCGAGGCCGACGATCACCGCCAGCGAATAGAGCGGCAGCTTGCCGTCGCGCGCGTCGTGGCCGACCTGGTGCAGGTGCATCACCATGTGCTTCGCATTCTTGCGCAGCCAGATCGCCGTCCAGCCGATGACGGTGGCGGCGGTGAAGAGGATGCCGGCGTTGAAGAATTCCTGCCCCGCGCCCGCCATCGCGCCGGCGATGGCGCGGGCGAAGCCGGCGACCACGCCCGCGCCGAGCAGCCCGCCGAGCAGGCCGCCCAGCACCCAGCCCGTGCGGCCGGCGAGGCCCTTCGTCGCGGCGAGGACGACGCCGAGGATCATGGCGATCTCAAGCGTCTCGCGGAAGATGATGATGGCGGTGGCGAGCATTACCTGGCGACGATCACGCCGGTGGATTCATGGTGGAAGTCGTCGAAGTAATGATAGGTGCCGGCTTTCAGCGGCCCGATGAAGACGTTGATCGAATCGTTGGCGGCGACGACCTTCTCGCGGTCGAAATCGTCGCTCTCGAACTCGGCGGCGGAGGCCATCTCGTTCTTCACGGTCACCTGGACTTTCTGGCCGGCGGGGATGGTCAGGCTGGCCGGCGAGAACCGGTGGTCCTTGAGGGCTGATGACATAGCCGTTGGCCGGTGCGTCGGCGGCGAAGGCGGCGGGGGGCGAGCAGCAGGGCGAATAATGCAAGGGAATGGCGCATGATTTCCTTCCAGTTGAGAACGATTCTTAAGTGGAGGGCAGTGATAACGGGGACGGGCGGCGCTGTCAACCGCAGCGTTCCACTCCCTCTCCCGCTTGCGGGAGAGGGTCAGGGAGAGGGGACCCGAGCGGCTAGCGAGGCATGGACTGCTGAGTCGGAAAAATCGCTTCGCGAAGTCGTCGCACTCCGTGCGACTCCGCACCCTCACCCAGCTCCGGCTAAGCTCGCCTCCGGCTCGCTAAGCCTGCGCATCCCTCTCCCGCGCGGCGGGAGAGGGTAAATTGTGCGGGCCGCTTATGCGGCGCTGGTGCGGGTGCGTTGGCCTTGGCGGCGGCGGGCTTGCGCCGGTAGCGGGCGACGAGGGCGGTGATCTTCTCGGCGAGGTCCTCGGGATCGAACGGCTTGGCGATGTAGGCGTCCATGCCCGACTGCAGGAATTTCTCGCGGTCGCCGAGCAGCGCGTGCGCGGTGACGGCGACGATGGGAAGATGCGGCCAGCCATTCGCCGCCTCGCATTCGCGGACGCGCTGGGTGACGGCGACGCCGCTCAGGTCGGGCAGCTGCACGTCCATGAGCACGATGCTGTAGCGCCCGTGGTCGGCGCCGCAGAGGATGGCAGCGGCCTCGGCGCCGGTGGAGACGGCGTCGCAGGCGAAGCCCAGCCCGCCGAGGATGGTGCGCACGACGAGGATGTTCGGCTTGTAGTCCTCGACCAGCAGCACGGTGCCCTTGCTGCGCGTGCGCGGCGCCTCGGCGGGCGCGGCGGGCGCTTCCGCCTGCGGGCGCGCGGCGGGCAGCGGCAGGGTGACGATGAACTCGCTGCCGACGCCTTCCTCGCTGACGAGGTCGATCTCGCCGCCCATCAGCTCGGCGAGCTCCTTGCTGATGGTGAGGCCGAGCCCGGTGCCGCCGAAGCGGCGGGTGATCGAGGGATCGCTCTGGGTGAATTTCTCGAAGATGTGCGGCTGCATGTCCTTCGGGATGCCGATGCCGGTGTCGCGCACGCGGATCTCCAGGTGGCCGACGGGGGTGACGTCGGCGCGCAGGATCACGCTGCCTTTTTCGGTGAACTTGACGGCATTGCTGAGCAGGTTGGAGACGACCTGCCGCACGCGCGTCGGGTCGCCGACGAAGGCAGCGGGAAGCTCGAAGGAGAGGTCGGAGACGAGGGCGATCTTTTTCTCCTCGGCGCGGACGCGGGCCATGGTGAGCGCCTCTTCGAGCAGCTGGCGGAGGTCGAACGGCACCTGCTCGAGCGTGAGGGAGCCCTCGCCGAGCTTGGAGAGGTCGAGCAGGTCGTTGATGAGGGAGAACAGGCTGCGCGAGGCGATGTCGAGCGCCTCGATGTATTCGCGGTCGCGCGAATCGACCGGCGTCTTGCGCGACAGGATGCCGGCGATGCCGATGATGGCGTTCATCGGCGTCCTGATCTCGTGGCTCATGTTGGCGAGGAAGTTGGTCTTGGCGCGGTTGGCGGCGTCGGCGGTGGCCTTGGCGTCGCGAAGGTCCTCCTCCAGGCGCTTGAGCGAGGTGATGTCGGTATGCACGCCGACCATGCGCACCGGGCGGCCGCGCTCGTCCCAGACGGCGATGCCGCGCGACATCACCCAGCGCCAGGAACCGTCGCGGTGGCGCAGGCGGAAGACGTCCTCGTAGCGCGGGACCTCGCGGTCGAGGTAGCGGCGGTTGAGCTCCTGCTGGCGGTCGATGTCGTCGGGGTGCATGCGCTCGCGGACGGTGGCGAGCGAATTGGCGAGCTCGTTGTCGCGGTAGCCCAGTATCTCCTTCAGGCGCGGCGAGAAGTAGATCTCGTCGGTGCGCAGGTTCCAGTCCCAGATGCCGTCGAAGGCGCCGCGGCTGGCGAGGTCGAGCCGCTCGCGCGTCTCGCGCAGCTGGCTTTCGACCTGCTCCTTGCGCTGCTCGAGGCGCAGCATGAACAGCGAGCTGACCACGACGACCAGCAGCGAGCCGAGCGAGCCCGCCAGCATCAGGCGCACGTAATGGCTCTGCGAATGCTGGGCGGCGCGCAGCCGGTCGTTGAGCAGCGCCTGCTCGTTGATGCGCACGCGGTCGAGGTTGGCGTCGATCTGGTCGACGAGGTCGAAGAACTGCTCGGTGGCGGCGGGGGAATAGGCGGCGGCGAGGTTGCCGGTGGCGCGCGCCTTCATGGTGCGCAGGGCGAGGGTGCGCAGCGTGTCCGTTTCGTAATGCACCTCGGCGAGCGCGTCCTGCACGTCGGGGTGCTTGATGCCTTCGAGCACGGGGCCGAGCTTGTTCGGCAAATCGTCGAAGGCGGCGGCGGCCTCGTCGTACTGCTTCTGCTTGCGAGGGTGAGGTAGTTGCCGTGGTCGACGACGGCCTTGTGCAGGGCGATCGACAGCTCGAGCACGTTGGCGATGTTGGACTGGGTGTAGGCGACCCACTCCTCGCGCTCCTGCACCTCGGCGTAGTTGAAGTAGTGGGTGAGGAAAAGCAGGTTGCCGGCGGCGACCGCGACGAGGATCACCGTCGTCAGCGGCCAGTGCTTGCGCAGCAGGCGGGCCCAGACGCGAAGCTGCACGCGCGCGCGCGCGCTCCGGTCACGGATGAATTCGCGGCTATGCGCCGCGAATGAATCGCCTGCGATCATGCCTGCCTCGCGCAAGGATGGAGTTCTTCCCTAGCATAGGTGCGCGCTCACACCTTGGCAAGGCGTGCATGGCCCGCCTAAGGCGCAAAGGCTAGGAGACCGGCGTCTTGAAGACGATGTCGTAGCTCTTGGTGCCGCTCGCGCCGACGGTGACGTCGGTGGTCTTGGTCACGCCTTCGTAGGTCGAGCTGACCTTGTATTTGCCGGCCGGCAGGTTGGCGAGCAGGAACGGCCCGTCGGTCGTCGTGCTCAGCATCGTCGCGCCGCCCTTGTCGGTGACGGTGACGCTGACATTGGCCAGGTAATGGCCGGTGGTGACGGCGAACATGAGCTTGAGGCGGTAATCCTTCGCCATCGCCTCGATGTGCTCCTTGCCGTGGATGCCGACGCCGCCGGTGACGAACGTCACGCCGCTGGCGCCGTTCTGCACGTGCGGATGGCCGCTGTAGGACGGATCGTCGGCCGCGCCGGCGGACGGGTCGGAGGCGGCTTCGCCGGGCCCGGCCTTGGCGCCGGGCGGGTTGACGACTTCCGGCGAGCGCGGCGTGCCCGTCGAGGCGGGGACGACGACGGTCGAGCCGGGGGGCACGACGGCGCTGGTGTCGCCGGCGGCGGGCGAGGTGTAGATGGTCGTCTGCGCCTGCGCGCCGAAAGCGATCAGTGCGACCGCGGCCGTGCCGAGCAGGTGGGATCTATAGTGACGCATAGGGGACTCCTTCAGGATTTGGGTGATTTCTTTCGTTTGGCGGCGCGCCATTCCTCCTGGCGCGCTTCTTCCTCTTCTTTTTCTTCCTCCCGGGCGCGTTCCTCGCGCCTTTCCTCCATGCCGGCGAGGAAACCCTCGACCAGCGTATTGAACGCGCCGCTCAGCAGGTCGCGCCCGACGTCGTTGAAGGCGCTCGTGCGGTGCTTGACCTCGGCCAGGCGGGTGAACCACCGTCCCGCCATCAGGAAGCAGGCGAGCACGATGACGACACCGGTGCCGAGCGAGACCAGCAGCGCCTGCCATTCCTCCCAGCCCGGCTGCTGCACCAGCAGGCGGTAGGCGACGACAAGGCCGGCGGCCAGCGCGCTCCCGGTGAGCACGCTGGCGACGATGACGGCGGCGAGGCCGAGATAGGCCGCGCGCAGGTAGAACTTCAGCTCCGCTTCGCCGGGAAGGGCCTGGATCAGCGCCCAGATCCCCAGCCGGCGGGCGAGGTCACGCCCCAGAAAGGACATGGCCTAGCGGCGGCGGAACAGGCGGGCGAGCACCGCGCCGGCCGCGAAGGCAGCGGCGGTCGCTACCAGCGGGTTGGAGCGGATGGTACGCTCGGCGGAGACGCGCACGTCGTGCGCCTGGTCTTTTTTCTCGCTCAGGAAATCCTGGACGCGCTCGCCGGCATCGTGGGCGACCGAGCGCAGCGAACGGCTTTTGGCCGCCTTGCGTGCATCGTCGATCGTCTCGCGGGCGTCGGCTTTCAGCTGGTCGACGTCGTCGCGCAATTCGTCCTTGCTGCTTTTGAAGTCCGACATCGCGTTGGCGGGGCGGTTCTTGTCTTTGCTGGTGTTCTGGAACATGGGTGTATCTCCTTAGGTGATTTTTAAGAACCGTCACGTTGGCGGCTTTAAGCTAAAACGACCATACGTTAGGCCTTGGGTTATATAAATGACAGATAAAGATTCGGTAAATCTCTGTTTCCTCTCGTTAGGAGAAAAGCTGGTAGAGCACGACGTAGGAGATGGGGAAACCCACCAGCCAGCGTACGATCCCATGCATCACCATAAACGCTCCTTTCCTGTTCGTGCCCCAATGTGCCGCAGCGCAGCTAAAAACGCGATGGGCGACAGCGGCCCTTCCGCTCAACGCCGGATAAGCCCGCGCGCTCGGCAAAGCCAATGCCTCCTTTATATGCGCGGTGCTACTTCCTAGCGCCGCTTGATGTACGCGCGCGTAGGATGGCGTGGATCTTCCCCGGATTAAAGAGGCACCTTCATGGCCACACAGACCCGCAGCGAGCATAGCGGCCCGATCACGGGCATCGTCTTCGTGGTGCTGCTCGTGCTGGTCGCGGGCTTTGCCTATCGCTGGGTACTGGCGCCGGGATCGACCCCCTTCCAGCAGGCGGCCGGCGACGTCGCCCGGGGAGCCACCGACATCTGGCACGACCACGGCAACACCAGCCGGCGTTTCCATGACTGGCTGGAGCGCCACCGGAGCGATTACCGCCTCAGTACGCATTGAATCCGGTGATTATTTATGGAAAATTTATATCTGGCGTCCCATAGTGGGCCCTGCCAGTAGACGACAGCAGAAAAGACGCCTTCAAGACGTTATGACATACAAGGACATCGTTCTCGCCTGCCTGACGCGCGCCAGCCAGGACGGCGCCATCCTGCGCGCCGCCCAACGGCAGGCGCGTGAGCGCGATATCCCGTGGGCGACCGTCTATCTCGAACTGTGGGACGATCACCGCGAAGCGCGCCAGAACTCGCGCAACCGCGCGCTCGAGCAGATCGCGCTCGCCGAGCGCATGGGCGCCATCACCTTCACCATCAAGGCGGCGGATTATCCGCGCGCCATCGCCGAAGCGCTCAGCGAATGCGAGCGGCGCGAGCTGATCCCGCGCCTGGTCCTCGCCGGCAATGTGACGGGCACCAACAGCGCCAACCTGCGCCGCGTCACCGCCGCGCTGGTCGAGGGGTTCCGCGGCACCGAGCTGCAGTTCGTCGCACCGAGCGACAAGCTCACGCGCTCGAGTTGGCTGGAGCGGTTCTCGACGCGGCCGCTGACGCTTTCCTCCGTGTGCTGGGCGGTGGGTCGCCACCGCCTTCGCCTACGCGCTCACCCAGTATATCCGCACGTTCCTGCCGGCGGTCGAGCTCGGCTATATCGAACACGTTCCTCATCTACCTGATCGCCTGCGCGCTGGTCGCCGGGCGCTGCGGGCTGATCCCCGGGCTGATCGCCACCGTGCTCGGCTTCCTCTCGATCGACGCCTCTACCTGTCGCCGAACCATTCGCTGCAGGTGTCGGACGTCAACGACGTCATCAGCCTCGGCCTGTTCCTGATCGCGGCGACGGACGGTGAGCTTCGTCAATTCCCGAGGTCTATGCCGAGGCGCAGGCGTCGGAGACGAACGAATGGCGCATCCAGGCGCTGCTGCAGGTCTACAAGATCGCGCTGCACGCCCGCTCGGCGCGCCGAGGCGCTGGCCGAGCTGCACGACAACTCCACCAGTTCCTGCATGCCGAGATCGCGGTGTTCATGCCGTCGCTGATCGGGCAGGGTCTGCAGCAGGTCTGGCCGGAGGAGGCCGCCGTCACCGAGCAGGACCGCACCATCCTCCTGCAATGCTGGGAGGAGATCGAGAAGGGCAATTACGCGCACGCCACCAACCCGGCGACCGGCTGGCGCTTCGAGCCGCTGACCTCCGCCGCCGGCGAGCTCGGCATGCTGGCGATCGCGTGCCGGCGGGCGAGTCGACCGACCCGAACTACGAAAGCTACCTGCGCACCATCGCCGAGCTGGTCGCCTCCATCCTCGAGAAGATCGAGTCGGTGGACATGAAGGAGGAAAGCCGCGTGCGCGACGAGCGCGAGAAGCTGCGCACACAGCCTGCTCGCCTCGGTATCGCACGACCTCAAGACGCCGCTGGCCTCGATCATCGGCGCGCTCTCGGTGCACCGTTCGATGTACGATAAATTGCCGGAGGCGCAGCGGCGCGAGCTCACCGAGGCGGCGCTGATCGAGGCGCAGCGGACTGGACAGCTTTATCACCAACATCCTCGACCTCGCCAAGATCGAATCGGGCGCGGTGAAGTTCAAGCGCCAGTGGCAGGCGCCGGAGGACATGGTGCTGCGCGTGAAGAAACGCCTGCGCCTGCGCCTCGAAGGCCACGCGCTGATGATCGCCCCGCCGGCCACCGCCATCGAGGTCGAGATGGACCCCGTCATCTCCCGAGCAGGCGCTGGCCAACGTCATCGACAACGCGATCAAGTACACGCCGCTCGGCAGCCCCATCGAGATCCGCATGGAGACGGGCGATGAATCCTTCCGCATCCATGTGCGCGATTACGGCCCCGGCATCCCGCAGGCCGACCAGGAGCGCATCTTCGACAAATACACGCGGCTGCAGATGAAGGACAGCCAGGTCGCCGGCACCGGCCTCGGCCTCGCGCTCGCCCGCGCCGCGATGCGCGGGCAGGGCGGCGAGATCACCGTGCACAACCACGCCGAGGGCGGCGCCATCTTCACCCTGAGCTGGCCGCAATGGCGCGTCGGCACCGGCTCGTTCACGAGCTCGCATCAGTCCGCCAGCCAATTGGCTGGCTAGTCTTGGTGGTGCGCTATGGCGCACGGAGGGGGGGGGCGATTAAAAGCGCGCTTGACGTGCGCTCGCCCCCGCTACCGCTAACCCCCTCCTTCGCCGACCCTACGGCCGGCTACGGGCTCGGGCTTACGCGCTACGCAGGCAGTGCGGAAATGTAGATATTGCTAATGGAGTCGGCCGCTATGAAGCTTTGGCGGCGGCGGGTTCCGCGTTGTTGTTCGCCGGGGCTTCGGCGGTCGTGCTGACCACTTCCATCCTGTATCCGATGCCTGGTTCGGTGACGATGTAGGACGGATCGGAGAGCGACCGCTCGATCTTGTCGCGCAGCTGGGAGACATAGACACGCAGGTACTGCATGTCGTCGGCATGGGCGGGTCCCCAGACGTCCTTGAGGATCTGCTTGTGGGTGAGCATCTTGCCCCGGTGGACGAGGAAATAGCGCAGGAGCTCGTATTCCTTCGGGGTGAAGACGACCTTCTGGTTGTCGAGGAACACCTCGTGGCGCACGAGGTCCATGCGGATGCGGCCGTTGGTGAGCTGCGGCTCGCCGGCTTCAGGCTGGCGGCCTTGCGCAAATGGCGTGGATGCGCGCCAGCAGCACGTCGGGGTTGAAGGCTTGGTGACGTAGTCGTCTCGGCGCCCATGGTGAGGGCCTGCATGATCTCCTCGTCGTCGTCGCGCACGGAGCAGACGATGATCGGCACCTGCGACCATTCGCGCACGCCGGTGATGACTTCCTTGGCCGTCGATGTCGGGCAGGCCGAGGTCCAGAAGTACGAGTTCAGGTTTCACCGATGCCGACATGCGGATGGGCCTGCTTCCCGGAGTCGCACTCGACGACCTTGTAATCCACCGACTCCAGCGAGATGCGCAGCAGCTTGCGCAGCTGCGGCTCGTCGTCCACGACCAATATGGTGTTCTTCTTTCCGTTCATGATGTATCCCCTTTTTTGTCAGGCTGCGTCGGGCGGCATAAATAAGCCATTAGGAAGTGGCTCTTAAAGGCGGTTGACAACAAAAAAACATGCGGCAATGAACATATTATTAATGGCCTCCTTGAACGTTTGCTTGTAGAAGGCGGCTTTGAACCCACGGAAGGGACGAACCATGTACACACTGTTCTATTCACCCGGCGCCTGTTCGATGGCGGTGCGCGTCACGCTTCAACGAGCTCGGCCAGAAATACGAAGCGATCAACGTCAAGGAAGGGCAGAACAAGGAACAGCTGCTCAAGGTCAATACGCGCGGCATGGTGCCGACGCTGATGGTGCGACGGCAAGCCGCTGCGCGAAGGGGCTGCGATCCTCACGTATCTCTGCGAGACGCACAAGGGGCTGATGCCCGCTTCCGGCTACGAGCACGGGGTCGCGCTGGAATGGCTCGCCTTCGCCAACTCGACGTTGCTCCCGAAATACGGCGCGGTGTTCACGGCGCTCTTCAAGCTCGGCCTGTCGAAGGAGGACGCGCTGAAGAACCCGCTCGTCGCGGCGGCGCTCGACGGCATCCAGAAATGCTGGGACGACGTCGAGCAGCAGCTTGCGGACAAGCCGTATCTTTGCGGCAGCGACATCACCGTCGGCGACATCCTGACCACGGTCATCGCCAACTGGACCGGCAACATGCCGAAGCCGATCAACTTTGGCCCCAAGACCAAAGCCTACCTCGCCCGCGTCAGCGCGCGCCCGGCCTACCGGCAGGCGCTCACCGACGAAAAGATCGAATACAAGGCGGCAGCATAAGAGAAGACCATCCACCTATTTTCCATTCACACTTCACCCTATTGAGGAGTCCACACCATGAAGAAACTGCTTCCCCTCGCACTCACGGCCATGCTGGCCGCCTGTGCCTACGACAACCAGGGCCACCCTGTCGCCTGGTGGCAAAACAACGGCATGGCCTGGGAAGGCCCGTGCGACCATTGCGGCGTCCATGTGAGCCACAATGCCGCTTTCCGAGCGTAGCCTCGGCGCGGTACGCGGTGCGCACCATGAGGAGTTCGAGCATAACGACGTGATCGGCGGCGGCTTCTGGTACAACGCGCCGATCGAGAACGGGCGTCGTCGTCACCGAGGTCCACCATCACCACCATCACTGGGTGAAGAAGGACAAGCCGGCTCCGGCGTCCAGCAACGCTCCGGTGAAAAAGTAGGCGCAACGCTTATTGAATGAAGAAAAGGGGAGGCGTGAGCCTCCCCTTTTTGTTTTTAGTGGCGTTGCTTTTTGGTGGTCGCTGACGCGACAGGGGGCGTCCCGCCCCCGCTACCGGTTGACTCGCTATCGCTCGTCTCCCTACGCTTCGCTTCGGGTCCCCTCGTTCGCTTCGCTCCGGCTCGCGCAGCTAAAGGCGCTACGCAAGGCAGTGCGGAGAGGGTGAGGCTATTTTGCGTCCGCCTGCTTCTGGAACTCCGCTTCGATGCGGATGTCGACGTCGTCGCCGACCATCGGCACGAAGGCGCCGAGGTTGAAGTCCGAGCGCTTGACCGCGCCGTGCGCGGAGAAGCCGAGCTCCGGCGTGTGCATCATCGGGTTGGGCCGGCGCCGTTGAAGGTGACGTCGAGCGTGACCGGCTTGGTGACGCCGTGCAGCGTCAACTCGCCGGTGAGCTTGCCGGTGGTCGGCGAGGTCTGCACGATCCTGGTCGAGGTGAAGGTGGCGCTCGGGAACTGCGCGATGTCGAACAGCTCCTTGCTGGCGAACTTGGTGTCCATCGCCTCCGAGCCGCTGTCGACCGAGCCGGGGTTGATGGTGACGTCGATCTTGCTGGCCTCGGGATGGGTGGCGTCGAACTTCAGCGTCGCGTCGAAATGCTTGAAGCGCGAGACGGGGTGCGAGAAGCCCATATGCAGGTAGCTGAAGAGGATGCTCGCGTGGTTCTTGTCGAGCTCGTAGGTGCCGGAGGGGACGCCGGCGAGCGAGGTGGCGGGCGCGGTGTATTTGAAATCCTGCGCGCTGGCGCCGAAGGCGATGAGCGCGGCGGCGGCGAGGGGGAGAGTGGAAAGACGCATCGGGGCCTCCTTATGGGTTCCGCTGCGGCATAGCCAAGCCTTCCTCAGGCCGCAATGGGAAATATGGAAACGCAGTTGTGCAGTGCTTGCATCGCCCGGGCAGAGTCCGTACAACCCCGCGCATGACCGACGTTTCGCGCATCCGCAACTTTTCCATCATCGCCCATATCGATCACGGGAAATCGACCCTGGCCGACCGGCTGATCATGGCCTGCGGCGCCGTCGAGGAACGCGAGATGGGCGAGCAGATGCTCGACACGATGGATATCGAGAAGGAGCGCGGCATCACCATCAAGTCGCAGACGGTGCGGCTGGATTACACGGCGAAGGACGGCAGGGATTACATCCTCAATTTGATGGACACGCCCGGCCACGTCGATTTCGCCTACGAGGTGAGCCGCTGCCTCGCCGCCTGCGAGGGCTCGCTGCTGGTGGTCGATGCATCGCAGGGTGTGGAAGCGCAGACGCTGGCGAACGTGTACCAGGCCATCGACAATAATAACGAGATCGTTCCGGTGTTGAATAAGATCGACCTGCCGGCGGCGGAGCCGCTGAAAGTGCAGCAGCAGATCGAGGACATGATCGGCATCGACACCACCGATGCACTCATGGTCTCGGCGAAGACGGGGCAGGGGATTCCGGAATTGCTCGAAGCGATCGTGCAGCGCATCCCGTCGCCGCTGGGACGGCGCGGCACGGTGGCGATGGAGAGCGCGCAGCTGCGCGCGCTGCCGCTCAAGGCGCTGCTGGTCGACAGCTGGTACGATACGTATCTCGGCGTCATCATCCTCATCCGCGTGATGGAGGGCGAGATCCGCAAGGGCCAGAAGGTGCGCATGATGAATGCCGGGCTGACGCAGACGGTGGAATCGGTGGGCGTCTTCACGCCGAAGAAGGTCGCCGCCCTCAAGCTGGGGGCGGGCGAGGTCGGGTTCATCGTCACCGGCATCAAGCTGGTCGAGGAATGCAATGTCGGCGACACCATCACCGACGAGAAACACCAGACCGCCGAGCCGCTGCCGGGCTTCAAGCCGGTGCAGCCGGTGGTGTTCTGTGGGCTTTACCCCACCGATGCCTCGGACTTCGAGCACCTCAAGGACTCGCTCGCCAAGCTGCGGCTCAACGATGCAAGCTTCCAGTTCGAGGCGGAGAGCTCCAACGCGCTCGGCTTCGGCTTCCGCTGCGGCTTCCTCGGCCTGCTGCATCTGGAAATTATTCAGGAGCGCCTGTCGCGCGAGTTCGACCTCGACTTGATCGCCACCGCGCCGAGCGTCATTTACAAGATCACCATGACCAACGGCACGGTGCTCGAATTGCACAACCCGGCCGATTACCCCGAAGTCACCAAGATCGCGATGATGGAGGAGCCGTGGATCCACGCGACGATCTTCGTGCCGGACGATTACCTCGGCAACGTGCTGGCGCTGTGCACGGAAAAACGCGGCGAGCAGGTGAACCTCACCTATGTCGGCAGCCGGGCGCTGGTCGAATACAAGCTGCCGCTCAACGAGGTCGTCTTCGATTTCTACGACCGGCTGAAATCCGGCTCGCGCGGCTATGCGAGCTTCGAATACCATCTCGACGGCTACCGCGAGGGCGACCTGGTCAAGGTCTCCATCCTCGTCAACGGCGAGCCGGTCGACGCGCTGGCGATGATCGTCCACCGCTCGCTCGCCGACCCGCGCGGCCGCGCGCTGTGCAAGCGGCTGAAGGAGCTGATCCCCAAGCATCTCTTCCAGATCGCCATCCAGGCGGCGATCGGCGGCAAGATCATCGCCCGCGAGAGCATTTCGGCGATGCGTAAGGACGTTACGGCGAAATGCTACGGCGGCGATATCAGCCGCAAGCGCAAGCTGCTCGACAAGCAGAAGAAGGGCAAGAAACGCATGCGGCAGGTCGGCAATGTGGAGATCCCGCAGAGCGCCTTCATCGCCGCCCTGAAGATGAGCGACGAGAGCTGAGATGGCGTTGGCGCCGCAATCGGTGGCGGAAGCGCTCGCGCGCATCGCGCCGTTCGTCCACCGCACGCCGGTGGTCGAATCGGCATTGCTCAACCGGTGGCTCGGCCATCGCATTTTATTCAAGGCCGAATGCCTGCAGAAGATCGGCGCCTTCAAGGCGCGCGGGGCGATGAATGCGCTGCTGCAACTGAAGGAGCAGGGAGAACTGCCGGTGCAGGTCGCGGCGTACAGCTCCGGCAACCACGCGCAGGCGGTCGCCTGGGCGGCGCAGCTGCTCGGCATCCGCGCGACGATCTTCATTCCGAGGACGGCCTCCGCGCTGAAGATACAGGCGACGCGCGGCTACGGCGCGGAAGTCGTGCTGGCACAGAACCGGCAGGAGGCCGAGGCGCTCGCCGCGCAGGCCGAAGCGCAAGGCGCTTACGTGCTACCGCCCTACGACCATGACGGGGTGATCGCCGGGCAGGGCACGGCTTGCCTCGAACTGCTGGAGGACGGCTGGCAGCCGGACGCCATCTTCGCGCCGTGCGGCGGCGGCGGGCTGCTTTCGGGAACGTGGCTGGCGGCACAGCTCAAGCGGCCGCAGATGAAAGTCTTCGGCGGCGAGCCGCTGGCCGCCAACGACGCGGCGCGCTCCGTGCGTGAGGGAAAAATTGTGCGTTTCGACAGTGCGCCTTCGACCATCGCCGATGGGGTGGTCACGCTGGCCGTCGCCGAGCGCACGTTCGCCTATTTGCAGAAGCTCGACGGCATCCTCGAAGTGAGCGAGGAAGCGATCGTCTACTGGACGCAGTGGATCACGCATCTGCTGAAGCTCGCCATCGAGCCGACTTCCGCCGTCGGCATGGCCGCCGCCGTGCAATGGCTGGCGACGCAGGATGCGCCGCGCACCGTCGCGATCATCCTGAGCGGCGGAAATTGCGGTGCCGAGGCTGCACGGCGCATCTGGGAAACAGACTATCTGACGCAACCGCCTTCCCTTACGCATTAGTCACTTTTATTCATGCTGCGCCGCACTATGTTTCGCGCAACAGAAGGAGAGAGACATGACCCACGCCCGCGCCTTCGCCGCCCCCGCCGCCAAAGCCCCGCTGAAACCATGGACGTTCGAGCGCCGCGAAATCGGCCCCAACGATGTCGCCATCAAGATCGCCTATTGCGGCGTCTGCCATTCGGACCTGCACCAGGTGAAGGACGAGTGGGGCAACGCGACGTTCCCGATGGTGCCGGGGCATGAGATCGTCGGCCACGTCACGGCGGTCGGCGCCAAGGTGAAGAAATTCAAGGAGGGCGACACGGTCGGCGTCGGCTGCATGGTGGATTCCTGCCGGGTGTGCGACTCCTGCAAGGAACATCTTGAGCAATATTGCGAGAACGGGATGTCCGGTACTTACAATGGCACCGAGCAGGACCGGAAAACGCCGACCTATGGCGGTTATTCCGACCATATCGTGACCAGCCAGGACTTCGTGCTCAGCATCCCGAAGAATCTCGACCTCGCGGCCGCCGCGCCGCTGCTGTGCGCCGGCATCACCACCTATTCGCCGCTGCGCCACTGGAATGTCGGCAAGGGGCAGAAGGTCGGCATCGTCGGCCTCGGCGGGCTGGGACATATGGGCGTGAAGTTCGCTTCGGCCTTCGGCGCGGAGACGTGGATGATCACCACCTCGCCGAAAAAGCGCGAGGATGCGAAGAAGCTCGGCGCCAAGGACATCGTGGTCTCCACCGACGAAGCCGACATGGCCAAGCACGCCGGCACGTTCGATTTCATCCTCAGCACCATCTCGGCGAAATACGATATCGGGGCTTACCTGAACCTGCTGAAGCGCGACGGCAAGATGGTCGTCGTCGGCGCGCCGGACAAGCCCAGCGACCTGATGACCTTCTCGCTCATCATGGGCCGCAAAACGCTGGCGGGCTCGTTGATCGGCGGCATCAAGGAAACGCAGGAGATGCTGGATTTCTGCGGGAAGCACAACATCGTCAGCGAGATCGAGCTGATCCCGATCCAGAAGATCAACGAGGCCTACGAGCGCATGCTGAAAAGCGACGTGCGCTACCGCTTCGTCATCGATAACGCCTCGCTGGCGGCGTAAAGGATGGTGGAGCTAATCGGAGTCGAACCGACGACCTTCTCATTGCGAACGAGACGCTCTACCAACTGAGCTATAGCCCCATCCAACGTCCGCGAAGGCGCCTGCATAGCGCGAAAGCCCGGCTTTGCAAAGGGGGAAGTGCCGGTTTTGCCGGTGGATTGTTTTTTCGGGTTTTTCCGGCCGGCGCCGGGCGTTTTTTTATCGGATTTTAATGCGCCCCGGCCATGCAAGTGCAGCCATTTTATCGCGCCGGAAGTATGAATTTGAGCACCGGCACGGTCCCGCGCCGGCAACCACCAAAGGAGATGTTATGAATAACAACCAGAACAACCAACAAGCGAATCGCACCGGTCAGCCGAGCCAGAACCCGGCCGGCTCCAGCACGCAGCAGCAAGGTCTGAAAGACAAGAACAAACCCGGCTCGTCCTCGACCGGCTCGAACTACGGTTCGTCTTCGGACACCAACCGCTAGTCACCAACGGTTGAACAAAAAGGGCGCCGCTACGGCGCCCTTTTTTTGTGGCCACTTTCGCGCAGGCGCGAAAGTGCAAGGAAGGATACGGAATGCGCTAAGGCGGGCAAAGCCCGCCCGGCGCGGATCGGTTTTTAGGGATCAAGCAGGTAATAGAAAACCCGCGAGGGGGGAGCCTCGCGGGTTTTGCTCTGGGGGTGCTGTCTTAGTCGCGGCGCAGGAGGCGGCCGAGGAGGAGGCCGCCGAGGAAGGCGGCGGCGGTGGTGGCGAAGGGACGCGCCTTGATGGTCGACTCGGCCTTCACGCGGACGTCGTGCGCCTGCTCTTTTTTATGGGCGATGTAGTCCTGGACCTTTTCGCCGGTCTCGCGGGCGACGATGCGCAGGCGGCGCTGGGTGTCGCGTGCGTCGTCGAGGGCGATATCGGCGGCGGCGCGCAATTCATCGCCGGCGGCGGTGACGTGCTGGGTGATCTCTTTCTTCGACATGATGGGCTCCTTCGGTTGGTTCGTGACGTGGATCATTTCCGGGCGTCGGCGCGCAGGCGATGGTGCCGTGCGAATCCGTCGACCTGGCGTTGCGCCTCGCGCCCACTGATCCCGTACTGCTCGCACAGGAGATGTTCCAGGCGGGCGCGGGGATCGGACTGGGTGCGCGACTTCATCATAGCAGTGTCGCCGCTCCCGTCTAAAAAAACGATTAGGAGCGTATAAGCGCCTGTAAGCGGTCGATAAGAACGAAGTTCCGGCCGTTGATGAGGGGCTTACGCCACGGCACCGGGCTTCGTACGGAAAGCTGACGCCGGAAAGCCGATACTCGAAAATAGAAAAGGGGAGGAACCCATGAACACGCAAAGCGACCATGCCAGCAAGGAAGAGCTGCACAAGCTGGGCAACCAGCTCGAGCACCTCATCACCCACCACCACCTGGCGCTGAAGGAAGAGAACGTCCTCGACGAGGTCGAGACGCTGCAGCAATGGGTCGAGGGCTGCCATGACGGCTCGCGCAGGGCCGAGCGCAAGCTGTACCAGGACGGGCTGAGTCTGCTCGAGACGGTGAAGCAGAAGCTGACCCTCGCCATGCAGGAAGAGCACCGGATGACGGAAGAAAGCCCGGCGGTCGCGGTATCGACCAAGGGAAGGCACGCGGAGCGGCTGGCGCAGGCCACCTCGACCGCGCACGACGCATTGCAGACGCTGACGCAGATCAGCGAGGAAGGCGCGGCGGCGACGCCCGCCAAAAAAGCGGCAGGCAGCAACTGACCAACCGAAGGAGGAGACCATGTTCTTCGCATTCGAAGTGCTGCCCGAGGACGAGTTCGAGGACCCCGCCGAGGAAGCCGAGCGCCCCGTCCCCCATTACGAGGACGAAACGCAGCCGGCCGACTAGCCGTATAAGCGCGTCTTGATGGGTTCTTGATATCGCCGCCGGTGCGGCGCATCGCGCCATGATGCGTCCTCTCCTAGGGATGGCTGCTCGATCGAACCTCACCCAAGGAGAAACACCCATGGCCAATCCTACCCCACCCACCACTCCGCAGAGCAAAAGCTCGAGCGGCGCGGTCATCGCGATCATCGTCGTCGTCGTGCTCGTCATCGCGGCGGGCTTCTATATCGCCAAGCATCCGGCCAGCACCAATAACGCCATGAGCGCCGCCGAGAACAGCGCCGCCAACGCGACCAACACGGTCGACAACACGGTGAGCAATGCGACCACCAGCGTCGGCAACGCGGTCAGCAACGTCACCGGCAGCAATACGACCACGACGACCAACACCATCACGACCAACAACACGACGACGACGCCGTAAAGACGGCGGATCCCGGCCAATAAAAAGGGGCGCCGGTTGGCGCCCCTTTCTTTTTTCCTGGTGTCTTACGTGCTTTTAGGCGAGGGGCGGGTTAGCGCTCCGTCCGGTAACGGCACTGTAGATCAGGCTGGCCACGAACAGCACGACGAACAATACCGCAAGGAATTGCGCAATGTTCGCGAACGTGCCGGCGAGGCCCCCGAATCCGAAGATCGCCGCGACCGCCGCAAGCAGGAAGAAGGTGATGGCCCAGTTGATCATAAAAAACTCCTTTTTCTGCTTTGGTTGTCGATTTCACAGTAGCAAGGCGGACTTCAACTCGCTGTATGGTTGAGGGCCGCAATCGTTAACCGCGCATTAACGCCAGGCAGGCTTGCCGAGGTCGACCTGGTTCGGGCTGGTCGCCGCGCCGGCGACGCCTCCGACCGCGCCGCCGATCAGGGCGCCGGTGAGCGGGCTGCCGCCCGCGACTGCGCTGCCGACCGCGCCGACGCCGGCGCCGATGCCGGCGCCCGAGACCGCGCGGTCGCCGGTGGACTGGCCGCAGGCGGAAAGCAGGAGCGCGGCGCTCGTAGTGGCCGCGACGATGATGGGGGTGCGCATGGGAATCTCCTTTAGAGGGTGAAGGGGTTTGCAGGCTGGCATTCGGATGCCATGCCGTGAACGTAGGAACGGGATCATCAGATTACGATCCGCTTAAGCCGGGCATCCGTAAGGGCAGGATAAAGCCTAGCCCTGCGTGCCGGTCGCCGTGGCCTGCGGGGCGCCGATGACTTCCATCCTGTATCCGATGCCTGGTTCGGTGACGATGTAGGACGGATCGGAGAGCGACCGCTCGATCTTGTCGCGCAGCTGGGAGACATAGACACGCAGGTACTGCATGTCGTCGGCATGGGCGGGTCCCCAGACGTCCTTGAGGATCTGCTTGTGGGTGAGCATCTTGCCCCGGTGGACGAGGAAATAGCGCAGGAGCTCGTATTCCTTCGGGGTGAAGACGACCTTCTGGTTGTCGAGGAACACCTCGTGGCGCACGAGGTCCATGCGGATGCGGCCGTTGGTGAGCTGCGGCTCGCCGGCTTCCAGGCTGGCGGCCTTGCGCAAATTGGCGTGGATGCGCGCCAGCAGCACGTCGGGGTTGAAGGGCTTGGTGACGTAGTCGTCGGCGCCCATGGTGAGGGCCTGCATGATCTCCTCGTCGTCGTCGCGCACGGAGCAGACGATGATCGGCACCTGCGACCATTCGCGCACGCCGGTGATGACTTCCTTGCCGTCGATGTCGGGCAGGCCGAGGTCCAGAAGTACGAGTTCAGGTTTCACCGATGCCGACATGCGGATGGCCTGCTTCCCGGAGTCGCACTCGACGACCTTGTAATCCACCGACTCCAGCGAGATGCGCAGCAGCTTGCGCAGCTGCGGCTCGTCGTCCACGACCAATATGGTGTTCTTCTTTCCGTTCATGACAGGCTCCAAAAGGGCTAAGGCGTATTGGGCCCGGACGGGTTTTCCCCGCCCGGGCCGGTAGTCTGCGCTGCTAGAACGACGCGTCCTGCATGCCGCCGACCGTGTAGATCACCCCTTCGGGGTCGCGATCGACATGGTTGATGCGCATGTTGTTGACGAAGTGGCTCCTGTTGAGCTTGGTGACGCGCAGGTGATCGCCGTTGAGGCTGGTATAGCCCATCTGCGCCGTCTTGTCGTGCGTCGAGTCGATCAGGTTGGCGGCGATGCGGTCGTTGACGATGTAATGCTCGACCGGCTCCTTGCCGCTGTAATGCAGCGGCGCGAAGACCGTGTAGCCTTTCGCCGGGTCGAACGTCTCGGGGATGGTCGAGTTCTGCAGCGCCGTCTTGAAGCTCGCGAGATCGGGGTCCGTGATGCGGAAGGCGATCAGCTGGCCGAGGGTGAGCGGTGAGCTGGCCGCGACGCCCGCCGGGGTGAAGTAAGTAGTGACCGGCGCGTTGATGACGGTCGTGGTGCCCGCCGGGACGACGGTGGTGCCGGCCGGGGTGACGATCGTGGCGCCGCCGGGGGCGACGACCTCCGTGGTCTGGCCGAAGGCGGTATAGGCGGCCATGACGAGGGCCGTCGCCGCAGTGGCGGTGAGCATGAGTTTTTGCATGAAGCTTCTCCATTAGGTGTGGGACAACGTGGCCCGACTCTCGCCGAGAAATACTCAAAAGGCCGTACGAAAAGGGAAATCCGGTATCAATGGGGGATAAACCGGAAAAACGGCGCCGGCGCCCGAGGCACTTGCGCTTCCCGCCGGAAATGGTAGAAGTCTCGCCCGATTCCTTCGACGGGATGGGGCATTAGCTCAGCTGGTAGAGCGCTTCCATGGCATGGAAGAGGTCAACGGTTCGACTCCGTTATGCTCCACCACCCGAACCTTACGAAAGTGTGCCATGCTGGGCTGGGTCATCCGCGCGATTCTCTTCCTCTCCGGCGTCCTCACCGGGCTGGTCGTCGCGCAGAATACCGACAGCGACCGTTTCGCGATCATGCAGATGGCCATCGGCCTGCTGCTGATCGTGCTCTTCCTGTTCCTTGCCTCGCTTTGGCCGCGACTCGTCGCCTGGATGAAGCGGGGCAAGACCCCATGATGGACCTGGTCCACCGGGGCATCGACTGGCTGGTCGAATTCACCGGGCATCTGGGCGTGATCGGCCTGTTCGTCATGACCTTCGTCGAAGCAAGCGTGCTGCCCGTGCCGACGGAGGCGACGCTCATCCCCGCCGGCTACCTCGTCGAGGAAGGCAGCATGAACCTCGCCGTGACGCTGATCGTGAGCACGCTCGGCACGCTCGCCGGCGCCTGTTTCAATTACTGGCTGGCGGCGCGCTACGGCCGCGCGCTGCTGGTGCGCTTCGGCCGCTACGTGCTGATGGACGAGGCGAAGCTCAACTGGTTCGAGCGCTTCTTCGCCGAGCACGGCGCGATCTCGACCTTCACCGGCCGCATCCTGCCGGGGCTGCGGCATTACATCTCGCTGCCGGCGGGGCTGGCGCGCATGGACAGGCGCGAGTTCGTCCTCTACTCGACGCTCGGCGGCGCCATCTGCTGCGCCATCCTCGTCGGCATCGGCTATTTCATCGGGGCGAACCAGGAGCTGGCGCATCGATACCTTCCCCTCATCAAGCTCGCCATCCTCGGCGCGCTGGTGCTGTTCGTCGCTTTCTATGCGTGGCGCCGCCGGCGCAAGACGGTCGCCCAATAAAAAAGGAGAGGCCCGAAAGCCTCTCCTGGAGCGATACACGTCATGAACACCTAATGGGGGATAAACATGCTCAATGCATGGTCCCACCTTACGCCCCGCCGCCTTACGCCAATATTTCACGCTGGTTACAAGTTCGTAATGCTCAGCTTGTGGCGCGGGGCTCCTTAGTGGTGCGCGCGTAGCGCGCACGGGGGGCGATACGAAGTTCGCTTGACGCGAACTCGCCCCCGCTACCGGTTGACTCGCTGTCGCTCGTCTCCCTCCGCTTCGCTCCGGGTCCCCTCCTTCGGTCGGCCTCCGCCGACCTCCGGGCTCGCGCTGACGCGCTACGCAGGCAGTGCGGAGATGCAGAAGCGCTGTGGCCGCGATTCTGAGTTTCAGTTCATCCGTGCGTAGCCGAATAGGCGAGCCGCGAGCGTAGCGAAGCGAGGGGGAGCGGTAGCGGGGGCGGGACGCCCCCCGCGCCGACAGGCGCTTTATAAAGTCACCGTGACGATCAGCCCGGAGGGCTGGTTGTCATGGAGCTGGACCATGCCGCGGTGGAGCTTGATGATGGCGGCGACGAGGCTCAGGCCGAGGCCGGAGCCGGGGGCGCGGCGGGATTCTTCCACGCGGTAGAAACGGCGGAAGACGCGCTCCTTGTGCTCGTCGCTGACGCCGGAGCCCGAATCGCGGATGATGACGTCGCCGCCTTTCTCGCGCGGGGAGATGGCGATGGTGATGTCGCCTTTCTCCGGCGTGTATTTGATGGCGTTGTCGACGAGGTTGGCGAAGGCCTGGAACAGCAGGTCCTTGTCGCCGGTGACGCGCACGGGCTGCGGCGTGAAGCTGAAATGGATGTGCTTGTCGGCGGCGAGGGGCTCGTACAGCTCGACGACGTCCTCGACGACGCGGGCGAGGTCGAGCTCGCGGAAGCCGCTGTGGCGCTTGCCGGACTCGATGTTGGAGATGCGCAGCAGCGCCTGGAAGGTGGTGAGCAGCGCGTCGCACTCGGCGATGAGGCCGGAGAGCGCCTGCTCGAAATCGACGGCGACGCCAGGGTCGGCGACGTCCTCCTTCATCGCTTCGATGTGGTTGCGCAGGCGGGTGAGTGGGTGGCGCAAATCGTGCGCGATATTGTCCGACAGCGTGCGGATGCCTTTCACCAGCGACTCGATCTCGCCCAGCATGCCGTTGAGGACGGAGGAGAGCTTGCTGAGGTCGTCGCCCCCCTTGTCGTCGGGAATGCGCTGCGACAGGTCGGTGGTCTTGATGATGCGCTCGGCGGTCGCCGCGATGAGGTTGATGCGGCGGGTGAAGTTGAAGCTCGCATAGAACAGCGCCGTGCAGACGAGCAGCAGCAACAGCAGCACCACCGGCACGGAGGAGGAGCCGAGCGCATGGCGGTGGATCAGCACGCCGATGCCGAGCGCGCCGAACATCAGCGCGCAGACGAACAGCGCGACGCGGATGGAGGAGGAGGCGAGCGGATGGATGCGCATGCCGGCGTTTTAGCACGGCCGGCGATGCCCGGTTAACCGAAAAGAAAAAGCCCGCCCCGTGAGGGCGGGCTTTGAGCTATGAAATCATCAGAGTCCATGAGTAGATTCTCATAGAATCCTTAAGATTTCGTTAGCGAGTAAAAACCATAAAAGACAATGTCATTCCCGCCTTCGCGGGAATGACGGTTCAGGAAACGCTCAGGCCAGGGTCTTCGATCGTATAGCCGGCACCGCGAATGGTCTTGATGAGCGATCTGCCGGGATCGGTGTCGATCTTCTGGCGCAGGCGCGAGATGTGGACGTCGATGACGTTGGTCTGCGGGTCGAAATGGTATTCCCAGACATGTTCGAGCAGCATCGTGCGGGTGACGACCTGGTTCTTGTGGCGCAGCAGGAATTCGAGCAGCTTGAACTCGCGCGCCTGCAGGGAGACGGGCTCGCCGCCGCGCGCGACCTTGCGCGCCAGCACGTCCATGACGAGGTCGCCGGCCTTGAGCACGATGTCGCTGTGGTTGGTCGGCTGGCCGCGCCGCCCGAGGCTTTCGAGGCGCGCCAGCAGCTCGACGAAGGCGAAGGGCTTGATGAGGTAATCGTCGCCGCCGGATTTGAGGCCTTCGACGCGGTCGTCCACTTCGCCGAGCGCGCTTAAAATCAGGACCGGCGTCGCGTTCTCGTTGGCGCGCAGGTTGCGCACGACCTTGAGGCCTTCGAGCTGCGGCAGCATGCGGTCGAGCACGATGACGTCGTAGCGCTCGGTCGAGGCGAGGAAGAGGCCGTCGCGCCCGTCATGCGCGATGTCGACCGTGTGGCCGTGCTCGCGCAGGCCCTTGCTGATATAGAGGTTCACTTCCGGGTCGTCCTCGACGACCAGGATGCGCATCGGCGCGCCGGGCTGCATGGCGGCGAGGTTCATCCGCGCCCCGCGATCTCGCCCGAGTCGGGATCGACCTCGATGACGCGGCCGTCGCGGAAGGTCACGGGCTTCCAGCCGGGCTGCTCGGCCGCCGGGGCAAGATGGAACTCGAGCGGGCCGGTCTCGCTGTCGATGATGAGCGGTTGCGCGGCGGAAGGGGTGCGCGAGCGCTCGACGGCGTGGATCTCGCCGGTCTTTTCGTCAATGACGGTAACGCGCATCGACCAACCCCCAAGTCACGGTGTTCTTGTTCATAAGCTACCCGGGTAAGCCAGAAAACTCAAGCCAGCCTGCGGCAGAAGGCCTCAGGCGTCGCTAAGGAAATCGCGGCGTTTCATCAAATCTTCATAGTGCGCTGCGGGACAACCCGGCCAGCGCCTTGAAAGTAAAGAAAATCTAATGGAATTTCAAAGGGCTCCGTCATCGTCCTGTCACAATCCTGTGGCAGAGTGGAAGGGTAGGAAACTATTGCTGATGAACGAAAGCGAAACAGACGCTTCCGCGACCGCGCGCGCGCAACCGGCCCAGCCCGTTGCTGCGCCCGCGCCGGGGCAGCAGGCGAGCAGCCTGGCGGACAGGGCCGGCGATTTCGTCGAGGCCTCGCGCGCGCGGCTGCTCGCCATCCGCCATTCGGTGCTGAAACATACGCCGGCCTTCGTCATCAACAACGCGAGCAATTTCATCTCGGCGGTGCATCTCGTCGCCGAGACGTGGATGCTGAAGTCGAACAACGTCCAGTTCATGGTGAACAACCGCCCGGGCGGCGGCCCGGTCCACCCGGTCATCGACCCGCTCAACAACCTCAAGCGCGCCGTCACCGGGCAGGATCATCTCGACCGCCTCGGCGGCGTGAAGCAGAACCAGTGGGGCGCGCTGTCGACGACGACGGGACTCGCCAACTGGACGCTGGGACTCGCCGTGCCCGAGGGGCGCGACGACCAGAAACAGATCAACGACATGGTGCGCCTGCGCCACGAGCACCCGGTCAAGTATTTCCTCAAGCGCACCGTCGAGGGATTCTACTGGTTCCACCCGCAATACAAGCGCCAGCAGATCGGGCTCGGCGTGACGTTCACCGGCCTGTGCTCGTTCCTCTCGGGCTTCAACAACGTCAACACGCGGGCGCATACGCGTTTCTCGAACGTGCCGCACAGCATCGGCGGGCTGCTGACGATGGCGGCGGGGCTGCAGCTCTGGTACGCCACCGACCGCGAGCAGGCGTGGAGCCGCTACGGCGGCACGATGTCGCTGCGCACGCTGCTGGTGCCGTGGACGGTGATGGAGAAGCGCGGCCATTTCGACGGCAACTGGGGCTACTACGCGGCCGGCGCGACGGCGCTGCAGACCTCGGCGATCATGTCGTATTTCATCGGCGGCGCCGAGAAGCGGCCGGACGGCACCATCGTCGACCACAAGAGCGAGTACGAGGCGGCGAACAAAAAATACGGCAGGCATCACCACCACCATCGCCACGACGCGCCGCCCGGGGCGGAGACGCCGACGGCGACCGTATCGCAGGTGGCCGGGCATGACGCCGGCATCGCCGGCGCGGTCAGCGAGAACGCGGTGAGGCTGTCGTGACGGCGGAACAGCGCAAGGACATGCCGGAATCGCCGCCCGCCGCAGCTTCGCTGCCGGCGATGCAGCCCGACGCGGCGCGCGACGACGATGCACCGGATGCGGACGAAGCGGCGCCGAAGAGAAGCGGCTTCAACGCATGGCTGGACCGCAACGCGGACGGCATCCGCCGGGCGACGCCGGCCGGCATCGTCAATAGCGGCTCGCAGATCAAATTGGGGCTGCAGGCCGGTGCGGACACGATGTCCATCTGGTCGGCGATGCGCAAGGGTTCCTCCTCGCCGTGGCGGCTGGTGGCGTCCGTCATCACGCTCGCCGGCGAAGGGCTCGGCATCGTCTACAAGGAAAAACCCTACACGGTGGAGGAACGGGAGAGCTACAAGCGCATGTCCTGGCCGCAATACCTGGGGGTCAAGACGCTGCAGGCATTCCACCCGAAGGACCATATCGGCGAGACGGTCGGGCTCGCGTTCGAGTTCAACGGGATCTTCACCGCGCTTTCGGGCATCGCCCAGTCGTCGAAGCGAAGCGTCTCGTGGGAAATTTTCCAGGGGGTCATGACCACCGTCGCCGGGGCGTGCCTGAGCTACATGCCGAACCGCGAAAAAGCCTGGCAGCTGGCGATCGCCGCCTTCTGGACCCGCGCGCCGGTCTCGGCGCAGCAATCCTACGTGGCATACCGCTACGGCTATCCGGACAAGAACATCGCCCCCGGCGACTGGCAGCAGGGCGCGAAATGGGTGCTGAACCAGACGTCCAACCTGGTGGGCTTCGTGTATGGCGGCATCAAGAAGCTGCCGGACAACACCATCGTGCGCGTCGCCGACGACGAGGAGCAGCGCGAGCTCGCCGAGCAGCGCCGCCGTCACCGCTGGCGCCATTCCCGGGACCCGAAGCCGCCGCATGAAGCGGTGCCGGCCACGCAGGTCAGCCAGGTGGTCAGCGAGCAGCGGGCGGCGAATGACCCCGTGCGGGGTGCGGCATGAGCGAGCCGATTCCCATGGCAGAGAAATCCTTGCCCGCGCCGGCCAGGAGCGTGGACGGCGATCAAGGACGGCAGACGAATGCGCCGGCGACCGGGTCCGGCGTGGCGATGCCGGCGTTCGTCGACACGGCCGCGCAGTCGTTCACGGCGGGCTTTCATTCCGCGCGCATGTTCATGCTGCACATCACGCCGCGCTTCATCGTGAACAACTCGTCGAACATTATCGGCTTCAGCCATGTGCTGACCGAGATGATGATGTTCAAGTCGAGCAACAAGGATGGCAAGCTCGTCCAGAATCCGAAGAACCCCATCAATTGGGTGTGGGAACCGTTCAAGACCGTCTATGAAGATACCTTCAGGCGTTCGACAGCGGGCGCCACGAGCCTGAAGGAGATATTCAAGGGTAATCCCTTCAAGAATTTCTATAAGCATGTGACGGATCTCGAGGCGGCAACGCAGGCCGTGCGAAATCTACCGGCGAACGCGGGCAAGCCGCTCAATGAAATAAAGCTCGGCAATTCGTGGGTGGCGCGTTCCACCTTGATCGGGCTTACCGCATGGTCGCTTTCGACCCTGATCCCGGAGAAGAAGGAAAAACCGGAGGAGATCGAGCGCATGGCCATCATGCGCCGCGTCCATCCGGTTCATTATGTTGCGGAGCGCCTGGGGCAAGCGTTGTGGGTGCCGGGGTGGCGCGAACATAAGCGCCAGATCATAGGGCTGCTCGTTATCATGACGGGCTTCACGGGGTTCATCGGCTCGTGGCGGAACCGCAGCGTCCATCCGGTGACCGGGGTCCAAAGCTATTCGTTCAACCGCAGCTATCTCGCGACGAGCATCATTTCGCTCTTATCCGGCCTTCCCCTGCTATTCGCTTCGGATGAGCAGCGCGGATATGGCGGATACGGCGGCATATCGCTTTTCCGCGTTCCGTTCCTCACCACCAGCAATTTAACGAAATACCGTAACCTCGAACCGGGACGGCATTGGTATCTCGGCAGCTCCGTCAGTTTCCAGACCGAGAACGTATTCCAGGCCCTGATCGGCGGCGCGGAGAAGCTTAAGGACGGCACCATCGTCGACCACACTCCCGTCCGGGAGGAGGCGAAAGAAAAAGCGGCGGAGATCCGGGCGGAGCGTCGGGAAGAACGCGCAGGGAATCACCCTTCTGCTTCACCGCTCACGCGCGTCAGCCATGTGGATGAGAAGCGCGAGAAGCTTTACGCCACGCCGCACGAAGCGGCACCGCAGCATCAGCCGGCGTAAGCGCTATTTCGTCGCCTTGAACTCGACCTCGACGCGGCGCTCTTTCGCCATGCAGGAGATCTTGTCGGCGCGTTTCTTGATCGAGACGCACTGCGCTTCCGGCGCCGACTTGCCGATGCCGCGCACGTCGCCCACTTCGGAGCTCAGGCGCGATTCGGTGTCGAGGTATTTCTTCACCGCGGCGGCGCGCTTGTTGGCGAGCACGTCGTTGTAGCTGGTGGTGCCGAGCTGGTCGGTGTAGCCGTGGATGACCACGTCGTTGATGGATTTCGCGCCGTTGATGATCTGCGCCAGCTGGTCGAGCTTCGCTTTCGCGTCGGCATCGAGGCCGGAGGAGTTGAAGGCGAAATAGACCGTGCGCTGCTCCTCGGAGACTTCCGGCAGCACCGGCGGGGGCGGCGGGGCCTGCACGACGACCTGCGGCTGGACCTGCTGCACGGCCGGGGCGCAGGGGTCGCCGTTTTCCTGCCAGCGGGTGCGCACGCAGTTGCCGTTGCTGTTGTAGATGGGCTGGCTGTGCTGGTCGTAGGCGGCGTCCTGGCTCGAATCGCGGGCGAGGGCGGGCAGAGCGGGGATCAGGGCAGCGGCACAGACACCGAGCAGCAGGACATGACGCATAGAATCTCCTTTTTTGTGGGAAGGGCTTGTGGCGGCGACCATAAGCAGTGGCGCATGCGGCGGCAAGCGCTAAACGATCCGGCGACGATAAATCCCAATCGGTTCTTTATTTGAGACTTTATGGCGGGTGACCAGCGGGAGTGCGGCAACCCGGCCGGCGCCGTGGCAGCCCCCGGATCGCTTCGGCGCGGGGACGGGCTTTATTCGCTCGCCGCGGCTTTATTCTTCTTTTTGGAAACGGCGCGCTCGATGGATTCGATCATCTTGCCGGCAATGTCGAGGCCGGTGACGGATTCGATGCCTTCGAGGCCCGGCGAGGAGTTGATCTCCAGGATTTTCGGGCCGGAATCGGCGCGGATGATGTCGACCCCGGCGACCTTGAGGCCGAGGATGCGCGAGGAATGCAGGGCGAGCTTGCGCTCCTCGGCGGAGATCTTGATCGAGGTCGCCGAGCCGCCGCGATGGATGTTGGCGCGGAAATCGCCCGGCGGGGCGATGCGCTGCATGGAGGCGACCACCTTGTCGTCGATGACGAAGCAGCGGATGTCGCGGCCCTCGGCTTCGTCGATGAATTCCTGCACGAGGATGTCGGCCTTTACCGACTTGAAGGCGTTGATGAGCGATTCGGCGGCGTTGTCGGTCTCGGCGAGGACGACGCCGACGCCCTGCGTGCCGGAGAGCAGCTTGACGACGACCGGCGCGCCGCCGACCATCTTGATGAGCTCGCCGGTCTCCTGCGGCGAATGGGCGAAGGAGGTGATGGGCATCGGCACGCCCTTTTGCGCCAGCATTTGCAGCGTGCGCAGCTTGTCGCGCGAGCGGGCGATGCCCATGGCGCTGTTGAGCACGTAGGCGCCGCTGATCTCGAACTGGCGCAGCACGGCGCAGCCGTAATGCGTGATGGCGGGGCGGATGCGGGGAATGACGGCGTCGAACGGGGCGAGCACCTCGCCGCCGCGGTAATGGATCTCCGGCTCGTCGGCCGAGATGTTCATGTAGCAATGCTGGATGTTGATGAAGCGCATGTCGTGCCCGCGCACGCGGCCGGCTTCCATGATGCGCTTGTTGGAATAGAGCTCGCGGTCGGAGGCGAGCACGGCGATCTTGAGGCCGGTGCCGACGCCGCCGATGTCCTCGCGGTAGAACTGGCGCGCCTCGATCTCCGAATGGCGGCCCTGGAGGAAGGATTTCTCCGGGTCGATCAGCATGCGGCCCTGCATCGCCTCGCGGCCGATGAGCATGCGGTAGCCCATCGAGTCGCGGTTGGTGAGGGTGAGCTGGATGGTCTGCGTGACGTTGCCGATCTTGACCGAGGTCTCGATGACCGGCCGCCGCTCGGTGTGGCCGCTCGACGATTTGACGTCGCGCTCCTCGATCAGCGGCGCGCGGCAATGGACCGTGATACGGCGGTCCTTCTGGATCGGGTGGACGTCGAAGCGCACCAGCTTCTCGCCGCGCGCGGTGTAGATGTGGATGTTCTCCGCATGCAGCGCCGAGGTCCGCGCGCCGGAATCGATGCGCGCTTTCAGCGCGGGCAGGTGCAGCGCCGGAAGCGCGCACCATTCCTCTTTTCCGATGACGAGCTTCTGGGTGATAAGCATGCGCACTCCCTGAGTGGGCCGACCCCTATAGCAAACGCCGGTAAAAAGGCAATGGCGGAGACTGGAGTCCCGCGCGGGTATTCGGCATGTCGAGCCGGCGCGCTAGAACACGCGCAGCCAGTTAAGCCGGCAGTCTATGTTCGTATCGTTGAGGTTGTAGGTCGCACCCGCGTCGCCGGGCGGCGCGATACCGGCGGCAGTGGTGCAGAAATTCGTGGCGCCATCGCCCTTGGAGCCGGTGATTATGCCGGTGCCGGGCAGCCCGTCGTCGAATTTCGAATCGAAGCGCAACATGTCGGCGGGCGTCATGACCCATTGCGGGCCGGCCACTGCGGCACCGCTGGTGGTGGCGGGCGCGCGATAATATCCGACGTGCTCGCCCCAATTGAAGGAAAAATTCAAAGCGTCGCCCGCACCGTAGGCGTTCCAGGAAACAAGATAACCGTACCCCGACTGCCTTGCTTCGGGGATATTGACCCCCGCAACGCGGGCATTGACGTAGCCGGAAGTGGTGCCGGCCACGCCCGTATAGCTGCCCTTGATGAGCCCGGCGGCGCCGAGCTGCTGGAAGAAGCGATATGTCTCATCGCTCGCCACCACGCTGGTGTCGATATAGCCGTTGCCGTTGCCGTTGCAGGTCGCGGTACTGCCGGCGGGGGTGGGCGTGTTCTGGCAGGTCGCATCCGAGCCCGTGCCGCCGGCGCTGCCGAACGTATCGGTCGCATGCATCCAGTCGCCGGGGAGGCGGCCGTACTTGTCCTGGAAGGTCATCGTGGCGGCGACGATGTCCTCCTTGCCCTGGTTGATGGAATAAAGCTGCGCCGATTTGATGAGGTCCGCCCCGGTGAGAACTCCGCCCACCAGCAGGCCGATGATGACCAGCACGATGGCGAGCTCGACTAAAGTGAAAGCATGACGTTCCATAGGCTCCCCGCTGGTGATCGGGGAGTCAAGAAACCTACTATCAAGAAGGTCGCGCTAGCCTTTAGGCTTTCGCCCTGAGCATACGCCATGCCTCCCCGACCATGGTCGAGGAGTGCGATACGGTCACACAAACCGTTGATAGTAGAGGTTCTTACGCCCCGCGTCCTTGCGAACGCACATCCTTTATAACCGCTTGGGTGGCGCTGACAACAGCTTGTGTCGCACCGCACGAAAAAGGGCGGCGGGTCGAGGCCCGCCGCCCTTGGTCCGGTTGGCTCGCGCCTCCTAGTTGATCAGGAAGTCGCTCGCATGCAGGGACGACGGGTTGATGCCGACCAGGTCGATCGAGGCGTTGGCCGAGAACTGGATCAGCGTGCCGCCGTGGCCGTCGCTGGTGATGTGGGAATGCAGCTGGTCCCACGTCTTCAGGATGCCGAGGGTGGTGAGGAAGTTGAGCGGGCCGGAGCCGGTGTTCGGATCGACCGGGCCCTCGAAGGCGATCTTGTCGATGCCCTCGCGGAAGTCGGTGATGACGTCGTTGCCGAAGGCGAAGTTGGCCAGCGTCGTCGCGCCGTTCTGGTCGCTGAAGACGAAGTAATCGACGAGCTGGTGGCCGGCGGTATCCACGCCGCCACCGCCGCCGGTGAGCGTGTCGTTGCCGTCGCCGCCGCGGATGGTGTCGCTGCCGGTGCTGCCGTTGAGGACGTCGTTGCCGTCCTCGCCGTAGACGAAGTCGTTGCCGGCGTCGCCGTTGACGGTGTCGTCGCCGGCATCGCCGTGGAGGCAGTCGTTGCCGTCGCCGCCGTAGAGCGTGTCGGTGCCGTTGCCGCCGTAGCCGAAGTCGTTGCCGTTGTCGCCGTAGATGAGGTCGTTGCCGTTCTCGCCCCAGACGGTGTCGTTGTCGTCGCCGCCGTGGAGCGTATCGTTGCCGTCGTTGCCGTGGATCTCGTCGTTGCCGGCGTCGCCGTTCACCTGGTCGTCGCCGTTGACGCCGAAGAGCGTGTCGGCGCCGTTGCCGCCGTAGATGGTGTCGTTGCCGTCGAGCGTGTCGTTGTAGCTCTGGTCGCTCGAGCCGACGATGTAGTCGTTGCCGTCGCCGCCGTAGAGCAGGTCGGCATGCGAGCCGCCGTAGATCAGGTCGTCGCCGGCCTGGCCGTAGATGGTGTCGTTGCCGGCGTCGCCGTAGAGCGTGTCGTTCTCGGTGGCGGTGCCTTCGGTGCCCGGCGCGTTGCCGTAGATGAGGTCGTTGCCGTCGTCGCCGTGGATGACGTCGATGCCGTTGCCGCCGTAGATGGTGTCGTTGCCGTCGACGCCGGGATCGGCGGTGGGATCGTCGATGCCGCCGTGGATCTCGTCGTTGCCTTCGCCGCCATAGAGGAAGTCCGCGCCCGAGCCGCCGTAGATGAGGTCGTCGCCGCCTTCGCCGTAGACGGTGTCGTTGTCGGCGCCGCCGTAGAGCGAGTCCTCGTCGATGCCGGTGCCGCCGTTGCCGCTGACGGGGTCCATGTCGCCGTAGTCGCCGTAGAGCACGTCGTTGTTCTGCTCGCCGGAGAGCTGGTCGTCGCCCTCCTGGCCCCAGATGGTGTCGTTCTCGGTCCAGCCGTAGACGATGTCGTCGTCGCCGCCGGCGTGGATGGAGTCGTTGCCGGCGTCGCCGTAGATCGTGTCCTGGGCGCTGCCGCCGTAGATGGTGTCGTCGCCGGTGTCGCCGATGAGGACGTTGTAGCTGTCGCCGCCGTAGATCAGGTCGTTGCCGTCGTTGCCGTTGAGCGTGCTCGACGCCCAGCCGCCGTAGATCGTGTCGTCGCCGGCGCCGCCGTAGAGCTCGTCGAAGCCGCCGTGGCCGCCGTAGATGAGGTCGTTGTCGTCGCCGCCGTAGATCAGGTCGTTGCCGATGCCGGCGTAGATGATGTCGTTGCCGGCGTCGCCGCCCAGGATGTTGTTGCCATCGTAGGCGATGATGATGTCGTTGCCGACGTCGCCGTACATCGTGTCGTTGCCGGTGCCTTCGGCGCTGATGAGGTAGTCGTCGCCCGCGCCGCCGCCAAGGTAGTTGTCGCCGGCGCCGCCGTAGACGTAGTCGTTGTCCTGGTCGCCGCCCAGCGTGTCGTTGCCGTCGCCGCCGTAGAGCGTGTCGTTGCCGGTCCAGCCGTAGGAATAGTCGTTGCCGTTGCCGGCATAGACGACGTCGTCGCCCGTCCAGCCGTAGGTGGAGTCGTTGCCGTCGCCGGCGAAGATGGTGTCGTTGCCGTCGTCGCCCGAGATCAGGTCGTTGCCGGTGCCGCCGACGAGCGTGTCGTCGCCGGTCCAGCCGAAGATCGTGTTGTTGCCGCCGCCGCCGTAGACGAGGTCGTTGCCGGCGTCGCCGGTCAGGTAGTCGTTGCCGGAGCCGCCGACGATCGTGTCGTTGCCGGTCCAGCCGTAGACGACCGAGCCGCTGCCGTCGCCGGTGGTGATGTAGTCGTCGCCGCCGTTGCCGCCGAGCAGGTCGCTGCCGCCGTTGCCGTGGATGATGTCGTTATGGGCGCCGTTCGGATCGTCGCCTTCGCCGTAGATCGTGTCGTCGCCGGCGGTGCCGTTGAGGAGCGAGCCGCCGTTGCTGGGGCCGGCCGGTTCGGCGGGGACGCCCGGGGCGGTGGCGTTTTCGTTGGTGGGATCGTAGAACATGGGCACGGAATGGTCGCCCGTGGCGAACCAGCTCCAGAGCTGCGCTTGCGCCTGGGCGTCGGTCTCGGTGGTGACGACGCCCTTGTAGGTGATGGTGGCCATGCCCTAAATCCCTATAAAGATAAATTATCTAAAATTTTAAGTTAATAAAGATTAATTACACGATTAACACTCTGACATCAATACCCAGATTGTGAATTGTTTGTGACGGCGCAAGCCATTGGAGTTGCTAGTAAACATAGCGTCCCTCAAAAATCCATACGGAGGATAAGTTCCGGGCCGTGTGCATAACTTGCCCCGCCGGCGCTTTCTGCTAGGCAGGATGGCATGTTCCGTTTCAGCTTCACAGGCCTGCTCGTGCTGGTCGCCGTTCTCTATTTCACCGGCGCCGGGAAATGGCTCTGGGAGAAGCTGCACACCGTCGACCAGCAATGCCTCGACATCAGCGAGCGCCTGGGGGCGACGACGGCGGGAGCCACGGTCTGCCAGGCGCTGGGCGACGGCGTGCGCGCACTGGACAACGGCGTGGCGCAGCTCAACGAGCGCTTCGGCGAGCGGATGGGGAATTTGCGCGCGCACATGCCGGGCGTGTTCGGCTCGCTCGATTACAATTCCTTCGGCGCGCGGCTGGAGAACAGCCTGTCGAACGGGACGTCGCAACTGGCGCAGTGGGCCAGCCCCTCGGCGTTCTCCGGCGGGCTGATGCAGCCGGAATCGGCGCCGTCCGGTGCCGGCGTGCGCCAGCGTTTGCAGGCGTCGCTCGATAATTTCGTCGTCGGCCAGCGCTTCATGCAATCGAACTCGGTGGCGCAGGCGCTGCCGTGGCTGCAGCAGGGCGCGGCGCAGCCGGGCTACGGCGTGCTCTCGCAGCTCAGCCTCGGGAATATCTACCAGCAGGGCGGCGACGGCGTGGGGGCGGATCCGGGAACGGCGGCCTCCTATTACGAGGCGGCGCAGAATTCCATCACGGCGCTGATGCAGTCCGACACGCCGGAAGCGCGGCAGATGCTGCGCAACCTACCGGCATCGCCGCAGGTCATGCAGCAGCAGCTGGCGCGGACCATCGCGCAGCTGAAGCAGCAGGCGGCCGGGCAATAGGCGCTGATCCCGGGCGTCACTCCACGGCGTTGGTCATGTCGTTGGAGACGTTGGTGTACATGTTGGACACGTGGTTGCTTATCAGCCGCAGCGTGCCGACGCAGGCCATGGCGATCAGCGCGGCGAGCATGGCGTATTCGATGGCGGTGGCGCCGCTTTCGTTCTTCAGGAACCGGGGGAACATGGAGCTGCTCATGGCGAAGGCACAAAAAAAGCCCGGCAGCGGATGCTGCCGGGCTTTCTTCGGTTAGCTCTATGTACCGCCGAGCTGGCCGGCGACGTTGCTGAAGGTCTTGTTCAGGCTGGTGCCGACGTTCTTCAGGGCGATGATCGCGACGACGGAGATCAGTGCAGCGATGAGGCCGTATTCGATGGCCGTCGCGCCCGACTCGTTGCCGAGGAAGGATTTCACGAAGTTGGACATGGAAGAAAACTCCTTTCGAGTTTAGTGCCGGGGCCCAAGGGCCACGGAAGCGCTGGAACATTCCAGCTGACTCCATCTATAGCAAAACCATCGTGCGCCGGCAAAAGAAAACGGGACGTTGGCCACATTATTTAGACGCAATTTTAGCTATTTAGGGCATCCATGCCACACTGCATCCGCCCATAAAAAAGAGGCCCGGAATCGCTTCCGGGCCTCCGGGTTTTTCTGCCGCTCGCGGTCTATGTGCCGCCGAGCTGGCCGCCGACGTTGCTGAAGGTCTGGTTCAGGCTGCTGCCCACGTTCTTCAGCGCGATGATCGCCACTACCGAAATAAGCGCGGCGATCAGCCCGTATTCAATGGCCGTCGCGCCCGAGTCGTCGGCCAGAAAGGATCTCAGGAAACCGGTCATGCAAAGCTCCCTCATCGTATGACGCTGGGTCATTCCAGCTGCACCACCTATAGCAAGGATCGAATCCGTCGGCAAAAGGAATCGCCCGGAACGCTCGAACTTTCGTAAGCAATTTTAGGCAATTACCGTATTTATGACACAGTCTCGCGCCGCCAGTGCCGGCTGAGGAGGGCGAGGCCTTCGTCGAGCTCGCGGCGCTGCGCATCAAGCCTGCGGGCGAGGGAGGCATCGCCCCACGCGCGCTTGCAAAGGGCGAGGTCGAGGAAGGGCGGGGCCTCGTTGAAGATGGCAAGGCGGATGACGGGCCGTTCGCACCGGTGTGTGCGCAACAATGTCACCGCGTCCGCGTATTCCTGCTCGCGGCCGGCGCGCCAGGTGGCGTCGTCGCAGACCGGCGGGCTGCCGCCGCGATCGGTGTAGCGCGTCGTCAGCGGCGGTGCGCCGTAGCGCAGCGTGTGCAGCCAGCGCAGGTGCAGGGCGCACCAGTGCTGCGCCTCGTCGATGAGCTTGCGCGCGAGGCACAGGTCGATCGGCTCGGCGGTGAGGCCGACCGCGTGCTTGAGGCGAAGCTCCGGCGTGCCGAGATCGAGCACGGCCGGAGGTTTGCGCGGCCTGCCGCGCTTGCTGGAAAATGCCATGTGCCCTGCCGCTAGTCGAGCTGTAGCGAGGCGAGCTGGGCGGCGGCGACCTGCGCTTCCTGCCGGGCGCGCGTGCGCCAGCCGAAGCCGGCGGGCAGGCGCCACTCGCAGTTGCGCTCGAGCGCGTTGCGGGCGCGGCTGCGTACGTAGTTGGGATCGAGGCCGGCGTGGTCGCAGACGGCCTCGAAATCGCTCGATCCGCTGGTCAGCCAGCTCATCGCGTCGCTGCGGATGCGCCGCGCTTCCGATTTCCGCGACCGGCTGGCGGCGTCCATCAATGCCTGGGTGATGACAGCCCGCCACAATCCCGGTTCGTGATCGGCGAAGGAACCTTCGCTGCGTGCATGGTGGGTGACGCCGAACAAAGAAATTGGACCCCGGGATTGCTCCATTTGATGCTCCGTTCATGAATGTGTTAAGGGAATTGCCGTAAAGGCAAAAGACTTTTGAAATACAAAAGATTGGCCCTACTGGGCCATGTGACACATGAAACAGTAACAAGTAATGGTTGTATTAAATTAGGTTCATACAACCGGCAACCGCATTATTTTTAATTTCAACCACTTCCGGGGGATTTGGAATCGTCTAGAATAAAAAGGTAGTCTACCCGCTTCCAATATTTGGGAAGCCCGATCCAGCCCCCATTTCACCCCCCACTCTCAAACCGGGAAGACCCATTCCTGATGCCTTCCAGAACGTCGAAAAAACGGAAAAGCCGGACGCCGAAAAAACCGGCCGGCATGAAGCGCGCATGGGCGCGCACGCGCACGCTGGTCGAGACCATGCTCGAAGTGATGGAGAAGGGGATCCGCAAGCCCGACGAGGTCGCCGAGCAATGGGAGCGGCTGTTCGGCGCGCGCTCCAGCGCGGTGGCCAATTTAGAGAAGCTGGTGCAGGTGCTGATCGAGTTGCACGGGCAGATCGAGGCCGAGTCGGGCGGCGAGGCGGAAGCGGAGGCGCCGCTCAGCCACGACGAAGTGAGCCTGCTCTCGGCATGGCTCAGGGAGAACCCGCCGGCGGGCGATCAGTGAAGCGTCGGCGCACCGGGCAGTTGCGAGAAGTAGAACGGCGAGGGATTGCGCACGCGGAAGCGCGCCGATTTCAGCGCGTAGCGTTTCCACAGCGGGCCCTGCTTGCCCAGCACGCGCGTGAGCTCGTCGAGCGGCAGGCCGGCGGCGTGGAGCTGGCGCGCGGCATGCAGCATCTCGGCGAAATACTGCATCAGCGGGCCGGCGCGGTAGTTGCGGAAATTCGGCGCGGCGATGACGAGCTCGACGGTGTGCTCGACCGCAGCGAGCCAATCGGCGGGAAGCGCGGCGAGGCCCTGGTGCACTTCTCGCATCGCCTGCCAGCGCTTGCGCAGGAGCGCGTCGCGCGTCGCCGCCTTGCCGCTGTCCGCATCGAGCATCATCGGCTCGTAGCGGGCGCGTTCGAGCGCGGCGTCGAGCAGGAACTGGCGGTTGCGCGCCGAGTCCTCGGCGAGGAGGTTGCGCAGCAGCGCGGTCGCCTCCGGGGCGCGCAATTGCGGCTCGGCGTCGATGGCGGCGGCGTGGTTGGTGTACTCGGCGAAAAGATCGAGCAGCTTGAAGGTCGGCATGTAGCGCATGTCGGGGTGGGCGAGGATCGCGCTCGCGCGCTCCTCGACGATGCGGCGCAGCGCGCCGGCGTGCGGGCCGGTGAGGGGCTTGAGCGAAAAGAAGGCGTCGAGGATGGCGGGAAAATCGTACTGACGGCTGGTCGCGACCATGGGGAATTATAGCATGCCGGCGCGGCGAAACCTAGAGCGGGCTAGACTTCGAAACCGTATTTTTCCTTGAGGTATTCCCTGACCTCCTGCGTCGGCGTTTCGCCGTAGGAGGAGGCGATCACCTTGCCGAAATCCTCGAGGTCGATGGTGCCGTCGCCCTCGATGGCCTTGAGGAACGCCGCCTCGCGCGGGGCTTCGACGAGCACGAAGTAATAGGCCCAACGACCGGTCGTGTCCTTGGCCTTCAGCTTGTGAATGAGATGGCCCTTCTTCGAGATGATCTGGTCGACGAAGGAGCGTTTCTGGTCATTCATCCGGTTTCTCTTTGCATCTCGACGCTGACGGCGGCGTGCGTTCTCCACCCTCGCCAAAATGGCTACCAATCGGTCGAGTCTAGCCGCGTGAACGGCCGATGCAAGCGATTCGCGCGGCGAATGCGGCGCCGCACCCGATTCCACCCCCCTTGAGGCTTTTGCACCATACCATGCGCCTGACCCATGAAATGCGCCGGCGAATGACCGGCGCGACGCGCGGCGATTTCCTTTTCTTCCTGCGCCGCGTCGTCGCGACGGTGCATCCCGGCGCGCTGTACAAGCATAACTGGCACCTCGCGGCGATCGCCGAATATCTCGCGGCCTGCGCGCGGGGGGAGATCACGCGGCTCGTCATCAACCTGCCGCCGCGCATGCTGAAATCGACGCTGGTCTCGGTCGCCTGGCCGGCGTGGCTGATGGGGCAGAAGCCGACGTCGCGGCTGCTGGTGGCGAGCTACGCGCAGTCGCTCGCGGTGAAGCACTCGACCGATTGCCGGCTGGTGATGCAGTCGCCGTGGTATCGCGCTTCGTTCCCGCTGACGGAGCTTTCGCCCGACCAGAACGAAAAGGACAAGTTCACCACGACGGCGCGCGGCTTCCGCTTCGCGGTCTCGGTCGGCGGCGCGGCGCTGGGCGAGGGCGGCGACATCCTCATCGCCGACGATCCGATCAACCCGTTGCAGGCGATGCACGCGGCGCAGCGGGATGCGGTGAACGGCTGGTTCGACCATACCTTCGCCACGCGGCTCGACGACAAGGCGAAGGGCGCCATCGTCGTCGTCATGCAGCGGCTGCACACGCAGGACCTCTCGGGCTATTTGCTGGAGAAGGGCGGCTGGGAACATTTGTGCCTGCCCGCCATCGCGCCGGAGCGGACGATCGTTTCGCTGGGAAATTTTTCCCACACGCGCGAGGCGGGGGAGCCGCTGCACGAGGCGCGCGAAAATCTCGCGCTGCTGGAGCGGGCGAAGCGCGAGCTGGGCAGCGCGAATTTCAATGCGCAGTACCAGCAGGCGCCGCTGCAGCGCTCCGGCGCGCTGATCCGGCCCGAATGGTTCCCGCGCTTCGCGGACACTACTGCTTCGCACGGGTGCATCCAGTCCTGGGACACGGCGATCAAGGCGGGAGACCAACACGATGCCTCGGCCTGCGCGACGTTCGTCGAGCAGGGCGGGGTGCATCGGCTGGTCGATATGCTGGCGGTTCGGCTGGAATACCCGGCGCTGAAGCGGGCCATCGTGGCGCAGGCGGAGCGGTTCGGCCCGGCGGCGGTCCTCATCGAGGACAAGGCGAGCGGGCAGTCGCTGCTGCAGGACCTGCGGGCGGAGACGGCACTGCCGCTGATCGCCTGCAAGGCCAACGAGGACAAGCTGACGCGTCTGGTGAGGGTGACGCCGCTGATGGAGGCGGGGCGGCTGGCGTTGCCGGTCCACGCGCCGTGGCTGGCCGCGTTCGAGGCGGAATTCTTCGCTTTCCCCGACGGCCCGCACGACGACCAGGCGGACGCGGTGAGCCAGTACCTGAACTGGGTGCGCGCCCGCGCCCGGGGGCCGAATCCTATGCTACGGCGCTTATAAGCGCCCGTTTTGTCACGAAAAGTTCATAAAGCGGGCAGGTCGGCTGTGATAGGTTGAGCGTGAGAGATTATGACCAGAGAAAGCGACAATCCGCAGCCATTGCCGGAGCCGCAACCCGCGCCGCGTAGCAGAGCGCTGGCCGAGGTGGCGATCGCGCTGCTCTATACGGCGTTCTTCGGCACGATCGGCTGGGCCGTCGGGCGGCTGGGCGACCAGGGCGGCCGGCGTACGGCGCAATATTTCCTCGGTGCGGTCGGGGGGCTGTCGGGGCTTTTCATCCGCGCCCACGTCGTGCTGAAGGAGAAGGATACGCTGCCGCAGGCGCAGCGCGCCAGCATGCCCGGGCCGGCGGATGAGCCGGCGGAAGTGAAAGCGGAAAGCGCGCCGTCGCCGCAGGTCGAGGCGAAGAGCATCGCGGCCGAGCAGGTCGTTCATGCGAAGGAACCGGCGGCGTCGGTCCAGCCCGCGTAAAAAAATTCGCAGGGCCACTTCCGGGGGGCTCGTCCCTCGCGTAAAAGCTTAAATATAGCATGGCGAAATCAGGCGATGGCCTGACGCCTTCCCCGGTAATGGGCCGGTTAAAATCCTATGGCGTGCTGCGTCGTCGCGGCGGTGCTCGAATCCTCACGTAGCGCTGCTACGCTGCGGTTCTGCGCTCCGGCGCTCCTAGCATCCTATCCATAAGATTTTAACCGGCCCATTACCATCACCCTTGATGAACAGGTTCCTCATGGCACGCGGCTTCTCGTGGCTGCCGGGCGCTTTCTCGCGCGCGGCGAAAATGCAGACCAAGCACTACCCGGCAAGCAATGCCTTCATGATCCCCGCCGGCCAGCCGGTGTGGTCGCGCCGCGATTACGCGCGATTCGCCGAGGAAGGCTACCGCCGCAACGTCATCGCCCACCGCGCGATCGCGATGGTGGCCACCGCGGCGGCGAGCGTGCCGTGGAAGCTCGCCGAGCGCCGCGCCCGCGCCGGGCTGCGCTTCCTCGATGCGCACCCGGTGCTGACGCTGCTGTCGCAGCCCAACCCGCTGCAGGGCGGCGGCGAATTCTTCGAGGCGCTGTTCACCGAGCGGCTGATCGCCGGCAACGCGTTCCTCCACGCGGCGGGGCCGAAGGGCGAGGCGCCGCTGGAGCTGCATGCGCTGCGGCCCGACCGCATGGCGATCGTCCCCGGCGACGGCGGTATCCCGAAAGCCTACCGCTACATGATCGACGGGGCGAGCATCGATATCCCGGTCAACGGCATCACCGGGCAGAGCCGCGTGCTGCATCTGAAAACATTCCACCCGCTCGACGACTGGTACGGGCTGTCGCCGATGGAGGCCGCCGCCTACAGCATCGACCAGCATAACCAGTGCGGCGCGTGGAACCAGGCGCTGCTGCAGAACGGCGCCCGCCCGACCGGCGCGCTGATGGTGAAGTCCGACGGCTCCGGCACGCTGACGGAAGCGCAATACACGCGACTGAAACAGCAGCTCGACGAGCAGTTCTCCGGCGCGGTGAACGCCGGGCGGCCGCTGCTGCTCGAAGGCGGGCTGGAGTGGAAAGAGATGAGCCTTTCGCCGCGCGACATGGACTTCATCTCGGTGAAGAACGCCAGCGCGCGCGACATCGCGCTCGCCTTCGGCGTGCCGCCGCAGCTGCTCGGCATCCCGGGCGATAATACGTACTCGAACTTGCAGGAAGCGCGCCTCGCGCTGTGGGAGCAGACGGTGCTGCCGATGCTGACCTCGGTGACGGACGCGCTCAACAACTGGCTGGTGCCGATGTTCGACGGCAACCTCGAGCTCAGCCTCGACACCGATTCGATCCCGACGCTGGCGGCGAAACGCGCCGCCTACTGGCAGCAGATCGGCAGCGCGACGTTCCTCACCGACGACGAGAAACGCAAGCTGCTCGGCATCTCGGGCTAGCCATGCTGCAGGACAAATTACAGGCCACAGCGCCGTCCGCGCTGACGGGCTCGCTCGAGCTGAAATCGCTGAGCGCCGACGGACGGTTCGCCGGTTACGCGAGCGTCTTCGGCAACCTCGACAGCCAGCACGACGTGGTGCATCCCGGCGCCTTCCGCCGCAGCCTGAAGGAACGGCGCGAGCCGGTGAAGCTGCTCTGGCAGCATCGCTGGGACGCACCGATCGGCACGGTCGACGCCATCTTCGAGGATGCGCACGGGCTTTACGTTGAGGGCACGCTGCTGATGGAAGTCGCCCAGGCGCGCGAGGCGCATGCGCTGCTCAAGGCGGGCGTGCTCAAGGGACTCAGCATCGGCTACAGCGTGAAGAGCTTCCGCCGCGACCCGGATTCCGGCGCGCGCGAGCTGCTCGACATCGAGCTGTGGGAAGTCAGCCTGGTCACCCTGCCGGCGAACCCGGCGGCGAAAGTGACGGTGCTCAAAAGCGCCGAAGCGATGGGCCCGCGCGACATCGCCGGGCTGGAGCGCGCCATGCGGCACGCGCATCCGCTGACGAAATCCGCCGACCTGTCATCCGCCGCGCGCACGCGCCTCGCCGCGCTGCTCGAGGACATGGCGCATTACTGCCTGATCTGGCGCGTGCGCCAGCTGGAGACGAAGACCGCAGCGCTGGCGCGCAAGGATTATGACGGCGATGACGAGGGCGACGATGATGCTTTTGGCGATGCGTACGACACGGCATTTGGCTATGACGATACAACTTACGACGACGATGACTTCTTCGATGAGGCCTACGACGATGCGCTCGGCTACGGCAACAACGGCTACGACGATGAGGGTCTCGGTTATCCGGGCGCGTCGGAGCCGCCTTTGGACGAGGCTTACGGGCTGGAAGGTGTTATCGGCAGCCTCGGCGCCTTAACGGCAGAAGCCGCTCTTGGCGCAGTCGGTGAAATGTCCGGTGCGGCCGCCTCCACGGGCGCTTATGATGACGTTATCGACTCCATCGGCAATTATTTCGGTGGCCAGCCCGACAAAACTTTCCGTAATAAGGCTGGCGACCTCATTATGATGGGAGATGGTAAGCAGGTTCGGTTTAATATCGAGCGGCCTCATGGTTATGACCCCCACTTTCATGTTTTTGAGCAAGATGAGGATGGTAATTTCGTTGATGCTGGCGACCAGCATATGTATTTCTTCGAGGACGGAGACTAATCATGCGCTGGATCGCTGAAATTGCTATTCCCAAACCCTTGACGGTTGTTATTGAACCAACAACCCTCACGGATATCCGTAGCGGTGAGAAAGAAGAGTGGTTTTATCTCTATGGCTATGAAAATAGCCGCATGATTTTTGATTACATGCAGGAAACTTTTCAACGAACGCAGAGTTTTGCGTTGAGTCAATTCCAAGTGCCTCTCGACGCATGGAGCCCGGTTCCCGGACCGTTTCGCTGGACGGCTTCTATCGCCGGACCCAGGCCATTGCTTTTCATCATCTGCAACGATCTGCTCAACGGGTATGCTTTAATTGTCCGCGATCCGGCCGATCCTAAATTCGGCATTCTGGAGAGCAGGTCATGGGAAAAAACATCGTACAGCTCTCTGGCGGACGTTGAAGCGTTCGCTCAGCAGCAGTACGGCGTGCCACTGGATGCATGGATACCCGATCCGGAGTGATGCTAAGCCGCGCTGTCTTCGGTCTTCTTGGCGGCGAGGCGGCCGCCGTGGGCGCCCAGGGCGACGACGGTGGGGGCGGCTTCGGCCATGTCGGGCGAGGCGGCGTGCTCGGTCAGGATCGCGTCGAGCGCGGTCTCCTTCAGGTAGAAGACGTTGTTCGCCATCGCGGCGTGGCGCCGCGCCTCGCGCAGATGCTCCTCGCTGACGCGGATGATGTTCTCGAACAGGTGCACCAGCTCGCGCACGGAGAGCTGGTGGACGCGCTCGTCGAGGCAGAGCTGGACGGCGGCGGCGGTGATGGCGGCGGCCCATGCCGGCTCCGCCATGGCGAGGGCGACGCCGTGCAGGTTGAAATAGGCGCGGTTCACCAGATCGCTGATGTAGTTCTTGAGCTCGGATTCGAGGAAAAGGTGGCGCGCGAGACGCGCCCGAAAGCGACCGAGAATGCCTGCATAAATGACCCTGCCTGACGTATCGTTTTTTTTGGGTTTTTGGACCGTGCGGACGGCCGTCGAACCCAAGACTATGCTGAGCGCGGCTCTTTTTAGCAACCGTTTTCAGCAAGCCGTTAACAGACGCCGGCGGCTTCACGGAAGCCGTTCGCATTCGTTAACGAAACGAGCCGTAACACGGGAAAAAAGTTAATACAAGTTAAAGTTTCTTTCCGAGAAATTAATTCCTGACAGCAGGAATCTGGCGGAAACCTGCCGTTTTTCGACGTTCCATTTTTTATGAGGTACAAGATGACTATGCAAGAAGTGAATGGCCAGCTCTATGCGCTGGGCAACAGTTGGGAGCAGTTCAAACATACCAACGACGCGCGGCTCGCCGAGCTCGAGCGCAAAGGCTACGCCGACCCGCTCTACCTGGAGCACCTGCAGAAGATCAACGACGCGATCGACCAGCAGAAGCGCCGCATGGACCAGATGGAAACCGTGCACGCCCGCCCCGGCCGCGAGATGAAGACCGGCGCCGCGATGCATTCGGACTCCGAGTACAAGGCGGCGTTCCGCAACTACCTGCGCAAGGGCATGGATGCGGGGCTGGAGCAGCTGCAGCTGAAGGCGCTCTCGGTGAGCGGCGACAGCGGCGCCGATGGCGGCTACCTCGTCACGCCGGAGATCGCGCAGGCGGTGATCGCCATCGTCAACGAATCCTCGCCGATGCGGGCGCTGGCGTCGGTCGAGACGATCTCGAGCGACTCGCTCGATTTGATCGAGGACACCGGCGACATGGAGGCGGACTGGATCGACGAGGTCACCGCGCCGTCCGACACCACCACCGCGCAGATCGGCCGTCACGAGATCGACGTGTTCGAGATGTACGCACAGCCGAAAGCGACGCAGAAGCTGATCGACGATGCGTCGATCGACATCGAGCAGTGGGTGGCGCGGAAAGTCGCCGACAAGTTCGCCCGCCTCGAAGCGACCGCGTTCATCGGCGGTAACGGTACGACGCAGCCCAAGGGCATCCTGAACTACACCGCCGGCACCGCGTGGGGCGACGTCGAGCAGATCGTCAGCGCCAGCGATGCTGCGGTCACCGCCGACAGCCTGGTGAAGCTCTACTACGCGCTCAAGGACGAATATTCCAAGCGCGCGACGTTCCTCATGCACCGCACGACGGTGCAAGCGGTGCGCCTGCTGAAGGAAGCGACGACCAACCAGTATCTCTGGCAGCCCGGCCTCGCCGCCGGAACGCCCGACACGCTGCTCGGCGTACCGGTGGCGCTCGCCGCCGACATGCCGGTGCCGGCCTCGGGCTCGCTTTCGGTCGCCATCGCCGATTTCAAACGCGCCTACCTGATCGTCGACCGCCTCGGCATCCGCATCCTGCGCGATCCGTTCACGGCCAAGCCGTTCGTCAAATTCTACACGACGAAAAGCGTCGGCGGCGAAGTGGTGGATTATGAAGCGATCAAGATTTTGAAGCTTGCAGCTTCTTAGTGGTGCGCGCGTAGCGCGCACGGGGGGCGATTAAAAGTTCGCCAATGCGAACTCGCCCCCGCTACCGCCTCTGAGTTTCAATTCATCCGTGCGTAGCCGAATAGGCGATCCGGAGCGAAGCGAACGAGGGGGAGCGGTAGCGGGGGCGGGACGCCCCCGTGCCGACAGGCACCACCAAAATTCAGCCCCTCTCGCGGCCGTTCGTGTGCCCGCCCACCGGTGCGCGCTTCAGGCGGGGCTGAAGCCGGCGGTCCGCCGCCGGCGCAGGCGCGGCCGGGTGTCTTTCTTCGGAAAGCCCCGGCCGCGCCTGTCACCTTTTATGTCACATTCCGGCGAAATTACGTGTTTCCCAGCGGAAAAGCGCGCTATCGGCGTTTGAGATATCGGTAGTTTTCCCGTATCATCGGCGGTCAGGTGGGGGACTCGTGGGCGACTTCAGCCGTTCCGATAAGATTCTCGCGGAGAAGACGGTCTGCGTCTGCTCGTGCGGGGCGAGGACCCGCAGGGGAATCCGATCTATGCCTATGTCGGCGTGCGCGCCGACAAGCTCGAAGAGTTCATGGCGGCGCAGCAGAAGGGGTTATTCTATCCCGAGGAGTACGGCGTCGTCATCGAGTCCGGCACGGGCGAGCCGCCGCCGGAGATCCAGCTCAAGATGGAGCGCGATTACGGCTTCAACCACGAAGCCATGCTCGACATCCCCGACGCGCAGAACGCCACGCGCATCGCCGCCGAATTGAGCCGTAAGGCGAACGATAAGGAGTAGTCTTTGTTGGCGCCTGTCGGCGCGGGGGGCGATACGAAGCGCGCTTGACGCGCGCTCGCCCCCGCTACCGCTCCCCCTCCTGCGGCGGCCCTCCGGCCGCCTCCGGGCTCGGCCTGACGGCCTACGCAGGCAGTGCGGAAGCGTGAGGCGGACCACCTTTTAGTTCATTTTTGATTTCACTTTATGCTCACCCTTACCCGCGCCCGGTATCTCTGGCGGCGCGGCGAGGGCGGCCGGCTTGTGCCGCCTGCCATATCAGTCGACCTGTCCGGGGAGACCGAAGCCGCGCTGCTCATGCACGGGCTCGGCGCTTCCTTCCCATTCCCCGATTGCGGAGTTCCCATGTTCCCATGCCTGGATCAAACCGATGCGCTCAAGCTCATCACCCCACCGGCCAGCGAACCGCTGAGCCTTACCGAAGCCAAGTCGTTCCTGCGCGTGGAGGACACGTCGCAGGACGACGTCATCACCCGCGCGATCACGGCGGCGCGGCAGGCGGCCGAGCAATATCTGCGCTGCGCGCTGCTGCCGCAGACCTGGGAATATGCCATCGCCAACCCGCTGCGCACCGAGATCCGGCTGCCCTTCGGCCCGGCGCAATCCATCACCGGCGTTGCGACGACGGACGAATCCGGCGCCACGGCGACGCTCGCCGGCTCCGCCTATCGCCTGAGCGTCGACGGCGGGCTGGTGATCTTCCTGCAGCGGCTGCGCTGCGTGTCGGTGGCGATCACCTACAGCGCATCCATCGCGGCGGATGCCGATGCGGTGCCGGCGCTCATCAAGCAGGGCATGCTACACCATGTCGCGGCGATCTTCGAGCAGCGCGACGGTAACGCCGGGCTGCCGATGCAGAGCATCGCCTGTTACATGCCGTACCGTCGGATATCGCTATGAGCGGCGATAATCTGGCGTCGCGGCTGGACCAGCGCGTGACGATCCAGCAGCCGGAGCGCACGGCGGACGGTTACGGCGGCGCGACCGTCAGCTGGAGCGACGTGGTGACGGTGTTCGCCGACGTGCAGGCGATCAGCAGCGGCAGCTCGACGCTCGCCACCAGCGGCGATGAGATCACGGCGAAGGCGGGCTATCGCGTCAGCATCCGCGCGCGCGACGGGATCAGCGCGAACATGCGGCTTGCCTGGAACGCGCACACGCTGACGATCCACTCGATCAACGAAACGGCAACGACTTTGGAAATTCTCGCTTACGAGGAGATGGTATGAGCGCGCTCGCCCTCAACGAATTGCAGCAGGCGCTGTATGCCAAGCTCTCCGGCGACGGCGTGCTGATGGGCATGATCAGCGGGTTGTACGACGTGGTGCCGCAGGAAACGGCGCTGCCCTACGTCATCCTCGGCGACGGCGCGACGCAGGGCGAGGCGAGCGACGCCGACGTCAGCCGCTGCACGCTGAGCCTCGACGTCTGGACCGATGCCGGCGGGCGCAAGCAGGCGCTCACCATCCTCGACCGAATTTATGGGCTGCTGCATCTGGGCACGCTGAGCCTCAGCGGGTACGACCTGCTGCTCATGCGCTGCGAGAAGGCGCAGACCAGCCTTGCCGAGGAAGGCACGCGCCTGCACGGCACGCTGAGCGTGCTGGTGCTGGTGGCGGGGAGCCCGTCATGAGCATCGTGGCCGGGACGGAAGTCGTCATCAGCATCGGCGACGGCGGTTCGCCGACGGAGACGTTCAACACGCTCGCGGCGGCGACCCTATTGACGTTCGAGGTGAACCAACAGCTCATCGACAATCCTGCGATCGCCACGGATGGCTGGGCGAACGCATTGGCGACGAAAACGCGGCGGCTGAGCATGACCTGCCAGGCGGCGGCGAACGACGGCGCGGCAGCGCTGCGCCTGCGCGGCGCGGCGCTGAGCGGATCGGTGCTCAACGCGACGGTCGCGCTCGACGGCAGTACGACCTTGAGCGGCGGATTTCTTGTGAGCCAGTACCGCGAGACGGGAAGCGGCGACGACGCCAAGCGGCTGGTATGCAGGCTCGACAGCGCTACAACTGTTTCACCGGCGCCAGGCGGGTAGCATGGCGCCAGGCGTCGAGCTGGTGCAGCATGCGCTGCATCTCGCGGTCGTTGTCGCAGTCGGTATTGCCGTAGAGCATGGAGAAGCTGCCGCCGACGGACTCGGCGCGCTTGCGCACGAGCGCATCCCCCTCGGCGTAATTATGGGCGAGGCCCTGGATGCGCGAGAAGCTGATGAGCAGCTGGTAGATGTCGCTGTAATCCTCCGATGTCTGTTTCTTGCAGTGGACGAGGATGAAGGTCGACAGGAGGATGTTGTCGATCTGCTCGGTGACGGCGGTGGTGCGGCGCTGGTCGGCCGCCTGCCTGTCCGACGGGCTGAAGAGGTCGATGACCGGGCTGGCCGCCGCGGGCGCCGGCGGCGCCTGGATCGGCGCCATGACGACGGGCTTGGATTCCTCGGTGTCCGGAAGCTCGGAGCGCACGGTGAGGACGATCGTGACCAGCAAAATAACGACGAAGATCGCGCCGCCCGCGAGCGGCAGCCGCCACGAGGGCGGGATCGACTGGAGCAGCTTGAGCTCCGACAGGATGCTATTTATTTGTTGGCGAAGGTCCATTGGGAGCCGGCGCATCGCCGGAGCAGTCGATGGAAAGCGTGTCGCCCTGCGACACTTCGAGTTTGCTGAGCTTGTCGTAGGTGTAGCAGCGGTAACCCACCGCGAGGTGCTTGAAGCACGACACGATGGGCTCGACGCCCAGCGTTTTGCTGTCGGCGGTCAGCTTGCAGGTCAACTGGTGGTCGCATGCCGTGCCGACCGCGCCGAGCACGTTGTCCGCCGCCACGTGCGCGAGCGGCTTGACCGGCGCGGCGGCGGTGTTGCCGGTGGTGTTCGTGGCCGGATGGAAGCCGTGCTGCGCCAGCTCCTGGTTGTACTGGTCGATGGAGTCGTTGCAATTCCTGCCCCAGGTGGCGGTATAGATCTGGATATAGCGGTCGCCGATGGTCTGCACGATCACCGCCGCCTGCTTCTTCGGCCCGAAGACGAAATAAAGCGCCAGCACCAGTACGCAGATACTGCCGATGGCAATGGCGTGGGTTCTCCAGTTGCGTTTCATGGCGCGAAGCTAAGCGCATCGCCCGAGGCGCGTCAATTCGGGAGTGGCCTAACCGGCCGATTGCGGTGCAGGTGCGGGGGAAGTGTTGCCCGCAGCGCGATGAGCATATCCGCCTCGGCGGGAGGAGCGCCCGCAGGCGCGCGGGCGCGGCCATTATTACACGCCTGCGGTCGGGGCGCTGCGATTGGGGGTCGGGCCGGCGCTCGCCGAATTATAATTCGGCGGTATACCGGGATGGACACTCGAAGGGTCTGCCGTATCGCCGCCGGTAACACTGGGGTGCAGTAAAGCATTCGGCTGGGTCACTGTGGGTGGCGCCGGGGTCGGCGGGGTCGGATTAACGGGCCCGGAAGGCCCCGTGAGCGGGGTCAGGGGAGTGGTGATCGCGTTGGTGAGATCGGTGCCTGCCTGTGCGAACATGGAGCCCTGGGAATCGTCCATCGCCAGCGTGATATTGGGGTGCTGCGCCGGATCGGGCGGGAAACTGGATTTGTCACCGACCAGCCACGGCATTAACGTGCCGGTGACTTCGCGGCCCTGGCTGTCACGGTCGACGCCTTTGGCGTCGGGCTTGCCCATGGCGTCGACGGTGGCGACGTTGATCATGGCGGTGACGCCGAATTTCGGCGGCATCCGGCGGTAGTTATCCGCCGCCACTTCGTCGGTCACCTTGGTGGTATCGGAGATGCTGGGGTCGAACCCGTCGATCGCGTAGGCGTATTCGTCCGCCGCCACCGAGAGTTTCTGCCGGAGCGCCATAAGCGCGGCCGGGGTAAGGGGCGAGGCCCTGGTTCTTATCGAGGAGCGACTGCGCGATGCACGTCGCCAGTTTGTCGTGCATGCTGTTGCCGTCCTTGTCGCGCAGCAGGGAGATGCAGGCGCTGGGGTCGGACGGCATGAAGAGGCCGACATAATCGCCGACCGAATCCTTACAGATGTCCTTTAGTTTTTGGCAAGGCTGGGGTCACCACAGGCAGTGGCCACTTTCGAGAAGATCCCGCTCTCGTCCGCATCGATCTTTTTTTCGATGACCTGATCGGCATTATAGGAGTTCGGCGATACGAACTGGGAAGCCCATTTCTTGATGCCGTTCATAAACCCACCCAGCCAATTGCTAGCGCTGGCGAGCCACCCCTTGTTTTCCGGCTTGTCGAGCAGGTCGCGGTGCATCATCTCCTTGGCGGGGTCAAGCAAGACAGCAGGCACTACACTGGAGACGGCTGCGTCAGCCAGGCCGGAAGGGGAGGAATCGAAACCGAAAATGCTCATGGCCCAATCATACCAAAACCCGCATGCGGGAAATGTGAAGATTGTGTGACAACGCGCGCGCTATATAAGTAAGCTTCACCCAATTGTCATACTCGGGACGGCCGCCTTCGCTATAATCCAAGCTGAAGGAAAGTGTTAAAACCCGATGGCAGACGCCAACGACAGTTTGGGCAAGGACGATATTTCGAAGGCCTTCCAGGACAGCCTGGCCAAGGCCAACGAGTCGCTGAGCAAGCACGACTACAAGGACGGTGAGGACACCGCCAAGCTGTTCGGCATCGTCGAGATGGACAGCGGCATGGTCTCCTGGGCCACCGGCCTGTACAACGCCCTGATCGGGGTCGCGGCGAACAAATGGTCGCCGCAGATCTACGGCACCATCCGCAGCCGCGCGAGCGAGTACCTCAAGGGCAGCGCGCTCGACCGCACGGCGGCCGGCGGCGCGCTTGCCATCAACACCGCGCTCTACGTGCTGCCGCACGGCGGCAAGCTCATCGAGCTCATCCGCAACCAGCACAAGGAGCGCAACGAGCTCGTGCGCTCGATCGCGCCGGTGCTCGACGAGATCAAGGGGCACCATTCGCTCGCGGTGTTCTACGGCATCAAGGAAAGCGACAACGAGGTCATCTACGCGCAGCGCCGGCGCATGCTGAAGATCAACCACGCGAAGAACATCAAGGAAACGCTCGGCCTCGCCGTCAAGATCGCGCCCAACCTGCTGCGTGAGGGCGACCATTTCTTCGCCTTCATGGAAGGCAAGCCTTCGACCGGCTTCGCCCTGCACCAGGAAAAGATGCAGCTGGTGAACCGGCACCGCAAGGAAGTGGCCGGCTATCGCAATATCGATCCCAAGCAGGTCACGTTCCGCGACCTGGAGCAGACCGCCAACGCTTACAGCGGGCCCCTGTACAAGAACCAGGGGCTGCGCCGCGACCTGGAGCGGCTGAATCCGAAGCCGCATAACCAATATGGCCGCGACCACGATAGTTACGGCCACGGCCGCAGCGAGATGAGCGCCACCGGCGCCGGCTTCTTCGCCGCCAACTTCAGCATCGCGCCGATGGTCGACAAATACATCCAGTCGAGCCAGCACCGGCTGGAGAAGACGCTGCAGCCCTACTCGGCGCTCGACATGATCCTCGAGCTCGAGAAGCAGATCAAGAGCGGCAATACCGACGGCTTCTCGCTGCCGGGCGACAAGGGCGGCAGCCTGCCGCTCGACGCCTACATCGCGCAGGTCATCATCCAGCACCAGAAGGACATGTCGGACCTCGATCCGAAATACACGCAGATCCGCGAGGCGCTGCACAAGGACCTCGAAAAGACGGTGCAGCCGATCGCCGAGGCCATCAAGAACGGCGACCTCGCGCCGCTGGCGCTGGTGCGCCTGGTCGGCGAGGGACATATCATCAAGGGCAAGGGCCGCTCGATCGCGGATGCCGAGTCGGTCGGCGCCATCGTCGACAAGATGAGCGGCAAGAAACAGGCGACCGTCAGCGTCGACCCGAAGGAATTCTTCGCCGAGTCGCCCTTCACCCACGACGACCTGAAGGTCGCCCTGAACAATCTCGAAGGCGAGGAGCGCACGCTGTTCGCCGCCATGTTCTCCGACGAGGTGCTCAAGCAGGGGGGCATGGACGAGAAGGACATCAAGAACGTCCGCGACACCGTCAAGAAGGACATCTACGAGCATATGGTGGCCGCGCTGGTCGCCGGCGTGCCGGTCGAGGAGGCCGAGCAGCTGAAGAAGGACGGGCTCGCCGAGAAGGAGGTCACCCGCATCGGCGAGGCGCAGAATACGCTGAAGGAAGAAGGCGAGCAGGCCGTCCACAAGCTGAAGACCAGCCCGGTCAATACCGACGGGATCGAGCATTCGCTGGTCAACCTGATCGTGACCAAGCTGCGGGGCGATCGCACCTATTTCGGCAAGCTGCGCGCCGAGGGCGAGAAAAAGCTCGCCCACATGCAGCCCTCGGCCGCCGGCAAGGAAAGCAACGACAACGAGCCGGCGGAAGAGCAGAAACCCGCCCGCCACGCCACGCGCGAAGAGACCCGCCGCGGCGCCAACGACAACGATATGGACGCGGTCGGCCACTCGGCCTAGCACCCCGGAAGCCGCAGATTTTCGCGGCAAATGTCACAAAAGCTTCACAACGCTGGACATGCCGATTTGGTACTCTCGAAGGTGAGAGAATCTCATTATGGATGAATCCGGTGCATTGCCTTTAGGAACGGCCCGCCGCGCAGGGGAAGCGCTGGAGGATCTTGCGCGCGCCGGCGGCGGCGTTGAGACCTATGGGCGGTCTGCCGCCGCAGGGAGCCGCTTGTCGGGTGCGCGCCGCGATCCGCGCCTGGCCGGCTCACCGCGCACGCCGATCAGCGATGTCGGCATCACCGTCGGCAATACGATCAGCGGCATTTCGATGGCAGCGGTCTTCGGCTCGATGATGGGAACGCCGTTGGTGCGCTGGGCGAGCATGCCGCTGCTGCGGATGGGTTATAAGGAGCCCGCGGTCCGCGCCCAGGCGCTCGCCGCTTTCTCGCAAGCCATCTCGGATACGCAGGCGAAGGACTTGTTCCAGGTCCCGGCGAATATCAACACCGCCCTGCAATCCATCGCGGAAGGCGCGGGCGCGAATAAAATGGCTGAGCGCCTCGGCAAACGCGCGCAACGCCAATCGAAAGCCGGCAGGGCGTTCGAGGCGCGTGCGCTGGATTTCGCCGCGCCGGCGAGCAAGCCGGCCGGCGAGGCCGCCGGCGGCCTGTTCGGCCGCTTCGAAGCATCGCCGTTAGGCAAATGGATCTCCGACGGGCTGAAGGAGTTCAGCCAGCGCCGGGTGGATGCCGCCCATCGCAAGTTCCAGCTCCGGCTGGACGATGCGGCGCGGTCGACGACGCATAACGTGCCCGGCTTCTTCGGCCGGCATATCCTGCGCCGCAAGATCACGGCGTGCGAAATGCATCCCTCGCTGGCGCCCGTGGATGAAGCGCTCCAGCAGATGAAAGCGAGCGGCCTGCGCGGCGCCGAAGCGCATGAAGAGCTTGGCCGCATCGGCACTATGGCGCAGGAGATCGCCCAGCGCGAGGGCGGCGCCGGACAGCGGGCCGGCAAGGCCGTGCTCTCGCATGTGAGCGATATTCGTGGCCTGATCGAAAGGGCTTCCTTCTCCGCCGGTAAACATCACGGCTGGCAATTGATGGCCGATGACGGCCTGCGCGGCATTGCCAAAGGGCTGCGCCATGTCGTCGGCCACAGCAGCGTTGCCACCCTTATGCTCGGCGTAGGCGCGGTGGCGGGCGGTACGGCCCTGCTGCTGACCGCGCATAAAACGAATAAAGTCGCCAAGGCCGCGCTCGACCAGCTGACCGCCGACGTAGGCGGCGACCGGAACAACCCGATCGTCAAGGCGGCATCGGCTTCCCTTGCGAAACAGACCGGCCGCCGCTGGGTCGCCGCCGGCGCCAACTCGGTGGCGCAGGGCACGATCGTGCTGCCGGTGGTCGGCGCCATGGGTGCCGTGGCCATCGCCGGCCAGATGGGCGGCGCGGCGCTCGACCAGATATTCGTGCCGGAGAACCCGGTGCTCAATGCCTGTACGGCGCTGCGCCAGAAGTACGAGGGCGAAATTTCGATGGAGCCGGCCCAGGAGGCTTATTTCATCAGCCAGATCATCACCCACAGCGTGCCGGGAATGCTGGCGAAGGCCAACGGCAAGGGCGACAACCGCCTTGCCCTGCCCGCCGCCAACGAGATGCTCAAGCCGCGCCCCGAGCTCGGCAACCGCGTGATGACCTATCCGGAGATGCTGCGCTTCATCTCGGACCCGAATAAGCTCATCCCGCTCGTTGCGGGCGTCGCCGAACGGCAGGACAAGGCGATCGACGAGCTGAGGAAGGCGCAGCAGAAAGCCGCAGAGGGCGCGCCGGCGACGCCTCCCCCCGTGGCGGCCAATGAGAACACGCTCACCGCCGCGAACGAGGACACGCCGGCCACGGCGATCGCGGCGGCGCCGACCAAGATCACGTCGCACATCGCCCACGAAGGCCGCGTCGCTGCGGCGCAGCGGACGCTGCAGGCGTAAGCCGAATTGACGACCGCCGTCTCCTGACGGCGGTGCGGTCTGGATCCCCGGACAAATTTTCTCCTGAAAATTTTCCGAGGATGACAGGTTCGTAGGCGGCGAAGCCGCCAACTCGAACCCGTCAATTGTCACAAAAGCTTCATCCGGGTGGCGGGCCCGCCTTGCTAAAATCAAGGTGAGGTATTGTAGCCTATGGCTGTTGGCGAAACATTGAAACGTCCGGGCGTCGGCCCCTGGTTCTGGGTGCTGACCGGCGTCGGCATCGGGGTGTCGTTCATCCCGCTTTTCGGCGGCGGGCTTTCGTACCTCGTCGACCGCGTCAAGTACGGCAAGCAGGCGAGCGACGAGCTCGAGTTCCGCGCGAAATTCTACCGCCACCAGATCGCCGGCCAGCTCGGCATCCATCCCGACCACGTCAACGCCCACGATTTCAAGCTCGCGGCGCAGGCCAACCCGATGCTCGGCGAAGCCTACCGCGAAGTCATCCGCAAGAAGAACAGCAACGACCGCGAATCGGCGATGGTCAATACCGGCGTGACGGCGGCGAGCTTCATCGGCGTCGGCGGTATCGTCAAGGCGGCGGCCGACGGCATGACCGGCGCCAAGATCCTCGGCGGCGCGGCGGAAATGGCGGCGGTGACGACCGGCGGCATCGGCGGCGGCGCGATCTCGGGCCTGTTCACCAAGGACCATGTCAGCACGCAGGAGATCGTCGAGGCGATGCGCAAGGACGTCGATACGGCCGACGCCAACGGTGGCGATACGGGCCACGCGGTCAAGCCGCAGACGATCTTCGCGCTGCGCGTGGCGCAGGACGATGCGCTCGCCGAGAGGATCAGGAAAGAGAACAACGGCACGCCGTTCCACAAGCTGAACGAAGCGCAGCAGCTGCGGGTGATGAGCGCCCTGCCGGCGCTCGCCAACTCGGCGACGACGGAAGCCAGCGCCATCCGCATGAAGCTGACGACGCCGGAGGACCTCGCCGCCTCGAAGCCGAACCTCGACGGGCTGGCGGCGAAATACGCGGTCGGGCAGAAGAATTCGTCGTTCATGCAGCGCATCGACAACGAGCGCGCCCGCCAGGCGGTCGCCACCAGCGCGCCCGCCATCTGACCACCGCGTCATTCCTGCGAACGCGGCGATCCATCTTCTTTCTTATTTTTAAGTGCGCTTCGCGCGTCTGGATTCCCGCGTTCGCGGGAATGACATTTTTATAAAGGAAAACCCCATGGCATTTGTCGAGGACCGGTTCCCGACGGACATCAGCTACAGCTCGTCGGCGGCCCGCAATACAGCACCGATATCGTCATCACCCAGAGCGGGCACGAGCAGCGCAACGTCAACTGGGCGGAGGCGCGGGCGCGCTACAACGTCGCGCACGGGGTGAAGACGCAGGCGCAGCTCGACGCGCTGATCGCCTTCTTCCGCGCGCGCAAGGGCCGCGCCTACGGCTTCCGCTTCAAGGACTGGACGGACTACCAGGCGAGCGCGCAACGGATCGGCACCGGCAACGGTACGCTGACGCAGTTCCAGCTGGTGAAGAGCTATGCGAGCGGCGGCATCACCGAGCCGCGCACTATTGCCAAGCCGGTGGCGGGGAGCGTGAACGTTTACAAGAACGCGGTGCTGCAGACGAGCGGCGTCAGCGTCGATACGACGAGCGGGCTGGTGACGTTCACCAGCGCGCCGGCCTCCGGCGTCGCCGTCACTGCCGATTTCGCGTTCGACGTGCCGGTGCGCTTCGATACCGACCGGCTGTCGGCGTCGCTCGATTCCTACGGCGTCAATTCGTGGACCGACATTCCGCTCATCGAGGTGAAGTTCTGATGCAAACGCTCTCGACCGATCTCGCCGCGCATATCGCGCAGGAAGTGACGACGCTCGCCACCTGCTGGAGGATCCAGCGGCTGGACGGCGCGGCGTTCTGCTTCACCGACCACGACAAGGACCTGACGGTCGGCGGGCAGACCTACCTCGCCGACAGCGGAATGACGCCCTCGGCGGTGACCTCGCAGATCGACCTCGCGGTCGACAATATGGAATTCGAGGGGATGCTGAGCGCCGATTCGCTCACCGAGGCCGACGTGCTGAGCGGGCTGTTCGACCACGCGACGGTGAGCATCTTCATGGTCAATTACGCCGATGCGACGATGGGCACGCTGGGCTTGAAGACCGGCTATCTCGGCGAGGTGCGCATCGAGAACGGCTATTTCGTCGCCGAGATGCGCGGGCTGGCCTCGGTGCTGGCACAGACCATCGGCGAGGTCTACACGCCGACCTGCCGCGCCAAGCTGGGCGATGCGCGTTGCGGCATCGACCTTTCCGGCTTCACCGTCACCGGCACGCTGACCAATGTCGAGGCGTCGCACGCCTTCACCGACAGCGCGCGCACGGAGGCGAACGATTATTTTTCCTACGGGGTCATTACGTTCACCAGCGGTGCGAATAACGGGCTGTCGATGGAGATACGCAGCTTCCAGTCCGGGCGCTTCAGCCTGTTCCTGCCGATGCCGTATCTGCCCTCGGCGGGCGATACCTATACGGCGGTCGCCGGGTGCGACAAGCTGTTCGGCACTTGCGTGTCGCGCTTTTCCAACGCGGTGAATTTTCGCGGCGAGCCGACCGTCCCGGGCACGGATGCCATGCTGGAGACGGCGGGAACGTTCAAGTCCTCATAGGGCTTGCAAGCGGGGTGCGGCTGACGCATGATATTCTCCTGATGCGCGTGTTATTGACCATCATTCAGGGACTTTCGGCGGGGTTGCGGGTGCAGGAAAGCCCGCTTTACCGCTATCCCTACCGTTTTGCGGAGGAAGCGTTCCGCGGCGACGCCAAGCGCATCGCCGCCGACATCGAGGCCAGCCTGGCGCGCATCGAATGAACGAGCAACGCCCGCATAACCGCCATTTCGACAAGGGCCGCCGGCGTAGCCCGGAAGGGCTGCCGGCGCCGGAGCTGCTCGAAAGCTACGACGCGGTGCTCAAGGGCTCGGCGGCGCGCATCCTCGACATGTTCGAGCGCGAGCAGGCGCATCGCCACCACTGGGAGCATCGCGCGCTGCGCGTGCACCAGGTCTCGACGGTGCTCGGGCAGCTGCTCGGCTTCCTGATCGCGGTGGCGATCTTCGTCTCGGCGACGCTGATCGGCATGTCGGGAAACACCAGCGTCGCGGCGTTCATCTGGGTCTCCGGCATGGCTATCGTGACCATGTCGGCCGTGATCTGGTGGTACGCGAAAAGCCTCGGCCAGCGGCCGCTCTTCGCCCGGCCCGCGATGCGCACCTCCTTCCGGCCGGAAAAAGACACGCAAGCCGACACCCACTAGATTTTTCCAAGGACAGCATGACGACCAGCGACGAGATCGTAGCGATCGCGCGCGGGTTCCTTGGCGTGCGTTTCGCGCACCAGGGACGCTGCGGCAAAAGCGGGCTGGATTGCCTCGGCCTGCTGTTCGCCGTCGCCTCACGCGCGGGCATCACGCTGCGCGGCCGGCCCGCGCTATGCCACGACCGGCGCGATTACGGCTCGCGCCCCGATACGGATTTCCTGCGCGCGCAACTGGCATATTTTTTGACGCCGGTCGCGGCGGACGGGCTACGCGCGGGCGATGTACTGCTGCTGAATATCCGCGGCCGGGCGCAGCATTTGGCGCTGGTGGCCGATTATCCCGGCGAGGGCGAGTGGGGCATGATCCACGCCTACGCGGTCGCGCGCAAGGTGGTGGAGCACCGTCTGGACGAGGTATGGCGGGAGAGGATCGCCGGCGTGTACCGGCTGCCGGGAGCTAGAAGTTCCAGCTGAATTTCGGGCCGATGAACCAGTGGAAATCCTCGGTCTTCGAGACTTCGAAATGGGCCTTCAGGCCGTCGGCGTCACTGTAGATCGGCGCCTGGAGGGCATAGCCCTGCTGCACGCGCTTGACCGGGATGATGTAAGGGTGGGCGCTGGCGGTGGCGTCGTCGAAGCTGAATTTCAGCGAGCCAAGCTGCGAGCCGGTGCCGATGCCCGACTGGAAGCTGGCGCGGTCGACGTCGTAGTCCATGTGGCTGCAGGCGGTGAGGCAGGGGGTAAGGCACAGAAGCGCGGCAAAATGCTTCCCGTGCCGATGCATCACCGGCAGGAGGCAACGCGCTGGACGAGACTCACTCATACCCCGACTATACCCGATTCACGTGAAGGTTGTGTGACGATCCTGGCCTTGCGGCAATAAAAAATCCATCAAGTTCTGGCTTAAATTAAGGAGTTTTCCGATATGGGAGCATTGATCCTCTCTACCGTCGGCCGCGCGGTCGGCACCTATCTCGGCGGCCCGGTCGGGGGGCAGATCGGCTCCGCCCTCGGTGGTGCCGTCGGCAGCGGCATCGGCGGCTCCACCCGGCATTACGAGGGGGCGCGGCTGGAGGATCTGGCCGTCCAGACATCGACTTACGGCAAATCCATCCCCATCGTCTTCGGGCAGGTGCGCCTTGCCGGGAACATCGTCTGGTCGCTGCCGATCAAGGAGATCGCGACGACCTCGACCGTGAGCGCGGGCGGCGGCAAGGGCGGCGCCGGCGGGACGAGCAGCACCAGCACGACGAGCTACAGCTATTACGTGACGCTGGCGATCGCCATCTGCGAAGGCGAGATCACGCAGGTGGACCGCGTCTGGGCCGATTCGGCGCTGCTCGATCTGAGCCAGGGCACCTACCGCATCTATACCGGCACCGAAACGCAGATGCCCGATGCGCTCATCGAAAGCTACGAGGGCGTCGGCTCGACGCCCGCATTTCGCGGCATGGCTTATGTCGTGATCGAGGATTTCCCGCTCGCCGATTTCGGCAACCGCATCCCCAACTTCACCTTCGAGGTGACGCGCCGCGTCTCGCAGGACGACCACGGCGACCAGCCGGTCGAGGAAGCGATCATTTCGCTGATGCTCATCCCCGGCTCGGGCGAGTTCGTCTACGACACCGTCGCCGAGTTCAAGGTGACCGGGCAGACGGCGGGAAGCGGCCTTGCGCAGCAGGGCTACCAGTTCCCGCTCAACCAGCAGACGCCGCAGGGCAAGGCGAACGTGCTCGTCGCCCTCGACCAGATGCAGGCGACGTTCCCCAACCTCGCCTGGGTCGGCATCGCGGTGAACTGGTTCGGCACGACGATGGATATTTCGACCTGCGAGGTCTGGCCCTGCGTCGAGTACCAGGACCGGGTGACGACGACGCCGAACGCATGGGGCGTCGCCGGACTCACGCGCGCCACCGCGCGGCTGATCGGCAGCGACGGCGGCAGCATCCGCTACGGCGGCACGCCGGACGATGCGAGCCTGCTGCGGCTGATCACGGAGCTCAAGAATCGCGGGCTGAAAGTTTTCTTCTACCCGATGATGCTGATGGACGTGGCGGGCAAGCCATGGCGCGGCGAGCTTACCGGCAGCGCCGCGAACGTGCATACGTTCTTCACCAAGACGCACGGCTATAACGCCTTCATCACCCATTATGCGACGCTGGTCGCGGGGCATGTCGACGCTTTCGCCATCGGCACCGAGCTCAAGGCCCTGACCGCGATCACCAGCGGCAGCGGTATCTACCCGGCGGTGAGCGAGCTGGTGAGCCTCGCGGGCTCGGTCAAAACTATTTTGGGCAGCTCGGTCACGGTCACTTACGCCGCCGACTGGTCGGAGTACCACCACACCGACGGCGGCTGGTACAATCTCGACCCGCTCTGGGCGTGCAGCTCGATCGACGTCATCGGCATCGATGCGTATTTCCCGCTCACCGACGCGGTGCAGGTCGGCTACGACATCGATGCGATCATCGACGGCTGGACCTCCGGCGAGGGGTACGACTGGTATTACACCGACATGGGCCGCACGACGAAGGCCTCGCTCAGCGCGCCTTATGCATGGAAGAACATCGCGTGGTGGTGGAACAACCACCACGTCAACCCGGATTCGACGACGACCTCGTGGACGCCGGCGAGCAAGCCCATCTGGTTCACCGAATACGGCTTCCCCAGCGTCGACGGCTGCGCCAACGAGCCGAACGTCTTCGTCGATGCGACGTCCTCGGATAGCGCCTATCCGCGCTTCTCGCGGGCGCGGGTGGATTTCATGGCGCAGCGCGTCGCCATCGCCGGGACGGAGGCGCAATGGAGCGGCAGCACGATGATCCCGCGCAAGTTCCTCTGGACGTGGGACGCGCGGCCCTACCCGTACTGGCCGGACCTGCTCAGCGTGTGGTCGGACGGGGCGGACTGGGTCACCGGCCACTGGGTCGAGGGCAAGCTGGGCGCCAGCCACGTCGCGCCGGCGGTCGTCGAGATCGTGCAGCGCGCCGGGCTGCCGGCGGATGCGCTCGACACCTCGCAGCTGCAGATGCTGCTCGACGGGTTCATCATCAACAACCGCGTCACGGCGCGCGCGGCGATCGACCAGCTGCAGCAGGCGTTCTTCTTCAGCATGCGCGAGAGCGGCGACGCGCTGGTCGCGCTGCCCATCGACGCCACCATCGACGCCATGGCGACGGTGGACGACTGCATCCCCTTCACCGCCGACGGGCAGAGCGTTGCTTACGAGTTGACGCGGCAGGAGGACCTGGTGCTGCCGGACCGGATCGAGGTGCAGTATCTCGACCGGCTGGCGTCGTACGATACCGAGATCGCCGCCTCCTCGCGCGGCACGCAGGAGGTGAGTACGACCGGCACGGTGGCGCTCAGCCTCGTGCTTTCCGAGGCGCAGGCGCGCGCCATCGCCGATACGCAGCTCGCCACCGCCTGGGCGCAGCGCAGCGCGATCAGCCTGCAACTGCCGATGCAATACGCGGCGCTCGAAGCGGGCGACCTGCTGCAACTGACGACGGCGAATGCGGTGCATAATATCCGCGTGCAGCAGGTGCAGGTGGGGCATCCCGGCATCGTGCGCATCAAGGGCGTGGTCGATATCGCGCAGACCTGGGACGGCTACGTGCCGCCGGTCGCCGGCGGCGACGGCAGCCTGATCGCGCCGCTTCCGGCGACGCGGCTCGAGCTGCTCGACATCCCCGCATTCCCCGGCGACGCGCAGGACGCGCTGACGCTGCGCTTCGCCGCCTGCGGCATCAGCGACGGCTGGAAAGGCGCGACCATTTTGCGCGAATCGACCGGCGGCGAGGACGCGGTGCTGCTCTCCATCGACACGCCCTCGACCATCGGCACGTGCCTGACCATCCCGGCGGCGGGGCCGACGGAGCGGTTCGATCATGTGAACACGGTCGAAGTGGTGCTGCTCGGCGCGGGCGAGCTTTCCGGCACGAGCGAAGGGAACATGCTCAATGGCGCCAACGCGGCGATCGTCGGCGATGAGATCATCCAGTTCGCCACGGTGACGACGCTGGGGCCCGGCCATTACGTGCTGGGCGATCTGCTGCGCGCGCGTCTCGGCACCGAGGCGGCGATGGCGACGCATGCGATCGGCGAGCGCTTCGTGCTGCTCGACGCGACGGTGCAGGCGCAGGCCTTCACGCCTTCGGTCATCGGCCAGAGCTGGACGCTGCGCGCCTCGACCTTCGGCGGCAGCCTGAGCGACGGCACGGAAACGACAGCGACTATCGAGGGCAATAGCCTGCTGCCGTTGAGCCCGTGCTCGCTGGCGGCGCACCGCGAGACCTCGGGCGACGTCACCATAAGCTGGATCCGCCGCGCGCGTATCGACGGCGAATGGCGCGATTATGTCGACGTGCCGCTGATGGAGCAGAGCGAGGCCTACGACGTCGCCATCCTCAGCGGCTCGACGGTCGTGCGAAGCTGGCAGGTCGCCTCGCCGGAGGTCACCTATACGTCGGCGCAGCAGGTGGCCGATTTCGGCAGCGCGCCGTCGAGCCTGAAAATCCAGGTTTCCCAGGCCTCCGCGCTGGTGGGCGACGGCACGGCCCAGGTCGCCACGGTAACCGTTTCTTAAGGATTGCGGCCCTATACTGGCGGCATGCAATTCCATGAATCACGCGAAGCGCCGCTGCACCAGCTCCTGCTGAGCTGGCTGCCGCTGCGCCAGCGCCGGCCGTCCACCCACGTGCAGGCGAACTCGGTCATTTCCATCGGCGTCACCGCGCAGATGCAGATCATCCTCGCCCAGCAGGTGGCGACCAGCCTGCGCCTGCAAGGGGTGCTGCCGGAGGACGATACGATGCTCGCCTCGCTGGAAGCGCTGGCGTCGGCGGGGGAAATTTCCCTCGGCGATTTCGTCGGCCGTTTGCAGAACCTGTTCCCGCGCGCGATGGAGAAGCTCGACGTCTCGCTGCGCATGAAGATCGCGGCGCTGACGCTCGACTAGGTCCCGCTTAGAAGTTTCGCTTTCGCCACCGAGAATTCCTGGTCGGTGAGCTGGCCGTCCGCTTTCATTTTCGTCAGCCGTTCGAGCTCGCCCACCCATGGCAGGTGCGAGGCGGGCGGCTGCGGGGATGGCGCCTGCGGCGGCGGCGCATCGGTACGCGGCTGCGCCGCGAGGTGCGGGATATTGGCGACGTTGACGCCGCTCGCCACCATGTCGGCCATCAAATAGCGTTTATAGAGCTCCATCGCCTCCTGCACGGTGCGCACGAAGGGCACCAGCGACGAGCGCAGGATCATCGACACGGTGACGGACGAGGCGCTGTCCCACATGCGCACGGCGCCGAACAGCAGGCCGGTGCTCGATTCGATCGCCTGGATGCGGTCGAGGTTCATCTGCACCTGGCGCAGCCCATAGAAAAAGCCGCGATCGAGGAACAGCACGCGCTTGCTGGTGCAGACCAGCAGCCAGGTATGGCCGTTCATGAAGCCGAGGTCAGCGCGTAGATATGCTCGCCCTCGGACAGGACCTGCGGGAGGTAGCGGATCTCCTTGCGCGTGTAGAAAATGTATTTGTGCGGCAGCTTGTCGATCTGCTGCCACACCTCTTTCAATGTCGGCATCGGCCCTCCGGTCGGCGCGATTGTAGCGCAGCCGCGCGGCCCCACAAGCCCAATCCCTTACCCATGAACAGGAGTCATCATGACGACCACCACCCACCTCGGCATCACGCTGCTCGAACAGGCGCAGGCGCAGAAGGAAGTCACCGTCAACGAGGCGTTCAACCGCATCGACGCGCTGCTCAACAGCGGCGCCATCGACAAGGACCTCGCGACGCCGCCGTCGAGCCCGGCGCAGGGCGACGTCTACATCGTCGCCGCCTCGCCGACGGGCGCGTGGAGCGGGAAGGCGACCGCCATCGCTTATTTCGACCAGATCTGGCGCTTCATCGCGCCCAACGAAGGCGCGATGATCTGGGTGGACGACGAGAACGTGCACTATGTTTTCAACGGCACGGCATGGACGGCGGTGGCGATGGGAAGCGGCGACATGCTGAAAGCCACCTACGACCCGGCGAATATCGGCCAGCAGCTCGCCGGCACCACGGCGACGCAGACGCTCACCAACAAGACGCTGACCAGCCCGGTCATCGGCACGGGCCTGATCGGGGTGTCGCCGCGCGTGTGCGAGGGACGCCTCACGCTGACCTCCGGCACGCCGGTGACGACGGGCGACGTGACGGGCGCCGGCACGGTCTATTTCACGCCCTACAAGGGCACGCATATCGCGCTTTACGACGGCAGCGCCAGCTGGACGCTGCTGCCTTTCGCGGAAATTTCCATCTCGCTCGCCTCGGGGTTTTCCAGCGGCTTCAATTACGACGTGTTCGCCTACAACAACTCCGGCAGCGTCGCGCTCGAGACGCTGGTGTGGACGAACGACACCACCCGCGCGACGGCGCTCGCGCTGCAGAACGGCATCTATGTCAAAAGCGGCGCGACAACGCGGCGCTATCTCGGCACGTTCCGCACCACTGCGGCGACGACGACCGAGGACAGCAAGCTCAAGCGCTTCGTCTACAATTACACGAACCGCATCCTGCGCGAGATGCGCCGCATCGAATCGACGGCCTCGTGGACCTATTCCAGCACCACGCTGCGCCAGGCGAACGGCAGCAGCTCCAACCAGATCGCCTTCGTGCAGGGCGTCGCCGAGGATTTGGTGAGCGCCACGACCCTGGCGCCGGTCTTCACCTCGACGACGACGGCGCGCGTGTGCTATTCCGCCATCGGCCTCGACACCACCGCCGGACCGACCGACCGCTACGGCAGCGCCATCATCCTCACCAGCGGCGTGTACCAGAGCATCTACGCGATGTATGACGGCATCCCGGCGGCGGGCTACCATTACCTGGCGTGGCTGGAGCAGGGCGCCGGCGCCGACATCCAGACCTGGGCGGGGAACAACACGTTCGGCATCGTCGGCCGCTGCTACGCATGAGCATGGACGAGACCCAGAATGCGCTCAAGATCGCCGTGATCGAGGAGCAGATCGGCGGGCTGCGCGAGCAGCAGCGCGCGCACAATGCCGTGGCGCAGACGCGCTTCGACCGCATGGAGCGCAAGCTCGACGACCTCACCGCCACCATCAATCGCGGCAAGGGGGCGTATGCGGCCTCGCTGCTCATCGCCGGCATCGTCGGCGGATTTTTCCTCAAGCTCGCCGGGCTGCTCACCGGCTATTTCGAGAGGTAGATAATGATCGCACTGCTCAGCACGCTGCTCGGGTTCTTGTCGAGCGCAACGCCGGAGATTCTCAAGCTGTTCGAGGCGAGCGGCGACCGCGCGCACGAGCTCGCGCTGCTGCAGATCCAGATGGCGTATGACGAGAAGAAGCTCGGCGTGCAGGCGCAGGGCGACAACGCGGAGCGTGCGCTGCGCCTGCAGGAGATCGAGATCGGCGCCGACACGGCGGAGTCGGCCGCGCTCAACGACCGGCCCGGCTCGGGCGCCAACAAGACCGGCATCGAATGGGTCGACGCGCTCTCGGGCTCGGTGCGGCCGATCCTCACCTACGCGTTCTTCGTACTCTATTTCGTGGTGAAATGCTGCGAGTTCCATTTGCTGCTCTCGCCGTCGTTGCCGTGGGTGGGCCCGATGACCGGCGCGCAGGCGATGGTCGCGCTGTGGACGGAAGAGGACATCGCGATCTTCTCCGCCGTGGTCGGTTTCTGGTTCGGCAACCGCACCATGCAGAAAGCGCGCGAATTCCACGCCGGGCTGTCATGAGGACTTCCGAAGCGGGCATCGCCCTCATCAAGCATTTCGAGGGGTTCTCGGCGCTTCCCTACCGCTGCCCGGCGGGCTATCTCACCATCGGCTACGGCCACCTGCTGACCGGCGCGAAAGGCGAGCCGGCGCAGCTCGATGCGGCGGGCGCCGAGACATTGCTGCGCGCCGACCTGCGGTTGGCGGAAGAGGCGGTCGGGCGGCTCATCGCGCGCGCGCTGGCGCAGTGCCAGTTCGATGCGCTGGCGAGCTTCACCTTCAACCTCGGCGCCGGGGCGTTGCAGCGCTCCACCTTGCGCCGCTGCGTCGATCGCGGCGAGGACAGGGGGGCGGCGCAGCAATTCCTGCGCTGGGTTTTCGCCCGTGGCCGCAAGCTGCCGGGACTGGTACGCCGGCGCTCGGCCGAAGCGGCGCTTTACCAAGGGTTTCCCAGGGTTTGCGCGGTGGGTCAAAAGGCTGAAGATTCATGAAAATGTCACAAAACTCCACCCCCTGCGTGCTATAGTTTTCCTGAACAACGAGGTGTGGCGTGGATTTGGATATTTTCAATCACTGGACGGACTGGAGCTACCGCAAGTCGTTCGCGGACCTGAAGCGCCAGTTCGCTCCGCAGCTCAAGGCGGTCGACACGGCGAAGGCCACGTTCTTCGAGCAGCTGCAGGCCGCCAGGAACGCCAACCCCGCTTTCAGCGGCGCGTTCGATGGATTGAAGACCAAGGCCGAGCAGGCGCTCGCCGAGCTGAGCGACGCTGCGGACCGCACGGCCTATGGCTGGATCAAGAAGGACAGCAAGCTCGACTCGAGCTACACCAACGCGCTCGATAAATACAAGGCGGCCGAAGCGGAGCTGACCGGCTTCCTTTCCGGCACGTCGACGGATTCGAAGGTCGAGATCCGGCCCGAGCTCAAGGAAGCCTACGGCAAGTTCCGCGCCTCGAAAGTGAAGGTCGACAAGGTCCTGGACGGCTGGGTCGGCCGCCTGCGCCTCAACGGCACCGACAAGCTCGACAAGACGTTCGAGCAGGGCCTCAATGAGCTCAAGTTCTGGGAAGAGAAGCCCAACCACGTGCTCGCCTTCAAGCGCGGCGCGGGCATCTTCGCCGGCGGCGCGCTCATCCTCGACGCCGGCTTGCGCAGCCGCAAGAGCGACGAGGATCCGCGCAACGTCGTCGCGCGGATCGTCGAAGGCGGCGTCGGCGTGGCGGCCATCGGCGGTTCGCTGGTCCTCGGCCGCGCGCTCTAAGCAAATAACGAGTCCAACGAAGGCGCCCTTAACGGGGCGCCTTCTTTTTTTTGCCTTGCGCCAGCGGCGCCAGCGCGAACTGGCGGGTGAAGCGCTCGGCGGCGAGCGGCTGCAGGCGGACCTCGTATTCCGCTTCCTCGCCCTTCTCACGCTGCGCGGTGACCTGGCCGTTGGCGTAGAGCCAGGCGATGGCGCGGCCGTCGCGGAAGGGAATGCGGAAACGGTAGCTTTTCAGCAGCGAGGCGGAAAGCGCATCGTCGATGCGCGCAAGCAGCGCATCCAGCCCCTCGCCGGTGACGGCGGAGACGCTGACGGCGTGCTTCGGCGGGATGTAATCGTGGCCGTGGATCTTTTTCCACAGATCGGCCTTGTTGTGCACCTCGATGAGATTTTCGAGCGCCGCGTCCTTGCCGAAAAGCTGCTTGAGCACGGAGAGCACGTCGGCCTTCTGCGCCGCCGAATCCTCGCCGGCGATGTCGCGTACATGCAGCAGCAGGTCGGCTTCGAGCACTTCCTCCAGCGTGGCGCGGAAGGCGGCGACGAGCTCGGTCGGCAGGTTGGAGATGAAGCCCACCGTGTCCGACAGCATGACGCTCAGGCCCGAGCGCAGCTTCAGCGCGCGGATGGTGGGGTCGAGCGTGGCGAAGAGCTGGTCGACGGCGACGACGCCGGAGCCGGTAAGCGCGTTGAACAGCGTCGATTTACCGGCGTTGGTATAGCCGACGAGGGCGACGCTCGGATAGGGCACGTCGGCCCGGCGGGCGCGGTGGAGATCGCGCGTGCGCGTCACGTTGCCGAGCTGTTTCTTGATCTTGTCGATGCGATCGGAGATCAGCCGGCGGTCGACTTCGATCTGCGTCTCGCCGGGGCCGCCGAGGAAGCCGAAGCCGCCACGCTGGCGCTCGAGGTGGGTCCATGAGCGCACGAGGCGCGATTTCTGGTAGGTCAGCGAGGCGAGCTCGACCTGCAGCTTGCCTTCCGCCGTGCGCGCCCGCGCACCGAAGATTTCTAAATCAGCGCCGTGCGGTCGATGACCTTGCACTGCCATATTTTCTCGAGGTTGCGTTGCTGCAGCGGCGTCAGCGCATCGTCGACGATGGCGACGGCGACCTCTTTCTCGCGCACGATGGCGGCGATCTCCTCCGCCTTGCCCTTGCCGATGAGCGTCGCCGGCGTGACGCGCTGCAGCCGCGCGATGCCGGCATGCACGACGTCGAGCCCGATTGCCTGGGCGAGGCCGACGCCTTCCTCCAGCGCGGCGAGCTGCGAACGGTCGGAGCGCCGCAACGCCGGGCGCACCGGATGCAGGACAAGCGCGTGGGTGGCCAACTAGGCCGTCGGCGCGGCTTCGGCCGGGGCGGCGCCTGCGTCTTCGCCTTCTTCGCCCTTGTAGAGGCTGATCGGCGTCGAGGGGACGACGGTGGCGATGGCGTGCTTGTACACCAGCTGGACCTGCGGGCTACGGCGCAGCACGACGCAGAAATTGTCGAAGCCGCTGATATTGCCCTGCAGCTTGACGCCGCTGGTCAGGAAGATGGTGACGGGGACTTTTTCCTTGCGAAGGGTATTCAGGAACACGTCCTGAATGTTCTGGCTTTTTTCGGTTGCCATGGTGTTACCTCTTGCGGGTTTGTTATTTTAGGCCGGTTAGCTCTAGCCGGACAGGATTGCGCTGGCAAGTGTTTATGTGGCGCGCCGAAGGCGCGCGTGGGAGCGATTAAAAGCGCGCTTGACGCGCGCTCGCCCCCGCTACCGCTCCCCCTCCTGCGGCGGCCCTCCGGCCGCCTTCGGGCTCGCCTATTCGGCTACGCAGGCAGTGCGGAAGCGTCGAATCTTAACAGAGGTGTCACACAAATTAATCTTGGTTAAGTTATACTGGGCTCAATACTTGGATGTGACGCCAGAAGTCACAAGGAATATCGAGTTTCTTCTGTGCGAGGAGAGCTTGGGGCGCTGAGAAATCGGCGCCCTTTTTTTTGCGCACGACAACAAAAAGCCGGAACCGGGTGCGGAAGCCCGGTTCCGGCTTCAGTTATTTCGGGAGAGGCTACGGCGTGGTCTGTTCGTTGTGCAGGGCGCGCTCTTCGGGGGTCATGCGGTTCATGCAATCGGTGTAGGCGGCGCTGCCGGGCTTGAGGTTCAGGCTCTGGCAGTCGTGTGCGGCGGCGGGCGGCATCTGGTCGCAGGCGCTCAGGCCGGCGAGGGTGGCCAAAATAAGATATTTTTTCATGATGTGCTCCAAAGGGTGACGATGCACCCATTAGAGAACGGGCACGGGTAAATTCTCCATAAGAAGAAAGCGAAATGTTATATTAAGCGCGTTGCGCCTCGGCAGCGAAATGCAGGGCGAGGGTGAAATGACCGTCCGCCGTCGCCGCGCCGTCGCCCGCTTCTTCGGCGATGGCGAGCCCGGCGATGCTGCCCGCGCCTTCGAGGTCGCGCAGGAGGCCGGTGAGGTCGATGCGCCGCGCATCGTCCGTCAGCGGGTGGATGACGACGCGCTCCAGCGGGAACTTGATCGAGACATTGCGCTCCGACTTCGCCTTGCGGATGGCCTCGAGGATGGCGACGGCGGCGTTGCCGGCGGTGAGCGCCTTGGCGTCGGCCGGGTAAAGGGCGGCTTCCGGCCATTGGCCGCGTGCATGGATGGAGCGCGCGTATTTATAATTGACCGGGAAAATGTGGCTGTAGAGTTCTTCCGTCACATGCGGGACGAAGGGGGCATAGAGTCTCAATATGTCAGCTAGGCAATAATACAGCGCGCGGATGGCTGATTGTTGTTTAGGCGCGGTGAAGCTGCCATCCTCATTATAAATGCGCTTCTTGATGAGTTCGAGATAATTGTCGCAGAAATCCGCCCAGAAGAACTGGTTGGTCGCGTCGAGCGCGTCGGCGTATTCGTAGGCGGCGAAGGCGTCGGTCGCTTTCTGCACCGTCGCCTTCAGGCGCGAGAGGATCCAGCGGTCGAGCGTTTCGGTGACGGCCCCGTCGGTGGCGGGCTCGCTGCGCGGCGCGTCGAGCTTCTCCAGGTGGATGGCGGCAAAGGCCGTCGCATTCCACAGCTTGGTGACGAGCTTCTTGCCGATCTTCAGCAGGTCGGGCGAGAAGGCGGTGTCCTGCCCAAGCCGCGAGGTCGCCGCCCAGTAGCGCACCGCGTCGGTGCCTTTTTCCTCGATCAGCGCGACGGGGGTGACGATGTTCCCCTTCGACTTGGACATTTTTGTCTTATCCTCAGCCAGGCACCAGCCGGAGATCATCAGGTCGGTCCAGGGAATACTGGCATTATGCAGGTATGATTTAACCAACGTATAGAAAGCCCACGTGCGGATAATCTCATGCGCCTGCGGTCGCAGGTCGGCGGGATAGAGCGCGTCGAAACGTGCCTCGTCGGCGCACAGCGCCGACGAAATCCCATGCGCCGAAATTTGCGGCGAGATGGAAGAGGTGGCCCACGTATCCATGACGTCGGTGTCAGGAAGAATACGCACTTCTTTGCCCGTAGCTATTTCTATGGCCTCGATTGTGGGGTTCTTAATTCCGTGCGGGTCGTTCCAGCTTATCAAATCTTCTGCCGTATATTTACCTTCCGTCTTCGTTCTTTTTCCCATGTAGCCGAGCGGCAAGTCCGCCAACGGGTTGACGGGAAGTTGTGAAGGATGGGCGAATGTCAGCTTAATATCGGACGGTGAGCCACCGGCTGTATCGGTATCCACATACCAAACCGGAAAGGGCACGCCGAAATAGCGTTGGCGGGAGATGCACCAGTCCTGGTTCAGCCCGTCGATCCATTGTTCCATGCGCAGTTGCATCCATTCAGGATGCCAGTCGCATGCTTTCGATTTCGCTTTGAGCTCTTCTTTTTTATCGAGCAGCCGGACGAACCATTGCTCGCTGGGGAGGATCTCCAGCGGCGCGCCGGAGCGTTCGGCGGTTTTTACGACGTGGGTGATCGGCTTGCTCTCGGTGAGCAGGGCCGGCATCTTGCAGCTTGGTGAGGATAAGCTCGCGCGCGCCGGGGTTCTTCGGGTCGGGATTGGAGACTTTCTTGCCTTCGAGGTCGGTGAAGCCTTCCGGCAGGTTGCGCAGCTTACCGTATTTATCGAGCACGATGCGCGTTTCGAGCTTGTGCTTTTCCCACCACTCCTTGTCCGTATCGTCGCCGAAGGTGCAGCACATGACGAGGCCGGTGCCTTTTTCCTTGTCGACCTTTTCGTCGGGGATGATGGGGACTTCGACGTTGAACAGCGGCGTCAGTGCTTTTTTGCCGGCGTATCGCGCCGCGTCGTCCGGGTGGCACATGAGGGCGACGCAGGCGGGGATGAGCTCCGGGCGCGTGGTCATCACCGGCGCGTGCCGGCCGTCGATGGTGAAGAGGATGACGTTCTGCGTGCTCGCCATTTCCTTGTCGACGATCTCCGCCTGGGCGATGGCGGTCTGGTCGACGGGGGTCCCAGTAGAAGGGCTTGAGGGCGCGGTAGACGTGGCCTTTTTCGACGAGGTCGAGGAAGGAAAGCTGCGATAGCCGGCGCACCGCGTCGCTGATCGTGTGGTATTCCTGCGCCCAGTCGACCGAGAGGGCGATCGACTGGAACAAATGGCGGAACTCGGCGCGGGCCTCCTCGCTGACCTTGATGCACTCGGCGATGAACGCCTCGCGCGACATGTCGGTGGCGCGTTTCTTGATGGTCTTCTCGACGAGGCGCTCGGTGGGCAGGCCGTTATCGTCGAAGCCCATCGGGTAGAAGACGTTCTTGCCGCTCATGCGCTGGAAGCGGGCGATGAAATCCGCCTGCGTGTAGCTGAAGACGTGGCCCATATGCAGCGTGCCGGAGACGGTCGGCGGCGGTGTGTCGATGACGTAGGAGTCCGCGCGCGACTCGGCCGGGTCCCATGCATAGGTTTTTTGCGCGAGCCAGTGCTCCTGCCATTTTTTCTCGATGGCGGCGGTTGTCGTAGGAGCCGGGCAGGGGCGTCATGCGGTGTTTGTAAGCCATGCAGCGCCACCGGATAGCGCCTATCGCGGCGCAATGCAACGAGGGGCTAGCCGGCGCTCGGGCGGCGCAGGGGCAGGATCGAGGCGGCCGGCTGCTTGCGCGCGCGCGGGCGCAGGGGGACGGAGCCGTCGAGCCGCGCGAGCTGGGGCATGATGGAAAGCGGCGTCGCGCCGCCCTTCATCGGCAGGTTGGGATTGGCGCCGAACTCCATCAGCAGCGCGGCGAGGGCGAGGTTGCGCTCCAGCGCGGCGATGGCGAGCGGGCTGACCCGCGTGTCCGGCGTCAGGATGTCGGGCGCGGCGCCGGAGCGCAGCAGCAGCGCCGCCAGCCGCCCATGGTCGTTGATGACGCAGTAATGCAGCACGGTGATGCCTTCCGTATCGAGCGCGTCGAGCGGGCAGCGTTTCCCGATCAGCTGGCCGGCGATGGCCTGCGCGAAGGGCATGTCGGAATCCTCCAGCGGCTCCATGGCGAGCACGTGCAGCGGTGTGCGGCCCAGCTCGTCGGTGATGGTGATGCTGTTGGCGGCGTCGATCAGCAGCTCGGCGATCTCCCACTGCTTGTAGAACAGCGCGCAGTGGATCGGCGTGCCTTTCGGCGTGCCGCACAAAAAGGCCGGGGCCGCGTCCTGCCCGAGCAGGAACTGTACGAGCAGGATGCGGCCCAGGCGAGTCGCCTCCATCAACGCTGTAGTGTGACGGAGGGGGTGTCGCACGTCGACAGGCAGGCCGCGTGCAAGCAATTCGGTCATGGTATCGGTGTCCCCGGACATGAGCGCCGAGAACCAGGCATAGGTGCGCGGTAGTGCGGGTGGTTCCTTCGCGGTGCTCATGGCTCAACCGTTGATTGATGGTTTTATCGGAAGAACTTATTGATATTTATCGAATCTTGCTCAGAACTGCAACTATAAATTTTTGTATACACATCCTATAGTTGTGTTTCCCCGGACGATACACTGGATATTCAAGGGAAAACCCGTGCAGATTTCCGGCGCACCGCTTTCCGGTGGCACTCCTGCCGGCGGGCGGCTATCTAAATAGCGTGCGCGGATGTGGCGGAATTGGCAGACGCACCAGGTTTAGGTCCTGGCGCCGCGAGGCGTGGGGGTTCAAGTCCCTCCATCCGCACCAGTCCCGTCCCTTGCTTCAGGACGTACGGCGCTCGGAGCGTTCTTTATAGAAATGCAACAATGTGCTCGCCGTATCGCCGATGAAGAACCGGGCCACGGGCACGGCGTACCAGTTGAAGGTCGTAGTGACGCGGTATCGCACGGAGAGGTCGAGGTAGGTCCCGCCATCGGCCGGGCGCAGCGTATAGGACGTGTCGGTGAGATCGAAATACGTGCCGCCGACCTTTACATGATCGTCGAGTGAGCCGGGCGGGAAGGACGCATCCGTGAAGTGATAGATCCACTCGATATAGCGGTCTTTTTTGAGCGCGGTGATCTCTTCGTCAAAATGGACGCCGCGTTGCCACGTGGATTTGCGGATGCCGCCGACCTTCGGCTCGACGACCGTCGCCTCGACCGGGTAGGGCACGCCGATCTTATAGGCATAGCCTTCCGCAAGCTCGCCCGGCCGGATATTCGTGGGGTGCAGGATGTTGCGCCAGACCACTTCGGGCGGCGCCTTGATGAACACGCTGCGGTCGGTTTCATGGAAGACGTCCTGTGGCGGGACCTGCTGTTCGACGCCGCCGAAGGCGAGCGGCAGGATGGCGACGACGCTCATCAAGGTCCGGTGGGCGTTGCGCCAGACCGTGGCCATTGCCGTACCGAGGACGACGCCGAGCACGCCGGGCAGCACCGCGATGCCGAGGAACAGGAGGATGCAGATCCCGCCCTCGCGAAAGATGGCAAAGCATAAAAAGATCGCGAGAAAGAGAGAGCCGAGGCAGGTAAGCGCGACCTTTTTCAGAGAGGCTTGGCGTTTCAGGCTCAGGTAATAGCTGATCAGCGCGCAGGTGGAGAAGGGGACGCCGACGAGGAAGGCGGTGGTCATCACCCCGGAGTATCTGTCGTGCGACAGGAAACGGGAAAAGGTCGCGTAGCCGGCAAGGGCATAGCCGGAGCCGGCGAGGACGACCAGCAGCCAGAACAGGCAGTGCCAATAGGCGCGTTTCATAAGCCTCTTGTGCTTCAGCGGCTTTTTTAGATGCCGGCCCCACCATAAATAAACGTCCCCGGTTTGCAATTGCCTTTGCCTCTCTTCCCCATGGAATCCGCTTGCCGGGAGGAAATGGGTATGCTTTACCACCCGCTCACCCGCAGAAAACCTGATTCGACAAAGGCAAGCCATGCAGATCACCCAGAAGGAAACCAAAGGCCTCGTTCGCGCATTCAGCGTCGTCGTCCCCGCCGCCGACGTCGAGCAGCAGATGGAGACCGAGCTGCAATCGGTGGGCTCGAAGGTGAAAATGCCCGGCTTCCGCCCCGGCAAGGTGCCGATGAACATCCTCAAGCAGCGCTACGGCCGCGACGTCATGGGCGACGTGCTGCAGAACGCCGTCAACAAGGCGACGCGCGACGTGGTCGAGAAACAGAAGATCAAGCCCGCCATGGCGCCGGATGTAAAGATCACCCAGTTCGAGGAGGGCGGCGACCTGTCGTTCGACGTCACCATCGAGGTGCTGCCGGACGTGCCGACCCTCGATTTCAGCAAATTCGAGGTGGACGAGCTCACCTACGAGTTGCCGGAAGAGGAGGTCGCCCAAAGCCTCGAACGCCTCGCCAAGTCGCGCCAGCATTTGCACAAGGAAAGCGGCGAAGCGAAGCAGGGCCACGTCGTCAAGATCGACTTCACCGGCAAGCGCGCCGTTCGAGGGCGGCTCCAGCAAAGGCTTCTTCCTCGAGCTCGGCTCGAACCAGTTCATACCCGGCTTCGAGGAGCAGCTCGTCGGGGCAAAAGCGGGCGAGTCGCGCGAAGTCAACGTCACCTTCCCGAAGGATTACCACAGCGCGGACCTCGCCGGGGCGCCGGTGGTGTTCGACGTCACCGTGCACGAGGTGCATCACCTGCACGTGCCCGAGATCGACGAGAAGCTGGCCAAGGAGCTCGGCTTCAAGGATCTGGAAGCGCTCAAGGGCGCGGTGCGCCAGCAGGTCGGCTTCGAATACGAGCGGCTCGCGCGCGGCAAGGCGAAGAAGCAGCTGTTCGACCTGCTCGACGAGGAAGTGAAGTTCGACGTGCCGCCGAAAATGCTCGAGCTGGAGTTCGACGCCATCTGGAAACAGGTCGAGGACGCGAAGAAGGCCGGCGACCCGTCGCTCAAGGACCGGCCGGAAGCGGAGCTGAAGAAAGAGTACGAGGCGATCGCCAAACGCCGCGTGAAGCTCGGCATCCTGCTCTCCGAAGTCGGCCGCGCCAACAATTTGCAGATTTCGCGCGAGGAGCTTTCCGCCGCCGTGATGTCGCAGGCGCGCAATTTCCCCGGCGAGGAAGAGAAGGTCTTCGAATTCTACCGCAAGAACCCCGCGCAGATTGACGAGCTGAAGGGCCCGATCCTCGAAGAGAAAGCGGTCGATTTCATCCTGTCGAAAGCCAAACGCAATAAAAAGCCCATCACCCTCGAAGCCCTGCGCAGCGAGGATGAGGAAGAAGCAAGCGGCGACGGCAAGGCGAAGAAGGCCAAGAGCAAGAAGGCGTAGCGTGCGCGCCCAGGGCGAAGCGCCGCCAAAGGAAGCGCCGGTCATCCGCGTCATCGCGATGCCGGCGGACGCCAACCCCAACGGCGATATTTTCGGCGGCTGGCTGCTGTCGTGGATGGACCTCGCCGGCGGCAGCGTCGCGGCGCAGGTCTCGAAAGGCCGCGTCGTCACGGTGCATATCGACGGAATGTCGTTCCTCAATCCCGTGCATATGGGGGATGAGGTGAGCATCTACGCCAGGCTTGTCGGCACCGGCCGCAGCTCGATGAAGATCGACATCGTCGCCTGGCGCCGCAGCCGCGAGGCGGAGGAATCCGTCAAGGTCACCGAAGGCGCCTTCACCTACGTCGCCATCGACGAGCAGCGCCGGCCACGCCCGGTGGAAGGGGCGATCTAGATTCCTATATAAGGGAGGCGAGCCGGGCGAGCGAGCCATCAGCCAGCGAAGCTGCGTGAGGGTTGGTCAGTAGACCAACCCGAGCATTAAATAAATTCGCAGCGCAACATAGTGGCAAGAACGTCACTCGCGCACTACCTATGGGATGAAGGCTTCGAAAACCGGGATAAGCGCTCTTGACGGCGTGCGGTTTGCGGGGCAGCTTTTTAGGTAGCACAGGGGGAACCATGATCTCGACCAAACGCGATATGCTCGATGCCTACCACGACCAGCTCGGCGCGGCCGAAAAGGCGCAGCTGGTGCCGATGGTCGTCGAGCAGACCAGCCGGGGCGAACGCGCCTACGACATCTACTCGCGCCTGCTGAAGGAGCGCATCGTCTTCCTCACCGGCGAGGTCGAGGACCATATGTGCTCGCTGATCGTCGCGCAGCTGCTGTTCCTCGAATCCGAAAACCCGGACAAGGACATCTCGATGTACATCAACTCGCCCGGCGGCGTCGTCACCGCCGGCCTGTCGGTCTACGACACGATGCAATACATCAAGCCGAAGGTGGCGACGCTCTGTATCGGCCAGGCGGCCAGCATGGGCTCGCTGCTGCTGACGGCGGGCGAGACGGGCATGCGCTACGCGACGCCGAACGCGCGCATCATGATCCACCAGCCCTCGGGCGGCTTCCGCGGGCAGGCCTCCGACATCGAGATCCACGCGGCGGAGATCATCAATTTGCGCCGGCGTTTGAACGACATGTATGTCAGGCACACCGGCCAGAAGCTGCCGGTGATCGAGAAAGCGATGGACCGCGACAATTTCATGTCGGCCGACGCGGCGCTGAAGTTCGGGCTGATCGACGAGATCGTCGCCAACCGGACGGATGTGACGGCGAAGAAGAAATGATCCATGCCGTTGACTAAAAATGGCATGGAAATTGATTCTTTCTTAAGAAATTCAGGCCTACACTGGCCATAAAGAGGGGATATGAGTAAACCCAGAGAGACCAAGACCACGCGTTATTGCAGCTTCTGCGGCAAGTCGGAGCACGAGGTGAGGAAGCTCATCGCCGGCCCGACCGTGTTCATCTGCGACGAGTGCGTGGAGCTGTGCGTCGACATCATCCGCACCGCCGACAAGGCGCCTGCCACCGAGACCACCGGCGAGTCGCTGGTCACGCCGCACCAGATCCGCAAGGTGCTCGACGATTACGTCATCGGCCAGACGCGGGCCAAGAAGGTCCTCTCGGTCGCCGTGCACAACCATTACAAGCGCGTCGCCCTCATGGAGAAATCCAACGAGATCGAGATCGCGAAATCGAACATCCTGCTCGTCGGTCCCACCGGCTCGGGGAAAACGCTGCTGGCGCAGACGCTGGCGCGCATCCTCGACGTGCCCTTCACCATGGCGGACGCGACGACGCTCACCGAGGCCGGTTACGTCGGCGAGGACGTCGAGAACATCATCCTGCGCCTGCTGCAAGCGGCCGACTACAACGTCGAGCGCGCGCAGAAAGGCATCGTCTATATCGACGAGGTCGACAAAATTTCCCGCAAGTCGGAGAACCCGTCGATCACCCGCGACGTCTCGGGCGAAGGCGTGCAGCAGGCGCTGCTCAAGATCATGGAAGGCACCGTCGCCTCCGTGCCGCCGCAGGGCGGGCGCAAGCATCCGCAGCAGGAATTCCTGCAGGTCGATACCAGCAATATCCTCTTCATCTGCGGCGGGGCGTTCTCGGGCATCGAGAAGATCATCGCGCGCCGGCAGAAAGGCACCTCGATCGGCTTCGGCGCCGACGTGCGCAATGCCGAGGAAGTCAAGCCGGGCGAAATGTTCAAGGAGCTCGAGCCGGAAGACCTGCTCAAATACGGGCTGATCCCGGAATTCGTCGGCCGCCTGCCGGTGCTCGCCACGCTCGAGGACCTCGACGAGGCGGCGCTGAAGAACATCCTGACCGAGCCGAAGAACGCGCTGGTCAAGCAGTACCGCAAGCTGTTCGAGATGGAAGGCGTCGACCTCAAATTCACCGACGACGCGCTCGACGCGATCGCGCTCAAGGCCATCGGCCGCAAGACCGGCGCACGCGGCCTGCGCGCCATCATGGAAGAGGCGCTGATGGACCTGATGTACGACATCCCCGGCATCGAAGGCGTCTCGGAAGTCTCGATCACCGGCGACGTCATCAACGGCAAGACGCAGGCGCTGCTCGTCAACGACACCAGCGCCGGCAAGAAGTCGGGCAAGAAGGCCTGAGGGCCTACCGGATAGGATCAACGCCGTACATGCCGGCGCAGACCATGTTATCGTAACCCAGATTGTAATTGCTCGTATCGATGATGCAATTTGGGTAGAAGCTTGCCTGCCAAGTGCGCAGTTGGCCAAAGCCCGGCAGTCCGTCATCCAGCTTTTTGTCGATACTGTACATCTCGGACGGAGTAAGGATCGCTGCGGGCCAGATAGTCGTCAAATTGTTACCGCCGAAATAGACCTGTGTGCCGTAGCAACCGTCCGTCCAATAGGCACTGCTGGCCGCGCAATTGTTCACGGAATAAAGAACGTAAGTCATTCCGTCGATCTTGCCGGCAGGCGCGTTGGTGCCGCCGACGGTGGCCATGCTGCCCGCAACGGCCGTCATGCCGCTGTAGCTGCCCGTAATGAGCCCCGCATTCGCTAGATGCTGCCAGGCGAGATAGTCCTCGGTTCCGGTATTGCCGCCGGGAGTGGCATAATTGATCTGGCCACTGCCATCGCCATTGCAGGTTGCCGTTCCGCCTGCTTTGTTCGTGGTGTAACAACCCGCCTCCAGCCCCGTCGTATAGCCTGAAACGACGCCCCAGTATTGCGTCGCGTTGGGCATGTCGCCGGGGAGGTTATGGAACTCGCTGCGGAAGCTCTGCACGGCGGTGGCGTAGGTGGTGAGGTCGGTCATCACGCCGCGCAGCTGCGAGGAGCGCAGCAGCGACTGCCCGCCGAGGATGCCGCCGACCAGCAGCCCGATGATGACGAGCACGATCGACAGCTCGACGAGGGTAAAACCGTTGCGGTCACCAGGGTGCACGATCATTGCTCGATGATATAGAAAATGGTGCATACAGGGCCGCTGGATGTCGGTTGATAGGCCGCACTGCCGGAGACGTCACTGGTGGTGCAGGTGGGATTCACGGAGCTTTTATAGCTCACCAGGTTCCCGGTCGATGGTTTTCCATCATCCATCTTGAGATCGAGGTCGTATTGTTCGCGGGCGGTAAGGATAGGACCATACGTGGCGGCGCCTGACTCACGAAGCCCTGCCAACAATCCCTCCGAGAACGGCAGGTTATAAACGGTCGGGCTGCTGTCGCCGCTGTAAGGCCCGATGGAAGCGATAGTATAGCCGCTGTTCGGTATTTTAGTGGCCGGGACGTTCTGCCCCGGCACGGAATCGAGCGCTCCTGCGGTACCTACGATGCCCGAGAACGTTCCTTCGATGAGTCCGGCATCCGATAATTGCTGCCATGCCCGGAACATCTCATTCATGCCGCCGATCTGGTTGTTCCGTCCCCGTTGCAGGTCTGCTGGTGCGGAGTGTAGGTGACGGGGGTCGTGGTGGGGCAGTCGGGGCCGGTATCCTGGCCCCAGTAGCTGGTGGCGTCGGTGATGTCGCCGGGCAAGCCGTTATATTGCGACTTGAACTGGAAATAAGCGGCCTTGAACTTCGCGAGGTCGGCGCCGATCGACTGCAATTGCGCCTGGCGGGTGAGGTATTGCCCCGCCAGCACGCCGCCGATGATGACGCCGATGATGGAGAGCACCACCGCCACCTCGACCAGGGTGAAGCCCTGCCGCGCGGGACTAGTTGTTGAACACATAGATAAGGGCGCAGGCAAGGGTGGTCGTGGAGGCGCTGGTGAGGTTGTATACCGCGGTGGTGGGGGTGGTGGCCGTGCCGGTGGCGCAATTCGGCATCGCCAGCGGAACGAGCGCCCGCACCGCGCCCGTGCCGGGGAGGCCGTCGTCCAGCTTGAGGTCGATCGCGTACATGTCCTTGGCCGAAAGCAGGGGATAGCCGCCGCCGCCGGTCGACAGGCCGTACTCGATGACGTTGCCGTAGTTGCCGTTGTAGAAGGCCGACGTGCCGTCGGTCATGTTGGGTATCCATTGCACGCCGTAGAAGGAGTTCGGCATCGGGCCGGCCGGCTCGTTCACGTTGGGCGCGCTGGCCCAGGCGTTCGTCGCGCTGGCCGATACGCCGGAGAACAGGCCGGGGATATAGCCCGCGTCGGCCAGCTGCTGCCAGAAACGGTAGCACTCGTTGACGACGGCGTAAGTGTTCGTCTCGGCGACCTGGCGGTTGCCGTTGCCGTTGCAGGTCTCCTTGCGCGGCGTCTGCACGTTGTTGGTCGGGCAGCCGTTGGGGTCGGCGCCCCAGTAATCGGTGGCGTCGACGATGTCGCCGGGCACGCCGCCATATTGCGTCTCGAACTGCTTGTAGCCGGCGACGTAGCGCGAGAGATTGGTGGGACATCACCTGCACCTCCGACTGGCGGACGAAATGCTGCCCGACGAGGACCGCGCCGGCGAGGATGCCGACGATCGCGAGGACCACGGCCAGCTCGACGAGGGTGAAGCCGGCGCGGGCGATACGTGCAGAGGGACAAACCATAACGGGATGGAAAGGCTAGCATATTTTGCGACCGAATCGGTAGAAAAGTTATTCCCCGGCGGCCCGGTGGCCCCTTTACATTGACCTTGGCGGGTCTATATTCGGGTCGTAGCCGATTTCCTCACCGCTGTTCCCAGGAATCCCATGAGCCTCCCCGCCATCCAGATACTTCCCGTGCTCCCGCTGCGCGACATCGTCGTCTTTCCGGGCATGGTCGTGCCGCTTTTCGTCGGCCGCGAAAAATCGGTCAAGGCGCTGGAGTCGGTGGTCAAGGCGAACAACCGCATCTTGCTGGTGAGCCAGAAGAACGGCTCGCAGGACGTGCCGACCAAGGAAGACCTCTACCGCGTCGGCACCGCCGCCACGGTGCTGCAATTGCTGCGCCTGCGGACGGCACGGTGAAGGTGCTGGTCGAGGGCGTCAGCCGCGCGCGGCTCAACAAATTCACCGCCAACGAGGAATTCTACGAAGCGGAAGTCGAAGCGCTCGAAGAGCCCGTCGGCGACCCGGTCGAGACGGAGGCGATGTTCCGTTCCGTCATCAGCAAGTTCGAAGAATACGTGAAGCTGAATAAAAAGATTCAGCCCGAAACGCTGGGCGCGGTCAGCAAGATCACCAGCCCGAGCGTGCTCGCCGACACGGTGGCCGCCCACATGTCGATCGACATCCCGGCCAAGCAGGAAATCCTGGAGATCGTGAAGGTCTCCGAGCGGCTGGAGCATGTCTATTCGCTGATGGAGTCGGAGATCGGCGTGCTCAACACCGAGAAACGCATCCGCTCGCGCGTCAAGCGCCAGATGGAGAAGACGCAGCGCGAATATTATCTGAACGAGCAGCTCAAGGCGATCCAGAAGGAATTGGGCGAGCTCGACGAGGGGCGTGACGAAACGTCCGAGCTCGAGGACAAGCTGAAGAAGACCAAGCTCAGCAAGGAAGCGCGCGAGAAGGCGGACAACGAGCTGAAGAAGCTGCGCACCATGAGCTCGATGAGCGCGGAAGCGTCCGTCATCCGCAACTACCTCGACTGGATGGTGACGATCCCCTGGAAGAAGCCGACCAAGGTCAAGCGCGACCTCGCCATTGCCGAAAAAGTCCTCAATGACGACCATTCGGGGTTGGAGAAGGTCAAGGAGCGCATCCTTGAATACCTCGCCGTGCAGGCGCGCACGAAAAGCATCAAGGGGCCTATCCTCTGCCTCGTCGGCCCGCCCGGTGTCGGCAAGACCTCGCTCGCGCGTTCGATCGCGAAAGCTACGGGGCGCAATTACGTGAAAGTTTCATTGGGCGGCGTGCGCGACGAGGCCGAGATACGCGGCCACCGCCGCACTTACATCGGCTCGATGCCGGGCAAGCTCATCCAGTCGATGAAGAAGGCGAAATCGTCGAACCCGCTCATCCTGCTCGACGAGATCGACAAGATGGGCAACGACTTCCGCGGCGATCCCGCGGCGGCGCTGCTCGAAGTGCTCGATCCCGAGCAGAACAAGAACTTCAACGACCATTACCTCGAAGTCGATTACGACCTGTCGGACGTGATGTTCATCACCACGGCGAATTCGCTCACCATGCCGCGCCCGCTGCTCGATAGGATGGAAGTCATCCGCCTCGCTGGCTACACCGAGGACGAGAAGGTCGAGATCGCCCTCAACCACCTCATCCCCAAACAGTTCAAGGACCACGGGCTGAGCGAGAAGGAGCTCGTCATCACCGTGGACGCGCTGCGCGACGCCATCCGCTACTACACGCGCGAGGCCGGGGTGCGCAACGTCGAGCGCGAGATCGCCCGCATCACGCGCAAGGCGGTCAAAGAGATCCTGATGAACAAGAAGGACAAGATCACCGTCACGCCGAAGAACCTCGGCAAATATCTCGGCGTGCGCAAATTCTCCTACGGCGAGGCGGAGCTCAACGACCTCGTCGGCGTCACCACCGGCCTCGCCTGGACGGAGACGGGCGGCGACCTGCTGCTGATCGAATCCGTCGTCATGCCGGGCAAGGGCAAGTTCAGCGTCACCGGTAAGCTCGGCGACGTGATGAAGGAATCGGTCGAGGCGGCGACGAGCTACGTGCGCTCGCGCGCGCTCGATTTCGGCATCAAGCCCACCTTGTTCAAGACGAAGGACGTGCACATCCACGTCCCCGAGGGCGCGACGCCCAAGGACGGCCCGTCCGCCGGCATCGCGATGACGACGACGATCGTCTCCGTGCTCACCGGCATCGCCGTGCGCAAGAACGTGGCGATGACCGGCGAGGTCACGCTGCGCGGCCGCGTGCTTGCCATCGGCGGGCTGAAGGAGAAGCTGCTCGCGGCGCTGCGCGGCGGCATCACCAAGGTGCTGATCCCGGCGGAGAACGAAAAGGACCTCGAGGAAATTCCCGACAGCGTGAAGAAGGGGCTCGAGATCATCCCCGTGTCGCATGTCGACGAGGTGCTCAAGCACGCGCTGGTTGAAATGCCGTCGCCCATCAAGGATTGGGTCGAGGTCGAGGACGCACGCGCCCTCGCGCCCGGCGCCGACGAGGACGACGACGCCCTGCGCCGACATTAAGTTTTCGTCATGTTTGGCACAACCGAAGCGCCGCCCAGCGTTTCCCGGAGCGATTTGGCTGTTTCCTAAACATACTGAAATTTTACATTGTGAATCCCTATATATCCCTTAAGGCAATACCCAAACCAACAGGCAGAAAAAGGACTTATGTTTAAAGACACACAGCAATTGAAACGCGCCTCGCAACTTCTGAAAGTGCTGGGGAATTTTTACCGGCTGCAAATCGTGACGCTGCTGCTGAACGGCGAAAAAAACGTCTCCGAGCTCAACCAAAGCGTTAAGGTCAGCCAGCCGGCGCTGTCGCAGCATCTGTCGAAGCTGCGCCGCGAAGGCGTCGTCGGCGCCCGCCGCGAGCAGCGGCAGATCTTCTACTACATCAATAATCCGCACGTGATCCGTGTGCTCGGCGTCGTCGGCGAAATGGCCGCCGCGCCGGAGCCGAAGAACACCAATGTCGGCGGCGGCAAGAAAGTCGCCGGCGGCCGCGGCTAGTTCGTTCAGCGCGCTTTTCCCTGCTTGCTTTTATCGACCACACTCGCCTGGTAGGCTTCCTTGCTCCTGAGCACCTGCGCGGCGAGGAGGCGGAAGAGGGCGGCGAGCTTGCGCCGCCCGGCGGCCGTCGAAAGGTCGATATTGTCGAACTCGGCGAGGTCGAGCTGCTCCAGCCCCATCTTGATCTTGTATTCGCGCGGGTTGCTGATGATCTCTTCGGCGAGCGCGTATAAATAATCGGCGAGCTCCTGCGGCGTCATCTGGTCGACGCCTTCGAGGAACGGGTTCTCCGGCTTAGTGGACGACGGTCTGCGTGGCGGCGCCATGCGCGCTCCCTTCGTCGTCGCCCATGCTCAGCGCCATCATCTCCTCGAACTTGGCGAAGCCGAGGAAGGCGACGCCCGCCTGCAGGTTGTCCATCGAGTCCTGCGCCAGGTTCTCGTTCACCCATTTGACGCGGTTGCTCGGCAGGTCGGCGGCGAGGTAGGCGAAATAGTTGAAGTATTTATTGTCCGGGAAATTGAACTTCAGCTTGCGGGTGTCGATGTCGATGGTGAAGGAGCCGATGAGCTTGCCGTTCTTGAAAACATGCGTCGTCGGACCCTGCTCCTCGATGTTGATGCCGTACTGCTCGTAATTCGGACGGGGGCGCCATGGCGGAAGCTGTATCATGTTACAGGAGCATCGTCATGCACTTCGTGCACTATCCTCTATGTGTGCCGTGCGCTTTATAAAGATCATTGGGAGTGTCACCGCGCGCGATGTAAGGCTCGAAGGATTGATAGAGCGCATCTAACTTGTCGAATTCATCCTTTCTGGACGCCGCCGCTTCGCGGATCCGGTGCTTTAAATCATCGCGTTGATCGCCCGGCAAGGTACGTGAGGCGCTGACCATCATATAGCAGGTCTGCGGGTTACTTTCGAGAACGGTGCTGCGCGACCCTACCTGTTGCTTATCCGTGGTAAAGGATTTATCGAAGAACTGGCTGAATTCCGACGCTGTTTGCGGCGTCAGGCAGAGTGGAGAATTCAGCAGTTCGTGGAAAGCGCTCAGTTTCTGCTCCAACAACGATTGCTGGCAACGCGGGAGATGGCTGAATTCGCATGCCTTTTTAGAGGGAGGGGCAAGATAATCGATATCGGAATCGTGATCGCCCCATGCCGCGCTTTTTACCACCGCGCCGGGCAGCTTGTAGCGGGCGTTCTTGCGTGCCCATCCGCCGGTGGCCATGCGACTGTCGTAAGGAAGGGCCGCTCGATGGCATGCGGATTGGATCGACCACGGCTCCGCCTGCAACAACATCGTATTGACGATCACCGACTTGGCCGGGTCCGCGTCCTTGGCGATCTCTGCCATCCGCCGATAGCTCTCGGCACCGAAGGGCAGGGTATTATGCAGGCGGTATTCGATCGCGCGTGCATAACGCGTCTTCTGAGGGTCGACGGCTGCCGGACAGCACTGCCGGAATAACTCGTCCGCTCGCCAGTATTCTTCGCTCCGTATCACGTGGCCGACGAATTTCTCATAAGCGGAGCCGGATCCATCGGCCGAGAATCCCTGTTTCACGGCATAGTCTTCGAGATAGGCCGATGGATCCTTTGTCACGCCCCAGTATCTCAAGGCATCGCCGAGCATTTGCGTATCGGACAACAGGGAATGGATCTCCGACATACTTTGCATCACGGGGTCGCGCGCGCAGATCACGATGCCTTTGACGCGTGGCTTCAGGAGGGCCCAGATCTTCTCGCCGAGGAAAAAACTATGCTCGCGGATGAGAATGCCGACCGGGCCCTGCGCGTGCGCCTCGGCCTTTTGCCGGGCCAGGGAGGCATAAGCATCGACCAACTGCTTGCAGTAAGCCTCATCGTCGTCATAGGGAATGTCCATGCTGAAGTTGCGGACATAATCGATCGCCGGGCTCTGGGAAAGCATGCGGCCAAGAAAATTGCTGCCGGTGCGCGGTGCCGACGCCTGCAGCCAGAGCCTGAGCTTGCCATCGGCCAGCAGCGCATCGAGCTGCTCTCTGTACGAAATATCTGTCATCGTCCCTGTCAACCGCTGCGCCGTGTGGCGGTGAGGATGACCTCGCCGAACTTGGGCGAGACCAGCTTGGCGAGCACCATGCGCTTGATGGTCGACTCGAAATTGCGCAGCGCCTCGCCGACCAGGCGCGTATTGACCGTGATCGCCGAAAGCCCGCCGTCCGCCATGGGGTTGGTGCACAGCGCGAAGCCGTCGTCCTTCACTTCGATATAGTCGGTGGGGTCGAACATGGTGCCTGCCTAGCGCATCTTAGCGCACCGCACCACCCGTGTATGAAACTTTGGTGAACTTCTTAGCGCGTAGGCGCTAAGAAGTTTTTTTGTGGTGTCTGCGACACAGGGGGTGAAGACGCCCCCGCTACCGGTTGACTCGCTATCGCTCGTCTCCCTCCGCTTCGCTCCGGGTCCCCTCGTTCGCCTTCGGCTCCGGCTCGCCTATTCGGCTACGCACGGCGGTGCGGCAACGCTCCGGGAATTTTTTGCGCGGTCCAAAAAAAATGCTTTGGCCGAGGTGGCCAAAGCACAAGCTGGCGAAACATACAATCGAACCGTTCGCCGCTGATGTAGCAGCCGCTCGTCCCCGCGAGTATTGCGCTTAATGCAGGCAGCCTATGCTGTGGAGAACTTTTAGTGGTGCGCCGTAGGCGCACCACTAAAGATTCTTATTCCCCTTGGAAAGGGTGGTTCCGGCTTCGGCGAGGGCCTGGTTCTGGCTGAGGCGGAACTGGGTGCCGGCGTCGAGCGAGCGCTGCGTTTCCTGCGAGGTGGTGCGAATGACCGGGCGGTCGAGCAGCTCGCCGGCGGCGGCGCCGATCAGCCCGGCGCTCAAGCCCCCGCCGGAGAGCGACTGGCTGAAACTATCGAGGGCGTCGCTGCTCTGCGCCTGCAGCTGGTCGGAGAATTCCTGCTGCAGCTGGGTGAGCATCCTGCGCGCCTCGCTTTCCAGCTCGTCGAGCAGCTTGGTGCGCAGGCTGTCGAGCTCCTGCGAGGCGATCTTCTGCGGATTTTTCGTCGTCATGCGCGCATTTGCGCATGGCGCGGCGCTACCGGGAAGGGGATGGCTCGGGAACGGCGCCCTGGGAACGAAAATCGGAAGCCCAGCCTTTATGGGGCGGCTGGTTCCTCTTCCGTTCGACATCCGGCATGGGGGGGCATGGTGTCCATGATGTCGGTGAGCGCAAGGGCGTTCTCACGGTCCTTCATGGCGTGTCCCGCCGTGGTGGTGATGAGCCGCACATCCTTCGCCCCGGCTTTTTGCATGGCGTCGAGAAGGATATCGGAGTCATAGCGGGGCGATACCTGGTCGTAGCGCCCGTGAACGATATAGGTCGGTATATCGTTCATCTTGGCGATGTTGTCCGGGCGGATGAGGAACTGGTTGTCGCGGTTACCCTCGCCCGATCCGCCGAGAAAGCAGCCGTTCATGAAATAGTAGTTCTCGATCTGCGCCAGCGCCTTGGCGAAATGCAACTCTTCGTTGCGCAGCACGGCATTCTCGTCGGGCACGAGGTAGCTCGTGGCCCCTTCCCATTTCGACCATGCGATGACCGCGCGATCCTGCAGGTCCTGCTCCGCCCTGGTCTCGGGATGCATGTTGAATATCTCGGCGTAGGCCTTCACCATGTCGCCGCGTTTCTCCACGGGGATGACCTCGACGAACTCCTTCCACTCATCCGGGAAAGCGAGATAAGTGCCGGCCAGGTGACCGTCGTAAGGATCGCGATGGTACGACGCGGCGTTGCCCTGGTACTGGTAGTCCACGCCCTGTTTGGTCCCCAGGAAAGTGCCGCGCAGGACGAGGGACTGCACGTGTTCGGGGTGCGCCTGGGCGTAGGCGATCGCGAGCGTGCTGCCCCAGCTGCCGCCGAAGACGTGCATCCTGCTGTGGATGCCGCGCGCGGCCCGCAATTTCTCGATGTCCTCGACGAGATGCGCGGTGGTATTGTCCCTGAGCGCGCCTTCCGGGTCCTCGGCGATATGCGGCGTGCTCCTGCCGCCGCCGCGCTGGTCGTACATGATGATGCGGTAGCGTTGCGGATCGAAGTAACGGGCAAAGCTGGGATCGGATTTTCCGCCCGGGCCGCCGTGCAGGAACACGACGGGTTCGCCCTGCGGATTCCCGTATTCGCACCAGTACATCCGGTGCGGGGGGTCTTCGGAAACCGTAAGCATCCCCTCCTGATTCGGTTTTTCGGGGAGCTTATATCTCCATTCATTCTCCTGGATTTTGCTGGGAGCTGATTGCATGACCCCGGCCCTGAGGAGGATTACAACGGCGGCGGCCCGCCGGGACCGTCATCGCGCCCGGCATGGTCGGTCGCGGTCTTCGGCGGCCCCATTTTCTCGGCGCGGGTGAGGGGCGGCACCTTCGTCGGATCGTCCATGATGCCGATGACCCGTATTGCCGATCTCCGCGCGCGTGTGGCCGTTCTCGGAACGGATGTCCATGAAGACCTCCGGGCCGCCGGCGGCCTCGTACCTGCGCTTGAACTCGATGGCGTCGCGCACGGGACAGACCTCGTCGTTCTCGCCGTGGGCGATGGAGCAGACGATGCCGTGGTCCGCCATTTTCTTCAGGTTCTCCGGACGGGTCAGGAAGTCGCTGCCGCCGGGCGTCGGCCTGCCGTCCTCCGAGAGGTAAAGCCCGTCGAGCATGTAGCGCGCTTCCGTGCGCGCGAAGATGACGGCGAAATCCGGATCCTCGAACTTGCCGAGGTCAATGGCGCCGGTGACCTTGTCCGGCACCTGGCAGAAATTCGAGATCATGCCCTCCCACTTGGAGAAGGCGAACGCCATGCGCAGCTGGTAATCCGGATCGATCCTGTTAGTGGCGGGATCATAGAGGACACCGGTTTTTTTCAGGTCCGGGTCGGCCTCGGCTTCGAGCCGCGCCACGTAAGCGGCAGGCATGTTGCCGCGATCCGCTTTCGGGACGAGGCGCACGTATTCGTCCCACGATTTCGCGTAGGCTTCCGACATATGCTTATGTTCGGACCAGTATTTCTCCGGGATCTGGCCGTCGCGCCCGCCGGGCGGCATGTAGGCGCGGTAAGCGCCCTCGACGTCGCTGTTCTGCGCATTGAAGTGCGTCACCAGCTCGCCGGTCGCCTCGCGCATGTTCATCAGCGTTGCCGGGTCGTAGACTCTCGGCACGAGCGGCGGCAGGGTCTTCAGCTCGTCCTCACTGAGTCCCTTGCGGCGTTCCTTTTCAGCGGCGAGATCTTTGTTCGCCTGCGTGACCTCGGCGATCCGGCGCGTCGTTCCGTCGAGCTTCTCGCGCAGCGCTTCGTCGCATTCGGTGTAGGTCGCCGCGTTGCCCTGGAAGAGGTATTTCATCCCCGCATCCGAGCCGAGGAAGACGCCGCGCATGGTCAGCGATTTCACGTTCTCGGGATACTTGATGGCGTATTTCAGGCCGAGCGTGGTGCCCCAGCTGCCGCCATCAGGTGCATCTTGCCCTTGATGCCGAGATGGTCGCGCACCTTGTTGATGTCGTCGACCAGGTGCTCGGTGTCGTTATGGTAGATGGCCTCCTTGAAGTTCGCGGCGAGCGTCGGCGTGCTGTTGCCGCAGCCGCGCTGGTCGAACAGGATGATGCCGTGTTAGCGCCTGGATCGAAGAAGCAGGTGTCGGTCGGCTGGCAGCCGCCGCCGGGCCGCCATGCAGGTAGATGACCGGTTCGCCGTTCGGGTTGCCGTATTCCTGCACCCAGAGCCTGTGGCCGTCGCCGACATCGACCTGCGCCGGGTGGGTCTCGGCGGTCTCACCCTTGCCGCAGCCGTATTTCTCCGCCGGGTAGGTGTTCGGCGGACCCCATTCATCCTTGCCGTAGGCGCTGGCGTGGGCCGTGTACGGTGCGTCGCTCGCCGGGATTTCGTCGCTCATCGTTCTCTCCGCCGCAGTAGTTAACAATTGTTAACGACTTATAGGTAAAGGGAACGCGTGACAGGGAACGCGTGACAATGACATATTCGTGAAATTTTTATGACGCCGGCTAAATGCTTTTCGGCATCCGTGGATGGGGCCGACGGGCTTGGCGGTGTCGTTGGTATTGCCGCCACGGTTGCCGTCGGGATTCCTGTTTTGGCCGGAAGCCTGGCCCTGGCCGCCTTCGGAGCGGTTGCGCCCGCGTCCGCCGCGACGGCGGCGTTTGGGCTCGCCACCGCCTTCGGTGGTGCCGCCTGCCTGCGCGGGAGCGCCGCCACTGTGGCCCGCCGCGATGCCGTGAGAGCTTCGTTCACTTCGGCCGCCGCTACGTCCGCCCCGGCCGCCGCTGCGTCCACCGCGTTCACCGCCGCTGTGTTCGCCGTCTCCGCTGCCTTGCGGGAAGGCGGCAGGGCGGGCGGCTCCGCGCCGGGATTCATCAGCTTCTGGATCTCGCGCCATTTGATGAGGTCGTGCGGGGTGATGAAGCTGACCGCCTCGCCTTCCGCGCCGGCGCGCGCGGTGCGGCCGATGCGGTGGATGTAATCCTCCGGCTGCATCGGCAGGTCGTAGTTGATGACGTGCTCGATATGCGTGATGTCGAGCCCGCGCGCGGCGATGTCGGTCGCCACCAGGATGCGGTGCTGCTTGTCGCGGAAGGCCTGCAGCACGCGCTCGCGCTGGTACTGCTCGAGGTCGCCGTGGATGGCGTCGGCCGACTGGCCGTCCTTGCGCAGCTTGGTCGCGAGCTTCTCGGTGCCCTGCTTGGTGCGCACGAAGATGATGATGGTGCCTTCGCGCTTGCGCAGCTGCTCGAGCAGCGCGGCGTATTTCCCGTGGTCGCTGGTCTGGATGATCTGCTGGTCGATCTTGGCGACGGCCTTGTTGGTCTCGCCGACCTCGATGCGGGCGGGGTTCTTCAGGTATTTCTGCGAGATTTTCAAGATCGCGGGCGGCAGCGTCGCCGAGAAGAGCAGCGTCTGGCGCGTCGCCGGCAGGTAGCGCAGGATCGCCATGATCTGGTCCTCGAAGCCCATGTCGAGCATGCGGTCCATTTCGTCGAGCACCAGCGTGCCCGCGTCGTGCAGCATCAGCGAGCCGCGGCCGAGATGGTCGTTGACGCGCCCCGGCGTGCCGATGAGGATGCGCGGGCGGGCACGCAATTGCTGCAATTGCAGCGGCATCGATTCGCCGCCGATGAGCAGCGCCGTCTTGATCGGCGAGAGCTGGCCGAGCAACTGGGTGATCACGTCGGCGACCTGGGGTGGCGAGCTCACGCGTCGGTGTAAGAATCAGCGCGGAGCCACGGGCGCCGCTCAGCATTTTGCTGATGATGGGGATGCCGAAAGCGCCGGTCTTGCCCGAGCCGGTCATCGCGGTGGCGAGGATGTCGCGCCCCTCGATGGCGAGCGGGATGGTCTGCGCCTGCACCGGGGTGGGGGTGGTGAAGTTCATTTTCGCCAGCGTCGCCTTGAGCGCCGGTGGCAGGTTGAATTGATCGAATGTGGTCATGGGTCTTTCTGAAGTGTCACCCCGCATGGGTTGCGGGGTCTGCGCGGGCCCCGCAATACGTGCGGGGTGACATTTTGTTTGTGATAGGGGTCGCGTCGTAAAATGTTTAGTCGAAAGGAAGAACCCCACCGCCTCGCCGAGGCGGTGGGGCGTATCGTTAGGCGGCGAGTTTCAGGTTCGCAGCCGAGGTCTTACCCTTGTGGTGGCGAGCTCGTAGCTCACGCGCTGACCTTCGTTCAGCGTCGAGAGCCCGGCGGCCTGCAGGGCGGTGATGTGGACGAATACGTCCGCGCCGCCCTGATCGGGCTGGATGAAGCCATAGCCTTTGGTCGGGTTGAACCATTTAACGGTACCGGTAGCCATTCGAAGTCTCCTTGGTGGCGTTAGTCACTCGCGGCATCCACCATGGAAGCCGCGAATCGAGTTGAATTTGGCACATGGCGTTGCGCCAAACTCTTTGCCAGACAAGGGAGGAGTTTCGATCCATCCGCACCACGGATCATTCACGTCAAGGCGAATGGAACCAGTAGTAAGTCAAAGTATCAAAGAGTTACCAATTTAACTCAAGATGCTCCTTATCCTATAGAAACGCCCAAAAGTCAAGCCGCCCTCCGCCGCCTTATCGGCGGAATGCGATTTATCGGTTTAAATTCCGCCGCATGGCTGCTACTGGCTTCAGCCCCATGAGCACATCCTGCGCCACCATCGCCTTACTCGGAGCCCCCAACGCGGGCAAATCGACGCTGCTCAACGCGCTGCTGGGCACCAAGGTCGCCATCGTCACCCCCAAGGCGCAGACGACGCGCTCGCGCATCACCGGCGTGCTGACGGAGGGAAGGGCGCAGCTCGTCTTCCTCGACGTGCCGGGATTGTTCGAAACGCAGCAGCGCTTCGAGAAGGCGATGGTGAAAAAGCGCGTGGAGCGCCGCCTCCGCCGCCGACATCGTGCTGTTCCTTTTCGATGCGCGCAAACGGCCGAGCGAAGAGACGGAGCGCGTGGTCGAGCGCCTGGCGTCGATGAAAAAGACGCTGATGCTGGCGCTCAACAAGACCGACACGGTGGAGAACAAGCCGACGCTGCTGGACCGCGCCCAATGGTTCCGCGACCGCGCGACGTGGAAAGACATCTTCTTCATCGCCGCGCGCGAAGGCGAGGGGCTGGATGGGCTGAAGGCCGCGCTCGTCGCCGCGTCGCCGCAGGGACAGTGGTTCTACCCCGAAGATACGCTCACCGACCTGCCGATGCGCCTGCTCGCTTCCGAGCTGACGCGCGAGCAGTGCTTCATGAGCCTGCAGAAGAAATTCCCTACACGCTCACCGTCGAGACCGAGGGCTACGAGGCGCGCGCCGACGGCTCGGTCGAGATCCGCCAGATCATCATCGTGCAGAACGAGCGGCAGAAGACCATCGTCATCGGCGCCAAGGGCCAGATGCTGAAGAAGATCGGCGAACGCGCCCGCCAGGAGATCGGCAAATTGGTGGGCGGCCCGTGCCACCTCTATCTGTTCGTAAAAATCCGCGCCGACTGGAAGGACAGGCCGGAGGTCTACAATTACATGGGGGCTGGAGTTCTAGCGCCCGTCGCGCTCGGCGGGCTTCAGGTAAAGGCGCAGGGTCGCCACGTTGTCCGCCGAGAAAAAATCCTCGCCGATGGTTTTCGCCGTCGCCGCGTCCACGCGCACGGCGCAGTGCGTGCCCCATTGCCCCGGACCTACGATGGCGCCGAGGAAACCCTCGTCGCAAGTGGATGAGCCGCCGAGCGTGCGGATCGCGTGCATCAGCGGCAGCTCCGTCCCCTGCTCGACGACGGCGACGAAATCGCTCCCGTCGCGCCGCCACGGGCCGGAGCGGCGAATGATCTTCTCTGCAACGGCTTCCGCAGTGGGTCGCATGGGCTCTCCTTCCCCGAAGCCTAGCAAAAACGCAGCGATCCGGCGTGAAACTTTTGTGAAAAATGCGAGGGAAATGGAAGGATTCCCGCTTTCACCGGCGCTCCGGAAACGGTATAAAACCCGTATGCTCCAGTGGTCCGGCGAAGCGCTCATCCTCAAGGTCGACAAGTTCGGCGACCACGACGCGATCGTGCATCTTTTTTCGGGCGAGCACGGGCTGGAGCGCGGCGTCGTCAAGGCGGGGATGAGCAGCAAGCGCCGCGCCGACATGCAGCCCGGCACGCTGGTCGAGGCGCGCTTCAAAGCGCGCATGCCCGAGCATCTCGGCAGCATCACGTTCGAGCCGCGCCATTCCTTCGCCGCGCGGGTGATGCACGACCCGCTGCGCCTGGCCGGCGCCGGCAGCATCCTCGCGCTGCTCTCCGCCACGCTCGCCGAGCGCGACGCCCACCCGGATCTCTACGCGGCGACCATCCATTTCCTGCGCCACGTCGCGGCGGGCAGCGAAACGCTGGTCTGGCTCGCCGAATATGTCGGCTCGAACTGGCCCTGCTCGAAGAGGGTCGGCTTCGGCCTCGACCTGACGAGCTGCGTGGCGACCGGCGCGACGGAATCGCTCGCCTACGTCTCGCCGAAATCCCGCCCGCGCCGTCAGCCGCGAGGCGGGGGCGCCCTACCGCGCCCGGCTGCTGAAGCTGCCCCCCGTTCCTGACCGAGGCCGACGGCCTGCCCGACCAGCTCGCCGACATCATCGACGGCGCCAACCTGACCGGCCATTTCCTCGAGACCCGCCTGCTGCCCGCCCTGCACCGCTACCCGCCGCAGGTCCGCGCCCATTTCCTCGATCTTCTACGCCGCGAAGCGGCGTAGTCTTGGTGGTGCGCGCGTAGCGCGCACGGGGGGCGTGCCGCCCCGCTACCGCTCCCCCTCGTTCGCTTCGCTCCGGCTCGCCTATTCGGCTACGCGGGGATGAATTGAAATGCTGAGTCGCGTGGCCGCACGCTCCTGAGTTTCCGCACTGCCTGCGTAGGCCGCAAGGCCGAGCCCGGAGGCGGCCGGAGGGCCGCCGCAGGAGGGCGGTAGCGGGGGCGAGCGCGCGTCAAGCGCGCTTTGTATCGCCCCCCGTGCGCGCCAGCGCACCACTGTATATTCGCGACAGCACACCCCTGTATATTCATGAACTTGTCACATTTCCTGGCCCTCCCTGTGATAGGATTGGAGCGTAGGATTCTATGACCGCAACGACTCCACCGCTGACATACGACGGCATCCAACAGGGCGACTCCAACGCCTATCATCAGCATTTTGACCATACCTACAACTACCTGACGACGCGCACTCCTGCCCGAGATGGCGACGGACGCGAAGAAGGCGGCGGAGGAGGCGGCGACCCGCGCGAAGAATGCGGCCGGCGATGCGGCCACCCATGTCGAAAATACCGCCGGCGACGCCGAGGAAGGCATCGGCGGATTCTTCAAGAAATTGTGGAGCTCCCGCGCCGGGGTCGTCGGCGGCATTCTCGGCATTGCCGCCGGCTGGCTCACCGGCACGATGTTCGGCGGGCCGCTGAGCTGGATCGTCATGCTGCTGGCGATTCCCGGCATGGCCTATGGCGGCTCGCAACTGGCGAGCAGCAGCAACTGGTTCCGCAGCCTGCTCGGCGATTCGCCGGCGCCCGGAACCCCCGCGCAAACGCCCGCACCGGGGCAGGTGGCGGGCCCCGGCCAGCCCCCCTCCACGCAACGGGGGATGGATGGTCCTCGCGGCTACCCCTACGATTCACCGTCGCCCTATGACTACGGCGATTTCCCGCCGCCGCGCGGGCCCGCCTTCGGCGGCAGCGGCATCTTCGTCTCCATCGGCGGCCTCGATTTCGGCGGCGGTGGTCACCATCACGGCGGCGGGCGCCATGGCGGCGGCCATCACGGTCACCGCTAGCCTTCGCCCTCCGCAGTAATCCTTGCATTTCGCCGCAGAAACGCTAGTTTCCCGGCCCTATGGCTTCCGAAAATACCGCGCGCATCGAGAACGTTTCCTTCAAGGACGCGCTGGGCGAGCGCTACCTCGCCTACGCGCTCTCGACCATCACCGCGCGCTCGCTGCCCGACGTGCGCGACGGGCTGAAGCCGGTGCAACCGCCGCCTGCTCTACGCGATG
>JBBCHK010000007.1:0-65739 GCA_037200745.1 Alphaproteobacteria bacterium
ATGAGCGATATCCTCGATAAAGGCCGCGGGCTGAACGTCGAAGAGAACCTGCTCTTCGAGAAAGGCACGCACGGCGCCTGCGGCGTCGACCTGCCGGAGCCGAAGGGCACGAAGCTGCGTACCGGCTCGGCCGCGCGCGAGAACGTCGGCCTGCCGGAGGTGAGCGAGCCGCAGGTGATGCGGCATTTCGTGCGGCTGTCGAAAATGAACTACGCGATCGACATGGGCCTCTACCCGCTCGGCTCCTGCACGATGAAGCACAACCCGCGCCTCAACGAGAAGCTGGCGCGGCTGCCGGGTTTCGCCGGTATCCACCCGCTGCAGCCCGAAGAGACCGTGCAGGGCGCGCTCGAAGTCATCCACACGGTGCAGCACTGGCTGTCCGAGCTCTCCGGCCTGCCGCACGTGACGCTCAACCCGGCGGCGGGGGCGCATGGCGAATTCGCCGGCATCATGGTCATCCACAAGGCGCATGAGAAGCGCGGGCGGGCGCGCAAGGTGGTGCTCATCCCGGATTCGGCGCACGGCACCAACCCGGCGACGGCGGCGGCCTGCGGCTACGAGACGCGCACCGTGCCCTCGACCAAGGACGGCACGGTCGATGTCGATGCGTTCAAATCGATGCTCAACGACGACGTCGCGGCGCTGATGCTGACCAACCCCAACACCTGCGGGTTGTTCGAGCCGCGCGTGCTGGAAATTTCCGACGCGCTGCACAAGGCGGGCGCCTATTTCTATTGCGACGGAGCGAATTTCAACGCGCTGGTCGGCCGCATCCGCCCGGCGGATTTCGGCGTCGACGTCATGCATTTCAATCTGCACAAAACGTTTTCGACGCCGCATGGCGGCGGCGGGCCGGGCTGCGGGCCGATCGCGGTGACGGAAGAGCTCGGCGCATTCCTGCCGGTGCCGAAGATCGTCAAGGGCAAGGACGGCGGGTTCCACCTCGTCACCGAGGACGCGGATTCCATCGGCCGGCTGAAAGGCTTCAACGGCCAGTTCGGCATGGCGGTGCGGGCGCTCGCCTACATGATGTCGCACGGCGGCGACGGGCTGAAGCAGGTCGCGCAGGACGCGGTGCTCAACGCCAATTACATCCTGAGCCGGCTGAAGGACGATTACCACGCGCCGTTCCCGGCACCGTGCATGCATGAATGCCTGCTCACCGACAAGGACCAGAAGGACTCGGGCGTGACGACCAACGACATCGCCAAGACGCTGATCGAATACGGGCTGCACCCGATGACGGTCTATTTCCCACTGGTGGTGCAGGGCGCCATGCTCATCGAGCCGACCGAGACGGAGACGAAAGCCTCGCTCGACCATTTCATCGCCGTGATGAAGATGATCGCCGTCGAAGCGCGCGAAGGGCGCGGCGAAGCGCTGCACGCCAACCCTCTCAGCACGCCGCGCCGGCGGCTGGATGAGGTGAAAGCTGCTCGCAACCCGGTGCTGAAATACGTGAAGCCGGCGGCCTAGGCCGCTTCTTTCAGGAACGCAGCGACGAGCTCGTAATCCTCGCCTTTTTTCGTGCGGAACCACTTGCCGAGCTCGCCTTCCTCGAACTGCGCGATGACGCGCGGGTGAATGTAGCATTTGCGGCAGACGGTCGGCGTGTGGCCGAGCGAGTCGGCGATGGTGCGGATCGCGGCGTTGACCTGGCGCTTCACTTCCGGCTGCGTGCTGGCGCGCTCGGCCTCGCCGAGCAGCTCGAGCGCCTGCGCGGTCGCCGCCCAGGTGCGGAAATCCTTGGCGGTGAAATTCTCGCCGCTGATGCTGCGCAGGTAGTCGTTGACGTCCTCGGAGCGGATCGGGTGCTTCCCGCCGTTGCCGTCGAGGTACTTGAACAGCTCGTGGCCGGGGATCTCCTCGCACTGGCGGATGATGCCGGCGACCTGGCGGTCGGTAAGGTCGCGCTTCCACTGCTTGCCGCTCTTGCCGGTGAAGGCGAACTGGATGCGGCTGCCTTCGACGTTCACGTGGCGCTTGCGCAGCGTGGTCAGCCCGTAGGTTTTATTTTCGCTGGCGTACTGCTCGCTGCCGATGCGGATGGCGCAGCAATCCATGAGGTGGACGATGGCGGCGAGCACGCGCTCCTTCGGCAGGCCGGGCAGTCGCATGTGCGAATCGACCGTTTCGCGCAGCTTCGGCAGCGATTCGGCGAACGACTGCATCTGGTGGAACTTGGTCGCGGTGCGCACCGCCTCCCAGCGCGCGTGGTAGCGGTATTGCTTGCGCTGGCGCTCGTCGCGCCCGGTCGCCTGCAGGTGGCCGTTGGCGAGAGTGCAGATCCACACCGCGCGATAGGCGGGCGGGATCGCGAGGGCGCGGATGCGCGCGAGGATCGCCTCGTTGGTGACGCGCGCGGAATCCGGCGCCAGGTAGATGAAGCCCTTGCCGTGGCGCTTGCGGGCGATGCCGGGGTCGGAGTCGCGCACGTAGCGGAGCTGGGCCTCGGCCGCGCTCTCGCGGCAGGCCTCTTCGCTGTATGCGCTCGATGTCGACATGGCTCGCTTCCGGCTTCCGGAAGCAAGCCAAGCAGCGCCCGCATAAATTTTCGATGGGCGCGCGGAAGAATCTAGGGATGCGCCGGGGAAACGACGACGGAGGTATTGGGCGTCACCACGGTGACCCCGCCCGCCGCGGGCGCGACCGGCGCGAACCCGCCGGGCGGCGCCATCAGCGCGCCGCCGGTGTCGACGCTCACGCTTCCCGCCTGCGGCGCGCCCGTTGCCGGGCGCTGCCAGCCGCGCGCGCTCGCCGCGTGGTGCGCCGGCGCGTGCTGGGGCGAGGCGGCGGCTGCTTCCTCGCGGGTGACGACGCCGTCATGGTTGGTGTCCATTGCGTCGAAGCGCCGGCCGGCAGCGTCGATCATCTCCTGGCGGGTGAGGGTGCCATCGTGGTTGGCGTCCATCTCGTCGAAGCGCGGATCGCCGCGGCCTGCTTTGGCGGCCGGCGACGGCGGATTGCCCGGTGCCGCCTTTGCAGCAGGCGGCGGCGCCGACGGCGTGGTGGTGACGACCGCCGGGCCGTTCGGCGTCGGGGTCACCGTCGTCGTCGGGGTGACCACCGTCACGCCGGGGATCGCCGGCATCGGCGGGGGCGAGGCGGACGCGGGCGGCGCGGTGACCAGCGTCGGCGCGGGCGTGGTGTTGAACAGGGGCGCCTGCATCGGCATGGCGGGCGAGGGCGTGACGACGGTGACGCCGGCCGGCCCGACGGTGACCGCCGAGGTCCCGGCGGGCGTGCCGGGCGCGTTCGTGGTGGTGACGCTCACTTGCGCGAAGGCGGCGGAGGCGAACAGGGCGGTCGAGAGCAGGACGGGAAGGGTGAGGCGCATGGGAGTCTCCTTTCAGGCGGTGCGTGAGCGGGGCTTGCCCGCCGGCGCGGGGTCGGGGTGGATGATGATCTCGGCTTCCGGGAAGGCCGCGAGCAGGGCGTTCTCCAGCGTATCGGTGATGGCGTGGGCGGACTGGAAATCGAGCGAATCGTCGATCTCGACATGCATCTGGATGAAGGGCTTGGTGCCGGAATAGCGCGTCTTCAGCTTGTGGTGGCTGAGGATGTCGCTGGCCTTGAGGATGGCCTCGATCTTCGCCTTTTCCGCGTCGGGCATCTCGCGGTCCATCAGGTTGTTGAAGGCGCGGATGCCGATGACGCGGTTGGTCCACAGCACCACGATCGCGATGACGATCGCCATCGCCGGGTCGGCCCAGACGATGTGGAGCACGCTGCTCGCCCCCAGCGCGATCAGCACGCCGACGTTGAACAGCAGGTCGCTCAAATAATGCAGCCGCTCCGAGGCGATGATGAGCGAGGGGCTGCGCCGCGTCACCATCGTCTGGTAGGCGATGAGCGCGGTGGTGAGCGCCATCGCGGCGAGGCTGACCCAGATGCCGAGCGTCTCGTGCTCGAGCGGACGCGGGTGGAAAAGCCGCTCCGCCGATTGCAGCGAGATGATCGCCATCGAGGCGACGATGAAGGCGAACTGGCCGAGGCTGGCGATGTCCTCGATCGAGGTATGGCCGAAGCGGTGGTCGTCATCCGCCGGCTTGAGCGCATAGCGCAGGGCGAGCAGGTTGATCGTCGAGCTGATGACGTCGAACAGCGAATCGGTGAGCGAGGAAAGCATCGCCAGCGATCCGCTCAGCCACCAGGCGATGCCCTTGGCGGCGAGCAGCGCGAGCGCCATCGAGGTGGCGAAATACGTCGCCCGCCGCATCATGCGCTCGGTCTCGCCGTCGCCGTGCGGATGCGCGTGGTGGTGATGGTGGTGATGATGCCCGTGCGCCATGGATTCCGGTTAGCACCCGCGCATTGCACTGGCAACTTGCTTAAGTGGCGCCTTCGGCGCGTGGGGGCGAATATAAGCTCGCTTCGCTCACTCGCCCCCGCTCCGCTCCCCCTCCTGCGGCCGGCCTCCGCCGACCTCCGGGCTCGCGCTGACGCGCTACGCATTGCACCGGCAACGAAACTTGCTATTCTGATCCCGCGCGGGTGTAGTTCAATGGTAGAACGGCAGCCTTCCAAGCTGCATACGTGGGTTCGATTCCCATCACCCGCTCCACTCGTTTTCCTGTTGCGGGACGCGCGCACTGCGCTAAACAGCGCGCGTTTTTACCTATCAATCCAATTCGAGGCGAAGGCGAACATACCATGGCGAAGGAAAAATTCGAGCGGACGAAGCCGCACTGCAACATCGGGACGATCGGTCACGTGGACCACGGCAAGACGTCTTTGACGGCGGCGATCACCAAGGTGCTGGCGGAGACGGGCGGGGCTACGTACCGCGCTTACGACAGCATCGACGCGGCGCCGGAAGAGAAGGCGCGCGGCATCACCATCGCGACCGCGCATGTGGAATACGAGACGGCGAAGCGGCACTACGCCCACGTCGACTGCCCCGGCCACGCCGACTACGTGAAGAACATGATCACCGGCGCCGCGCAGATGGACGGCGCGATATTGGTGGTCTCCGCCGCCGACGGCCCGATGCCGCAGACGCGCGAGCACATCCTGCTCGCCCGCCAGGTGGGTGTCCCGCCATTGTCGTCTACCTCAACAAGTGCGACATGGTCGACGACAAGGAGCTGCTGGAGCTGGTCGAGCTCGAAGTGCGCGAGCTTCTCAGCAAATACGACTACCCGGGCGACAAGACGCCGATCATCAAGGGCTCGGCGCTCAGCGCGCTGGAAGGCAAGACCGACGGGCTCGGCAAAGAGTCCATCCTCGCCCTCATGGATGCGGTGGATACCTACATCCCGCAGCCGGAGCGCCCGAAGGACAAGCCGTTCCTGCTGCCGATCGAGGACGTGTTCTCGATCGAAGGCCGTGGCACGGTGGTCACCGGCCGCGTCGAGCGCGGCATCGTGAAGGTGGGCGAGGACGTCGAGATCGTCGCCTCAAGGACACGATCAAGACGACCTGCACCGGCGTCGAGATGTTCCGCAAGCTCCTCGATCAAGGGGAAGCGGGCGACAACGTCGGCGTGCTGCTGCGCGGCACCAAGCGCGAGGAAGTCGAGCGCGGGCAGGTACTGGCCAAGCCCGGCAGCATCACCCCGCACACGAAGTTCGAAGCGGAGGCCTACGTGCTGACGAAGGACGAAGGCGGCCGCCACACGCCGTTCTTCACCAGCTACCGCCCGCAGTTCTACTTCCGCACGACGGACGTCACCGGGATCGTCACGCTGCCGAGTGGCACCGAGATGGTGATGCCGGCGACAACGTGAAGATGACGGTCGAGCTGATCGCCCCCATCGCCATGGACCAGGGCCTGCGCTTCGCCATCCGCGAAGGCGGCCGTACCGTCGGCGCAGGTGTCGTCGCGAAAGTGTTGCAGTAACACCGACCGCTAATGAGCCATGAAAAGGCCGCGCAGCCCGCTGCGCGGCCTTTTCTCTGCGGCGGGCGCAGGCTACCTGCCGGCCGTAACCTATTCTCGCCGAAATTTAATCCGGCGGTCATTGCGCGGATTTGATGGGCTCTTTATACATCCCGCTCCTGCATCGCATGGTGCACTGAGCGCAACTGCCATATGCAGCATTTGTTTAATCACCACTAGGAGTAACGTATGAACAAGACCCTTACCATTCTTCTCGCTTCGGCCTCCGTCGCCCTCGCCGGCGCGGCCTTCGCGGCGGACAGCACCTACGAATCGACACCAAGATCACCCAGGACTCGAGCGGCAACGTCACCAAGGACGTCTCCGCCGAGCACAAGGATGCCTCGGGTTCGGTGAGCTCGGAAGTGAAAGCCGAGTCGAACACGATGTCGAACGGTGACACCAAGAAGACCGTCACCCACCGAGCATGTCGACGATCCGAAAGGCCTCATGAACGAGAACAAAGTGAAGACCAAGGACACCGTGAAGACCCATAACGGCGTTACCACCCACCACGTCAAGAAGACGGTGAACGGCAACACCACGGTCGACAGCAACACGACCACCGGCACCGAGTCGGGCAACACGACCTACTAGTTCGCCGATAGGTTACAGTTTCTAAAGAAGGCACGCTCGTCCGCACGAGCGTGCCTTTTCTTTATTATCTTCAGGGGAAGAGTGGCTAGAACCCGAACATATGGTCAAGGCTGAACGCCTGGCCTTCCTTGATCAGGCCATGGTAGCCGAAGAGGCGGCAGGTCACGTCGCGCACGATGATGTAGGCGCGTTCGCCGGCTTTGGCGCGCTCGGCCTCGCTGAACATCTGGGAGTAGCGCCAGTGCAATGAGCCGCTTTTGGGGATGGCGACGTGCTGGCGCGCGACTTCCTCGCCGTTGCCGTTATGCAGGATGAGGTCGGTCTTCGACGTCGCGTGCCAGTCGCCCGAGACGGGGTAGACGAGGTGGCACAGCGTATCGAGCCCGCCGGTGCCGAGGCGCAGGAACAGCCGCGTCGACAGGCCGGGGGCGCGGCCGGCGTAGGATTGCGGCTCGTTCTTGTAGACCAGCGGCAGGTTGAACATGTGGGCGCCGAAGCTGGTCTCGGCGGGCGTGGCCGCTTTTCGCGTGCTCGTAGCGGAAAATGCCGTGCAGCCAGCCGTCGCCGCCGCCGCCGTTGCTGAAGTCGTAGACGAGCTCGATATGGCCGGTGCCGCTCTTCAGGCCATATGGCCGTAGAGCTGCAGCAGCTCGCCGACGTCGAGCGCGACCGAATCGCTGCGCTTGAGGCGGCCGAGCGGGTGGCGCAGCACTTCCTCGCCGGACGCATCGAAGATCAGCACGGCCAGCGGCAGGTCGACTTGCCCGGTCGCCATCGGCGTCGGCAGGGCGACGGTGCGGAATTCGTCGAGCGGCAGGATCGGCGCGGGCAGCAGGAAGCCCTTGCCCATCAGCGGGAGGTCCTTGAGCTGCTCGTCCGGCTTGAGGTCGGTGCGTTCGACGTTGGCGTGGGCGATGCGCTTGTGGCCGGTGTCGGAGATGATCTCGTAGCGCGGGCGGGACGAAATAGCGGCCGGCGTGGAGTTCCAGCTGCTGCGGCCAGCGTACCTTGGGCAGCCACTCGCCGACGTCGAGCGCGTAGGAAGCGAACGGCGCGATCTCCGGGTTGGCGTGGGTGACGTCCGCGCCCGCCCATGAGGCCGAGGCCGATGGCGCTTTCGGGAATGGCGTGCGGCGAGGAATTCTCGATCCACAGCAGGACGCGCTCGCCGTCGCGCGGGGGCGGGGATGCCGGCGTAGAGATCGGCCGGCCAGGAGTTGGCGTCGTGGGTGCAGGAGAGCACGCTTGCTTCGTCGCCGTAGGTGTCGAGGGCGTATTTCAGCATGTCGTGGCCGGCGCCGCCGATCACGTGCATGAACAGGCTGCCGGAGAATTCGGGTAATTGGAAGCGCGCGCGGATCTCTTTCGAGTCGAGGGTGACGAGGTGCTGCGTTTCGCCCAGCTGCTGCGTCCATTCGGCGAGCACCTCGCCGGATTCGGCCATCAGGCAGCACCAGAGCTTCGCGTTCCTGCCGCCGTAGCTGGCCCAGTAATTGGCGGTGGTGACGCGCGTGTGCTCGCCGGCCGCGTCGCGGAACAGCGCGAAGTTGGTCGCGAAATTCATCAGGTCGAGGTAGTTGCGCCTGTTGGTGATCATTTCCTCCGGCAGGCGCATCTCGTCGAGCGTGGCGATTTCGACGCCGGCGGGCAGCAGGTGGCGCACCTGGTCGAGCGGGCGCTGGGAGTCGAAGCAGGCGACGAGGACGGTGCGGGCGATGGCGTCGGCCATCTCCGTCACCGGGCGGGCGATGCAGCCGAGGATCGGCTTGCCGACGTCCTTGACGTCCTGCACGAAGACGTCGGTGACGTTGACGGCGCCGATGGCGTAGAACGCCGCGAAATCGGAGGCGTGGCCGAACGGATCGTAGATGGCGACGGCGCCGGCCTTGGCGAGCCTGGCGATGAGCTGCTCGGCGCCGCGCGCGGCGAGCGGGTGCGACAGCGCCTTGAAGACGCCGTTGCCGCCCTCGATGTTGCTGAAGGTCCTGACCTTGAGGGCGCGCGAATCGTCGCCGGCGCCGAGGGTGAAGACCTGCGGGGCGGGGGTGGTTCTCTTGCCGAGCCGGTGGATCTGCGTGGTCATGAAAGCTCCTCGCCGCGCTTATTAATGTCTTGAGGCCGGCTTGTATACCATTTCTTTACTATTGCGGCCACCCTTATTTAGTTGCCGATATTGCAGCAGATACTGGCGGATGGTCGCAGCGACTTTGGGCGTATCGTCCAGCGGCGTCGATTTCCATGCCTCGACGACCCCCTCGAAGGGGCGGATATGGCCGCGCTCGCGCAGCTCGGCGAGCAGCGGGCTGCATCTTTTTATCCTTATACAATTCATAGACATAGACCGGCTTGCCGGTGGCGCAGGCCTCGGAGACCATCGAGACCGACTCGCCGGTGACGAGGATCGCATCCGAGACTCCGCAAGTAAATGGAAGTAGGGGTTCTCGCCGCCGCCGTCCCAGACGAAGGCGCCGGGGAGGGATTCGCGCAGCATGCGCACATGCTCCGGCGCGGTGCGGCGCGAGGGGGGTGACGGCGAGGCCGGGCGCCCGCATCGCCCGCGCGCTTCAGCGCGGCGACGAACTGCTGCATGGTCGCGTCGGTGACCTGCCCGCGCATGGTCGAGCCGCCGACGAGCACGGCGAGGATGGGGCGCCTCAGCCCGGCGAAGCGCGGATCGGGCGTCTTCGCCGCCTCGGCGAGGCGCGCGGCGCTGACGCGGTGCACCGCGCCCAGCGTTTCGAGCACGTTGGGGCCTTTGAGCCCGTCGTGGCGAGGGGCGACGACGAAGGCGAAGCGCGACAGCGGCGCGTTGGGGTTCTGCACGTGGATGAGCAGCGTGCGATTGCCGCTGGCGCGGCGGATGGCGAGCGCAGTCGCCACGCTGCGCTGGCCGCAGGAGATGACCACGTCCGGCCAGGGCCCTTCGAACCGGCCGCCGCCTTCTTTCATGTCGAGGGCATGCGGCCAGAAGCGCGGCGGCAGGAAGCGCCACCAGACGCCCTGGCGCACCAGCTTCGTCTCGTGCCGGATGCCGATCGCCTCGGCGAGCCCCAGCGCCTGGTTGATCATCCCGGCGTTGTTGGCCGAGACGCACCAGCAGGTGAGGGAGGAAAGGTCCGCGTCGCTCATCGGCGCTACATAGGGGGTTTGCGCGAACTAGACAACACCCCGCTGTCTGTTATAAGCCGCGAATCTGACGAAGGGGTGTAGCTCAATTGGTAGAGCGTCGGTCTCCAAAACCGAAGGTTGCAGGTTCGATTCCTGTCGCCCCTGCCAGTTCCCCGAAGAACACGCTTGCATTCGCCGCGCGGGAGCAGTAGAAAACCCGCCGCACCGCCCCTAAAAGCGGTGCGTTTTTATATCGGGGAATTTAATCATGGCCGAGCTGAATCCCGCCAAGTTCATCCGCGAAGTGCGGCAGGAAGTGAAAAAGGTCGTCTGGCCGACGCGACGCGAGACATTCGTCTCCACCGCGCTGGTGATGGGGCTCGCCTTCATCGCCTCCGTCTTCTTCCTGCTGGTGGACGGCGCGACGTCGCAGGTCATCAGCGCGATTTTGGGACTGGGTACAGGCAATGGAGACGGCGGTGCGTAGCGCTTTACGGCGCGAGCCGGAGCGAAGCGAACGAGGGGGAGCGGTAGCGGGGGCGGGACGCCCCCCCGTGCGCCCCGCGCAATTAAAAATTATGGAGCAGGCAATGAGCAACGAAGCAGCGCAAGCGAACGAGAATGAAACGGCAGCGGTCGCGACCGACATCGAGCCGGCAGCGGAAGCGGTCGCCGAAGAAAATAAAACGCAGGCCGGCGCCGCCGTAGCCCCCGGCAAGGCCAAGCGCTGGTATATCGTGCATGCCTATTCGGGCTTCGAGAAGAAAGTCGCCGCGTCGATCCTCGAGCAGGCGGCGCAGAAGGGCCTCACCGACGCGTTCGAGCAGGTCGTGGTGCCCACCGAGGACGTCATCGAGGTGCGGCGCGGCAAGAAGGTCGCCGCCGAGCGCAAGTTCTTCCCGGGCTACGTGCTCGCCAAGATGGACATGAACGACGCCACCTGGCAGCTGGTCAAGAACACGCCGAAGGTCACCGGCTTCCTCGGCGGCAAGGGCATCCGCCCGCAGCCGATCACCGACGCCGAGGCGATGTCGATCTTCGCGCAGGTGGAAGAGGGCGCTGCCTCGCCGCGCCACTCGGTGCATTACGAGGTCGGCGAGCAGGTCAAGATCATCGACGGGCCGTTCGAGTCCTTCGTCGGCTCGATCGAGGACGTCGACGACGACCGGCAGAAGCTCAAGGTCTCGGTCAGCATCTTCGGCCGCGCCACGCCGGTCGAGCTCTCCTTCGACCAGGTGCACAAGGGCGCTTAGCGCTCCGGGCCAGTGCCGTGTTCACCCGCCTGCGCCGCCTCCACGCGGGGCGGCGGCGGAAGGTCCAGCCGCTCATAGAAAGCCGTCAGGATGCGATCGGCCAGGCGCTGCGTGCGGGCATCCGGCGCCGGCAGGTCCTGGGTGAAATAGCGATAGATATCGTAATGCTCCTTGAAGTCCCCGGCGCGGCGCAGCAGCGTGTCCGCCAGCTTCTTGCGGGGATTGCGCGTCGGGTCGGTGGGCTTGTCCGGCCAGCGCAGGGGCCCGGGCCGTGTCCTCGTCCCCGGAGCGCGCGTCGCGTGCGGTGCGCAATGCCGACGTCATGACGCTGCCGCCCATCTCCTCGAACCGGGGGAGGACCTCATGGACGGCCTCTTCCATGGCGGCGTGTACGGAATCCGGCTCACGCAGGTGCATCTGTTCCTGGCGGATGAAATGGCGAAGCCCGCCGGCCTGGTCCCTTAAGATGGCGAACTGCTGGATGGAGCAGTGATCCTGTATCTTGTGCAGGCCGACGGAGAGGCAGTCGTCCAGCAGATGCGGTGGATTGGTGTCCCTGGATGTCCTGCCGTACTCGACCGCCGCTTCGAGCAGGTCCTTATAGCACCGCCGCAACAAAGCGACGGATGCCGGCTCTATCCACGAGGCGTGGCGCTCCAGCCATTCATCGAAGGCAACGGTCCCGAAGGGCAGCGGCGCCGGGGCACCGCTGTCTTCCTTCAGGTAGGATTCCAGTGCCCCCGTCACGTCGGAATCGATGACGGGAAGCGCGGGAGACTGGGATTCCCACCAGGGCGCGGAGTGAGCGGACGAGGCCGAATGGCCAAGGGATGCCTGTTCGAAGTTCACCGAAGGCATCGTATGGTCCATCTCGGCAAAGAAGCGGCGCACTACCTTATCGGCCAGCGGTCGCATGGGGGATTTTCTCGTCAATTCCGGTGCAAGCCGCGCGGTGAAGTAACGACGGACCTCATGCCGCTCCTCGAAGCTGTCGGCAACGGTCACGAGCCTCATGGCGAGATTATCCACCAGCCGGGGGTCGTGGAAACGGGGTTTCGCCCTCACGGGTTCGGCATAGGCGCGCAGGTGATCGGTAACGCGCGCCATGGCCGGCATTCCCGCCTCAAGCTCGTCGTACCAGGCTTCGCCTTTTTTGGCGGGGATCAGCACCTCCTCGATGGCCTTGCGCATGACGGCCCGGATCTCTTCTTTGGAATGCACCCCGAGATACTCGTGCTTCACATAATCGCGGAACATCCCCACCCGCTTGCGCACGTAGGGGGGAAGCGGCTCGTGGCTGATCTCGTTCTCGACGTCGCGGATCGCAAGGTCGACCGATTCATCGAAGAATTCGACGGGAGAGTGCGTACCGTGGATATAGGCCACCTGGATCCGCCGCTTGATCTGGCCGATCACCTGGCTGTAGAGGCGCTCCATTTTGTCGGCCTCCTCCGCCGAAGGCGGGGCCGGGGTCTCGGGCACCGGAGTGATCTCGTGCAGCGAGCGGCCGTGCGCCGGGTCCGCTGCGGGCTGCTCGTCATGCATGTGGAAGGTCAGGGCGCGAAGCTCCTCCTCATGCCTGAGGGGCTCCAGCGCGTCGGCGAGTTTCCCGATATTGACCGTGATGTCCAGGGCATGCAGGTTCTGGTATTCCTTTTCCCTCTCCAGTTTTTCCAGCTCCTTGCGGAAGGCCACCAGCTCCGGCCCTTCCACGTCGACGCCGAACTGCCTGCCGAACTCCGCCATCCCGATCGCCGCCACCCGCTTCTTGAGCGCTTCGGGCGAATCGCGCATGCTGTCCTGAAGATGCTGGGCCAGGAGCTGCGAGAACCTCGCCTTGCCGTTCTTTTCGAAGCACCGGATCCCGGCATTGAGAAGGGTCTGTACATTGCCAGCGGAATGCGCGGCATTGGGAAGCAGGCTGTAGGAGCGCTTCATCAGCGCTTCCGCCTGCTCCTTTGCCCTGGCGATATCCTCCGGCGTGATCACGCGCGGCGGCGGGACCGACCCCGAGGATGTAGAAAAATCGGACATCGTGCCAGTCTAACATTGGCTAACCCACCGACATGTGAAGGATTTATGAAGATTCCTGCATATGACGCCCCCGCCGGTCGCCGAAGGGCGCTTTCGCCGCGAAAGGATGCTGAAAAACGGGACGAAAAAATCCCTTGCAATCCAATATTTCCCCTCTATAGTCCCGGCTCCCTTGGGAGGGGTTTGCATTGCGCAACCCCGCAATCGGCCTCGGAAAACATGGTGTTTTTCGCTTCGGACCGGCCACCAAGCAAAGGTAGTCATGGCTAAGGAAGTCACCGGCTTTATCAAACTGCAGATCCCTGCAGGCAAAGCCAACCCCGCCCCGCCCATCGGCCCCGCACTGGGCCAGGCCGGCCTCAACATCATGGAATTCTGCAAGCAGTTCAACGCTGCCACCCAGCAGAAAGAGCCCGGGATGCCGATCCCCGTGGTCATCACCGTTTACAAGGACCGCTCCTTCACCTTCCAGATGAAGCAGCCGCCCGTCTCCTACTTCCTGCTCAAGGCGGCGAAGATCGAAAAAGGCACCGGCACCACCGGCAAGGAGCTCGTCGGCAAGGTCACCTGGGACCAGATCAAAGAGATCGCCAAGGCGAAAATGCAGGACATGAACGCCCACGATATCGACGCCGCCTGCCGCATGATCGCCGGCTCGGCCGTGTCGATGGGCATCGAAGTCACCGGCAAGAAGGAGGCTGCGTAATGGCCCCTGAGAAAAAAGAAGCGGCGGCGAAGAAGGACGAAGCCGTCATCGGCGGCAAGCGCATCCGCAAGGCGCGCGAGACGGTCGACGCGACGAAGCTCTACACGCTGAAGGACGCGGTCGCGATCCTCAAGAAGAACGCCACCACCAAGTTCGACGAGACCATCGACATCGCGATGAACCTCGGCATCGACCCCGCGCAGTCCGACCAGGTCGTGCGCGGCATGGTCGCCATGCCGGCGGGCCTCGGCAAGAAAGTGCGCGTCGCCGTCTTCGCCAAGGGCGAGAAGGCGGAAGCCGCGAAAAAAGCCGGTGCCGACCTCGTCGGCGGCGACGAGCTCGCCGAGCAGGTCCAAAAGGGCATCATCGATTTCGATGTCTGCATCGCCAGCCCGGACATGATGGGCGTCGTCGGCAAGATCGGCAAGATCCTCGGCCCCAAGGGGCTGATGCCGAACCCGAAGCTCGGCACCGTCACCCCGGACGTCGAGAAGGCCGTCAAGGCCGCCAAGGCCGGCCAGGTCGAGTTCAAGGTCGAGAAGGCGGGCATCATCCATGCCGGCGTCGGCAAGGCCAGCTTCGAGCAATCGGCCATCGAAGAGAACGTGAAGAGCTTCATCACCGCCGTCAGCCGGCGAAACCGGCCGGCGTGAAAGGCAATTTCATCAAGAAGATCTCCCTCTCCTCCACGATGGGCCCGGGCATCAAGCTCGACCTCGCGGATGTGCTGGGCATCCAACAGCAGGCGGCGTAGGGGAACGACATGGCAAAGAACCGCGCACAGAAACAGGAATGGATCGCCGAGACGAACGCCCAGCTCAAAACGGCGCAGATCGTCCTCGTCGCCCATTACAAGGGCCTCACCGTCGCCCAGATGACCGAGCTGCGCAGGGGCGTGCGCGCCGCCGGCGCGGGCTTCAAGGTCACCAAGAACAAGCTCCTCCAGCGCGCGCTCCCGGGCACCGCCTACGAGAAGGTCTCGGGCCTGTTCAAAGGCCCGACGGCGATCGCCTACGCCAACGAGCCGGCCTCGGCGGCGAAAGCCCTCGCCGAGTTCGCCAAGAAGAACGACAAGCTGCAGCTGATCGGCGGCGCCTTCGGCGACACGGTGCTCGACAAGAAGGCCATCCAGCAGCTGGCGACGCTGCCCTCGCTCGACGAGCTGCGCGCCCGGATACTGGCGATGCTCAACACGCCGGCCACCCGCATCGCGGGCGTGCTGCAGGCGCCGGCCTCGCAGCTGGCGCGCGTCTTTTCCGCCTATGCGAAGAAGGATGCGTAAGGATTTGCGTAACGAATTTGGTTTTAATTTTTAATTGGTGAAGGGAAGAAGTCATGGCTACGAATCTGAATGAAATCGTTGAGAAGCTCTCGGCTCTCAGCGTCCTGGAAGCGGCTGAACTCAGCAAGCTCCTCGAAGAAAAATGGGGCGTTTCGGCTGCGGCTCCCGTCGCTGCCGCTGCTGCCGCCGGCCCGGCCGCTGCCGCTGCCGAAGAGAAGACCGAATTCACGGTCGTCCTCGTCGATGGCGGTGCCAACAAGATCAACGCGATCAAGGAAGTTCGCGCGATCACCGGCCTCGGCCTGAAAGAGGCGAAAGACCTCGTCGAAGGCGCGCCGAAGAACGTCAAGGAAGGCCTCAACAAAGAGGACGCCGAGAAGTTCAAGAAGCAACTCGAAGCCGCCGGCGCCAAAGTCGAACTCAAGTAGTGACGACTGGCCACGACTTTGCGTCGTCAGGGAGCGCTGCCGGATCCGGCAGGCTCCCTTGCGTCTTGGCGGATGAGCACTATGTAGTGCTTCCCGCGCGCGAGGTCAGGGCCGACGCAGCGACTTCCACGACACGTACTTCTTCCTGTTTTAAAGCATCGGAACCCCGGTAGGCATCATGGCGACTCTCGCGTTCAACCACTCCTTCACCTCGCGCAAGCGCATCCGCAAAAACTTCGGCACCATGCAGACGGCGATCAACCTGCCGAACCTGATCGAGGTGCAGAAGAACAGCTACGAGCAGTTCCTGCAGATGTTCACCACCGCCAAGGACCGCCGCAACACCGGCCTGCACGGCGTGCTGAAATCGGTCTTCCCGATCAGCGACTTCTCCGAGACCTCGACGCTGGAATACGTGCGCTACGAGTTCGACCGCCCGAAATACGACGTGGATGAATGCCGCTCGCGCGGCATCAATTTCGCCGCCCCGCTGCGTGTCACGCTGCGCCTCATCGTCTGGGTCGTCGACGAGGCCTCCGGCGCCCGCGAGATCAAGGACATCAAGGAGCAGGACGTCTACATGGGCGACATCCCGCTCATGACCGACAACGGCACCTTCGTCATCAACGGCACCGAGCGCGTCATCGTCTCGCAGATGCACCGCTCGCCGGGCGTCTTCTTCGACCATGACCACGGCAAGACCCACTCCTCCGGCAAGTTCCTCTATTCCGCCCGCGTCATCCCCTACCGCGGCTCGTGGCTCGATTTCGAGTTCGACGCCAAGGACATCGTCCATGTCCGCATCGACCGCCGCCGCAAGCTGCCGGCGACGACGATCCTGCGCGCCATCGGCATGGACAACCAGGCCATCCTCAATACCTTCTACCAGACGCGCCACTTCAAGCGCACCAAGGCCGGCTGGACCGCCGGCTTCGTGCCGGACGCCTGGCGCGGCCAGAAGCTCGCCTTCGACCTGATCGACGCCAAGACCGGCAAGACCATGGCCTCGGCCGGCGACAAGCTGACGCCGCGCGCGCTGAAGAAATTCGCCGAAGCGGGCCTGAAGGAAATCTCGGTGCCGGACGAGTTCATCATGGGCTCCTACCTCGCCACCGACATGATCAACGCCAAGACCGGCGAGATCTACGCCGAAGCGGGCGACGAGCTCACCGAAGCGCTGATCGGCACGCTGACCGAGGCGGGCATCAATTCGATCCCCGTGCTCAACATCGACCACGTGAACGTCGGCGCCTATATCCGCAACACGCTCGCCGCCGACAAGAACATGACCAAGGACGACGCGCTGATCGACATCTACCGCGTCATGCGCCCCGGCGAGCCCACCACGCCGGAAGCCGCCGAGACCCTGTTCAAATCGCTCTTCTTCGAGCAGGAGCGCTACGACCTGTCCGAAGTCGGCCGCGTGAAGATGAACGCCCGCCTCGGCCTCAACCATAAGGAAGAAGTCGGCGTCCTCACCAACGAAGACATCGTCGGCACCATCAAGACGCTCGTCGCGCTCAAGGACGGCGTCGGCGAGATCGACGACATCGACCATCTCGGCAACCGCCGGGTGCGCTCGGTCGGCGAGCTGATGGAGAACCAGTTCCGCCTCGGCCTGCTGCGCATGGAGCGCGGCATCACCGAGCGCATGAGCTCGGTCGACATCGACACCGTCATGCCGCACGACCTCATCAACGCCAAGCCGCTGGTGGCCTCGGTGCGCGAATTCTTCGGCTCCAGCCAGCTTTCGCAGTTCATGGACCAGACCAACCCGCTGTCGGAGATCACCCACAAGCGCCGCCTCTCGGCCCTTGGGCCCGGAGGCCTGACCCGCGAGCGCGCCGGCTTCGAAGTGCGCGACGTGCACCCGACGCATTACGGCCGCATCTGCCCGATCGAAACGCCGGAAGGCCCGAACATCGGCCTCATCAACTCGATGGCGACCTATGCGCGCATCAACAAGTACGGCTTCATCGAGACACCGTACCGCAAGGTGAACAACGGCAAGCTCGCCGGCGAGGTGATCTACCTCTCGGCGATCGAGGAAGGCCGCTACACCATCGCGCAGGCGAACGCCGGGCTCGACGCCAATAACAAATTCACCGACGAGCTCATCTCCTGCCGCAAGAACGGCGACTTCGTGATGTCGACGCCCGAGCATATCGAGTTCATGGACGTCGCGCCCAAGCAGCTCGTCTCCGTCGCCGCCGCGCTGATACCGTTCCTCGAGAACGACGACGCCAACCGCGCGCTGATGGGCTCCAACATGCAACGCCAGGCCGTGCCGCTCATCCGTACCGAGGCGCCGCTCGTCGGCACCGGGATGGAGGACATCGTCGCCCGCGATTCCGGCGCCGCCATCACGGCGCGCCGCGACGGGCGTGGTCGACCAGGTGGCCGCCAACCGCATCGTCATCCGCTGCAACGACAAGAACCAGGACGGCACGCCCGCCGTGGACATCTTCACGCTGCAGAAATTCCAGCGCTCGAACCAGAACACCTGCATCAACCAGCGCCCGATCGTCAAAGTGGGCGACGCGGTGAAGGCCGGCGACGTCATCGCCGACGGCCCGTCGACCGATCTCGGCGAGCTCGCGCTCGGCCAGAACGTGCTCGTCGCCTTCATGCCGTGGAACGGCTACAACTTCGAGGATTCGATCCTGATCAGCGAGCGCCTCGTCGCCGAGGACCGCTTCACCTCGATCCATATCGAGGAATTCGAGATCATGGCCCGCGATACGAAGCTTGGGCCTGAAGAGATCACCCGCGACATCCCGAACGTCGGCGAGGAAGCGCTGCGCTCCCTCGACGAGATCGGCGTCGTGCATATCGGTGCCGAAGTGAAGCCGGGCGACATCCTGGTGGGCAAGGTCACGCCGAAATCCGAATCGCCGATGACGCCGGAGGAAAAGCTCCTGCGCGCCATCTTCGGTGAAAAAGCCTCGGACGTGCGGGATTCCTCGCTGCGCCTGCCCCCGGGCAACCAGGGCACCATCGTCGGCGTGCGCATCTTCTCGCGCCGCGGCATCGAGAAGGACGAACGCGCCATCGCCATCGAGCGCGCGGAGATCGACCGCCTCGCCAAGGACCGCGACGACGAACGCGGCATCGCCGAGCGCTACATCTACGGCGCGCTGCACGAGCTGCTCCTCGGCAAGCACGCGACCAAGGGCCCGAAAGGCTTCAAGGCCGACAAGGCGATCGGCGAAGAGACGCTCGCCGGCATCCAGCGCGGCCTGTGGTGGCAGATCGTCCTCAAGGACGAGAAGGCCATGAAGCATGTCGAGGCGCTGAAGAAGCAGCTCGACGATGCCGTCGATTCGCTCAACAAGCGCTTCGAGGAAAAGGTCGAGAAAGTGCAGTCCGGCGACGACCTGATGCCGGGCGTGCTGAAAATGGTCAAGGTCTTCGTCGCGGTGAAGCGCAAGCTGCAGCCCGGCGATAAAATGGCCGGCCGCCACGGCAACAAAGGGGTGATCTCGAACATCGTCCCGGTCGAGGACATGCCGCACCTCGAGAACGGCCGTCCGGTGGACGTCGTGCTCAACCCGCTCGGCGTGCCGAGCCGGATGAACGTCGGGCAGATTCTCGAGACGCACCTCGGCTGGGCTTCGGCCGGCATGGGGCTGCAGATCGGCGCGATGCTCGAAGAAGTGCAGCGCGGCGCCAAGGTCGACACGCTCCGCGACAAGCTCCTCGACGTCTACGAGGAAAAAGAGCACCAGGTCGAGATCAAGAAGATGGACAAGGGCGCGCTTACCGAGCTCGCCACCAACCTGAGCAAAGGTGTTCCCTTCGCGACGCCGGTCTTCGACGGCGCCAAGGAGAAGGATATCGAGCATTGGCTGAAACGCGCCGGCCACGCGACGTCCGGGCAGGTGCAACTGACCGACGGTCGCACCGGCGAGCAGTTCGACCGGCCGGTGACGGTGGGCTACATCTACATCCTGAAGCTGCACCATTTGGTCGACGACAAGATCCACGCGCGTTCGATCGGGCCGTACTCGCTCGTCACCCAGCAGCCGCTGGGCGGCAAGTCGCAGTTCGGCGGACAACGATTTGGCGAGATGGAATGCTGGGCGCTCCAGGCCTACGGCGCGGCCTACACGCTGCAGGAGATGCTGACCGTGAAATCGGACGACGTCGCCGGCCGCTCGAAGGTCTACGAATCCATCGTGCGCGGCGACCACTCGTTCGAGTCCGGCATCCCGGAATCGTTCCACGTGATGGTCAAGGAGCTGCGCTCGCTGGGCCTGAACGTCGATCTGGTCGAAAAAGAAGCTTAGTCGCTGCGCGCAACGCGTAGTTGGAGAGAAAGTAGTTAGGGGTTTTTATGGCTAATGAACTCATGAATATCTTCGGCCAGATGACGGGCACGAAGCAATTCGATGAAATCAAGATCGCGATCGCGAGCCCGGAGAAGATTCGCTCCTGGTCGTTCGGCGAGGTGAAGAAGCCGGAGACCATCAACTACCGCACCTTCAAGCCGGAGCGGGACGGGTTGTTCTGCGCCCGTATCTTCGGGCCGATCAAGGATTACGAGTGCCTCTGCGGTAAATATAAACGCATGAAGTATCGCGGCATCATCTGCGAGAAATGCGGCGTCGAGGTCACCACCTCGAAAGTGCGCCGCGAGCGCATGGGCCATATCGAGCTGGCCGCGCCGGTCGCGCATATCTGGTTCATGAAGTCGCTGCCCTCGCGCATCGCGACCATGATCGACATGATGCTCAAGGACCTCGAGAAGGTCCTCTATTTCGAAAGCTACATCGTCACCGACCCGGGCATGAGCCCGTTCTCGGCGCTTGAGCTGCTCAACGAGGAGCAATATTACGAAGCGCTCGACCAGTACGGCGAAGGCACCTTCACCGCCATGATCGGCGCCGAAGCCATCAAGGAGCTTCTCAAGAAGCTCAACCTCAAGGAACTGCGCGACGCGATGCGCCTGGAGCTTCCGGACGTCACCTCCGAAGCCCGCCGCAAGAAGCTGGTCAAGCGCCTGAAGCTCGTCGAGAGCTTCATCGAATCCGGCAACAAGCCGGAATGGATGATCATGGACGTGGTGCCGGTCATCCCGCCGGAGCTGCGCCCGCTGGTGCCGCTCGACGGCGGCCGCTTCGCGACGTCGGACCTGAACGACCTCTACCGCCGCGTCATCAACCGCAACAATCGCCTGAAGCGCCTGCTGGAGCTTCGCGCGCCGGACATCATCGTGCGCAACGAGAAGCGCATGCTGCAGGAATCGGTCGATGCGCTGTTCGACAACGGCCGCCGCGGCCGCGTCATCACCGGCACCAACAAGCGCCCGCTGAAGTCGCTGTCCGACATGCTGAAAGGCAAGCAGGGCCGCTTCCGCCAGAACTTGCTGGGCAAACGGGTCGACTACTCGGGCCGTTCGGTCATCGTGGTCGGGCCGGAATTGAAGCTGCACCAGTGCGGGCTGCCGAAGAAAATGGCGCTCGAGCTGTTCAAGCCGTTCATCTACGCGAAACTCGAAATTTACGGCATCGCTACCACCATCAAGGCCGCGAAGCGCATGGTCGAGACGGAGCGCCCCGAAGTGTGGGACATTTTGGCCGAGGTCGTGCGCGAGCACCCCGTGCTGCTCAACCGCGCGCCGACACTGCACCGCCTCGGCATCCAGGCCTTCGAGCCGCTGCTGATCGAGGGCAAGGCCATCCAGCTTCACCCGCTGGTCTGCGCCGCCTTCAACGCCGACTTCGACGGCGACCAGATGGCGGTCCACGTGCCGCTGTCGATCGAATCGCAGCTCGAAGCCCGTGTGCTGATGATGTCGACCAACAACATCCTCTCGCCCGCCAACGGCAAGCCGATCATCGTGCCGAGCCAGGGACATCGTCCTCGGCCTGTACTACCTGTCGCTCGAATCCGACGGCGACAAAGGCGAAGGCATGGCGTTCAGCGATCTCAACGAGATCGAGATGGCACTGGAGAACAAGGTCGTCACCCTGCACAGCAAGATCAAGGCGCGCTTCGCCATCATGGGCGAGAACGGCAAGATCAAGCACGAGATCATCGACACCACGCCGGGCCGCCAGCTCATCGCGCAGTTCCTGCCGAAGCACCCGGCGGTGCCCTACACGCTCGTCAACAAGCTGCTGACCAAGAAGGACATCAGCAACGTGATCGACGCCGTCTACCGCCATTGCGGCCAGAAAGAGGCCGTGCTCTTCGCCGACCGCATCATGGGCCTCGGCTTCAAGCACGCGGCGAAAGCGGGCATTTCGTTCGGCAAGGACGACATGATCATCCCCTCGACCAAGGACAAGCACATCCACGACACGCTGAAGGAAGTGAAGCAGTTCGAGCAGCAATATTCGGACGGGCTCATCACCCAGGGCGAGAAGTACAACAAGGTGATCGACGCCTGGTCGCACTGCACCGAGCGCGTCGCCCACGACATGATGAAGCAGATCAGCTCCGTCGGTAACGAAGAAGGCAAGAAGTCGGCGAAGAAGGTGAACTCCATCTTCATGATGGCGAACTCCGGCGCCCGCGGCAGCGCGGCGCAGATGAAGCAGCTCGCCGGCATGCGCGGCCTGATGGCCAAGCCGAGCGGCGAGATCATCGAGACGCCCATCATCTCGAACTTCAAGGAAGGCCTGACCGTCCTCGAATACTTCAACTCGACGCACGGCGCCCGCAAGGGTCTCGCCGACACCGCGCTGAAGACGGCGAACTCGGGCTACCTGACCCGCCGCCTGGTCGACGTGGCGCAGGATTGCATCATCGACGAGGAAGATTGCGGCACGACCAAGGGCATCATCGCCAAGTCGGTGATCGAGGGCGGCGAAGTGGTCATTCCGCTCGCTGATAAAATCCTCGGCCGCACCAGCGCCAAGGACGTCAACCACCCGACGACGGACAAGATCATCGTCAAGGCGGGCGGGCTGATCGACGAGCGCGTGGTCGAGATCATCGACGAGGCCGGGATCGAGCAGATCATGATCCGCTCGGTGCTCACCTGCGACGCCGAGGAAGGCGTCTGCGGCAAGTGCTACGGGCGCGACCTCGCGCGCGGCACGCCCGTCAACATGGGCGAAGCCGTCGGCGTCATCGCGGCGCAATCGATCGGCGAGCCGGGCACCCAGCTCACCATGCGCACCTTCCACATCGGCGGCGCGGCGCAACGCGGCGCCGAGCAGTCGGCCATCGAAGCCTCGCACGAGGCGGTGCTCGAGCTTTCCAACAAGAACGTGGTCAAGGACAGCAAAGGCCGTCCCGTGGTCATGAGCCGCACCTGCGAGCTCATCCTGCGCGACGACAAGGGCCGCGAGAAGGCCCGCCACAAGGTGCCGTACGGCGCGCGCCTGCTCGTCGAGGAAGGCGCCCACGTGAAGAAGGGCCAGAAGCTGGTCGAGTGGGATCCGTACACGATCCCCATCATCACCGAGCGTTCGGGCATCGCCCATTACCGCGACCTCGTCGACGGCATTTCGCTGCGCGAAGTGCTCGATGAGAGCACCGGCATCGCCAGCAAGAAGGTCATCGACTTCCGCCAGCAGACGCGCGGGCAGGACTTGAAGCCCCGTATCGCGCTGCGCGACAAGAAGGGCGAGATCATCACCCTCGCCAACGGCCTGGAAGCGCGTTACTTCCTGCCGGTGGACGCCATCCTCTCCGTCGAGGACGGTCAGGAAGTGCATGCCGGCGACGTGCTGGCGCGCATCCCGCGCGAATCGAGCAAGACCCGCGACATCACCGGCGGTCTGCCGCGCGTGGCGGAGCTGTTCGAGGCGCGCAAGCCGAAGGACCATGCCATCATCTCGGACATCGAGGGCGGCATCGAGTTCGGCAAGGACTACAAGAACAAGCGCCGCCTGATCGTGCGTTCGAAGGACGCATCGGTCGAGCCCATCGAGTACATGATCCCCAAAGGCAAGCACATCACCGTGCACGAGGGCGATTACGTCATGAAGGGCGACCTGCTGATGGACGGCCACCCCGTGCCGCACGACATCCTGCGCGTCATGGGCGTCGAGGCGCTGGCGCAGTACATGGTCAACGAGGTGCAGGCCGTCTACCGGCTGCAGGGCGTGGCGATCAACGACAAGCACATCGAGGTGATCGTCCGCCAGATGCTGCAGAAGGTCGAGATCGTCAACGCCGGCGAGACCACCTTCCTGGCCGGCGAGATCGTCGACCGCGAGGAGTTCGACGAGGTCAACACCAAGGCGATGAGCGAAGGTTTCCGCAATGCCGAAGGCTCGCCGGTGCTGCAAGGCATCACGAAAGCCAGCCTGCAGAACCGCAGCTTCATCTCCGCCGCCTCCTTCCAGGAGACGACGCGGGTGCTCACCGAGGCCGCCGTTCAGGGCAAGACCGACAAGCTCCTTGGCCTCAAGGAGAACGTCATCGTCGGCCGCCTGATCCCGGCGGGCACCGGTGCGGCGATCGCACGCTACAAGCGCATCGCCAAGGGCCGCGACATGGAGCTCGAAGCGGCGCAGGAAAAAGCCCGCATCGCCGCCCAGCCGCCGGAGACGCCGAGCGAAGGCGAAGCCGCCTAGCGTCCGGCCCACTCTGCCGGATGCGGGAAAGAAAAGAGAAAAGCCGGCCTTCGGGCCGGCTTTTTCTTTTGCTGTCATCAAATCTTCATGGGGATGGGATAGGCTAGGGCCTATGGAATTCCGTAGTGAATACTGGATGCTGGAACAGGCGATCTCCGAGCGCGCACATGTCGAGCGGCTGATCGATCCGGAGGGCATCGCGCTATGGCGGGCGAAGGCCGCGCACATTCCGGATGCACGGCACAGCTTTTACCGTGCGCTGGCGGAGCAGGTCATGCGCTCCCCGGCGGTCGACGGCGTCAAATGGGACCAGCCGGCGGTGCGCGACCTCGTCGAGCATATCTTCCAGCAATATGCCTATGCCTTCGGCAAGAAGCTGGCGATGGGCGAGCGGTACGAACAGCTGCATCCCGGCGTGGCGCCGATCAAGAATGCGGGCTACGCGCTGGGCGCGACCCAGGTCGATATCATCACGAGCGACGCGATGAGCTGGCTCAGCCACCTGCCGGTCACCACGGCGAACGGATACGAGCGCATGGGCGACGCACGCGCCGTCCCGATGCTTGGCGCCATTGTTTCCAGCGTCGTCTCGGCCATGACCGAGCTGAAGCCTCAGGGGGACGATCTGATCGACCCCTATATCCTGCGCGTCGAGCCCCAGCCGAGGAACCTGCCGGTGGACCAGAGCACTGCCGAGAAGCTGGTGGACAGGATCTGGAAGCAGCCGGAGGCCGGCGCCTACTGGGCCGACGAAAACCTCAGGAACGCGCTGGGGGAACTCGGCAAGCGCTGAGCACGCCGTTTTATTTCAGCTTCACCTTCTGCCCTTTTTTCAGCTCGCTGAGCGACTTCAGCTGGCCGCAGGCGGCCATGATGTCCTCGCCGCGGGTCTTGCGGATGGGGCTGGCGATGCCGGCCGCCATGACGATGCGGCCGAAGGAGTGGATGCGGTTGTTGCTCGAGCATTCGTAGGGCGCGCCGGGCCAGGGGTTGAAGGGGATGAGGTTCACCTTGGCCGGGATGCCTTCGAGCAGCTTCACCAATTGGCGCGCGTCGGCGTCGGAATCGTTGATGCCTTTGAGCATGACGTATTCGAACATGATGCGGCGGTCCTTCACCACTTTCACGTAATCGCGGCAGGCGGCGAGGAGCTCCACGATCGGGTATTTGCGGTTGATGGGGACGATCTGGTCGCGCAGCTCGTCCGTCACCGCGTGGAGCGAGATGGCGAGGTTGACGCCGGCATCCGTGGCCAGCGGGCGGATCTTCGGCACATAGCCGGAGGTCGAGACGGTGATGCGGCGGCGCGACAGCGCCAGCCCGTCGGGGTCGAGCATGATCCTGCAGGCGGCGACGACGTGGTCGTAGTTGAGCAGCGGCTCGCCCATACCCATGAAGACGATGTTGGTGACGAGGCGATGCGCGTTGTTCCCTCCACCTGAAAGGGGGAGGGTAGGGTGGGGGTCTGCTGAGTTTCGGGTCGCACCGCCGCTCTTTGTCGGAACGCCCTGACCCCCACCTCGGTCCTCCCCCTTGCAGGTGGAGGAAGAAGAGGGCCATTCACCTAAATCATCCCGCGCGATCATCAGCTGCGTCACGATCTCGCTGGCGGTCAGGTTGCGCACGAGGCGCTGGGTGCCGGTGTGGCAGAAGGTGCAGGCGAGCGTGCAGCCGACCTGCGAGGAGACACAGAGCGTCCCGCGCTTCGCATCGGGGATGAAGACGGTCTCGACCTCGTTGCCGTCGGCGAATTTCAGCAGCCATTTGCGCGTTTCGTCGAAGCTCACCGCGTTGCGCGAGATGCCGGCGCGTTCGATGGTGAAATGCTGCGCCAGTAACTCGCGCGTCGGCTTGGCGATGTTGGTCATCGCCGAAAAATCGCGGACGCCCTGCGTGTAGATCCATTGCCATATCTGTTTCGCGCGGAACGGCTCGATGCCGAGGGCGACGAGGCGCGCGCCGAGCTCCGCCTTCGGCAGGCCGACGAGGTTCTCTTTCGCGCTCAGCAGCTCGGCCGCGTTATCGGCGGTCTCGGCGGTCTTCATGATGGCGGTGGACATGAGCGCAACTTACTGGATTCCCGCGTGCGCGGGAATGACAAAAGAGATTGCCTCGACGATCCAGTTCATCCGTGCGTAGCCGAATAGGCGAGCCGCGAGCCGAAGGCGAAGCGAGGGGGAGCGGTAGCGGGGGCACTACGTGCCCCCTGCGGCGAAGCCGCCACTAAACAACCAGTCGATAGGAACTATCGACGGTCACGATGTCACACGGGCGGGGCTCCAGCGCGGCGAGCTTGGCGCGCAGGCGGTAGACATGGGTCTCCAGCGTATGGGTCTCGGCCTGCTCGCCATAGGCCCAGACGTCCTTCAGCAGCGATTCGCGCGTGCAGGGCTCGGGGTGGCGGCCGAGCAGCGCCGAAAGCAGCAGCGATTCCTTTTCGGTGAGCGCGACGGGTTCGTGCTCCGGGTGGGTGAGGCGGCGGCCGGTGGCATCGTGGCGCCAGCCGTTGCCGAGCGCCGCGCCGCTGGCGAGCCGTGCGGCGATGCGCTGGACCAGCACGTGCGGGGCGACGGGGCAGGCAATGTCGTCCGCGCTTTCCGGCTTCGCGGTGAGGCGCAGGGTCGGTGCTTCATTTGCGCCGCTGACAGGGTGGAGCGTGTCCTCGATGCTCAGCGCGCCGTTCCCGGCGTCGGGGATGCATGCCAGCAGATCGTCGAGCGTGCGGCGGACGGCGGCGGAGGCGCTGCGCGGTGCGGCCGTCACTCGTTGCCGTCGAGGGCGCGGGCCTTCGGCGCCGGGATATCCTTCGGCGAGACGGAGAAATTATTCGTCTTCGGGTCGAGGCGGTTCAGGTCGAACTGGTCGCCGGCGTTCCGGTCGACGTTGGGCTCGGTGTAGAGCGTCACCGCCGAGGGGCTGCGCGTGACCTCCTGCGGCAGCACGGCGTTGCCGAAGGTGATGCCGTTGCCGCCGGCATCGTCGGCGGCGGCGTCGGTCCCGGGCAGATGCGGCACCAGCCAGACCATCACCAGGTTGATGAAGAACAGGCTGACGATCAGGGCGAGGCCGAAGCGCACGTCCTCCTGCCAGGCGCGGCCCATGGCGGGCGTCGGCGTGGCGAGGGCGGGGAGGTTGGCGACCGGCGTCGGCGGCGGCTCGGCGGCCAGCGGCACCGGCACCGCGCGCGAGAATTGCGCCGGCCGGCGCAGCACTTTCGGGCGCACGGCCTCCTCGCCGCCGGAGGGACGGGCGGAGGCGGGGGCATTCCTGGACAACGACTCGGCCAACGGCGTCCTTTCTGACGCTTCTCTATGCAGGCTAGGCCGGAAGATGGCAAATGAAAAGTTAACAATTGATTAACAAAGCGCGCCGCGCCCGAAAAATTTCCGGGCTAACTCAAGGGTTTTCGCTCGCCGGGCTTGACGGAAGCGGCCGCGAAACCGTACCCTTCATCCTCATGGCGTCGCCCAACCCCACCGTTGCCGACATCTCGCCGACCCTCGCCCATGGCGAGCGCGCGATGGCGATGATGAAGCAGCTGAGCGTCGCGCCCACGCCCAAGCATTTCGCCATTTTCTTCGCCGCCGCCTCGGCCCAGCAGCCGGAGCTGGTGAAGGAGATCGAGCATTTCGTGCAGAGCAAGCGCCCCTTCAGCGAGGAGATGCTCGACCAGCTCTATAATTCCTACCTCGCCGAGCTGCCTAGCCGTGCCGTGCAGGAGGCCGCCTCCTCGACGCGCAAGATATTGGCCGAGATGATGCAGACCGTGGCCGACGTCGCCGGCACCAGCCACTCCGTGTCGAAGGAGATCGGCATGCAGCTCGCGCAGGTCGGCGACGGCGAGATGAGCGAGCGCACGCTGCGCGCCATGGCGCAGACCGTCATCGACAGCGCGCATGCCATCAAGGAATCGAGCGACGCGGCGACGCAGAAGCTGGCCGGCGCCCAGCAGGAGGTCGCCGCGCTGCGCGAGAACCTCGCCAAGGCGACCAGCGAGTCGGAGCGCGATTTCCTCACCGGCTGCCACAACCGCAAGGCCTTCGACAAGCGCCTGATCGAGGCGATGCGCGAGGCCAACGAGAAGGAAAGCGCGCTGACGCTGCTCATGCTCGACATCGACCATTTCAAGCGCTTCAACGACAATTACGGCCATTTGATCGGCGACGAGGTGCTGAAGATCGTCGCCCGCACGCTGACCGATTCGGTGAAGGGGATGGACACGGTCGCGCGCTACGGCGGCGAGGAGTTCGTGGTCATCCTGCCGCGCACGCCGGTGGGCGGCGGCATGATCGTCGCCGAGCAGGTGCGCAAATCGATCGCCGGCAAGGAGCTCAAGCGGCGCGGCACGGGGGAGCTTTACGGCATCATCACCGTCTCGGTCGGCGTCGCCGCCTTCCGCCACGGCCAGGACACCCCGCAAAGCCTCACCAAGCGCGCCGACGAGGCGCTCTACCGCAGCAAGAAGGGCGGCCGGAATAGGGTCACGCAGGAGAACCTGGCGGAGTAGCCGCAAAGAACAGGAAGAGCATATGCGATCCATGCATCATTATGGGGTCCTGTTGGCAGTCGGCTGGGCCGTCTTTTTTTCAGACGATGCCGCGGCGATCGGGAATCCGGAGTGTTTCAGTCGTCCAGACGATCCTGCCATCGAAGCGGCAAAAAACAGGGACGCGGAATGCCGCCGCCAGGAAGCCGACTTCAATATCACCCTGGCATGTCGGCAGGAGGGCCGGAAATTCTCGTTCGTGTTCTATAACGATCCGGCTACCACCGACTGCGATCAAGACAACTGTCTCGGCGACGACATGACCATTACCCTGAAGCGTGACGGTCGAACGCGGCGGTTGCCCATCCCGAAAGGCTGGTTCTATGGCGCGAAGAACGAGAACCTGACGGATAACATTTCGATCTGTAAGACCGACGCGATCGCTAATAATAACTATAACGCGTTTGCGCTCGGGAAGGACATGATGGTCCTGTTCCTGAGAGGCGATCACCGTCCGGGGCTGGATATCATCTCTGCGGCGGTCATCAACACGCGTTCAGGGAACCTGGTCGATTACCGGGTGATCGGGGAAACGAAGGACGCCTTCTCCGCTTTCCTGAGGACGGAGAAGGGATACCGCATCCAGCTGGCGAAACCGTTGCCGGGCGTCTATTGCGACTGCGCTGAAAGCTATGCGGACGAATGGATGGAAATCGATTTCAGCCCGCAGGGAAAAATCGATTCGCATTGGTTACGCTAACTCCGCGTAAAGCAAGGATTCCCCGAGTCTTCTTGACATCCGCAAGCCATCCTTTACAACTCCCGCCTCGCTTGGAATGGGTTCGTAGCTCAGGTGGTTAGAGCGCACGCCTGATAAGCGTGAGGTCGGATGTTCAACTCATCCCGGACCCACCATTCCTCCTCCTAACCAGCTGGTTAGGTGCAGCATTCTGATATTTAAGTGCTTTTTCAAGACGTGCGCGTCCATAAACGTGCCATGCACGGAGGCATTCCTATGTCCAGAATTGCAGGGCCGAAGCTAAGAAGGAAAACCTGTTTTGTACGAGCCCGGGTCGCGCGCGAAGTGTAAAAGAAGTGCGTGACCTTATTATCCGGCTGCCGGCAAACGCTCTCGGGAAAACCAAGGGAACCGGCCTAAAGAAGGCGTTGCTTCCAGCCCGAAACAAGCATCTTCCCCAATCATCGCCTGCAACCATCAACATGCGCATGCAGAAGCCCGGTGCGATTTTTAATTACGCATTTCGGGAAGGCTAAGCCGCTTCGGTCACGGGGTCGGTCTTGGAACAACGCGGCAAATGCGCGGTAAAGACCGTGCCGTCTTTTTCCGACGAGGTCACGCCGATCGTCCCGCCATGGGCGGCCACGATCTCTTTGGTAATATAAAGTCCCAGGCCAAGATTAACGGACACCGGATAGTTCTCGCCATCCTCCGTTCTCCCGCGCGTCAGGGATTCGAATATGCCGCGCATGACACCGGGAGGAATCGGAACGCCGTCGTTGTGGACGCCGACAACGACTTCATCGGTGCAGCCCTTGACCGTGACGGCGATGGGTGAGTCCGTGAAGCTGTACTGCACCGCGTTACTCAACAGATTGGAGAAGACCTGCCCGATACGGGGCTTATCCCATTTCCCTTCCGTATCGCCGGTGATGGCAAGCGTGAAGCTGCGATCCGGATGCATCGCCCGCATTTCATCGACCAGCTGCCTGCTGACAAAGCCCATGCTCATGGGCCCCTTGATCATGGCAAGCCCGGAACCGAACCGGGCGCTGGTCAGGTCGAGAAGATTGTCGACGATCTCCTCGGCGCGCAACGCGCTTTCGACGATCTGGGCTGCCAGCATCGATTGCCGTTCGTTGAGTGCGTTGATCTTCAGCAGGAGCTGCGCCGACATGCGTGCAGCACCGAGGGGGTTGCGCAGGTCGTGGCCCAGGATGCCCAGGAACAGGTTTCTCGAATGGTCGAGTTTTTTGGTGTAATAGCTGATCGATTCCGTCAGGGCCTGGTCGATCGACTCATTGAAACGGGTCAAATCCGCAATGTCCGTGCGGGTCGGTTCCGCGAGTTGCGCTTTCCACAGCTTGGTGACGCTGGAGCGCAAGGCACGGTACTCCGAAACCATCTGGTCCATGTTGAAGCCGCCGGCCAGGCGCAACGCCGCATGCGTTTCCGCCGCGGTGGCCCCGACGCTTTTGGATTTATCCCCGCGCGACTTGGTGACGCGCTCCGGTTCGGTCTGGGGAGATTCAAGGTCATCGGCGACGAAGGCGAGTATATAGGTGATATGGTTGCGCAGCCTGAGCGGGCTCATGCCATCCGCGGCGGGGACAAGGGTTTGTGCGAAGTCTTCCCATTCGCTGACGATCTGTTCCGCATTCGCACGGATGAAACTGGCTAAGCGCATTTTATTCCTTCGCAGGATAGATAGGTCCCTATAAGTAAAGAACCAATAGGTAAAAGCTTATAATTTCAGCTTTCCGTGCGTTCCAGACATCTTCGATTTTGCCAGGAAGGCAACGACTATACACTGCGGCGCCGGGCCGCCTAGGTTCGTGTTGGCAGGAGCACTACAGGAGCAATCGACGCTTGCGGCTTGTGCGCGACAGGCGGCGTTGGGTCAACCGGATCTTTGCAAATCACCTTGCGCCTGTTCGACAATATGCTACACAAACAGGGTAGACACTGAAGGAAGTAGTGCTCAAATATCTTTGAATATCAGCAAGATGTTGGGCCACTGCCGGATTCATCCCGGACCCACCATTCCGCCGCCGGCCGCGTTCGGCGAACCGACTGTCAGGACATCGCCGTGCCCTCCGACGCAAAACTGCTGGCCTCCCTCGACCGCCTCCTGCGCCATGTCGCGTCAACGCTCGACGTCCCGCTCACCGTCGTGCTCTGGGACGGCTCGGAAGTGCCGCTGGGGAAGACCTCCGCCGGCATGCTGCGCATCCGCAGCGCGGGGACGGTGGCGTCGCTGCTCAAGCGCCCGAAGCCGGAGAACCTCGTCGACCATTACGCGCGCGGCAATATCGCCATCGAGGGCGACCTCATCACGCTGGGCGGCGCGCTGCGCAAGCAGGTGCGCAGCCGCGACCTCAAGCGCCTGGACAAATGGCTGATCCTGCGTGCGCTGCTGCCGTTCCTGCTGGTGCGCGGCGAGAAGGTGCGCGCGCAGCATCGCGACGACGCGGGCGGCGAGCACCGCAACGCCCGCAACCGCGACTATATCCGCTTCCATTACGACGTCGGCAACGATTTCTACCGCCTCTTCCTCGATCCCGAGATGCAATATTCCTGCGCCTATTTCACCGACGCCGGGAATTCCATCGCGCAGGCCCAGCAGGACAAGCTGGAGATGATCTGCCGCAAGCTGCGCCTGAAGGAAGGCGAGCGTTTCCTCGATATCGGCTGCGGCTGGGGCGGGCTGCTGTGCTACGCGGCGCAGCATTACGGCGTCATTGCGCACGGCATCACGCTGTCGCAGGAGCAGTACGATTTCACCAAGGAAAAAATCCGCGCGCTGGGGCTCGAGGAGCGCGTCACCGTCGAGATCCGCGATTACCTCACCCTCGAAGGCCAGTACGACAAGATCGCCAGCATCGGCATGTTCGAGCATATCGGCCTCGCCAATTTCCCGGCCTATTTCGGCAAGATCCGCTCGCTGCTGCGCGAGCGCGGCATCGTGCTCAACCACGGCATCGCCCGGCGGGCGAAGGCGGACGTCGCGCGCGGGCTCAAGAAGATCACGCCGGAGAAGCGGCTCATCCTCAAATACATCTTCCCCGGCGCCGAGCTCGCACCCATCGGCCATTCGCTCAACAGCATGGAGGGCAACGGCTTCGAGATCCACGACGTCGAGGCCTGGCGCGAGCATTACGCGCTGACCTGCACCCACTGGTATCGCCGCCTCGCCGCGCGGCCGAGGAGGGCATCGCGCTCGCCGGGGCGGAGCGCTATCATTTATGGCTGGCGTACCTTGCCGGCGTCGCGCTGGGCTTCATGGCCGGCTCGATCCTGATCTTCCAGACCGTCGCCACCAAACGCAACAAGGGCGAATCCGGCCTGCCGCTGACGCGCGTCGACCTCTACTAGCTGCACCAGCGCAGCGTTTTTTCCGGCACCGGATTGGTGAACGGCGCGCCGCTTTTTTGCGCCGCGAGGTAATCCTTCTTCAGCCGGTTGTACCAGACGGCCTGCTGGTCGGCGTCGCCCAGCAGCATGAGGTGCGGATGCCCGCTCGCGAGCCCCTCGGCCTGCTTCCTGACGATGTCGAGGTCCTGCCGGATGAAGACTTTCCCGAACAGGGTGAGCACCGGCTTGAACAGGTTCACCAGCGGAATGGTGCTGTACATGCATTGGTGCAGCTCGGTGCTCGTCGCATCGATCGGCGTCAGCGCGGTGAGCAAAATGATATGGTGCCGGCCCGCGGTGATGTGCTCCGTGCGCAGGCCGGGCAGCTCGAAGGTGATCTCGGTCGCGATATTGCCGCCCAGCAGCTTGTAAGCGCGCGAGTTGGCCGACGGCGCATGGCGCAGCATGCGGAAGCCCAGCCCGTGCGGCGCGAATTTCTTCTCCTTCACCCGCACGCCGCGATGCGGCCGCCACCACCAGGAGGCATGCACCCACGAGCCGTGCGACGGGTCCATCAGCCCCAGCGCCGCGTGGTCGATGTCGCAGGGGAAGAGCATCGTCGCGACGCGCCGCCAGCCGCCCTTGAGCGGGATCGGCGGGGCCGGCAGCGGCGGCAGCTCGCCGAGCTCGCGCCGCCCAGGCTGCGGCACGAAGACCCAGATATTGCCGTCAACCTCGCGGCAGGGGAACGAGCCGGCGCGGATGCGCGAGATGTCGACATTGCTGTCCGGCGGCAGGGCGGGGATCTTGGTGCATTGTCCGGCCGTGTCGAAGCACCAGCCATGGTAGCAGCATTCGACGGTGGTGCCGTCGAAGCGCCCGTAATGCAGCGGCACGCCGCGATGCGGGCAGAAATCGCGCAGCGCGAACACCGCGCCGCCCTTGTCGCGCCCGAGCAGGACCTTCTGCCCGAGCAGCGTCTTCGCCAGCGTTTTGCCCCGCGCCAGCCCGGCCGACGGCGCGGCGATGTACCACATATCGTAAATGAATTCCGTGCCGTCGCTCATGAAGGATGGCGTAGGCGGTGAGGGGGGTTTTAGGCAAGTATTAATGGTGGAGGCGACAGGAATCATAAGTTACGGTTAGATGGCTGAATATGAATTCATATTAGCAGAAATTCATATTTTCATACCCCACTCGATACCCCGACTTATCCAACCCCGGAATGGCTCCAGCTCTAGGATTCACGGCGTATTGTGAGTTCGGCAAACCATAACCGAAAAACCATTCGCTCGCAATCCTACTTTTCTCGCAGCCACGTTTTCAGTTTGTACGCAAAAAGCATGCTTTGAAAGTTTGGAGTGCAAAAAGTTACGGGTGGATGCTGGGTGGGGGAGGGGATTTTTTGGAGTGGGTGAAGATCTGGCCTTAGGCAGCCTCTTCTTAAAAAAATTAGAAAATATCTTCTATAAGTGCGTAAGTTTTTGCAGGCGGGGAAGCGCAAATCAAACGCATTAGATCAGAGTTAAATAAAGACTGTGCTCGTGAGCATGATATAGTAACGAGAGCGATCAGGCCCCAAGCAGAACCGGCTATCAAATAGCAACAAGCTTAGCCTCTTTGGCTTGGTAAATTCCGAGCGTTAGGGCATCGTAAGTATTGTAGAAGGTTTCAAAATAAAAGCGGTGCTGATCTCCATTATCATCGGTAAGAATCAGGTCTTGTTGGCCGAGTGTGCCTCCCTTCTGAGCGCCACAATATTTTGCTACTACAGCAAACAAATCTATCTCTGAAATCCGAGAAAATTTGGAAGCAAAGGCGGGAGACTGGATGAAGTATCGGCATGGTTTCGTTTTATCGAAATCCACAGCCCTTTTGCTAACGTGTGGATGCCCTGTAATCATGCCGACTATTGGTTTTTCTACTCCCACTGTTTGTCGGCATCGTCGAGGTCATCCGAGGGTTCGAACCCGACCCGACGGACGCGACCGGTACGTTCGGCATGGTGACGGTCAAGGCCGCCGCACCGCTGAAGAAAACAGTCACCCTCGCCGCCATCCGCGCGACCAAAGCGCTCGCCGGCATGTCGCTGCTTACTTCGGCGCGGCTTTCCGTGCAGCCGGTGACGGCAGCGGAATGGAAATTGATTTGCAGGATGGGCGGGCTATAGCGGAAAGCTAAGGATACAAAGCTGCTGGTCGCGATAGGTCGAAGAAGCAGTGTTGTAAGTGGCGGGCGTGCCGGTGACAACGCATTTGGCCGCTCCTGTGGTGCTAAGCGGGAAGGGGTCTGACCAAGTGGTCTCATCGCCTATGGACAGCACTGTGCCGGTAGTCGGGTAGCCGTCGTCCGTCTTGGTGTCCAGCGCACTGGCCTGAACGGGGGTCAGGCTCGGCAAGCAGGTAAGGCCAAGGCAGCGAAGGTCGCCATTGTAGGTGACGCCGGCGTTGGCAAGAAGCATGAACAGGTTCTTGCCGCCGCTGGCCGCTGCGACGAGATAAAAATTATCTCCTATCTTCGCCTGGGAATGACCGAGGAAACCGGGTTCGTTCCTGTAGCATTGAGAGTGTCCGTGCAGCCGCCGCTGGCCTGTACGCAATCCTTGCCGAGAAACGTGCCGGGGATCAATCCGGCCTGCCCCAGATCGGTCCAGACGAGCGCCGTTTCGCCGGCAACGAGAAGCAAGGTGTAGACCCCATTGCCCGCATGGTTGCCGGACTGGACAAGCCCATTGCCGTCGCCGCTGCCGGGAGTGCCGGCACGGGCGGCGAAGCCGAACGGAGTGGCGCGGGTCGGCGTGAGGTCGCCGGGCAGGCCGCCATATTTGTCGCGGAAGGTGCTGAAGGCGGCGCGGAAGGAATCGAGCTGGGCGATCTGCGCGTTGACGCGCGCGGATTTGATCAGGTCGGTGCCGACCAGCACGCCGCCCGCCAGCAGGCCGATGATGACCAGCACGATGGCGAGCTCGATGAGGGTGAAGCCGCTTTGGCGGTGCGGGCCTCTTTTTCCATTCATGGCGTTGACAGTATAAGAACGCTCCACCCCATAGCTAACGATTTGTATAGCGGATGCCGCAAGGAAGCGCGTTTTAAGCGGCCTGCTTTTTCAGCGCGACGTCGTACGCGGCTTCGGTGCGTTTGCGGACTTCTTCCTCGCTGATGCCGGGGGCGAGCTCGATCAGGTGCAGGCGGCCGGCCTCGATCTCGAAGACGGCGATGTCGGTGATGACGAGATGCACCACCCCGACGCCGGTCAGCGGCAGGGTGCAGGACTTCACCAGCTTGGCCGCGCCGTCCTTGGCGTTGTGCTCCATGATGACGACGATGCGCTTGACGCCGGCGACGAGGTCCATCGCGCCGCCCATGCCCTTGATCATTTTCCCGGGCACCATCCAGTTGGCGAGGTCGCCCGTCTCGCTGACCTGCAGCGCGCCGAGGATGGCGAGGTCGATATGGCCGCCGCGGATCATGGCGAAACTCTCCGCCGAATCGAAATAGACGCTCTCGGGCAATTCGGAGATGGTCTGCTTGCCGGCGTTGACGAGGTCGGGGTCTTCCTCGCCCTCGATGGGGAACGGCCCCATGCCGAGCATGCCGTTCTCGGACTGCAGCGTCACCGTCATGCCTGCGGGCACGTGGTTGGCCACCAGCGTCGGGATGCCGATGCCGAGATTCACGTAGTAGCCGTGCTGCAGCTCCTTCGCCGCGCGTGCGGCCATGTCGTCGCGATCCCAGGCCATGCTATGCCGCCTTCTTTCTTACCGTTCTATTCTCGATGCGTTTCTCGTAGTGCGTGCCCTGAAAGATGCGCTGGACGTAAATGCCCGGCGTGTGGATCTCGTTGGGGTCGAGCTGGCCGACCTCGAGAAGCTCCTCGACCTCGGCGATGGTGAGCTTGCCGGCCATGGCCATCATCGGGTTGAAGTTGCGCGCGGTCTTGCGGTAGACGAGGTTGCCGTCCTTATCGCCCTTCCAGGCCTTGACGATGGCGATGTCGGCGGTGAGGCCGGTCTCCATGACGTAGGTCGCGCCGTCGAACTCGCGCGTCTCCTTGCCCTCGGCGACGATGGTGCCGACGCCGGTCTTGGTATAGAAGGCCGGGATGCCGGCGCCGCCGGCGCGGATGCGCTCGGCCAGCGTGCCCTGCGGGTTGAACTCGATCTCGATGACGCCGGTCAGGTATTGCGTCTCGAAGGTCTTGTTCTCGCCGACATAGGAGGAGACCATTTTCTTGATCTGGTGGTCTTTGAGTAAAATGCCGAGGCCGAAATCGTCCACCCCGCAATTGTTCGAGATAATGGTGAGGCCGGTCACGCCCGACTTCTTGATGGCGGCGATCATCATCTCCGGGATGCCGCACAGGCCGAAGCCACCGGACATCAGGCTCATGCCGTCCTTCAGCAGGCCGGCGAGGGCGGATTCGGCGTCCTTATAGACCTTGCTCATGCATTTTGCCCCTGTCGAAATGGCTTACGGAAGTTGTATCCCAGCATTCCTACCGGTCAAGTGTTGGCAGATGCAACCGGACATGGTATGAATTCCGCGCAATACTTACCGGGGGATACGCTTCGTTAACCATTTATTAACCGTTTCGGCGGTAAAGGTAGTAGAAGTGACAGCGACGGCACAGGGGCGCTCGGGCGACGGTATGAATATCACGCGTGAAGACATCAATCTGCTGGTCCGCGAGCCTTCGGCGGCGCAGCGCTCGCGCATCGCGCAGAAGATCGCGCGCGGCTACAACGAGGGCCAGTTCGCCGAATCGGAGCTGCGCCTCGCCAACGAGATATTCCGCCTTTTACTAAAAGACACCGAAGTGCGCGTGCGCAAGCTGCTCGCCGAGGAGCTCAAGTCCTCGCTGAGCGCGCCGCACGACATCATGCTGGCGCTCGCCGGCGACGTCGAGGAAGTCGCCGTGCCGGTGCTGCAGCACTCCTTCGTGCTGAGCGAGGACGACCTGATGGCCATCGTCCGCTCGACGCGCGAGAGCCGCAAGCTGATGGCGATCGCCAGCCGCGAATCCATCTCGCGCGAGCTGGCGCACGCGCTGGTCGAGACCGGCGATTCGCAGATCGTGCGCACCGTCATCGCCAACAAGAACGCCTCGCTCGCCGACACCACGATCGAGGTCGTGCTCGAGGAATTCGGCAAGGACAACTCGGTGCTCGAGGAGCTGGTCTATCGCGGCGGCCTGCCGGTCGCCTTCGCCGAGCGGCTGTTCAGCGCGGTCTCCGACATCCTGAAGAAGCAGCTCACCAAGAAATACCGCCTGAAGAAGCACGTCGTCGAGGACGTGGTCGACAACGCGCGCGAGACCGCCGTGCTGCAGTTCATGTCGCCGTGGATGAGCCAGCACGACATCACCAACCTCATCCAGCAGATGCATCGCAACAAGCGGCTGTCCGACTCGGTGGTCATCCGCTCGCTGTGCATCGGCGATCTGCGCTTCTTCGAGACGTCGATCGCCAAGCGCGTCGGCATCCCGGTCAGCAACGCGCGCATCCTGCTGCTCGATCCCGGCCCGCTGGGCTTCAAGGCGCTCTACGAATCGGCCGGCCTGCCGGAAAGCTTCTACGAGGCGGTGAGCATCATGCTGCGCCTGGCGCTCGAAGAGACCGAATACGGCAGCTACCGCGCCGACGATTTCGGCGAGCGCATGATCCATCGCATCCGCAAGGAGGGGTTCGACCGCAGCATCGAGAACATGGAACCCTTACTGACGATGATCGGCTGCGCCATTCATGGCCAATACCCAACCCTCCATTAGGGCGCTTTCCACCGAGCCGAACCCCGCGTTCCCGCCGGTGATGCTCACCCCGCTCGACGTCGAGCGGCTGCTGCGCGACGACTCCGCCGACAGCCGCGTCGACGTGCTGGAGAAAATCTCCCACCAGTACAACCAGCAGGTCTTCGCCTCGCGCGAGAAGGAGATCGCCGAGCACATCTTCCGCCTGCTGATGAAGGACGCCGCCATCCGCGTGCGCGAGCTGCTGGCGCAGAAGATCAAGGACAACCCGGGCGTGCCGCGCGACATCGTGCTGCACATGGCCAACGACGCCGAGCGCGTCGCCGTGCCGATGCTGAGCTCCTCGAGCGTACTCTCGGACGCCGACCTCGTCTCGATCGTCGAGGCGTCGAGCGACCTCGGCAAGCTGGTGGCGATCAGCCAGCGCTCGCAGGTCAGCCCGCGCGTCTCCGACGCGCTGGTCGGCACCAACTACCCGCAGGTGGTCAACTCGCTGCTCGCCAACGACGGCGCGAGCATCAGCGAGCGCAGCTACCAGAAGATCGTCGAGGAATTCCGCAGCGAGCCCGCCGTCATGGAGACGCTCGCCGGGCGCAGCGAGCTGCCCATCGGCCTCGTCGAGCGGCTGGCGAACCAGGCCTCCTCCGCCGTCGCCGAGAAGCTCAAGGCGCGCTACCACATCCCCGAATCGCCGCAGCAGGAGAGCAAGGAGCCGTCGCGCGACGAGCTGATGCTGCGCCTGCTCGAGGAGGACGTCCAGCCCGGGCAGGTCATCGCGCTCGCCGCGCAGCTCGCGGCGCAGAACAACCTCACCGCCTCGCTGGTGATGACGGCGCTGTGCCGGGGCCAGCAGGTGTTCTTCACCGCCGCCATGGCGCATTTCGCCGGCGTCCCCTACGAGAACGCGGCGCGCCTGCTCTCCGACCGCGGCGATCACGGCTTTCCCGCCATCTTCCGCAAGAGCGGCCTGCCCGACTCGATGGAGGACGCCGTGCACCTCATCCTCAAGGCGGTGCAGGAGCTGGAGGGCGGCGACGCGCTGCCCGGCTCGCTGGTCTACGCCAACCGCCTCGCCGCGCGCATCCTCGAACTCTCCGTGGAAAGACCGGTCGAATACCTGCCCTATTTCATCGCCTTGATCCGCCAGAACGTGGCAAGGCATTAGTGGTGCGCTGACGCGCACGGGGGGCGATTAAAAGTTCGCTGACGCGAACTCGCCCCCGCTACCGGTTGACTCGCTCACGCTCCGCTCCCCCCTCCTTCGCCGACCCTCCGGTCGGCTACGGGCTCGCCCTGACGGGCTACGCAGGCAGTGCGGAAGCGCCGAGAATATTCTGAGTTCCAATTCATCCGTGCGTAGCCGAATAGGCGAGCCGGAGCGAAGCGAACGAGGGGGAGCGGTAGCGGGGGCGTCTTCGCCCCCCGCGCCGAAGGCGCCAAGAGACTTGCACGCGCTTTGGCGCGTGCTAGTCTTCGAAAATGCCCCAGCCGGTCCAGCGCATCGCGTGTCTTGCGGATTCCTCGCCGAAGGCGCAGGCGGCGTACAAGGAGCTCGTCGGCCAGTACGATTTCATCAACATCGCCGGCAAGCGCACCAAGCCGGACGTCATCGTCGTGTTGGGCGGCGACGGGTTCATGCTGCAGGTGCTGCACCGCTACATGCACCGCAATATCCCCGTCTACGGCATGAATTGCGGCTCGGTCGGCTTCCTGCTCAACAGCTACAACCCGAAGAACCTGCCCGAGCGCGTCGCCGAGGCGCGCCGCTCGACGCTGCACCCGCTCGTCATGTACACGCGCACGCTCGAAGGCCGCGAGCGGCAGGAGCTCGCCATCAACGAGGTCTCGCTGTTCCGCGAAAGCCGGCAGGCGGCCAAGCTGCGCGTCACCATCGACCACGTCGTGCGCGTGCAGGAGATGATCGCCGACGGCGTGCTGGTCTCCACCCCGGCGGGCTCGACCGCCTACAACTTCTCCGCCGGCGGGCCGATCCTGCCGCTGGCCGCACCGCTGATCGCGCTGACGCCGATCGCGCCCTTCCGCCCGCGCCGCTGGCGCGGCGCGCTGCTCAACCACCAGTCCTCGATCACCTTCGAGGTGCTCGAGGCCGACAAGCGCCCCGTTTCGGCGGTGGCCGACTTCACCGAGGTGCGCGACGTGGTGAGCGTCTCCGTCTTCGAGGAGCGCAACATCACGCTGCAGCTGCTGTTCGACCCCGAGCACAACCTCGAGGAGCGCATCATCAAGGAACAGTTCATGTTCTAGGACACCATGACCCACCAAAAAACCCAGACCACGCTCGCCATTTTCCTCTTCGTCGCCGTGCTTGCCGGCAACGCGGTGATCTTCGCCATCGTGCCGCATTTGACGCAGGATCTTGGTTATTCTGCCTTCCAGATCATGCTCTGCTACAGCGCCATCGCCACGTTCTGCATGCTGCCATGGGCGTTCAGGCAGGGCATCGCGGGGCTGAAGACAACGCGCCTGCCGGCCTATTCGTTGCGCGCGCTGCTCGAATACGGCTCGTTCACGCTGTCCTTCTATTCGCTCTCCTACCTCGGCGACTATTTCACCCTGCCGATGCACACGGCGCTCAATTTCATGACGCCGCTGCTGGCCACGGTGGTCGCCATACTCGTGCTGCGCGAGAAGAGCCACTTCCATACGTGGCTGGCGCTGCTTATCGGTTTCGCCGGGGTGCTCGCCATCACCCGCCCGGGGATGATCCCGCTGTCGCCGGGCGTGCTTTACGTGCTGGGCGCGGCGGCGGGCTTCTCCGGCACCGGCGTGGTCATCAAGCTGCTTTGCCGCAGCGAGTCCTCGCGCCATATCGCCTTCTATATGCTGGCGATGACGACCGTCCTTGCGCTGCCCGCCGGCATCGCCCACTGGAAAGCGCCGAGCCCGGAGGGCTGGGTATGGCTTGTCATGATCGGTGTCATCGCCTACCTGCAGCAGGTCTCGATCGCTTCGGCCATCGCCAGGGTGCCGTACACGATGCTCATCCCGCTCAACTTCACCACGCTCATCTTCTCGACGATCCTGTCCTACTTCTTTTACCACAAGCTCATCGACGGCTGGACACTGGCGGGCGCGCTCATCATCCTCGCCGGGACGATCTACAACACGCAGCGCAGCCGTGCCATCGCCGCGCGCGAGGCGATCATCGCCACCGTCTGATGAACATCCTTTTCCTGCATCCCAACATGCCCGGCCAGTACAAGCACCTGGCGCGCGCGCTGGGGGCTTCGGGGCAGCACCGCATCTTCTTCATCACCAAGCATAAAACGGCGGAGATCCCCGGCGTCACCCGCGTGCAATACCGCCTGCCGCGCGACGCGACGCCGATGATCCACCGCTACCTGCTGGGCGCCGAGCGCGCCGTGCTCCAGGGGGCAGGAAGTCTGGCGCGTCGCCAAGAAGCTGAAGGTGGACGAGGGGTTCGTGCCGGACATCATCGTCGCCCATCCCGGCTGGGGCGACGCGCTGTTCATCAAGGATTTGTTCCCGAACGCGCGGCTGCTGAGCTTCCTCGAATTCTATTACCGCGCCACGGGCGCCGATGTCGGCTTCGAGCCGAAGGAGTCGATCACCCCGGACGACCTCGCCCGCGTGCGCATGAAGAACGTCACCAATATCCTGAGCCTCGACATGATGGACTGGGGCCTGGCGCCGACCGTCTGGCAATGGAGCCTGCAGCCGCCGGAGTTCCGCTCCAAGATAAGCGTGCTGCATGACGGGGTGGACACCGACCTCTGCTCGCCGGACGCGACCGCGACCTTCACCGTGCCGAACGGGCCGACATTCCGGCCGGGCGATAAGCTCGTCACCTACATCGCGCGCAATTTCGAGCCGTATCGCGGCTTCCATACCTTCATGCACACCGCCGAGATCATTTTGCGCGAGCGGCCGGACGTGCACATCGTCGCCGTCGGCGCCGACGAGGTCAGCTACGGCCGCAAGCCGCCGCCGGGCACCACCTACCGCCAGATGTACCTCAAGGAAGTCCGGCTGCCGAAGGAGCGCATGCATTTCATGCCGACGGTGCCGTACGAGGCGCTCATCCAGCTTTTCCGCGTCAGCGCGGCGCATATCTATTTGACCTATCCGTTCGTGCTTTCCTGGTCGATGCTCGAAGCGATGGCCTCCGGCGTCGCGCTCGTCGCCTCCGACACGCCGCCGGTGCTCGAAGTCGTCGAGGACGGAAAGAACGGCCTGCTCGCCGACTTCTTCGGCCCCGCCGACGTCGCCCGCAAGGTCGGCAGGCTGCTCGACGCGGCGGACGGCAACCGCGCCATGCGCGAAGCGGCGCGCCGGACCGTGGTCGAGCATTATGCGCTGAAGGACGTGCTGAAGCTGCATGTGCGCCTCGTCGAGGAGATCGGCGCAGGTCTTGTGCCGCCGCCGGTCGCCGCCGACATCCTGCGCATCAACCCCATCGACGGTCACGAGAAAGCGAGGTGGCATGGCTGAAGACTCCTCCGGACCCGCGAGCACCCCGCCGAAGCCACCCGGTCCACCACCGATGCGCCACCCCGGCGCTTTGTGGAAAGGCAAGCGCACCGACGAGCTCGACGTGCCGCCCACGCCGCTTATACCGCCGAAAAAGTAATGTTCCTTCTCCCGCAAGCGGGAGAAGGTTAGGGAGAGGGGACCTCGAGCGGCTAGCGAGGCATGAATTTCTGAGTTGGAAAGAAATCGCTTCGCGAAGTCGTCGCGCGATGCGCGGCTCCGCACCCTCTCCCAGCTCCGTCTAAATTCGCTTCGCTCATTAAGACTACGCATCCCTCTCCCGCTGAAGCGGGCGAGGGATTATCGGTGGATGCCGATGTGTAACAGAGTCACACGAGCGCCTATTGCTCTTTGAACGCTTTTCCTGCCGCGCCCCTGATCGGCCAGAGCAGGTAGGAGAGCATCGTGCGCTTGCGGTGACGATGAGCACGTCGGCCGGCATGCCGGCGGTGAGCTTGAGGTTGCCGTTCTTGGCGAGCTCGCTCTGTGGGATCTCGATGCGCGCGTTGTACCAGCTCTGGCCGGTCTTCTCGTCGTCGGTGCGGTCGGCGGAGACGTTGGTGACGGTGCCGCGCACCGGCTTCATGAAGCGCGTCTTGAAGGCCTTGAGCCGCACCTGCGCGGTGAGGCCGGCATAGACCGAGTCGATGTCCTGCGGCTGCACGCGGGCCTCGACGATCAGCTTGTCGCCGGTGGGCACCAGCGTCATCAGCGTGTCGCCCGGCCGGACGACGCCGCCCACCGTGTGCACCTGCAGGTCGGTGACGATGCCGGCGACCGGCGCCGTGATGTCGATGCGATGCGCGACGTCGGACGCGGTGCGCGACTGCTGCTCGAGGTCGGCGCGCTGCACCTGCGTGTCCTTGAGGTCGCCGATGACCTGGTTCAGGAACTGGTTCTTCTGGTTGAGGATGTCGAGCTTCGACTCGTTGATGGTCTGGTTGGCGCGGCTGATCATCGCCAGCGCATTGCCGCGCTGGCCCATCAGGTCGGCCTGCTGGCGCTGCAGGGCGAGCAGGCGCGGGCGCTGGGCCTCGCCCTTGGCCAGCAGCTCGCCGACCGCCTTGATCTCCTCGCCGAGCAGCGCGATCTGCGTGTTCGCCGCGGTGACCTGCTCGCGCAGGCCGCGTATCTCGTCGGCGCTCTGGGCGATCTTCTGGTTGTAGACGTCGATCGCGCCGCTGAGCTGCGAGTGGCGCGTGGCGAAGAGGCGGCGCTGGGTATCGAGCGCTTCGCGCACCTTGGGGTCGTTCTCCTGCGCCAGCAGGTCGGCGGGGAAGGTGACGCCCGCCGCGCCGTCGCGCTCGGCGACGAGCCGCGCCTCGGCGGCGCGCGCGGTGGAGTAGTCGCCGCGCAACTGCTCGTTCTTCGCCTGCGCCGCCGTCGAATCGAGCCGCACAAGCACCTGCCCGGCGGCGACCTGCTCGCCTTCCTTCACCAGCACTTCCTTGACGATGCCGCCTTCGAGATGCTGGATCTCCTTGCGGCTGGAATCGCTGACGATCTTGCCGGGGGCGACGGCGCCCGCCGAGAGCGGCACCAGCGCCGCCCAGGCGCCGAAGACGCCGAACAGCAGGAACATCAGGCTCAGGCCGAGCAGGATGGTCGGGCGTGCGCGCTGCTCCGGCGTGTCGAGCGCGGTCGGGTCGAAGGGGATGATGCGCGAAGCCAGCCGGTCGACCAGCGCGGTGGCGCCGCGCAGGCGGGCGAGCGTGGCGCGGCCGTGCTGCGAGGGCACCGGCGGGCGCGAGCCGGGCGGAACGGCGGGGAGGTTCGACTTCATGCGCTATGCTCCTGCAGCCGCTTGCCGCCGGCGGGCGTGTAGCGCTGCATCACCTCGTCGCGGCCGCCGAAGACCTCGATCATGCCGCTGCGCATCATCATGATCTTGTCGACCGTGGCCAGCACCGACGGCCGGTGGGCGACGATGACGGTGGTGACGGAGGCGGCGCGCAGCGCGGAGAGCGCGTTCATCAGCGCGCGCTCGCCGTCGCCGTCGAGGTTGCTGTTGGGCTCGTCGAGCACGACGAAGCGCGGGTTGCCGTACATCGCGCGGGCGAGGCCGAGCCGCTGCTTCTGCCCCGGCGAGAGCACCGTGTTGCCGGGCAGGTAGGGCGTGTCGTAGGCGGCGGGGAGCTGCAATATCATCTCGTGCACGCCGGCGAGCTGGGCGGCGGCGATCACCGCGTCGTCGGAGAAATCATCGCGCATGCGGGCGATGTTCTGCTTGATGCTGCCGAGGAAGAATTCCACCTGCTGCGGCAGGTAGCCGACATACTGCCCGAAATCCTCGCGCGCCCAGCGGTGGACGTCGGCGCCGTCGAGCCGCACGTGGCCGTGGGTGGGCGCGAAGATGCCGACCATCGCCTTGGCGAGCGTCGATTTCCCCGCCGCCGACGGGCCGATGATGCCGAGCGATTCCCCCGCCTCCAGCCGGAAGCTGATGCCGCGCAGGATGGTGACGTTCTTGTTCGGCGCGTAATACAGCCCCTCGACGCTGAGCTTGCCGGTGGGCGCCGGCAGGGGTGGTGTCGCCCGCAGCCGGCTCGGTGGTGACCAGCAGGAGATGCAGGCGGTTGTAAGCGTCGCGCGCCTGCACGAACTGCTTCCACAGGTTGATCGTGCTCTCGAACGGCGCCAGCGCGCGCATGGTCAGCAGCGAGCAGGCGACGAGCCCGCCCGAGCTGATGCCGTTATTGAGCGCCAGCACCGCGCCGATGCCGATCACCGCCATCTGCAGCGACATGCGCAGCGCCCGGGTGATGCCCATGATGATCGCGCTGCGCTGCTGCGCGGTGTCCTGCAAAGCGAGGCCGTAATCGTTGAAGCGCATCCAGCGGCCGACGACGTCGCGCCCCATGCCCATCGCCTGGATGGCCTCGGCGTGGCGGCCGATCGTGTCGGCGTTGAGCGAGGACTCGACGTTGCGCTCGGTGGCGCGCATCAGCGCCTTGCGCGTCGCGTATTCGTTGAGCAAGGCGAGGCCGCCCATCGCCAGCGCGCCGAGGACGGCGATCAGCCCCAGCACCGGGTTGATGAGGAAGATGACGAGGATGAACAGCAGCGACCACGGGATGTCCATCACCGTCGGCGCGCCGGTCGAGATGAAGTTCTTCACCGTCATCAGGTCGCGCTGGTGCTGGCCGGCCATCGGCACGCCCGACTGCGCCGAATGGGCGATCGAGACGGCGAGCAGCTGCGGGGCCACCGTGCGCTCCAGCCACTCGACGACGCGGGCGATGATGCCCGAGCGCACCGCGTAGAACGCGCCGTAGAACACGTAGCCGATGGCGACGATGACGGTCAGCCCGACCAGCGTCTCGTAGCTGCGGCTGGAGAAGACGCGGTCGAAGACCTGCATCGAGTAGAGCGGCATCAGCAGCGACAGCGCGTTGACGCCGAAGGAGAACACGAAGGCGAACAGCAGCGCCCGCCGCATCGCGCGCAGCGCGGACTGCAACAGGGTCGGCGAATCGCTGGGCGCAGCCGTCATGAAAATCCTTGAGAATCCGGGTTCACTTTGCGGGAACCGGCGGCAAGAATCAAGCCTCGCCGACGGTTTTGGGCGATCGCCCGGCCCAGCGGCCACGCCTGCGGCTTTGCGGTCACGGACAAAGCATCGTCATTGCGAGGAGCATCGCGACGAAGCAATCCAGAAGCCAGCCGCACCGACTGGATTGGCTCCCTGCGGTCGCCTCTCTCGCTTCGCTCGGGTGCCGCGTCGGCTCCGCCTCCTCGCAATGACGGTATAAATGCTCCGTGTAACTTGTTCCATGAGGGCATCCTGCTATGCTGCCCGCGATGGCCGCGCCTGCACTGAACCCGACCCTCTCCCGAAGCCCGCGCGGGGCGACGCCGGCGCTGACGCGCTACGCCGCCGCGCGCGAGGCGGCCTGCGACGCCTTCCGCGCCACCAGCCGCATCGCCGCCCTCTGGCGCGCGCTGACGCAGGCGACGGACGAGCTGCTGCAGAGCGTCGCCGCCGGCCGCTCGGTCACCGTCATCGCCGTCGGCGGCTACGGGCGGCGCGAGCTTTTCCCCTTCTCCGACGTCGACGTGCTGGTGCTGCTGCCGGAGGATGCCGGCGAAAGCGCCAGCGAATCGACCATCGCCCTGCTGCAGCATCTGTGGGATTTCTCGGTGCCGGTCTCGCACGCGGTGCGCACGTTGTCCGGCGCCGTCACCGCCGCGCGCGGCGACACCACCATCGCCAGCGCGCTGATGGATGCGCGCTACGTCGCCGGCGACCGCCGCCAATACATCGCGCTCAAGCGGGCGTTGAAGGCCGAGGTGCTCGGCCGCGATCCGCGCGGCTTCGTCGAGGCCAAGCTCGCCGAGCGCGACCGCCGCCACGCCAAGTGGGGCGATTCGCGTTTCCTGCTCGAGCCCAACGTCAAGGAAAGCAAGGGCGGCCTGCGCGACCTGCAGACGCTGACCTGGCTCGCCCGCTATTGCTACGGCGTCAACTCCGCCGCCGAGCTGGTGCGCCCCGAGCTGCTCACCGATGCCGAGCGCAAGCGCTACCGCAACGCCTATCTTTTCTTCTCCGTGGTGCGCGCGCACATGCACATCCTGCGCGGCCGCGTCGACGAACGGCTGACCTTCGATTTGCAGGCGCAGATCGCGACCCTCCTCAAATTCCGCGGGCGCACCGCGCAGGAGCGCGCCGAGCGCTTCATGCAGCGCTATTTCCAGTTCACCCGCCATGTCGGCTCGCTGACGCGCATGTTCTGCGCGCTGCTGGAGGAGGAGAATTTGCGCCGCGTGCCCAGCGCGCCGCCGGCGGAAACGCTGGGCCTGCCGGATTACCTCAAGCTCGAGAATGGCCGCCTGCAGTTCTCCGACGCCAGCGATTTCGCCGCGCACCCGCACGAGATGATCGGGCTCTTCGCCGAGGCGCAGCGCACCGGGCTCGACATCTCGCCGCGCGCGCACCTCGCCTTGACGCGGGCGCTGCCCTCGCACGGGCGCAAGCTGCCGCTCGACCGCAAGGCGGGGCGGCTGCTCCTGACCATCCTGCTGTCGCCGAAAGCGCCGGAGACGACGCTGCGCCGCATGAGCGAGATGGGCGCGCTCTCCGCCATCCTGCCCGAGTTCGCCAAGATCAGCGGCCAGATGCAGTATGACGGCTACCACACCTACACGGTCGACGAGCACACGCTGGTCGCCATCGGCAATCTCGCCGCGCTCGAAGCGCAGCGGCTGGTGCAGCAATTTCCGCTGGCGAGCGTCGTCGCACGCGACGTCGGCAGCCGCGCGCCGCTCTATCTCGGCATGCTCTGCCACGACATCGCCAAGGGCCAGGGGGGCAAGGATGGAGGCGGGCACGGCGAGCTGGGCGAGGAGATCACGCGGCGCATCGCCGCGCGGCTGGGGATGAGCGAGGAGGAGGGCCAGCTCGCCGCCTGGCTGGTGCGCCACCACCTCGTTTTCTCGGAAGTCGCCTTCAAGCGCGACCTCGACGATCCCAAGACGCTCGGCGATTTCGTCGCGCTGGTGCAGTCGCCGGAGCGGCTGCGGCTATTGTTGCTGCTCACGGTCGCCGACATCAAGGCCGTCGGCCCGGCGATCTGGAACGGCTGGAAAGGCACGCTGATGCGCGAGCTCTACCAGCGCTCGCTGCGGGCGATGGGCGTCGCCGCGACGCCGCTCGTCTCCGACGCCGAGCGCAACGCGCGCTTCATCGCCGCGCAGCCGCAGGCGCTGCAGGAGAACGCTGCCGCCTTCCTCGCCGCCCGCCCGCCCGCCGGCTGGTGGACGCGGCCGGAAGAGGAGCAGCAGGCCGCGCTCGCCGTCTACGCGGAGTGGAAAAAGTCCGGCAAGCCCGCCGTGCATATCCGCCGCGACGCGGCGCGCGACATCACCGAGCTCACCGGCTGCGTCTCGCACGAGCCGCAGCTTTTCCGCGTGCTCGCCGGCGTCATGGGCTGGATCGGCGCTTCCATCGTCACCGCGCGCATCATGCTGCTGGAGGACGGCGCGGCGATCGCTTCGATCGGCGTGCAGGACCTGCACGGCCACGCCTTCGCCGAGGAAGAGCGGCTGGCCCGCCTGCCGGCGCTGCTGCGCGACGGGCTCAAGGGCAAGCTCGATTTCGCCCGCGAGCTGCCGCGACGCCGCGTGCTGCCGCGCGGCCGCGCCGTGCCGGTGCGCCCCGCCGTGTTCATCGGCAACGAGGTCAGCGCCGAGAGCAGCGTCGTCGAGGTCAACGCGCTCGACCGGCTCGGGCTGCTCTACGACATGCTCGGCGCGCTGGCGGAGTGCGGTCTCACCGTCACCACCGCCCACATCGCCACCTACGGCGCCAAGGCGGTCGACGTGTTCTACGTCCGCGACGCCTACGGCCACAAAGTCATCCACCGCGACAAGCTGGCGCAATTGCAGCAGGCGCTGCTCGCCGCCTGCGATGCGGAGAAGCAGCCATGAACGCGCCGGCATGGCTATCCGATGCTGCACTGCAGCAATTTTTCGCTGCAGTGCAACAAGCGGGCGGCGAGGCGCGCGCGGTCGGCGGCAGCGTGCGCGATTTCCTGCTCGGCGCGCCGGGTGGCGACGTCGACCTCGCGGCGACGCTGGAGCCGCCCGCCGTCATGGCGCTGGCGAAAGCGCAGGGCTGGAAGGCCATCCCCACCGGCATCGACCATGGCACGGTGACGGTGGTGCTGCCGTCGCGCGTCGTCGAGGTGACGACGCTGCGCCGCGACGTCGCCACCGATGGGCGGCACGCCAAAGTCGCCTACACCGACCGCTGGGAGGAAGACGCGGCGCGCCGCGATTTCACCATCAACGCGCTCTACATGGACGCCGGCGGGAACATCCACGACTATTTCGGCGGCCAGAAGGATCTGAAGGCGCGCACCGTCCGCTTCATCGGCGACGCGGGCCGGCGCATCGAGGAGGACGGCTTGCGCATCCTGCGCTATTTCCGTTTCCTCGCCGTGCTGGGCTGGAGCACGGAGAAGGCCGCGCTCGCCGCCTGCGGCGAACGGCGGCAGATGCTCGCCGTCCTCTCCGGCGAGCGCATCCAGCAGGAGATGAAGAAGCTCCTCGCCGCGCGCGACCCCTCCGCCGTGCTCGGCGCGATGGCGCAACTGGAATTGCCGGCGCTGCTCACCGAATCGCCATGGGACGTGTCGCCGGTCGCCGCGCTGGTCGGCTACGAGCGCGAGCAGCTTCTCGCCGGCGACCCGTGGGTGCGGCTGCTGGCGATGATCGATGCGGACGTGCGGCTCGACACTGCCTTATGGACCGGCGAGCGCTGGAAGCTCAGCCGGGCCGAGCGGCAGGCGCTGGCGGTGCTCGCCGCACCGGCCGCCGCGCTCGATCCCGCCGCAGTGAAGGAATCGCTGCGCAAGCACCCGCGCCCGCTGGTCACCGGGCGCATCCTGCTCGCCGCGCTGGATTCGGATGAGGAAATGGCCATCGACGCGCTGCTGCGCCTCGCGCAGGACTGGGAGATCCCCCAATTCCCGGTCACCGCGAAGGACCTGCTGAAGCTCGGCATGAAAGAAGGCCCCGAGCTGGGCCGGAAGCTCAAGGCGCTCGAGCAGCGCTGGGTGGAAAGCGATTACCGGCTGGGCAGGGACCAGCTGCTGACTTAATGGCTCCTGGTCCCCGGTCCATCCCCGCCTTTTGAAGCTTTGGTGCGACGGGTGCTTTCGGCTCGTGCGGCGTATGCTTTCTGATGCGGCATTGCGTGGAGAATTTCGGCAAGCTCTGGTACATAATCCTCGTGAATTTTAAGCTTCATGATGCCGCCATCGCCCGGCATTTCACGGACCACGGATTCTGCCACTTGCCGATGTGCTTCCTCGGGCTCCTCGCCGAGATTGTCGACCAGAAAAGCAACCTTCTTGTCGCGTAAAAGGATCATCGCTCTTTCGATGACCTGTTCGCTGCCGGTCACGCCTAATGCCCACAGTCTCGGACTGGTGGCACTCATCCACTCCTCTTGGCGCCGGGAACCCAGGGCCGGACATTCGTTAAGCAGCGTCGGCAGGTAATCGCGCCGGATATCGAATGATTTCTTGCGATAACGGGACAGGGTTTGCTGGATCATCGTGTGTTCGATGTGGGCCGTCGCCTTTTCTGCATCCATGCCTTCTTCTACGAAGGTTCTTACCAGATTCAGTATATGCTTACGCAGGATGCGGTCTATTTCGACTGCCGGTAGAATAATTCCGTGATGGGCCAGCTCTTGGCGGTTATGCGTATTGATCCAGGCAGGCCTGTCCAGATAATCGCGTAGTCTCGGTAAAGCGCGGCTGTGGATCTGCCATACGGAATTGTCCTGTTCGCTGAGTCCGCGACGAAAGCTGCTGCGCTGGACCTGTTCTATCGCTTTCGCAGGGGCGGTCCCCCTATCCGTCAGGTCATCGACGTCCTGCTGGTACAGCCGGGCGATGGCATCGCGGATCGTCTGGTCGCCGTTAGTGAAGCCCAGTGCGGATAAACGATCCCAGTTATTGTGGCTGATCCATTGTTTTTCGTCTTCTACCCAATCGCGTAATAGGCCGATTTTGTTACGCTGGACTTGCCAGACCTGCCGCCCCGCGCGGTTGAAACCACGGCGAATATAACTCGATTCAACTTCATGACGCGCCAGCCAAGGCTGCGTGGCAAAATCCATGCGGTCGAAGATCAGCTGGCGATGCAGTTCCTTCAGACCGCGTTCGATTTTGGCGAAGCCACAAGTGACTCCTTCTTCGGCAAGGACCTTGTCATTCGAGGAATTGATCCAGTCGCCGTCGTCCATAACGGCTCCGTTCAGGGACCAGCTTAAGCCGCGTCCTCGTTGTCCGGGTTGATGTAGTTGGCGCCGCCGGGGTTCTCCTCGAGGGCGTAGCCGGCAGAGCGGACGGTGCGGATGAGGTCGGGCTGCTTGCCGTCATAGTTCAGCGCCTTGCGCAGGCGGCGGATATGCACGTCGACGGTGCGCAGCTCGACATAGATGTCGTGGCCCCAGACGGAGTCGAGCAGCTGCTCGCGACTGAAGACGCGGCCGGGGTGCTCCATCAGATAGCGCAGCAGGCCGAACTCGGTCGGCGAGAGGTGGACGTCCTTGCCGTCACGGGTGACCTTGTGCGAGGTGAGGTCCATCACGATGCCGGAGAATTCGAGGATCTTTTCGCTCAAGGACGGCCGGATGCGGCGAAACACCGCCTTGATGCGGGCGATCAGCTCGCTCGGGCTGAAAGGCTTCACCATGTAGTCGTCGGCACCGGAATCGAGGCCGCGGATGCGGTCGCCCTCTTCGCCGCGCGCGGAGAGCATGATGATCGGCGTGTTCTTCAGGTCCTGGTTCCAGCGGATGTGCTTGCAGACCTCGACGCCGGTCATGCCGGGCAGCATCCAGTCCAGCACGATGATGTCGGGGCGGTGCTCCTTGACGAGCTGCACGGCTTCCTCGCCGTCGCCGGTGGAGATGACGGCGTAGCCCTCTTTCTCCAGGTTGTAACGCAGCAGGGTGACGATGGCGACTTCGTCCTCGACGATGAGCACCTTGGTGGTTGAATCCTTAGCTCCGGCCATAATTTTCCCCCATTGGCGTATCAAACGTGACGGGCGGTTGCGCGTCAATCACTTTTACGCCAAGCTCACCCGTTATACGGGGAAATGATTAATGCATGGTTAAACAGACACATCGGTTGAACGCGTGGCAGCGGCTGGCGCTCGATTTCGCCCCGCTCGCCTGTTTTTTCCTCGGATTCAGGCTGCTCGACCTCTGGTGGGCGACCGGGCTGCTGATCGGCGCGACGGCGCTCAGCCTGGCGATCACCTACGCCGCCGAGCGCCGCGTCTCGCCGGCGCCGCTGATCTCGGGCGTGCTGGTCGCGATCTTCGGCGCGCTGACCATCGCGCTCAAGAACGAGCTTTTCATCAAGATCAAGCCCACCGCGATCAACCTCGCCTTCGGGCTGATCCTGCTCGCCGGCGTCTACGGCTACCGCAAGGGATTGCTGCGCTACGTGCTCGACGTGGCGCTGCATCTGAGCGACGAGGGCTGGCTGGTGCTGTCGCGCCGCTGGGGATTTTTCTTCCTGTTCCTCGCCGCGCTCAACGAAGCCGTCTGGCGCACGATGCCGACGGAGTTCTGGGTGAATTTTAAAGTATTCGGCATGTTCTCGCTGACGGTGGTCTTCGCGCTGGCGCAGGTGAAGCTGATCGAGAAATACGAGAGCAAGGAAGGCCAATAGGCGGCCGGCCGCGAACGTTCAGGATTTCAGCGCCCGCCAGCCGATGTCGCGGCGGTAGAAGCCCTGCTTCCAGTCGATTTTGTCGGCGGCGCGGTAGGCGGCGTAGTAGGCGTCCTGCAGGTCCGGGGCGCGAGCGACGATGTTGAGCACGCGCCCGCCGTTGGCTTTCCACGTCTCGCCGTCCTTCACGGTGCCGGCATGCAGCACGGAAACGCCGGGCACTTCGGCCGCCGCATCGAGGCCGGCGATGGGCGTGCCTTTCTCGTAGGCGCCGGGATAACCCTTCGCCGCCATGACCACGCAGAGCGCTGCGTCCTCGCTGAATTTGAGGTGCGATGCGTCGAGCGCGCCTTTGGCACAGCTCATCAGCAGCGCGGCGAGGTCGCCTTCGAAACGCGCGAGCATCACCTGCGTCTCGGGGTCGCCGAAGCGGCAGTTATATTCGATGAGCTTGGGGCCGTCCCCGGTCAGCATGATGCCGGCGAACAGCACGCCGATATAGGGGATGCCCTGCGCGGTGAGGCCGTCCACGGTGGGGGCGATCATTTCCTTCATGATGCGCGCCTGCATCGCCTCGTCGATGACCGGCGCCGGCGAATAGGCGCCCATGCCGCCGGTGTTGGGGCCTTCGTCGTTGTCGTAGGCGCGCTTGTGGTCCTGCGCCCCGGCGAAGGCGAGCGCGCGCTTGCCGTCGCACAGCGCGAAGAAGCTCGCCTCCTCGCCGGACAGGAATTCCTCGAGCACGACGCGGCTGCCCGATTCGCCGAAGGCACCGCCGAAGCAATCGCGCACGGCCTTTTCGGCCTCGGCAGCCGTCATGGCGACGGTGACGCCCTTGCCCGCCGCCAGCCCGTCCGCCTTGACCACGACCGGCGCGCCGTGCTGCGCGATATAAGCGAGCGCGTCGCCCAGCGCGTCGAATGTCGCGTAGCGCGCGGTGGGGATGCGCATGCGGTCGCAGAGCTTCTTGGTGAAGTCCTTCGAGGCTTCGAGCTGCGCGCCTTTCGCGCCGGGGCCGAAGACGGCGAAGCCGGCGGCGCGCAGCAAATCCGCCAGCCCGTCGACCAGCGGCTGCTCCGGGCCGACGACGACGAGGTCGATGGACTCGGTGCGGCAGAGATTCAGGATGGCGTCGTTGCCGCCTGCGTTCACGCAGCGCACGTCCTGCGCGATGCCGTCGCTGCCGGGCGCGCAGATCACTTCGCCGGCCGATTGGCTGCGCTTCAACGCGCGTACCAGCGCATGCTCGCGCCCGCCCGAGCCGATGACGAGGATCTTCATGCGCTTCTCATACCGTCATTCCCCGAATTCCGCCAGTAGGCGAAATTGTGGGGGAATCCACGTCGAAAATGCCAGGAGGCATTTTTGACGACGGCCGCCTCCTGGCGGCCGTTGGGTCTGGATCCCGGTAAATTTTTCTACTGAAAAATTTTCCGGGATGACAGTTTGGTGTATAGGACAGGCATGGAATTCCCGCACAACCAGCCCGAGTTCAGCGTCAGCGAGATCGCCGGGCGCATCAAGCGCGTGGTCGAGGACAATTTCGGCTTCGTGCGCATTCGCGGCGAGATATCCAAGGCCGGCGTCAACCAGAGCTCCGGCCATTGCTACATCACGCTCAAGGACGACAAGGCGGTGCTCGAGGCGGTGTGCTGGAAAGGCACGCTGGCCAGGCTCAAGCACAAGCCCGAGGCGGGGATGGAGGTCATCGTTTCCGGCAAGCTCACGACCTATGCCGGGCGCTCGAGCTACCAGCTCGTCATCGAGGCGCTGGAGCCCCGCCGGTATCGGCGCGCTGCTCGCCCAGCTCGAAGCGCGCAAGAAGGCACTCGAGGCCGAGGGGCTGTTCGCCGCCGCGCGCAAGAAACCGCTGCCTTATTTGCCGGAGGTCATCGGCATCGTCACCTCGCCGACGGGGGCGGTGATCCGCGACATGCTGCACCGGCTCGCCGACCGTTTCCCGCGTCGCGTGCTGCTATGGCCGGTCGCCGTGCAGGGGGCCAGCGCGGCGGAACAGGTGGCGAAGGCCATCGCCGGGTTCAACGCGATCAAGCCGGGCGGCGCGGTGCCGAGGCCCGACCTGCTCATCGTCGCGCGCGGCGGCGGCTCGATCGAGGACCTCTGGGCGTTCAACGAGGAGATCGTCGTGCGCGCGGCGGCGGCCAGTCGAATACCTTTAATTTCCGCCGTCGGGCACGAGACGGACACCACGCTCATCGACTACGCCAGCGACTTCCGCGCGCCGACGCCCAGCGCCGCCGCCGAGCGCGCGGTGCCGGTGCGCGACGAGCTGCGCCTTGCCGCCGGCGAATACGGGCAGCGGCTGCATGCGCGCATCAACGAGCGCCTCGCCCGCCACCGCGAGCAGGTCGGGCTGATGGGCCGCGCTTTACCGCGCCCGCAGCAGCTGGTCGCCGGCATGAGCCAGCGGCTCGACGAGGTCGCCGCGCGGCTGGCCGAATCCTTCCCGCGCGGGCTGGAGCAAAGGCTTCATCGCCTGAACGCGCTGCGTCTGTCGCCGCGCAGCCTGATGCTGCAATGGCAGCACGCGATGGAGAAGCTCAACGGGCTCTCGGCGCTGCTCGAATCGCTCAACGTGGCCTCGGTGCTGAAGCGCGGCTTCGCCATCGTGCATGACGGCTCGGGGCGGCTGGTGACATCGACGGCGGGCGTGCCGGCGGGCGGCGCGCTGGCGCTGACCTTCGCCGACGGCGAGAAGCGCGTGCGCATCGCGACGGAGAAGCCGAAGGCGCCGAGTGCGCAGCAATCGAGCCTGTTCGAGGAAAGCTAGCCGGCGAAGGTGTGGAAAAGATCGCGCAGCTTGAAGGCGAGCTTGCGCGTCGCCCACAGCGAGAACGCCGCGCAGGCGACCGGCAGCGCGGTGATGGGCAGCGTGTAGCGCGTGAAGCTGAGGTCGCTGTGGTGCGCGCGCCAATAGGTGAAAAGCTGCGAATAGGTATCGAGGATGAAGAACATGTCGTACCAGTGCGGCAGGACGGGGTTGGGCCCGTCGGTGCCGTAGGCGATAGTGCAGGCGGTGAAGATGCCGATATAGGGCGGCACCAGCAGCACCGCGGCAAGGAACAGCGGCGTCAGCAGGGCGAGCGGGAATAAAGCGGCGTGACCGGCGGCCATGGAACGCATCTTGGCCGGTACGGCGGAAAAATCAATAGGCGTTTACGCGCGCTTCAGCGCCAGCAGGTGGCGCAGCCAGTCGCTGAGATCGGCCTCGTCGGTGAAGCTCAGGGCGACGTCGAGCACCCGCACGTCATGGCCGGCGGGCAGCTTCACCGCGTCCTTGGCGGTGGTGATGAGGCGGGCGCCGAGCTTCTGCGCACGCGCCGAAAGCGCTGCGAGGTCGGCATCGCCATAAGGGTAATGGTCGGCGAAGGATTTTGTTTCCACCACGTCCGCGCCGAGCGCGCGCAGCATGTCGAAGAATTTCTGCGGGCGGGCGAGGCCGGCGAAGGCCAGCCATTTGCCTTCGCGCAGGAAGCCGGTATCGCCGGCGGGCTCCAGGATCGCATGGAAGACCGGGCGCGGCGCGACGCGCGCGGCGAGGCGGTGCGCGTCCTCGCCGATGAGGATGACGGCGTCGGTGCGCTTGAGCGCGGTCGGCAGCGTCTCGCGCAGCGGCCCGGCGGGAAGCGGCAGCCAGTTGCCGAGCCCGTAAGCGCCGTCGATCACCAGCAGCGAGATGTCCTTCTTCAGCCGGTGGTGCTGCAGCGCGTCGTCGGCGAGGACGAGCGAGGCGCCGTGCTCGTAGGCCAGCGCGCTCGAGCCCAGCCGGTCGCGCCCGGCCCAGGTCGGCGCCGCGCTCGCCAGCAGCAGCGCTTCGTCGCCGACCGTTCGCCAGTCGCTGTGCGTGCTCACTTCCTGCGGCGTGCGCAGATCGCCGCCATAGCCGCGCGTCAGCAAATGCGGCGCCTCGCCCATGCTGCGCAGCAATTCGGCGAGGGCGAGCACCGCCGGCGTCTTGCCGGCGCCGCCCGCGGTGATGTTGCCGACCGAGATCACCGGCAGCGCGGCGGGCTCCGGCGTGGTCAGCAGGCGGTTGAGCGTCGCCCCGGCGAGGTAGAACAGCGACAGCGGCGACAGCAGCAGCGCGGGCAGGGACAGCCGGTGCCAGAAGCGCGGGGTCTTCATGCGCGCGTCTCCGCCAGCAGCTTCTCCGCGTGCTGGACGATGCGCTCGGCGGCGCCGCTGGCGCTGGCGACGACGGCAGCGGCCTTCGCCGCCATGGCGAGGCGCGCTTCGTCGCCGGCGAGAAGCGCGCCGACGGTCGTCGCGAGTTCGGCGCTGTCCTTCGCCACGCGCAGGCCGCCGGCCTCGCCGAGGTCGGTGACGATGGCGGCGAAATTATGCGTGTGCGGGCCGGTGAGCAGCGCGCAGTTGAGCCGCGCCGGCTCCAGCGGGTTGTGGCCGCCATGGGCGATCAGCGAGCCGCCGAGGAAGACGATGTCGGCGAGCCGGTAGAAGGTGCCGAGCTCGCCCATCGTGTCGGCGAGATAGATGTTCGTGGCGGCGCCGATGCGCTCGCCCTGGCTGCGCCGGGCGACGGTGAGGCCGCGCGCGCGCAGGTCGGCGGCGATGTCGGCCCCGCGCGCCGGGTGGCGCGGCACGACGATCGTCAGCAGGCCGGCATGCGCCGGCGCGAGGGCGCGGTGCGCGTCGGCGACCATCTGCTCCTCGTTGGCGTGGGTGCTGGCGGCGAGCCAGAGCGGGCGCTCGCCGATATCCTCCTGCAGGGTGCTCAGCGCGGCGTCGTCGGCGGGCAGGGGCGCGGCGTCGTATTTCAGATTGCCCGCCTCGATGGGCGAGGCGCCGAGCGCGCGCAGGCGGGAGGCATCGTCGCCCGAGCCGGCATAGATGGCGCTGAAGCAGGCGAGCAGGTCGCGGGCGAGCGCCGGGAACCGTTTCCACCGCGCGTAGGAGCGCGCCGAAAGCCGGGCGTTGATGAGCAGCGCTGGCACGCGCCGGGCGCGCAGGCCCCAGAGCAGCTGCGGCCAGAGCTCGGACTCGACCCAGAGGGCGAGGTCGGGCTTCCAGTGGTTTAGGAAGCGGCGCACCGGCAATGGCGTGTCGAGGGGGATGTACTGGTGGATCGTGCGCGGCAGGCTCTGCTGCGCGACGAGATGTGCCGAGGTCACCGTGCCGGTGGTGATGAGCAGGCTGAGCTGCCCGTCGCGCGCCAGCAGCGCACGCACCAGGGTGAGCACCGATTGCGTCTCGCCGACGCTGGCGGCGTGCAGCCAGGCAAGCCTGCCCGCCGGGCGCGGGCGCGCGGCGTAGCCGAAACGCTCGGCGAAGCGCGCGGCGTCCTCCTTGCCGCGCTCGGCGCGGCGCTTGAGCCAGAAGAAAAGGAACGGCGTGAGGAGGAATCCGGCGAGGCTATAGACCGCCCGCGTCACGGCGCGACCCCGCAGAGCCGGTCGGCCTGGGCCGTCACCTCGGTGAGCGCCCGCTCGATGCGCAGGGTCGCCTCGCCGATGGCGGCGTCGCTCTCGTCCTTCGGCGGCGCGACGGCGGCGGCGACGAAGACGATGCGGCCGAAGGGACGCGGCACCATGAATTTATCCCAGCTCTTGAAGCGGTGGTGGCGCGAGGCGGAGAAGGCGGTGACGACGATGGGGTAGCCGGTGATCGCCGCGACGTAGGCGGCGCCGGGCGCGGCCTTCTGGAACGGCCCGCGCGGCCCGTCGGGCGTGATGCCGATATTGCCGCCCTCGGCGGCGACGCGCTTGATGACCTTGAGGGCGCCGGTGACGTTCTTGCCGCGCGAGCCGGTGATGGTATCGATGCCGAAGAAACGGATCACCGTGCTGATCAGCCGCCCGTCCGCATGGCCGGAGATCAGTACGTATTGCGGGCGTTTCGGCGGGCTGACGAAGGGGTGCATCGCCAGCCTGCCGTGCCAGAAGCAGAACAGCGCCGGCGCCTTGCCGCCCGCATAGGCGCGGATATCCTCCGGCCAGCGGTATTCGACGCGCGACAGCAGGAACACCGTGCGCAGCCACAGCGCCAGCAGGAAGCTGGCCAGCGCGAGCACGGCGCCGTTCTTGAGCAGGCGCTTGCGCAGGGGGAGCCGGTAGCTGCGGTGGAACTCCATCAGGCGGCCCCGCTGGTATAGAGCCGGTGCATGTTGCGGTAGCTCTCCGAGCCGGCGAGCAGCTGCTCGTGCGTGCCCTCGTCGACGATGCGGCCGTTCTGCAGCACGAGGATGGTGTGCGCGTGCTGGATGGTGGTGAGGCGGTGGGCGATGACCAGCGTGGTGCGGCCGCGCGTCAGGAAGGCGAGCGCTTCCTGCACGGCGAACTCGGAGGCGGTGTCGAGCGCCGAGGTCGCTTCGTCGAGCAGCAGGATCGGCGCGTTCTTGAGGATGGCCCGGGCGATCGAGATGCGCTGCTTCTGCCCGCCCGAGAGCTTGACGCCGAGCGGCCCCACCGGCGTGTCGTAGCCTTCCGGCAGCTGGAGGATGAAGTCGTGCGCGTGGGCGTGCTTCGCCGCGGCGACGATGTCCTCCTCGCTCGCGCCCTCGCGGCCGTAGGCGATGTTGGCGCGCACCGTGTCGTCGAAGAGGATGACGTCCTGGCTCACCAGCGCCAGGCTTTGGCGCAGCGAGGCGAGGGTGACGTCGCGGATGTCGGAGCCGTCGATGCTGATGCGCCCGGAATCGACGTCGTAGAAGCGCAGCAGCAGGTTCATGATGGTCGATTTTCCGGCGCCCGAGGCGCCGACCAGCGCCACCATTTTGCCGGCGGGCACGGCGAAGGTGAGGTCGTCGACGCCGCCGGCGCCCTCGCCGTAATGGAAGCTCACCGCATCGAAGCGGATGTCGCCGGTGGTGACGGTGAGCGTCGCCGCGCCGTCCTTGTCGCGGATCGCCGGCGTGATGTCGATCACCGAGAAGAACCGCCCCGCCGCCGCCATGCCTTCCTGCAATTGCGTGTTGAGCCCGGCGAGGGTCTTTACCGGCCGGTAGGCCATCAGCAGCGCGGCGATGAAGGCGAAGAAGCCGCCCGGCGTCGTCTCGCCGTGCATGACCTTGAAGCCGCCGTACCAGACGACGGCGGCGACCGCGATGCCGCCCAGCATCGCCATCACCGGCCCGGAGGCCGACTGCACCCGCGCCGCTTTATAATAGAGCTTGAACAGGCGGCGGATGGTCTCCTTGGCGCGCTGCACCTCGAAGCCCTCGCGGCCGTAGGCCTTGACGACGCGCACGCCCTGGAAGGTATCGTCGAGCTGGGCGGTGAAGTCGGCGAGCTGGCTCTGCGTCGAGTCGGCGATGCGGCGCATCTTCTTGCCGAGGCGCAGGATGGGCACCACGGCGAAGACCAGCACCGACACCGCGATCACCGACATCTTCCAGCCCTGCAGCACCATGACGACGATCAGGAACAGCAGCGTCAGCGACTCCTTGACGATGCCGGTGACCACCTGGCTCACCGACTGGCGCATGAGCATGATGTCGCTGGTCAGGCGCGAGATCAGGCGGCCCGCCGTCTGGTCGTGGAAGGTGGTGAGGTCGGAGCTCATCAGCTTGGCGAACAGCTCGACCTGCATGTCGGAGACGACGCGCTGGCCGACATATTTCAGCGCCAGCGCCTGCCCGTAATCGCCCAGCGCGTTGCCGAAGGCGAGGATGACGAGCAGCGCCGGCAGGATCACCAGCCAGTGCATCTCGTGGTTGATGAAGATGTCGTTGAGCACCGGCTTCATCAGCCAGGCGTTGCCGGCGGTGGTGCCGGCGACCAGCACCATCGACAGGAACGCGACGCCGAGCATCGCGTGGTATTTCCACACATAGTCGCGCAGCAGGCGCTTGTAGAGCTCGAAGGAACGGCCTTTGAAATCCGGGATGATCGCCATCAGTTCCCCGCGACGGTCATGCGCGGCACCATGATCGTGGGCGCGTTGGTCTGGTAGCGGAAGGCGAGGTCGTCCGCCGGCACGAGCGAGGCGAAGATGTCGCGCAGGTTGGCGGCGATGGTGATCTCGCTCACCGGGTAGGTGATCTGCCCGCCTTCCAGCCAGAAGCCGGAAGCGCCCACCGAATAGTCGCCGGTGATGAGGTTGACGCCGTGGCCGATGGTCTCGGTGACCAGCAGGCCGCTCTTCACGCTCTTATATAAGGTGTCCGGCGTTTCCTTCCCCGCCGCGAGGTAGAGGTTCGACGGCGACGGGTGCGGCGCCCCGGCGAGGCCGCGCGCCGCGTGGCCGGTGGTCTTCAGCTTCAGCTGGTTCGCCGAGCGTGTGTCGAGCAGCCACGACGTCAGCACCCCGTCCTCGATGAACTCGCGGCGCTCGGCCACCACCCCTTCGCCGTCCCACGGCTGCGAGGCGAGGCCGCGTTTGCGCAGCGGGTCGTCGGTGATGCGGATGCCGTCGGCGAAGAGTTTCTTGCCGAGCTCGCCCTTGAGGAAGCTGGTGCCACGCGCGATGGCGCTGCCGGAGATCGCCCCCGCCAGCGCCGAGAGCAGCGAGCGCGCCACGCGCGGCTCGAAGAAGACGGTCGCCGTCTGCGAAGCGATCTTGCGCGGGTTCAGGCGCGTCACCGTGCGCCGCGCGGCCTCGCCGCCGACATGCTGCGGCGATTCGAGGTCGGCGCGGTGGGTGGCGACGGCGTAATCGTAGTCGCGCTGCATGCGCTCGCCGCTGCCGGCGATGAGCGACAGCGACAGCGCGCTGCGCGTCGCCGCGTAGCTGCCGGCAAAGCCGGTGCTGGTGAGCAGCGCGACGCGGTGGTAGCCGTAGCTCGCATCCGCGCCCTCGCTGTTGGCGATGCCTTTGGCGGCGAGCCCCGCCGCCTCCGCCTCGCGCGCGCTTTGCTGCAGCGCCTCCATCGACGGCTCGGCCGCGTCGGCGAGGTCGAGCTCGGGCGTGGTCTTCGCCAGCAGCGACGGATCGGCGAGCGCGGCAAATGGATCCTCCGGCGCGGCGCGGGCGATGGCGATGGCCTGCTCGGCCAGCGCAGCGATGGCGTCTTTGCCTAGATCGGAGGTCGAGAGCGTCGCCGAGCCTTTCCCGGCGAAAACGCGCAGGCCAAGCCCGCAGGATTCGGCGCGCTCGATGGTCTCCGGCGCGCCGTGGCGGATGGAGGCGGTCATCTCGGTCGCTTCGAGCACCAGCACGTCGGCCGCGCTCGCGCCGCCGCGCTTCGCGAGCGCCAGCGCATGCTCGCCGAGGGAGACCAGCTCTGCGTCGCTGCGCGCCATCAGGCCCTGTGCGTGAAAAGATGGTACAGCGCGATCGCCGCCGCGTTGCTGACATTGAGGCTTTCCATGCGCTCGCCCATCGGCAACTTGACGAGGAAATCGCACGACTCGGCGGTGAGGCGGCGCATGCCCTTGCCCTCGGCGCCGAGCACCAGCACCGTTTTCGCGTCGAGCTTCACCTCGGCCAGCGTCTTGTCGGCGCTGCCGTCGAGCCCCACCAGCCACCAGCCGTTCTCCTTGAGGTCGCGCATGGCGGCGGCGAGGTTGGTCACGGTGATCAGCTTCACGAGGTCGAGCGCGCCGGAGGCGGCCTTCGCCATCACCGCGGTTTCGGGCGCGCTGTGGTCCTTGGGCAGGATCACGCCCGCCGCGTCGAACGCCGCCGCCGAGCGCAGGATGGCGCCGACATTATGCGGGTCGCTCACCTGGTCGAGGATCACCAGCGGGCCGGTTTCCTTATACAGCACGTCCTCGAGCACGCAGGCTTCGAGCGGGGCGACCAGCGCGGCGATGCCCTGATGCACCGCCTCGTGGCCCACCAGCCGGGCGATCTCCTTGGGCTCGACGGTCTCGGCGGCGCGGCCGGGGGTGAAGCCCTCGGCGGCGGCTTCCGTCAGCAGCAGGCGGTCGAGTTTGCGCTCGGGGTTGGCGAGCGCGGCCTCGACCGCGTGGCGGCCGTAGATCCAGTAGCCGCCGGTGTGGGCATAAGGCGAGCGCGGCTCGGCGGTCCGCGCGCGATGGTGTTTCGCTGACATGGGGCACCCTCTTATCGCAGCGCGGCAGGGCTTTCCACAAGAAACACTTTCGCCGCCGAAAGCGGCTTGATTTGGCCCGGCGCCTGACTATGATGCCGCCTCATTTCGAACGGGAAACCCATGAACCGGCGCACGCCACTGTACGATGAACATGTGAAGCTGGGCGCCAAGATCGCGCCCTTCGCCGGCTACGACATGCCCATCGACTACAAGCCCGGCGTGATGAAAGAGCACGAATGGACCCGCAGCAAAGCCGGGCTGTTCGACGTCTCGCACATGGGCCAGGCCATTGTCGAGGGCGAAAAAGCGGCCGAGTTCTTCTCGACCATCACCCCGAGCTCCTTCCTCAGGGCGCCGCACGGCCGCGCGAAATATACCGTGCTGACCAACGAGAGGGGCGGCATCGTCGACGACCTCATCATCACCCGCATGACCGACACGAAATTCTTCGTCGTCTACAACGCCGGCCGCAAGGACGTCGATGTCGCGCACATGAAGAAACACCTGCCGACCGGCGTCAGCTTCACCGAACTGGCCGATAACGCGCTGCTTGCCCTGCAGGGCCCGCTCGCCGAATCCGCACTGAGCGAAGAGCTGCCGGACGCCGACCTCGCCAATCTCGGCTACATGACCATGAAGGAAACCGAGTGGAAAGGCGCGCGCGTCTTCGTCAGCCGCCTCGGCTATACCGGCGAGGACGGGTTCGAGATCAGCATCAGCCAGGACAAGGCGCCCGCGCTGTGGAGCGCGCTGTTAAACAATCCCGACGTGCTCGCCATCGGCCTCGCCGCGCGCGATTCGCTGCGCCTCGAAATGGGCTACCCGCTCTACGGCCACGACCTCAGCGAAGAAACGACGCCCGTCGAAGCGGCGCTGAGCTGGGTGATGAGCAAGGGCCATGACGCCTTCATCGGCGCGAAAGCGATCCTCGGCGTCGAGCCGAAGCACAAGCGCGTCGGCATCAGGCTCACCGGCGCCGGCATCGCGCGCGAGGAGTCGCCCGTTTACGTCGGCGAGAAAAAAGTCGGCACGTTGTCGAGCGGCGGGTTTTCGCCGACGCTGAAGGCCGCCATCGGCCAGGGCTATATCGACAGCGACTATGCCAAAGAAGGCCAGGCCGTCGAGGTCGAGGTGCGCGGGCGCCGCATTGCCGCGATCATCGCGCCGCTGTCCTTCGTCCCGGCGAAGACCAAAGCCGCCAAGCAAGCCACCCCCAACCTGAAGAGCGCGTAATGTCGAACGTTCCCGCCGACCTCAAATACACCGACCAGCACGAATGGGTGAAGCTGGAGGGCGAAATCGCCACCATCGGCATCACCGACCACGCGCAGGAAGTGCTGCGCGACCTCGTCTTCGTCGAGCTGCCCTCCGTCGGCCGTCAGGTGAAGGCGGGCGAGGCGTTCGTCGTCGTCGAGTCGGTCAAGGCGGCGAGCGAAGTCTACGCGCCCGTCACCGGCGAGGTCACCGCGCGCAACGAGGAGCTCGTCATGCATCCCGAGCTCATCAACACCTCGCCCTACGACAAGGGCTGGATCTGTAAGATCAAGCTCGCCGACACGGGCGAGCTCGCCAGGCTGCTCGACGCCGACAAGTACAAGGCGCTGCTCGGCTGATGCGCTACCTCCCGCTCACCCCGCACGACCGCAAAGAGATGCTCGCCGCCATCGGCGTCAAAAGCGTCGATGAGCTGTATAAGAACGTCCCCGAAAAAGCCCGCCACAGCGAACTGATTAATCTGCCCGCGCACCAGGGCGAGTTGGAAGTCGAGCGCGCGCTGTCGCGCATGGCGGCGAAGAACCACCCGGCCGGCAACGGCCCGTTCTTCCTCGGCGCGGGCTGTTACTACCACCATATCCCGGCGGTCGTGGACCACCTCGTCCAGCGCTCGGAATTTTTGACGTCCTACACGCCCTACCAGCCGGAGATCTCGCAGGGCACGCTGATCGCCATCTTCGAATTCCAGACGATGATCGCCAACCTGACCGGCATGGATATCGCCAACGCCTCGATGTATGACGGCGCCACCGCCACCGCCGAAGCGGCGCTGATGGCGAAGCGCCTCACCGGCCGCCCCAACATCCACATCCATGGCCATCTCCACCCGCAGTACCGCGAGGTGATGGATACCTATTTGCGCAATTACGAAGGCGTCGAGATCAAAACGGGCGCGCCGGACGACAAGGCCTCCTGCGTCATCGTGCAGACACCGGATTTCACGGCATCCCGCAATCGCTCGCCGAGCTACGCAAGCAATGCGATGCCTCGGGCGCGCTGCTCGTCGTGGTCGTGAATGAAATTCTTTCGCTCGGGCTGCTGGAGCCGCCGCGCGAGGCCGACATCGTCGTCGGCGAGGCGCAGTCGATCGGCGTGCCGATGAGCTTCGGCGGGCCGCATCTGGGCTTCTTCGCCTGCAAGCAGCCATACCTGCGGCAGATGCCGGGACGGCTTTGCGGCGAGACGGTCGATGCGCTGGGCAGGCGCTCCTACGTGCTGACGCTGGTCGCGCGCGAGCAGCATATCCGCCGCGAGAAGGCGACGTCGAACATCTGCACCAACCAGGGGCTGTTCGCGCTGTCCTTCACCATCCACCTGAGCCTGCTCGGCGAGAAGGGCTTCAAGCAGCTCGCACGCCTCAACCACGAGCGCGCCTGCGAGCTGGCCGACGCGCTGGCGAAAGTGAAGAACGTCCGCGTGCTCAACGCGCATTTCTTCAACGAGTTCGTCATCGAGCTGCCGGTCGACGCCGAAGCGACGGTGAAAAAACTGGCGCAGCAAGGCATCATCGCCGGCTATCCGCTGGAGGGCGGCAAGCTGCTCGTCGCCGCCACTGAAATGACCACCGACGCCGACATCAAAGCGCTCTGCGGTGCGCTGGAGCAAGTTTGCGCTTCCAAGGCGAAGGAGGTCGC
>JBBCHK010000008.1:0-119503 GCA_037200745.1 Alphaproteobacteria bacterium
GTGGCCCATCCCCAGCCCGCCGAAAAGACCATCGCCCTCACCCTGCCCGACGGCACGGTGAAGCAGTATGCCGCCGGCACCACCGGCGAGGACGTCGCGTTGTCCATCGGCCCGGGACTGGCGAAAGCGGCGATCGCGGTCAAGGTGAATGGCGAGCAGCGCGACCTCGACCAACCCATCCTGCAGGACGCGAAATTCCAGATACTGACGCTGAAGGACCCCGAAGGCCTGGAGATCATGCGCCATACGACGACGGCGCAATTGCTGGCACTGGCGGTGAAGGAGCTCTACCCGGCGGCGAAGCTCGCCATCGGCCCCACCATCGAGCACGGGTTCTATTACGACATCGACCTCGACGAAAAGCTGAACCCGGACGACCTGCCGAAGCTCGAAGCGCGCATGCACGAAATCCTGAAACGCCACCTCCCCGTGAAGCGCGAGATGGTTGAAGCGCGAGGACGCGATCAAATTATTCGAATCGCGCGGCGAGCCCTACAAGGCCGAGCTCATCCGCACCGCGCCGGAGGACGACACGACGGAGAAGGGAAAAATCTCCCTCTACCGCCAGGGCGAAGGCGATACGGCGTTCATCGACCTCTGCCGTGGCCCGCACGTGCCGCATTTCTCGAAAATCTCGCCGGCGTTCAAGCTGACCCACGTCCTCCGGCGCCTATTGGCGGGGGCGATGCGAAGAACAAGCAATTGCAGCGCATCTACGGCCTGTCCTTCGCCACGGAGAAAGAGCTCAAGGCGCACCTCCACATGCTGGAGGAGGCCGAGAAGCGCGACCATCGCAAGCTGGGCCGCGAGCTTGACTTGTTTCCACATCAGGAAGAAGCCGTCGGGCAGATTTTCTGGCACGACAAGGGATGGACGCTGTTCCGCGAGCTCGAAAATTACATTCGCCGCGTCATCCGCACCAACGGCTATCAGGAAGTGAAGACGCCCATCCTCATGGACCGCTCGCTGTGGGAGGCCTCCGGCCCACTGGGACAAGTTCGGCGCGAAGAACATGTTCACCTCGGAATCCGAAGACCGCATGCTCGCGCTTAAGCCGATGAACTGTCCGGGCCACATTCAAATATTCAAGCAAGGGCTGAAATCCTACCGCGACCTGCCGCTGCGCATGGCGGAGTTCGGCTCCTGCCACCGCAACGAGCCCTCCGGCGCGCTGCACCGGCATCATGCGCGTGCGCGGCTTCACGCAGGACGACGCGCATATCTTCTGCACCGAGGAGCAGATCACGCAGGAGACCATCGATTTCTGCGACCAGCTCAAGTCCGTCTACAAAGGACCTCGGCTTCACCGACATCAAGGTCAAATTCTCCGACCGGCCGCCCACCCGCGCCGGCGAGGACGCGACCTGGGACAAGGCCGAGGCCGCGCTGAAGACCGCCATCGAGGCCACCGGCCTGCCATGGACGCTCAACCCCGGCGAGGGCGCGTTCTACGGGCCGAAGCTCGAATTCGTCCTGCGCGACGCCATCGGGCCGCGACTGGCAGTGCGGCACGCTGCAGGTCGATTTCGTCCTGCCCGAGCGGCTGGATGCGAATTATGTCGGCGAGGACGGGCAAAAACACCGCCCCCGTCATGCTCCACCGCGCGATGCTGGGGTCGCTGGAGCGCTTCATCGGCATCCTGATCGAGGAATATGCCGGCAAGTTCCCGCTGTGGCTGGCCCCCGTGCAGGCCGTCGTCTGCCCGCTCACCAACGAGTTCGACGGTTACGCCACCGAGGTCGTCCGTGCCCTCACCCATGCCGGCATCCGCGTCGCGCTTGATTCCAGCAACAACACCATCAATTACAAGGTGCGCGAGCATAGTTTGCAGAAAATCCCGTGTATTTTCGTCGTCGGCAAGCGCGAGGCCGAGCAGCGATCGGTCGCCCTGCGCCGCCTCGGCTCGGAAAAGCAGGAAATCCTTGCGCTTGACGCGGCCATCACTACTTTAGTAAAGGAATGCGCCGCACCCGACTTGGCCGGCGCCGCTTAACCCAGGAGAAAAGTTGCCTATGACGAGGCCGATATGAGTTCTAAGGACGTGCGGATCAACGAGCCCCGCATCAATCGCGGGATCGTCGCCGACAAGATCCGCCTCATCGGCGCGAATGGCGAAATGATCGGCGTGACCACCGTGCGCGACGGCCTCGCCGCCGCCGAAGCCGCCGGGCTCGACCTCGTCGAGATATCGCCCAACGCCGAGCCGCCGGTGTGCAAGGTGCTCGATTACGGCAAGTACAAATACCAGGAGCAGAAGAAGGCGCAGGATGCCAAGAAGAAGCAGAAGGTCATCCAGCTCAAGGAGATCAAGCTGCGCCCCGGCATCGACAAGCACGATTTAGAGATCAAGCTGCGCGCCGCCACAAATTCCTCGACGAGGGCGACAAGGTGAAATTCACCCTGCGCTTCCGTGGCCGCGAAATGGCCCACCAGGAGATCGGCATGCAGCTATTGCAAAAGGTCCGCGAGACCCTCGCCGACAAGATCCGCGTCGAGCACGAGCCCTCAAAAGAAGGCCGGCAAGTGGGTGATGGTCGTCGCCGCGGCGAAGCACTAGCTGCTTCATTTTCGATCTCGCTGCGCTGCGATTGAAAATGCCGATCGTGCGGACGCTCACCCGGAGCGACCCTTTGCCCGCGTTGCGTTTATTCGTTCAGGAATTAGCCATGCTGTGGCAATTCGGGGGCTGCCATCAATCCCAATTCCGTGAGCTTGGCGGTCAGATTCTGGTCGACCGCCTTCGCAAGCTTGCTACCGATCCGTCCCGATCCGGAAAAATGTGGGTTCCAGGTCGCGTATACCGCTTTCGATCATCGATTCGGCGCTTTTGGCATAGCGTGGCTCGAGCGTTAAAAGCTTCAGCCGGACGAATGCCTTAAGCTCCGCATCCAGTTTCCAGTTAGTGGTCGGATCGCCGCCATGCATCATCGGCGTGTCATCCCGCAAGTCGCTTACCGAATAGCGATTCAACTCCGTTCCGGTCTCGGTCGCCCATACAACGGCCATGAGATCGTCTTCGAGCTTCTTGTAATCAACAGGCTCGGCGGCTTTGGGCCGGCGAATTTATCCGCGAATGGTCCCGACATAAAATCTCCTTTGCGAGGAATATACCCACACAATACGTCGATATAATGACAATTCGATGACGATCTATGCGTTTTTTTTGCAAATACCGGCTGCCGGGCTTCGTCGCCGGGACGTTCTTGAGCTTGTCGGGCACGTTGTCGGCCGGGAAGGTCGCCACTTTCAGGTGCAGCAGCGAGATCAGCGGGGAAGGGCATTTTTTTCGATTCGCCGCCGGAGCGGTCGACCAGCGAGGCTTCGGCGATGACCGTGCCGCCATGCTCCTCGAAGCATCGCACCGTTTCCATCGAGGATTTGCCGGTGGTCACCACGTCCTCGACCAGCAGCACCTTGGCGCCCTCGGGATGGCAAAGCCGCGCCGCAGGGTGAAGACGCCGTTCTCGCGCTCGCAGAAGATGGTCTCGACATTGAGCTGGCGCCCCATCTCGTAGCCGACGACGACGCCGCCCATCGCCGGGGCGACGACCATGTCGGGCGATTCCGTCAGCAGCGCGGCGACCTTCGCCGCGAGCATCTTGCAGAGTTTTTTCCGCACGCTCAGGGTTCATCAGCACGCGCGCGCATTGCAGGTAGGTGTCCGAATGCAGGCCGGAGGAGAGGACGAAATGCCCGCGCAAAATGGCGCCGGCCGCCTCGAATTCCTTCATCACTTCGGTCTCGCTGAGCAATCACCCGATCCGCAGGTTGTCGATGAGCCGCGTTGTACCCAGATGCGCCGCCGCAAGCAAGCGCGACGGCACCTCGCCGAAGCGGCGGACCTTGTCGAGCGTGTCCTGCTCGCGCAGCTCGAGGTAATCGATCGCGCGGAAGCCCGCGCCCAGCAGCGACGCCTTGCCCGCCGCTAGCACCGAGTCGATGTCCTCGCCCATCATCAGCGCGGCGGCGGAAGCCTGCAGCGTGCCGTAGAGGCGCCGGGGCGATCTCGCGCTCTGCCGGGCTTAGATATTGATTGCGCGAGGACATCGCCAGCCCGTCGTCCTCCCGCAGCGTCGGCACGCCCAAAATCCTCAAAGGAAATTCCAATTCACTGGCTAAACGTTTAATCAGGAATAGCTGCTGGAAGTCCTTCTCGCCGAAAATGGCGATATCCGGGCGGACCTGCTGAAAAAGCCGGTCCACCACGGTCAGCACGCCATCGAAATGGCCCGGGCGGTAGGCGCCTTCGAGGATGGCGCCCAGCGGGCCGGCGTCTTTATCCACAGAAAGGCCGGAGGGATACATGGTCTCGACGCCGGGCATCCATACCGCGTGGACGCCGGCGACTTCGAGCAGATGCAGGTCCTCTTCCGGCGTGCGGGGGTAGCGGGCGAGGTCTTCGTTCGGGCCAAACTGCGTGGGGTTGACGAAGATGCTGACGACGACCTTGTCCGCTTGCCCCTTGGCGGTCAGCACCAGCGCGAGGTGGCCCATATGCAGGGCGCCCATGGTCGGCACCAGCGCGATGCGTTCGCCGGCGTTGCGCCAGCTTTCGGTCCGCGCGCGCAGCTCATCGAGGGTTGTGATGGACAAGGACATGCCAGATGGCTAGCCAAAAGGGGATGATGCCGCAAGCCAAACCGCCCGAAGCCGCGTCGCCGTCGCCGCTGGCGCGCTACGATGCGCTCGCCGCGACCGGCGGCATCGAGGCGGATGCGGGGCCAGCGCGCGGCGGTGATGGCGCTGGGACGCGCTCTATAATGCCATCGTCGCCCCTGCCCCGGCCGCGCGCGGGTTGCCCCGGCCGCGCGCGGGTTGCGGCGCTGGCTCGGCCACCGTGCGGCGGGCGGCAGCGGCGTCTATCTCTGGGGCGCGGTCGGGCGCGGCAAGTCGATGCTGATGGACCTGTTCGTCAGCGCCCTTAAGGACACGAGGCTGGCGCGCAGCGTCCGCCGCATCCATTTCCACGCCTTCATGCTCGACGTGCACCAGCGGCTGCATGTGCTGCGCCTGCACCACGCGGACGACGCGATGCCCGCGCTGGTCGCCGGCCTCGCCTCGGAGGGTGCGCGTGCTGTGCCTCGACGAATTCATGGTCACCGACGTCGCCGACGCGATGATCCTCCGCCCGGCTGTTCACGCTGCTGCTCGACTCCGGCGTGCGCGTCGTCTTCACCTCCACGAACCGGCCGCCCGCGCGGGCTTTACGAGGGCGGGCTGCAGCGCGACCAGTTCCTGAAATTCGTCGCGCTCGTCGAGTCGCGCCTCAAGGTCGTCGAGGTGAAGGCGGCGCAGGATTACCGCCTGAGGATGCTCGCCGCGATGGAGCGCACCCTACGTCCACCCGCGCGACGGCGCGGCGGACGATTTCCTGCTGGCGACGTGGAAGCAGCTCAGCCGGCGGCGACCCGTCGCATCCGCTGGCGCTTTCGCTGCAGGGGCGCGTGCTGCGCATCGACAAGCAGGTGAACGGCACGGGCGTGGCTGACCTTCGGCGAGCTCTGCATGCGCCCGCTGGGTGCTGCGGATTACCTGACGCTCGCCAAGGTCTGCCACACGCTGCTGCTGCAGGGCATCCCGCAGATGAACGCCGACATGCGCAACGAGGCGCGGGCGCTTCATCACCCTGATCGACACGCTCTACGACCACCGGGTGAAGCTCATCGCCACCGCCGCCGTACCGCCGCAGGAGCTGTACGAAAAGGGCGAAGGGCAGCACCGATTTCGCCCGCACCGTCTCGCGGCTGGTGGAGATGCAGTCCGCGCAGTACCTGGCGCAGGCGCATATCGGTTAGAAAGGGCTAGTGGCTAGGGCTGGTGGCTAGTAAGAAGTAGGCATGACCGAGCCCCTCACCGTTTACCTCGCCGCGCCGCGCGGGTTCTGCGCCGGCGTCGGAGCGCGCGATCGACATCGTCGAGCGGGGCCGCTCGTGCTTTACGGCCCGCCCATCTACGTCCGCCACGAGATCGTTGCATAACCGCTGGGTGGGTCGAGGATCTGAAACGCAAGGGCGTCGTTTTCGTCGAGGAAGTGGACGAAGTGCCGAGGGCGGCATCACGGTCTTCTCCGCGCACGGCATTTCGCAGAAGGTCGAGGACGAGGCGAAGGCGCGCGCGCTTCCCGCCATCGACGGCCACCTGCCCGCTGGGTCACCAAGGTGCACAACCAGGCGCGCCGCTACGAGCGCGAGGGCTACGAGATCGTGCTCATCGGCCATGCCGGGCACCCGGAGGTCGAGGGCACCTCGGGCCGCGTGAAGCAGGTGCACCTCATCGAGAAGGAGGCGGACGTGGCGGCGCTCGCCGTCGCGCCCGGCACGCCTCTCGCCCTACGTGACGCAGACGACGCTCTCGGTGGACGATACGAAGAGCATCATCGCCGCGCTCAAGGCGCGGTTACCCGGATATCGAAGGCCCGGAGACGAAGGACATCTGCTACGCGACGCAGAAACCGCCCAGCAGGCGGTGAAGGAGCTGGCAAAACAGGTGGGAGCTCTGCTCGTCGTCGGCTCGAAGAATTCGTCGAACTCGACCGGCTGCGCGACCTCGGCGCCGAAATGGGCATCGCGGCGCATTTGATTGACGACGCGCAGGATATCAAACCGGAATGGCTCGACGGCGTGGGCAGGCTCGGCCTCACCGCCGGGGCCTCGGCGCCGGAGGTTGCTGGTCGAGCGCGTCATCGCCTACCTGCGCACGCTGCGCGACGTCACCGTGACGCCGTTCGAGGTCGTGCGGGAGCACGTCGCCTTCAACCTCCCGGCGGAAGTCCGCCACCGGCCGTTCACCGAGCGCCTCAGAAAAAGCGCGTCGGCATGAAGCGTACCGCGCATCGTCATCGCACTTTACGACAGCCGCGAATTCCCCGTTCCCGAACAGTCGCTGCTGCATCGCTTCGCCGAAATGCCGCTCAACCATCTCGGGCTGGTGCTCGAGTACCACGACATCCGCAAGGGTCTGCCCGACCTGAGCGACCGCCCGGACGTGCGCGGCGTGCTCGTCTGGTTCCGCGACACCGACGAGACCTATCCGCTGCCCGATCTCGTCGGCTACCTGCATTGGGCCGATAGAACGATGCAGCAGGGCAAAAGATTCGTCGTCTTCGGCGTCGCGGGGTTCGTGACGCATCGCGAGACGCCGCCGCAGCTTCTTGCCGCCGCGACGCCCTTCCTCGCCGATTTCGGCCTGCGCTACGAGCCTTGCGGCTGGATGGAGACCAAGGCGGAACGCCTGCTCTACACACTGCACCTGCGCAAATACAACCCCTGCATGATCACCCACACCGCCGGCACCGCATACGTGACGAAGGACTCGGCGATGGTCGAGTTCGAGCGCAAGCTGGGCGATGCGCCGCCGCCGTATTTCTCGCTTCATTCATCGCCGATAGCCACGTAACGCCTTACCTCGTCCTGCGTCGCCATGGCGATCGGGCGAGCGACAGCGCGCTGGTCACCGTCGGCCCGCATGGCGGTTTCGCCGACGAAGAATACGCGGTCCATACCCTGTGGGACCCGGTCACCAAGGTGGATGACCGCAAATGGTACATCGATCCGTTCAAATTTTTCGCCGCCGCCTATGCCACCGACGACCTTCCCAAGCCCGACACCACCACGCTCGACGGCCAGCGTATCTTCTACCGCCATATCGACGGCGACGGCTGGAACAATGCGAGTGACGCCGCCGGCCACGCGCAGGATCTCGCCGCGCGGGCGGTGCTGGAGGAGACCATCCGCCCCTACCCCGACCTGCCGGTGACGGTCGCGCCCATCGCCGCCGACCTCGATGCGAAATGGGCCGGCTCGGCGCGCAGCCAGCAGATCGCGCGCGACGCCTTCGCCCTGCCGCAGGTCGAGGCCGGCACGCACACCTACAGCCACCCCTACGACTGGAATTTCTTCAAGGACTACACGCCGCAGAAGGAGCTGCCCTTCGTCTCGCACTATTATTTCGGCAACTGGGCGAATGGCGACAAGGGCGTCGGCACGAACGTTTCCTTCGACGACTACCAGAAGCCCGGCATGCCGCGCGATTTCGCCAACGAGCGCTTCGACCTCGACAAGGAGATCGGCGGCTCGGCGGCTTTCATCGCGCAATTCGCGCCGGCGGGCAAGCGCGTCGCCATCCTCATGCTCTCGGGCAACGCGACGCCCTACGAGGCGGTGCTGCGCAAGGTGCGCGAGGCGGGCCTGCGCAACATCAACGGCGGCGACAGCCGCTTCGATGCAGCCTTCCCCTCCTACAGCTGGACCGCGCCCATCGGCCGCGAGGTCGGCGCCGAGCGCCAGGTCTACGCCTCCGACAGCAACGACAACACCTACACAAACGGCGAGCAGCCGCCCTATGACGGCTTCCGGCAGCTGATGGAAACGGTGCGCAACACTGAGTCGCCCATCCGCATCAAGCCGTTCAACATCTACCACCACATGTTCTCCGGCGACCACGAAGCGAGCATCGATGCGGTGAAGCAGAACCTCGCGGCCGCGCGCGCGAGCGCCATCATCCCCATCGAGGCGAGCCGCTACGCCGCCATCGCCGACGGGTTCTACCACGCCGCATTCCTCCCGCTCGGCCCCCGCCAGTGGGAGATACGCGATCGCGGCGCGTTGCAGACCATCCGCTTCGACAAACGCGGAGCACGTCGATTTCGCCCGCTCGCGCGGCGTCATCGGCGAGATGCAGTACCAGGGTAGCCTCTACGTCGCGCTCGACGAATCCGCCGCCACGCCCGTCGTCGCGCTGGCAGACCGTGCCGATGCTGCTGCGCCCTACCTCATCGACAGCCGCTGGCGCATCTGGAACGTGCATGCGGATGCGCACACCATCCGCTTTACCGCGCAGGGCTACGGCAAGGGCAGCATGCACTGGCACGTCCCCGCGAACGGCGATTACGCCGTGACGCTGACTACCCCCGGCAAAAAGCCGCAGGCGCTCTCCGCAAAGGCGGCCGACGGCATGCTGGAATTGCCACTGGCGGCGGATGCGATCGCGCCGGTCGATGTGACGCTGCGAAAGGGCGGGCGCTAGCGAAGATCGCGCCGCTAGGGGCCGGCGTGACCTATGTCTTCGCCCGCATGGCTGGCCGCAGCGGCCTTCGTATAGGGATCGATCAACATGCTTTTGATGGAATTCTTCCACAGATCGAAGCTTTTTGCGCCCAGCGGAGCGCCGGTCGCCTGCGTCATGATCTCCTGGCCGTTATACAGCGAAGCCTTCTTCTGCACGTTCTCTTTCAGCCAGTCGGCGAAGACCTTGAACTGGCCGGTCCGCACGAGCTCCCCGAAGTCCAGGTGATCGCGATTGATCATGGCGTCCTTCATCTGGGCCGAAGCGATGGTGCCATTGTAAGCCGGGAAATAACCGATGAAGCCCGACGACCAGTGCACGTCCTGCAACAGGCCGTGGGCCAGGTCGGGCGCTTCGACGCCGAGCAGCGCTTTCGAGCGCCTGTTCCATTCCGCCGGCAGGTCGGCGACTTTCTGCGCCAGCGTGCCGTCCTTGTAGCTGTTGACGATATCGCGCTCGACGTCGCGCACCATGAGGTGCAGCGGATAGGTCACGGGGTCGGACTCCGTGCGTACCAGGCTGCGTTCCACCTTCGTATTAAGCCGGTAGAGATTCTCCCAGCTCCACGCTTCCTTGCCGAAATCGATGAATTTGCATCCGGGCTCTTTTTTCATCTCCTCGACAAGGATGGGCTGGAGGTACTGGAAGAACTCCGGCGTCATGGCGACGTGGTTCCCTCTACGCATGAGATAACGGTGACGCATCGTAGCAACCTTCCGTAGCAGTGACCTACAGAAGCCTTGCACCGATGGCCCGGAATTACGGGATTACAGTCTGTTACCGGAAAGATGGTGGGCGGTAGAAGACTCGAACTTCCGACCTCCACGATGTCAACGTGGCGCTCTAACCAACTGAGCTAACCGCCCCCGGAAGAAGCGGCTTTATAGCAGGGTTTAGGGACCGCGCAAGCCGTTCTGTAACCAAAGCTTCACACTCCTGAACGGCCTGAAATGCTATGTTTAAAAAACGGGGAGACTTCAGGTGAGCGATACATCACGCACGCATGGCGACGGCCGCACGAGCAGATTTCACCGCAGGGCGCAGTCAGGCCTAGGATTCAGGATACGTGAAGCACAGCAGGTGCCTATGAATAACGAGGATGTTCAGACCCTCCAAAAAGTACTCAGAAAGGCTGCCGAGCGGTTTAATGAGCTCCAGCCTGACGTCAGCAGTGCTTACACAAACCTCGCAGACCTAACGCTCGATCGCAATGGGGCCATCACTCCTCAGGGCCTGCGGATGGCCGCCACGCAGGAGGTGACATTCCACCATCCCTTGCAGGCTGCAGAAAGACAGATCGTATTGAGTAGCATCGAATCGGCGATCAACGTTCTTCTTGCCAACAGTTCAATGCAGCGCCGGAAGATGTTGCAAAAGCATCGTTGCAGGCCCACCACGTTAATTAAGCGCCGCGCTTCGCGTCCGCCGGGTAGACGCCGAGCACATTTACTTTGTTGGTGAAGAAGCCGAGCTCCTCGAGCGCGAGCTGGACGTTGCGCTGGCGCGGGCTACCCTCGAAGGTCATGAAGAACTGCGCCGTCTCGCGGCCACCGACGCTCTTGATGTAGCTCTCCAGCTTGATGAGGTTCACGTGGTTCGTCGCGAAGCCGCCGAGGGATTTGTAGAGCGCGGCGGGAATGTTGCGCAGGGTGAAGAGCAGGCTGGTCAGCACCATGCCTTCTTCCGGGTCGGGGTCGATCGGCTCGCGCGAGAGGGCGACGAACAGCGTCTGGTTGTCCTCCGCGTCCTGGATGTGCTCGGCGAGCGCGCTCAGCCCGTGCAGCTTGCCGGCCAGCTCGGAGCAGATCGCGGCCCTTGCTTTTGTCTTTCCACGCGGCGACGTCGCGCGCGGCGGTGGCGGTGTTGTCGTGCACCTGCGGCGTCAGGTTGTGCTCGCGGATGAAGCCGCGGCACTGCAGCAGCCCCTGGTGGTGCGAATTAGACCTGCTTGACGTCGGCGAGCGTCGCGCCGGGGACGCCATAGAGATAGAAGTCGATGCTCTGGATATGCTCGGCGACGATGTGCAGGTCGGTGCGCGGCAGCAGATTGTGGATCTCGGCGACGCGGCCGGCCTGCGAATTCTCGATGGGAATCATCGCGAGCTTGGCGCGGCCCTCGGCGACGGCGGCGAAGGCGTCCTCGAAGCTCGCGACCGCCATCGTCGCCATATAGGGGTAGTTCTGGCGGCAGGCGAGGTCCGCGTTGGCCCCTTCCACCCCCATGAAGGCGATCGTATGCTCGGCATCGATAGTACTGGACATAGTGCAGTGCAAACCCTAGATATACCGCACGTTTCCTAGGGTAATCGATAAAGAATGCAAAGGAATTGTCATTCCCGCGAAAGCGGAATCCAGTGCGCGAAGCGCTACTTTAAAGAAAAAGAAGGACTAGATTCCCGCTTTCGCGGGAATGACAGAGCATAATGGCCAAGGTCGAAACATTGAAATCGTCGAAAGTCCCCGCATGGGACCCGGAATCGTGGCGCGCGAAGCCGATTCGCCAGCAGCCCGGCTATCCGGACAAGAAAGCGCTCGACGCGGCCGAGCGCGAGCTTCGCGGCCTGCCCCCCTCGTCTCGCCGGAAGAGATACGCCAGTTGCGCAAGGAGCTCGCCGGCGCGGTCGACGGCGGCTCGTTCCTGCTGCAGGGCGGCGATTGCGCCGAAAGCTTCGCCGAGTTCAACGAAACGAACCTGACGAATTTCTTCCGCGTGCTCATCCAGATGACCATCGCGCTGATGTACGGCGCCGGCTCGCCGGTGGTGAAGGTCGGGCGCATCGCCGGGCAGTTCGCCAAGCCGCGCTCGGACGACGTCGAGAAAAAGAACGGCGCCGAATTGCCGAGCTATCGCGGCGACATGGTCAACGGCATGGAGTTCGAGCCGAGCGCGCGCGCGCCGGACCCGCAGCGCCTGCTGCAGGCCTACTACCAGTCCTCCGCGACGCTGAACTTCCTGCGCTCGCTGGCGCGCTCGGGTTACGCCGCGCTGCCGCGCGTCGCCAAGTGGAACATGGATTTCGTCACCGGCTCGCCGCAAGGAAAACATTTCTCGCAGATGGTCGAGCGCATCAACGACTGCCTTGCCTTCATCACCGCGACCGGCCTCAAGCTCGACGCGATGGAGGAGCTCGCCGAGGCGCGCTTCTACACCTCGCACGAAGCGCTGCTGCTGAATTACGACGCCTGCCTGACGCGGCGCGACCCTCAGAGCGGCGAGCATTACGTCGGCTCGGCGCACATGCTGTGGATCGGCGACCGCACGCGCAACCCGGACGAAGCGCATGTCGAGTTCCTGCGCGGCGTCGTCAACCCGCTGGGCTGCAAGGCCGGCCCCAGCATGACGCGCGACGACATTTTGCGCCTCGCCGACGTGCTCAACCCGAAGAACGAGCCGGGGCGCCTCACCTTCATCTCGCGCATGGGCGCGCAGGGCGTCGAGAAATTCCTGCCGCCGCTGGTGCGCGCGCTGAAGGAGGAAGGCCGCAAAATCATCTGGTCGTGCGACCCGATGCACGGCAACACCATCAAGTCGCCTGGCGGCATCAAGACGCGCAAGTTCACCGACATCCTTTCCGAGGTGCGCAAGTTCTTCGCCATCCACCACTCGGAAGGCACGCATGGCGGCGGCGTGCATTTCGAGATGACCGGGCAGGACGTCACCGAGTGCCTTGGCGGCGCGCAGGCGATCTCCGAGCTCGATCTGTCGGATCGCTACCACACGCATTGCGATCCGCGACTCAACGCATCGCAGTCGCTCGAGCTCGCGTTCCTGATCGCCGAGCTGCTCAAGAAACGCGTGAAATGATCGTCGCGGCTCCCCGGTGCGCGCGTCGCGTGCTACGACGCGGTTGTTGCACGCATGCAACAAAACAATTCATGCCATGAGAAAAATAATTGCATCGCATGCGCGCAACGCAACTCGCTCGTGACAAGAAGAAGTGAATCATGAGAAAGAGGAATCGTTGTTAACTTGTTTAAGGAGACTACCCATGGTTATGAAGAAAAAAGCGAAGAAAAAAACCGTAGCGAAGAAATCCGCTTCGAAATCGGTTAAATCGAAGAAAAAAGCGAAGAAGAAGTAGCTTACTTTTTCTTCCTAGAGAAAGGGCCGCTATTCAGCGGCCCTTTTTTTATTTCCGCCGATCTGTCATTGCGAGGAGCGAAGCGACGCGGCAATCCAGCTTGCTGCCTGGAAAGCTGGATCGCTTCGCTGCCGCTCGCAATGGCGGAAACAAAAAAGGGGCGCATCTTTCGATGCGCCCCTTTTCGTTTAAGTCGAACGTCGGCGCTTAGCCTTCGCCGCCTTGACGCTTGCGGCGCATGGTCTTGCCCGACAGCTCGTATTGATCGGACATGTCCTCGCCGGTGGTCTGGTCGACGACTTTCATCGACAGGCGGACCTTGCCGCGATGTCGATGTCGAGGACCTTCACTTTCACCATGTCGCCTTCGTTGATCACGTCGGTGACGGTCTCGACGCGGTGGTCGGCCATCTCGGAGATGTGGACGAGGCCGTCCATGCCGCCGATGAAGTTGACGAACGCACCGAAATCGACGATGCGCACGACCTTGCCGTCGTAGATGCGGCCGATCTCCGGCACCGCAGTGATGCCTTCGATCCATTTGCGCGCGGCCTCGGCAGCTTCGCCGGTGGTGGCGAAGATGTTGATCGTGCCGTCGTCGTTGATGTCGATCTTGTGCCGGTCGATTCGGTGATCTCGCGGATCACTTTACCGCCGGAGCCGATGACCTCGCGGATCTTCTCGACCGGGATCTTCAGGCTGGTGATGCGCGGCGCCGTCGAGGACAGCTCGGGACGCGACGCGGTCAGCGCCTTGCTCATCTCGTTGAGGATGTGCATGCGCCCGGCCTTCGCCTGCGTGAGCGCGACCTTCATGATCTCGGACGTGATGCCCTGGATCTTGATGTCCATCTGCAGCGAGGTGATGCCGTTCTGCGTGCCGGCGACCTTGAAGTCCATGTCGCCGAGGTGGTCCTCATCGCCCATGATGTCGGACAGCACGGTGTAGTCCTTGCCTTCGAGCACGAGGCCCATGGCGATACCGGCGACCGGCTCCTTCAGCGGAACGCCCGCGTCCATCATCGACAGCGAAGCGCCGCAGACGGTGGCCATGGAGGACGAGCCGTTCGATTCCGTGATCTCGGAGACCACGCGGATCGTGTAGGGGAACTGCTCCTTGGTCGGCAGCAGCGGGTGCATGGCGCGCCAGGCGAGCTTGCCGTGGCCCTGCTCGCGGCGGCCCGGGGACGCAGCGGAAAGGCCTCACCGACCGAGTAGGGCGGGAAGTTGTAATGCAGCATGAAATGCTCGTCGTAGCTGCCGTCGATGGCGTCGATCAGCTGCTCGTCCTGCGAGGTGCCGAGCGTGGTGACGACCAGCGCCTGCGTCTCGCCGCGGGTGAACAGCGCCGAGCCGTGGGTGCGCGCAAGCACGCCCACTTCGCAGACGATGGGGCGGATCTGCTCGGGGCTACGCCCGTCGATGCGCTTCTTGTCCTTGGCGATGGCGGTGCGCACGATGTCCTGCTCGATCTTCTTGACCAGGTTGGCGACCATTTTCTCCGGATGCCTGCCTTCCTCGGCGGCGCCGGCGAATTTCTCCTTCGCCGCTTTGCGCGCTTCGTCGATGGCGGTGGAGCGCTCCTGCTTCCCCGTTTTGTGTAAGCATCGCGCAGCTTGCCTTCGACCAGCGCTTTCACGCCGCTCTTGAGCTCGGCCGGGTAGTCCGGCGCGGTGAAGTCCCACGGCTCTTTCGCCGCCGCTTCCGCGAAGTCGATGATAAGGTCGATCACCGGCTGGAAGCCCGTATGGGCGAACATCACGGCTTCGAGCATCTGCTCCTCGGAGAGCTCCTTCACTTCCGATTCGATCATCAGCACGGAGCTTTTGGTGCCGGCGACGATGAGCTCGAGCTCGGAGGCGGGCATTTGCGATTTCGTCTCGGGTTGAGCACGAACTGGCCTTCGATGCGGCCGACCTTCGCCGCGCCGATCGGGCCCATGAACGGCACGCCGGACAAGGCGAGCGCCGCGCTGGTGCCGATCAACGCCGGGATGTCGGAGTCCGTTTCGAGGTCGTGGCTGACCACGGTACAGACGATCTGCACCTCGTTGTAGAAGCCTTCCGCGAACATCGGGCGGATGGGGCGGTCGATCAGGCGGCTGACCAGCACTTCCTTCTCGGTCGGGCGGCCTTCGCGCTTGAAGAAGCCGCCGGGAATTTTACCCGTGGCGTAGGTCTTCTCGATGTAATTGACCGTCAGCGGGAAGAAGTCGATGTCCGGCTTCGGGGTCTTGGCGGCGGTGACGGCGCAGAGCACGGCGGTATCGCCGTAAGTGACGAGGACGGCCCGTCGGCCTGGCGGGCGATGCGCCCGGTCTCCAGGGTGAGCGTGCGACCGCCCCACTCCATGGATTTTTTGGTAACGTTGAACATAGTAAGTAAGTCCTTTCTTTCCCCCTCCCTAACGCTTCACGTCCCCAATGGACGAAGCAACCGCAAAAAATAATATCTTCCGCGACCGATCAGGCGGGAGCCTGTTGCACACCGTTCTTTGACAAGGTCCGCCCACGGTGTGCCGGGTAGGCTTTCCTTTTCCTGTCATTCCCGCGAAAGCGGGAATCCAGTTCTTTTTAGTGCGCCTTCGGCGCGCTGGATCCCCGCCTGCGCGGGGATGACGGTTTCGTAAGCGCGCAAGCGCGCTAACTCAAAACCGTCATTTCCGAATGCCGAGCTTGCCGATGAGCGTCGAGTAACGCCTGGCGTCCTTGGCTTTCAGGTAGTCGAGCAGGCGGCGGCGGGCGCCGACCATTTTCAGCAGGCCGCGACGCGAATGGTGGTCCTTGAGGTGCGTCTGGAAGTGCGACGTCAGGTTGTTGATGCGCTCGGTGAGGATCGCCACTTGCACTTCCGGCGAGCCGGTGTCGCCTTTTTCAACGGCGTATTCTTCGATGAGCGCGGTTTTGCGCTCGGCGGTGATGGTCATGTCAGTTCCTATGCAGCATCGGGTTCTTGGCTCGCCGCCCGCCGGGATGCCGTCCAGCGTGGTGAGGAGCCAGGGGGTCGCCCCTGAGCCGGTGGCCTTATGCACGGAATCCGCGAGGAAATCCAGCGAAATTGCGTCCTTATCGGAAAACGGCCCCACCCGGGAGCGGTGCAGCGCCGAAATATACCCCTCGGAGCCCAGCGCACGGGCCATATCGCGGCCCAGAGCGCGGATATAGGTGCCTTTGGAGACCTCTGCCTCGAACCGGGCGACGCGCCCCTCAAGCCCCAGCAGGGATAGTGTATATAGAGTAACGACGCGCGGTTTCAGCACCACCTCCTGCCCTGCCCTCGCCAGGTCGTAGGCGCGCTGGCCGTCGATTTTCAGCGCGGAGAAAGCGGGCGGAAGCTGCTCGATCTCACCGGTGAAGCGCGGCAGGATGGCGCGAATCTGCTCGGCGGTGGGAATCACGTCCGAGGTGGCGACCACCTCGCCTTCCGCATCGTCCGTCGCGCGGGCCTCGCCGAAGGTGACGGAAAAACGGTAGCCCTTGGTCGCGTCCATCAGCAGGTGGATGGACTTGGTCATCTTGCCGAGCGCCAGCGGCAGCACCCCGGTCGCCAGCGGGTCGAGCGTGCCGGCATGGCCGACCTTGGCGGCATTCGTAGTGCGCTTGGCGGCGGCGACGGCGCGCGCCGAGGTCATGCCGAGCGGCTTGTTCAGGTTGATCCAGCCGGTGATGTTCTGTTTTTCCGTCATTGCGAGGAGCGAAGCGACGAAGCAATCCAGTCCTTGCAACCGGCATCGTCCGGATTGCCACGTCGGCCGATGGCCTCCTCGCAATGACGGTTATTCATCGTCTTTCTTTACGACATCGGCGCGCACGCGCTCGCTGTTGAGCAGCTGGTTGATGCGGCCCGCCACCTCGTACGACACGTCGAGCTTGAAGTTCAGCTTCGGCACGTGGCGCAGGATGACGCGCTTGCTCATCAGGCTGCGGATGTGGCCGCCATGCTCCTTGAGCGCGACCATGACCTCTTCCTTGTGGTTGCCGTTGAGCGGCATCACGTAGGCGGTCGCATTCTTGAGGTCGGGGCTGATGCGCACTTCCGAGACGGTGATCGAGGAGGAATCGAGCGCGAGGACATGCGTCTCGCCCAGCGCGAAGATCTGCGCCAGCGCGTTGCGCAATTCCTCGCCGACGCGCAGCTGGCGCTGCGAGGGCATGCGGGGTGCTTCGGAACGGGCCATGGGCTGCCTTAAGCGCTCGCTTGCTGTTCTTCGGCCGGGGCGGCCGCCGCCTTCGGCGCGTTGGCTTGCACCGTGCGGGCGATGGAGCTGACCTCGAAACATTCGATCTGGTCGCCCTGGCGCATGTCGTCGTAATGCTCGAAGGCCATGCCGCACTCGAAGCCGGCCTTGACTTCCTTCACTTCGTCCTTGAAGCGCTTGAGCGTCTTGAGCGTGCCTTCGTGGACGACGACGTTGTCGCGCAGCAGGCGCACTTTCGCGCCGCGCTTGACGGTGCCGTCGGTGACCATGCAGCCGGCGACCTTGCCGACCTTGGTGATATTGAACACCTCGCGGATCTCCGCGTAGCCGATGAATTCCTCGCGCAGCTCGGGCGAGAGAAGCCCGGAGAGCGCCGCCTTGATGTCGTCGATGACGTTATAGATGATCGAGTAGTAGCGGATATCGACCTTCTGCGCGCTGGCGAGCTCTTTCGCTTTCGGCATCGCGCGCACGTTGAAGCCGATGATCATCGCGCCGGTGGCCTGCGCCAGCGTGACGTCCGACTCGTTGATGGCGCCGACGCCGGAATGGATGACGCGGACCTTCACCTCGTCGCCGTTGAAGCGCGAGAGCGAGCCGACGATGGCCTCCGTCGAGCCGTGCACGTCCGACTTGACGATGATGGGAAAGCTCCCTCGCCGAGGTCTTGCCGGCGATGGCGAACAGCTGCTCGACCGAGCGCGCCGAAGCGGCGGAGACGCGTTTCTTCTCTTTCTCGCGGCGGTATTCGACGATGTCGCGCGCGGGCCTTCTCGTTCTCGGCAGCGGCGAATTCGTCGCCCGCCTCCGGCGTGACGTCGAGGCCGAGTATCTCCACCGGAACGCTCGGGCCGGCTTCGTCGATCGCCACGCCCTTGTCGTTGACCAGCGCACGGGCGCGGCCGTAGGCGGCGCCGGCGACGACGAGGTCGCCCACCCGCAGCGTGCCGCGCTGGACGAGCAGCGTGGCGACCGTGCCGCGACCGCGATCGACGCGCGCCTCGATGACGGTGCCGGAAGCGCGGCGATCCGGGTTGGCGGTGAGCTCCATGACCTCGGCCTGCAGCAGGATGGCTTCCTGCAGCTTGTCGAGGTTGGTCTTCGCCTTGGCCGAGACCTCGACGACGATGGTCTCGCCGCCGAATTCCTCGGGCACGAGCCCGTAGCTCATCAGCTCGGTCTTGATGCGCTTGGCGTCGGCGCCCGGCTTGTCGATCTTGTTGACGGCGACGATGATCGGCACGCCCGCCGCTTTCGCGTGGGAAATGGCCTCGATGGTCTGCGGCATGATACCGTCGTCGGCGGCGACGACGAGCACGACGATGTCGGTGACTTTCGCGCCGCGCGCGCGCATGGCGGTGAAGGCCTCGTGGCCGGGCGTGTCGAGGAAGGTGATCTTCTGGCCGGAATCGAGCGTGACCTGGTAGGCGCCGATATGCTGGGTGATGCCGCCCGCCTCGCCGGCGACGACGTCGGTATGGCGCAGCGCGTCGAGCAGCGAGGTCTTGCCGTGGTCGACATGGCCCATGATGGTGACGACCGGCGAGCGCGGCGAGAGCGCTTCGGCCGCGTCCGCGTCCTGCACGAGATGCTCCTCGACGTCCGCCTCGGAGACGCGGCGCGCCTTGTGGCCGAAGGTGCCGACGATGATCTCCGCCGTGTCGGCGTCGAGCGACTGGTTGGGCGTGGCCATGGTGCCGAGCTTGAGCAGCTCCTTGATGACGTCCACCGCGCGCTCGGCCATGCGGTTGGCGAGCTCCTGCACAGTGATGAGCTCGGGGATCTGCACCTCGCGCACGATCTTTTCCTGCTGCGAGGACGGCACGACGTGGCCTTTTTTATGCACCTTCGCGCGCTGGCGCTTCACGGCGGAGAGCGAGCGGACTTTAATATCGTCGTCCATGCCCAGCGCCTGGGCGATGGTCAGCTTGCCGGCGCGCTTGTATTCCTCGACCTCGCCGGTGGGCTTGGCCTTCTTGCGCTCGGCCTCCTCGTCGACGCGCGGGGCGGGCGCGGCGAAGACCGGGCGCTTGGCGGCGGCCTTGGCGGCGGCGGCGCGGGCGCTCGGAGCGCCCTGCATGCGCGCGAGGTTGCGCGCGGCGAGGTCGTCCATCGGCGTTTTGGCGCTGGTGCGGATGCCGGTCTCGGCGCCGCCGTTTATCGCCGGCGTCCTCGTCGGGCTGCTCGTTGGCGGTGAAGTTGGCGAAATTCTCGTTCTTCTCGTTCTCGGCCTTCTCGGCCTGCTGCAGGGCGCGCAGCCGCGCCTCGCGCTCGGCCTGGTTGAGCATGCGCTGCTTGGTCGCTTCCGACGTGCCGCGATCGACCTCGACCATGCCGGCCGCGCCCCTTGGCGAAGGTGCGCGTCTTCTTCACCTCGACGGTGACGGTCTTGCTGCGGCCGCGCTGGAAATTCTGCTTCACCTTGCCCGATTCGACCGTTTTGGTCAGCGAAAGGGTGTTGGGCGAGCTCAGTTTCAGCGCGTCCTTCTTGCCGGGTGGGGTATTGTTATCGTTCATTCAGACCCTAAAAATTCCGTGGAGTGGGGCGTTTAGCACCGTTCACGCGAGAAATAAAGCGAAACGGCGGGCGGTCTCGATAAAAAACGGGGCCGCCGGGCCCTGCAGCACCGCCACGTGGACGGTGTTCTCGCGCCCCAGCACTTCGTCCAGCCATTCGCGGGGCAGAGAGTCGAAGGTGGGGATGCCGTCGGCGCGCAGCTTCTTCAGCCCGTCCGCCCCCGCGCCGGGAGCATGGATGAGCGCCGCGACCTTGCCCTCATGTAGTGCGTTCTCGACCTTTTCAAAGCCCGCGATGACCTGGCCGGCCTTGCGGGCGAGCGACAGCGCGTTCTTTACCTGCGTCGCCATCAGCTCCTCCAGCCGGTTGAGGAAATCGAAGGGCGGCTGGGCGCCGCCGGTAGCGCGCGACAGCGATTTCTTGGCGATCGCCTCGGCGACGATCAGGCGCGAATTGGTGAGGTAATACCCCCTGCCCGGCAGCTTGCCGGTGAGGTCGGCGACGATGACGTTCTTCGGCCCGACGACGAAGCGGATCAGCTCCCCCTTCGGCTTGCTCATGCGCGTGACGAGGCAGGTGCGCTCCGGGCTTTTCCTGTCCTCGATCTCGGGCGGGAGCTCGGCCTCTTCGGCTTCGACTGCGGTCTCTTCGCTCATAGTGCTTTTTGCTTTCCCGTCATTGCGAGCGACCATCGGGAGCGCGGCAATCCAGTCGATGCCACCGGCAAGAACTGGATTGCCGCGTCGCGCGATGCGCTCCTCGCAATGACGCTGCCTAGGCTTCCTTCGCCTGGCCTTCCGCCTGCTCTTCTTCCACCGGCGCCCCTTCGCGTGCGGCTTTCATCTGGGCCAGCTCTTCCGGGCTGAACCATTTCTCGCGCGCTTTCATGATCATCGCCTCGACGTCCTCGCGCGTCATGCCCGGCTTGGGGATGATCTCGAAGAACTCGTCGGTGGCGAGGCCGGCGAAATCGTCCACCGATTTCACGCCGGCTTCGGCCAGCTTGGTGACCATGTCGCCGCTCAGCCCCTCATGCTTGATGAACGCGTCCTCGACGCCCATGGCTTTGAGCTTCGCGGTGAGCTCGGCCTCTTTCGTGTCGAGGTATTCCTTCGCGCGCTGGCGGAGCTCCTCGGCGACGTTCTCGTCGAAGCCCTCGATGCCGGCGAGGTCCTCGGTCGGCACGTAGGCCACTTCTTCGACGCTGCTGAAGCCTTCGGTCACCAGCAGGTGGGCGATGACCTCCTCGACGTTGAGCGCTTCGATGAACAGCGCCGACAGGGCGGTTGAATTCCTGCGTGCGGCGCTCGGATTCGGCGTCTTCCGTCAGGATGTCGATGTTCCAGCCGGAAAGCTGCGCCGCGAGGCGCACGTTCTGCCCGCGCCGGCCCGATGGCGAGCGAAAGCTGCTCGTCCGGCACCACGACCTCGATGCGGCCCGCATCCTCGTCGATGACGACCTTGGACACCTCGGCGGAGGAGAGTGCATTGACCACGAAGGTCGCCGGGTCCTCGGCGAACTGCACGATGTCGATCTTCTCGCCCTGCAATTCGGAAACGACCGCCTGCACGCGCGAGCCGCGCACGCCGACGCAGCTCAGCACCGGGTTGACGGACGGGTCGTTGCTCTGCACGGCGATCTTGGCGCGGCTGCCCGGGTCGCGGGCGACGGCCTTGATCTCGATGATGCCGTCGTAGATCACCGGCACTTCCTGCATGAAGAGCTTCGCCATGAATTCCGGCCGCGTGCGCGACAGGAACACCTGCGGGCCGTTCTTCTCGCGGCGCACGTCGAAGATGTAGGCGCGGATGCGGTCGCCGGGGCGGAACAGCTCGCGCGGGATCAGCTCGTCCTTGCGGATGACGGCCTCGGCGCGGCCGAAATCGACCGTCACGTTGCCGTATTCGACGCGCTTGACCACGCCGTTGACGATCTCGCCGACGCGATCCTTGAACTCGTCGTACTGGTGCTCGCGCTCGTAGTCGCGGACCTTCTGGACGATGACCTGCTTCGCCGTCTGCGCGGCGACGCGGCCGAAATCGATGGGCGGCAGCTCATCGCGGATCTCGGCGCCGATCTCCAGCGACTTGTCGCGCTTCTGGGCTTCTTCCAGCGTGATCTGCTGCGCTTCCTTCTCCGGCTCGACCGCCTCGACCACGGTGATGACGCGGTAGAGCGAGATGGCGCCCGTCTTGCGGTCGATCGAGGAGCGGATGTCGTGCTCCTGCCCGTATTTCTTGCGGCCGGCGATCTGGATCGCGTTCTCCATCGATTCGAGCACCTGGTCGCGCTCGATGTTCTTCTCACGCGCCACCGCGTCCGCGATCTGCAGCATTTCGGTCGAGCCGTGGATCACCTGGGGAACTGCCATTGTCTTCTCCTTCTTCTTTCTTCTTTATTTTGTCATGCCGTCCTCATGACGGCATCCATTGTGGGTCATGATGCTTTTTTCTGGTGCGCCTTGATCAGCTCGTCGGTCAGCACCAGCTTGGCCGATTGAATGTCGCGGTAGGGCAGGAATATTTTTTCCCCGTCGACGACGAGCACCACCCGCCCCTCGTCGAGCCCGTCGAGCTTGCCGGTGAAGCGGCGCCGTCCGTCGACGGCAGCGCGGTCTCCACCTTGGCGAGGTGGCCCTTGTAGTGGTTGTAGTCCTTCTCGCGCGTCAGCGGGCGGTCGATGCCGGGCGAGCTGACCTCGAGCCGGTACGCGTCCGGGATGGCGTCCTCGACGTCGAGGATCGCCGAGACCTGGTTGCTGATGGCGGCGCAATCCTCCACCGTCATCCCGCCTTCCGGCCGCTCGGCCATGATCTGCAGCAGGCGCGACTTGTTGCCGTCCATCAGGCGCAGCTGCACCAGCTCGAACCCCATCGCTTCGATGGAGGGGCGGATCAGGGCTTCGATCTTCTCACTCAATGAACTCATTTTTACTTCTTCATTTTGTTTTTCCCGAACTCCCGTTCGAAAAAACGCGGCAATAAAAAAGGCGGCTCGCGGGCCACCTCTTCGGATGTGTATATGAATGTTGGGGGGTATTTAGGCCCCGCACGGCCCAAAATCAAGCCTTATTTAGATGCCGCGCGTATTCGGGTCGAGTGCGCGGGGCACATAGCTATGCGTGGGGTCGGGATCTCTCTTCGTTACCGGCGTATAGGTAATGGCGCCGTTCTTCGCCACATCGCGCTTCAGGCCATGGAACTCAAGGAATCCTTTAAGGAACTGGGCGCGCTGGTCCTCAGGCACCAGATCGAGCATGCCCTTGATCTCACTTTCGAGCTTGGCGGTGCGCGCGTTGTTCTCTTTGTTCAGCCGCGCGATCTCGGCAGTGTCCTTCGCGATGGTCGCATTGTCCTTCGCGGTATCGGGGAAAAACCAGCTGTTCTTGTCCTTCACCGCATCCGCAATCTCGGCGCGATCGCCTTGAATGATGGGCGCGTTCGCGGCATTCAGGCGAATGCCGATCGCATCGAAATTCGCTTTCTCCGCGTTGTCCTTGCGCGGATCCTGCGTATCCACGACGGTGTAGGACGGAACGACGATGCCGGGACTGAAATCGGCCATGACTTACCTCTTCTCCTTTGGAGAATACGCCGGAGCGATTAAAAAACCATTAAAAATGAGCGGCGGCCGCGCGCAGGATGGCCGCTATCCCCCTGGGGTCCGCACGGGCGCCATGCCCTGAAGCCGCTCCACCGCTTCTTGCAAAAGGGGCACCTGCGCTTCGTTGGCCACGGCGACGCTGATGGTCGGGCGGCGGTCGTCCTGCGAGACCACTCCCCAGAATGGCTCCCTGCAATCGACTTGCTGTTTTTTCAGGTAATCCTCGAACTCGCTGGCGACGTTCGTCAAATCCCGGCCGGTCCATCCGTCGTCTAGCCGCACATAGCAGCGAAGCGTGCCGCTCGCGTCGGAGGTCGACACTTCTTTGACCGCAGCGCCGAGTTTTGCGAGCATCGTTTGCTTGTAAGCGGCTTTTTCTTCCGGTGTGAATACCATATGTCCTCTCCTTGAGGGAATGTGAATATATTAAGAAGAATTAACTGCCAAGCGATATTGCGCTCAGGCGCGCCTGCACTCGAAAAATAGCGGGTTCCGGCCCTGTTCGGTCGTTTTGCGCTGGTATTTGGTCTGGGTCCAGTCGGCGGGCGGGGTGTTCCAGTCGGCCTGCGCGCGCGCCGTCCAGCGGTAGTGCGGGGTGGTGAGCAGGCGCTCCAGTATCCACGCCGCGAGTAATCCGCATGGTCGGTGGCGATGAGCAGGCGACCGCCTTTCTTATGCGCGCGCGCCAGCATCGCCAGCGTTTCGGCGCTGATGAGCCGGCGCTTATTGTGGCGCAATTTCGGCCACGGGTCGGGGAAGAGGATGAAGATCTCGCTGAGGCAGGACTCCGGCAGCGCCCGCACCAGCAGGCGCGCGTCGTCGGTGAAGAGGCGGATATTCTTCACGCCATGCTTCTCGATGCCGGTGAGCAGCTTGGCGACGCCGTTGATGAACGGCTCGCAGCGACGAACAGCGTGTCGCGGCGGTGCACGGCCTGCGCCAGCAGGTGCTCGCCCGCGCCGAAGCCGATCTCGAGGGCGATGTGGTCATAGCCCTCTCCTGCAAGGGGGAGGGTTGGGTGGGGGTCTGCCGAGTTTCGACTGGCAATGCTTCGACGGGCGGGACCACCGCTGACCCCCACCCTGCCCCTCCCCCTTGCAGGGGGGAGGGAAATTTCGAGCTGCGGCAGCAGCTCGTCGACCAGTTGCTGCTGGTGCGGCGGAGGCTGCGCCCGCGATTGCTGGCCGTAGGAGGAGAGGAATGCGGGACGTTCGCCGTGCATCGCGCGCAGCTTACGTACCGGCGCGCGCGGCGCAACGGAAAAGCTAGGCGGCGAGCTTGAACTCACGCTTCAGCGCCTCGACTAGGTCGAGCTTCTCCCAACTGAATTCACCGTTCGCCCCCGGCTCGCGGCCGAAATGGCCGTAGGTCGCGGTCGGCAGATAGATCGGGCGGTTGAGCTTCAGGTGCGTACGTATGCCGCGCGGCGAAGAGGTCGACCAGCTCCTGCAGCAGCGTTTCGAGCCGCGCCGGATCGACGCGGTCGGCGCCGTGGGTGTTGACGTAGAACGACACCGGACGCGGAACGCCGATCGCGTAGGAAAGCTGGATCGTGCAGCGGTCGGCGAGCGACGCGGGCGACGACGTTCTTGGCGAGGTAGCGCGCGGCATAGGCGGCGGAGCGGTCGACCTTCGTCGGGTCCTTGCCGGAGAAGGCGCCGCCGCCGTGCGGGGCCGCGCCGCCGTAGGTATCGACGATGATCTTGCGGCCGGTGAGGCCGGCGTCGCCGTCCGGCCCGCCGATGACGAACTGGCCGGTCGGGTTGACGAAAAGCTGGTCCCGCATCCGGCATCCAGCCGTCGGGCAGGGTCTTTTTCACCACCTCGGCGACGATGGCGCGAATTTCTTCCTGCGAGATGTCCGGCGTGTGCTGGGTCGAGACGACGACGGAGCGGGCATGCACCGGCACGCCGCCTTCGTATTCGAGGCTGACCTGGCTTTTCGCGTCCGGCCCGAGCTGCGGATATTTCCCCGCCGCGCCTACCCTGCGATAGCGCCTGAAGGATGCGGTGCGAGTAATGGATCGGCGCCGGCATGAGCTCGGGCGTCTCGCGGCAGGCGAAGCCGAACATGATGCCCTGGTCGCCCGCGCCTTCGTCCTTGTTGCCCTGCGCGTCGACGCCGCGCGCGATGTCGGCGGACTGGTGGTGGACGTAATTCTCGATGGTGAGCTTCTTCCAGTCGAACCCTTCCCTGCTCGTAGCCGATGTCGCGCACGGTCGCGCGGGCGAGCTCCTCATGCGCTCCCGCGTGACGGCGTCGGCGCCGCGATACTCGCCGGCGATGACAATGCGGTTGGTCGTCGCCAGCGTCTCGATGGCGCAGCGCGCCTGCGGGTTGTCGGCAAGGCAGGCGTCGACGATGGCGTCGGACACCTGGTCGCACAATTTGTCCGGGTGGCCTTCGGACACCGATTCGCTGGTGAATACGTAGCTGGAACGGTCGGGATGCGTCACGCGATACTCCTCCATGATGCGGGCGATTGGCGCGTGACACGCCTCTTTGCTTAGACGGAGATGGCCGCCAAGCACCAAATGCCCACTTGCGGTCGCTTTCTAGCCGGAATGGTGGGCGCGTCAATGGAATCATGGCATGCGACCTGCACATTTATTTTCCCCTCTCCCGCTTCAGCGGGAGAGGGTTGCGTAGTCTTAACGAGCGAAGCGAGTTTAGACGGAGCTGGGAGAGGGTGCGGAGTCGCGCAGCGCGCGACGACTTCGCGCAGCGATTCTACTGACTCAGAAATTCATGCCTCGCTGCCGCTCGGGTCCCCTCTCCCTAACCCTCTCCCGCTTGCGGGAGAGGGAATCGAGTCAGGCGCCGGTCGGCGTCGGGATCTTTTCGCGCTTGGGGGCTTTGCTCTCCGGCTCGTCGGCGACGGCCTTGATGAGCTCGATGATGCGCTTGCGCACCGCCGGATTCTTGATTCGGTAATAGGCGCGCATGACGTCGAGCGTCTCGCGGTTGTTAATCTTTTCATGCTCGTAACCGGCGGGGCCCGGCTCGCCGAGGGCGAACTGCGCTACGTCGCCCGCCGCATAGTCGCCGAACCCTTCGAAGAAATACGACACCGGCACGCCCAGCGCCTTGCGAAATCGTAGATGCGGGCTGGCGCCCATCCGGTTGATACCGCGCTCATATTTCTGGATTTGCTGGAAGGTGACGCCGATCTCCTTGCCGATGGCTTCCTGGCTCAGCCCCATGATGTGCGCTTCAGGCGCAGCCGACGCCCCACGTGGATGTCGACGGGGTGCGGATGGCTCATATGTGGGGAATGACGGGAAATCTCTTACTCTCTCTACAACCGTGAGCGTTAACCTGTTCATTACATTTAAGCAAGAAAAATTAATTTTTCTACATTTTTCTCACTTGGAGACTTACCCATGCCAGGCACCATGCCGCCAGAAGGACAATAAGTGTGACCCGCTCGCCGTACCGTGCATAGAAAGTCGGCGGCAGCGGCTCGGGCAGCGCCTCGTCCATGACGCCGCGCGCATCGAGCGGCAGCATGCGCACGATGCGCCCGTACGGGTCCACCACCGCCGAGATGCCGTTATTCGCCGCGCGCACCAGCGGCAGCCCCTGCTCCACCGCGCGCATGCGCGCCATGGCGAAATGCTGGTACGGCCCCGGCGAGCGGCCGTACCACGCGTCGTTGGTGAGGTTGAGCAGGAATTTCGGCCGCGCCCCGGGCTGCACTGCCGTCCACGGGAAGATCGCCTCGTAGCAGATGAGCGGGCTGAAGGACGGGATGTCGTCGACGGCGATCGTCTGCGCGCCGGGGCCGCGCGAGAAATCCGTGTCGCCGGGGGTGATCTTCTCCAGCGGCAGCAACCGAGCGCCCCGGCACGAACTCACCGAACGGCACCAGCTGGTGCTTGTCGTAGCCCGCGCGCACCGCGCCGTGCTCGTCGACGGCGACGAGGGAATTCCACAGCTTGAGCTTGTCGCCCGTATCGTCGGCGCGCACGACGCCGGTGATGAGCATCCCGCCCGGCGGCACCAGCGGCTTCAGCCGGTCCGGCCAGAGGCTGCCGGGGTACATGGTGAACGGCAGCGCCGTCTCCGACCAGATGACGATGGGCGGCGTCGGCAGCGCCATCTTCACGCGCGAGAGCGTCGAATGCATCTCGAGCGATTGCAGCCGCCCCTGCTCCGTCCACTTCACCGCCTCGGGGGATCGACGGCTGGACGATGCGCACAGCGCTCGTCCGTCAGCTCGAAATTCTTCGGGATGCGCATCGCGCCGTAGGCGAAGGCGGCGACGACCAGCACCAGCGCGACGAGGCCGATCAGCACCCGCGCCGGGGCGTTGAAACTCGGCTTCACCCACGCCACCGGCACCAGCGCCAGCAGCACGACGAAGAAGCTCAGGCTCGTAAATGCCGCCGAGCGAGGCGATCTGCGACACGTCGCGCGAGGCGCCGGCGATATAGCCGGCGAGGTTCCACGGAAAGCCGAAGATGCCGATCGAGCGCGCGTACTCGACGAGCACCCACAGCACGGCGAAGCGCAGCAGGTCGGCCAGCGGCTCGCCGGTGCGCAGGCTCCATACGAGGAGGCCGAACAGCAGGAACCACAGCGCGAAGGCCGCGCTCAGCCCGAAGACGGTCAGCGGGATCAGCCAGCCGAACTGCGCGACGTCGACCAGCATCGAATTGGCGATCCACCACGTGCCCGCCATGAAATAGCCGTAGCCGAAGAAAAAGCCGCGCAGGATCGCCGCCGCGCGCGACGGCGCGATTCCAGCAGCAGGTAGAATACGGGCAGCGCGACGAAGGTCACCGGCCAGAGGTGGAACGGCGCGAAGGCGAACGCCATCGCCGCGCCGGCGAGGAAGCACCACAGCACGCTCCATCTTCCGGCATGCTGCAGTCGCCGTTGGAGTTGTGCCGCGCCAGCCATGCCGCTTGCTACCGGCTCCGCCGGCCCATGAAAAGTTAAATACTTTTTAAGCTCTTCCTACGGGAAAGATGCGCCTGCGCTGTGCTGATTATGCCAGCTTACGCCGCTGCGCTCTGCTGGGCGGGTGCAGGCGGGTGATGCGGACCTGGCGGATGCGGCGGGGGTCGGCGGCGGTGATCTCGATCTTGAGGCGCTCGCGCAGCTTCAGCACCTCGCCCTTGACCGGCACGCGGCCGAGGGTGAAGAAGATGAAGCCACCGAGCGTGTCGTAATCCTCCGGCGCCTCGCCTTCGCTGTGCAGCGTTTCGCCGAGCGTGTGCTCGATCTGCTCGATCTTGACGCGGGCGTCGGCCTCGAGCACTTCGCTGCCGACCCAGCGCAGCATTGATTCGCCGCCGTCGTCGTGCTCGTCCTGGATCTCGCCGACGAGCTCTTCGAACAAATCCTCCATGGTGACGAGGCCGAGGTGCCGCCGTATTCGTCGACCACGATCGCCATGTGGCAGGCGGAGACGCGCATCTTGAGCAGCAGGTCGAGGATGCGCATCGAGGGCGGCACGAACAGCACCTCGCGCAGCACCGCGCCGATCTCGAAATGCGCCCCGCGGCGAGGTAGGGGAACAAATCCTTGACGTGGATGAAGCCCTCGATCTTGTCGAGCGAGTCGTCGTAGACCGGGATGCGCGTGTGCGACATCTCGATGACGTGGCTTTTGAGCTCGTCGAGCGAAACGTCGCGGCGGATGCCGGTGATCTCCATGCGCGGGATCATCACGTCGCGCACCGTGAGCTCGCCGAAATGCATCATGTTCTTGAGCAGCGTGCGCTCTTCCTCGCGCATCGACATGCCGCCCTCGGCGGAGTCCTCCTCCAGCGCGTCCTCGATGATGGTCTTCAGCGTGCCTTCGCTCTTGCCGCCAAGCTTCTCGCGCAGCCAGCGCAGGGCGAGGTCGAAATGCGAGGCGGGATCGGGGGCCGGCGGGATATTGGTAAGGCCCGGTGCGGGGCCTGAAGGCTCGGCAGCGGGGCTTAAAGCGGCTTTGGGAGGAGGCATGATGCCCTCACTTTAATCGCTGAGGTAAGGGTTCGCAATACCCATCGCCCGAAGAAGCGATATCTCGCGCTTTTTCCATGCGCTTGGCCTCGGCGGGCTTTTCGTGGTCGTGGCCATTCAGGTGCAGCAGCCCGTGCAAAAGCAGGTGCGCCAGGTGGTGCTCGAAGCGCTTGCCCTGCGCTTTCGCCTCGGCGCGGATGGTCTCGTAGGCCAGCACGATGTCGCCCAGGTGTTCGCCCTCGCCGTCGGGAAAGGAGAGCACGTTGGTCGCCTTGTCACGCCCGCGAAAATCGTGGTTGAGCGGGCGGATCTCCGCATCGTTGGTGAGCACGACGGTGAGCGAAACGTCGCCGAGCTTCTCACTGGTCACCCCCGCCTTCATCACCTTGCGGGCAAGCGCCTTGTACTTCGCGAAGCGGCGGTCGTGGATGAGGACGGCGACGGCGCTCATTCGCGCTCGGTGCCCGGTTCGGAATATTGCTTCTTCTTCTCTTCCCACTCGTCGTAGGCCTTGATGATCTTGGCGGCGAGCGGGTGGCGGACCACGTCGCCGTCCGAGAAGCGCACCGTCTCGATGCCGGGAATGTGCTCGATCTTCGGAATGCAGTCGGCGAGGCCGGACTTCACGTCCTTCGGCAAATCGACCTGCGACAGGTCGCCCGTCACCACGATGCGCGAGCGCTCGCCCATGCGGGTGAGGAACATTTTCATCTGCGTGCGCGTGGTGTTCTGCGCCTCGTCCAATATGACGAAGGCGTTGCTGAAGGTGCGGCCGCGCATGAAGGCGAGCGGCGCCAATTCAATTTCACCGTTCTCGATGGCGGCGTTGACCTTCTCCGCCGGCATCATGTCGAACAGCGCGTCGTAGAGCGGGCGCATGTAGGGATCGATCTTCTCCTTCATGTCGCCGGGCAGGAAGCCGAGCCGCTCGCCCGCCTCCACCGCCGGCCGCGACAGGATGATGCGCTCGACCTTCTTGTTGAGGAAATAATAGACCGCCATCGCCACCGCGACGTAGGTCTTGCCGGTGCCGGCGGGCCCGAGCGCGAAGACCATGTCGTTCTCGTACAGCGCGCGCACGTAGTTGGCCTGCACGTGCGTGTAGGGCACGACGGTCTTCTTCATCGTGCGGATGTAGACGTCGCTCTGCACGCCTTCGCGCTCGGTGGTCTTCGATTTCTTGTCGACGACCGGCGGCATCAGGCGGATGGCGGCGTCCACCTCCGCCTCGCCGACGGCCCCGCCGTTCTCGATCTGGCGGTAGAGCGTCTGCATCAGCCGCTCGGTGGCGTCGATGTCGCGCTTGTGGCCGGTGATCGAGACCATGTTGCCGCGCGCGATGAGCGCGACGTTCAGCCGCTCCTCGATGCGCTCGAGATGCGCGTCGTGGTCGCCGTAAAGCATCGGCAGATACTGGTTGTGTTCGAAAAAGACGTTGACCGTCTGGTGGTCGCGCGCGGCGCGCTTATCGGGCTTGGCCATTCATTCTCCTGATGCCTCAAGCTAGGCCCCGCCAACGGCGACGTCAACCAGCCGATGGCGGCCGTCCCCTGCATTCTCGGCAAGGGCGGATTGCGTGCGGCCAATAATTATCTTTACCGTCCCGCCGGGTTGCCCTACGTTCCTGCGCAGACGGTTTCGGCCGTCCGGGGCGTAGAAACCCCCTGCTATAGCGGCTTTCAGTGTAGCCGTTACTCACACTCCTCGACCGCAGGGTCGGGGAGGCGTTAGCGTATGTCCAAGGCGCAAGCCTAAAGGCTGACGCGAACCTTCTATAGCAGGTTTTTCTAACTCCCCGATCACCATCGGAGGAGTCGGTGCGCGTTCTGTATATCGGCAATGCGGGGCAGAAATCTCCCGGCGCGAACTATTATTCCTCGCACCGGCGCGCCGTGAACGGCCTGCGGCGCAGCGGCCACGACGTCCTGCATTTCAGCGACCGCGACCGGCTGCGGACGAAGCGGCCGCTGCCTTTCGCCGCGCGGCGCGTCAACGTCGAGCTGCTGCGCATCGCGCGCGGCTTCCAGCCCGAAGCGCTCATCCTGTGCTGCGCCGAGATCGTCACCAACGAAACGCTGGAAAAACTCAAGGCCGCCAGCCCGGGCGTGCGTATCGCGCAAATCAACATCGACTGCATCTTCAACCCGGACAACGCCCGCCGCTTTCGCGCGCGGCGCGGCTATGTCGACATGCAGTTCTTCACCACCGCCGGCGACGCGCTCGCGGCCTTCGCCACGGCGGGCGCACCCTGCTATTTCATCCCGCAGCTGGTCGATTCCTCCATCGACACCGGCCGCGCCTTCGCGCTCGACGCCCCCGCTTACGACCTCACCTGCACCATGACCGTCGATCCGCGCTTCGAGGACAGCGCGTGGCGGCAGTCGCTGGCGCTCGGGCTGAAGCGCAACCTGCCGGAGCTCGCCACCTGCTATCGCGGCTTCGGCGGCCATCCGCCGCTGTACGGCCGCGCCTATATCGAGGCCTACGGCAACTCGGCGATGGCGCTCAATCTTAGCCAGACGATGTCCGGCAACGTCGCATCCACCGAGGCCGAGCGTTATCTCTATTCCTCCAACCGCATCGCCCACATCATCGGCAACGGCGCGCTTGCCTTCATTCCCGACGAGTTCGGCCTCGACGAGCTTTACCCGGACGCCGTCTTCTTCTCCGGCCTCGACGAGCTGACCGACAAGGTCCGTTTCTACTGGGACCGTCCCGAGGAGCGGCAGGCCATCGCGTGGCTCAGCTGGCGCCGGGCGCATGCAGAGTTCGACAGCGCGCGCATCATGCGCTACGTCCTCGACCGGATTTTCGAACGGCCCCCCGGCCGCGATTACGCGTGGCCGGTGCGGCCGGTCTTCGCCGCCGCTTAAAAACCCTTTATCCCGTCCCGCACATGGCCTAGCTTGCGGGCCGTATGAGGATCATCTACGTGGGCAACGCCGCGCTCAACTATGCCGGCAGCCGTTATTACTACCACCATCGCCGCTTCGTGAACGGGCTGGTGCGCGGCGGGCACGACGTCTGGTTCTTCTCCGACCGCGACCAGTTCCGCGCCAAGTTCCCGCTCGTGCGCAAGCGCCGCGCCGTCAACCGCGACCTCGTCGCGCTGGCGAAGAATTACGAGCCGGAGGCGGTGTTCCTCTGCAGCGCCGAGATCATCACCAACGACACGCTGCGCGAGATCCGGGCCATGTTGCCCGCCCTGCGCATCGCGCAGATCAATGTCGACGCGGTCTATAACGACTATAACCGCCGCCGCTTCCTCGCCCGGCGCGAGGTGCTCGATGCGCAGTTCTTCAACACCGCCGGCGCGGCGGCGCTTTCGCCCTTCGCCAGCGACCGCGCGCCCTGCTATTTCCTCCCCAACCTCACCGATTCGGGCCAGGACACCGGCCGCGCCTTCGACCTCGACAAGCCGCCCTACGACCTCATCTGCACGCAAAGCACCGACCCCAGGGTGCCCAGCGACATGGAGCGCGAAAAGCTGGCGCTCGACATCGAGCGCGCCCTGCCCGGGCTCGTCACCTGCTACCGCGGCTTCGCCGGGCGGCCGGGGCTGCACGGCCGCGCCTATATCAAGGCCACCGGCGAATCGGCGATGGGGCTCAACCTGACGAAGACCGCCTCCGGCGGCGGCGAATCGACGCTGGCGACGCGCTATCTCGGCACCTCCTCGCGCCTCGCCCACATCATGGGCAACGGCGCGCTGGCGCTGATCCCCGACCAGTTCGGCCTCGAATCGATGTACCGCGACGGCGAGGACGCCGTCTTCTTCGCCAACGCTGGCGACGCCATCGAGAAGATCGGCTTCTACCGCAGCAACCCGCAGGCGCGCCGGTCGATCGCGCGCAAGGGCTGGGAAAAAGCGCACGGCGAGTTCGAAGGGCATATCGTCATGCAATACGCCCTCGCCCGGCTGATGGGCCACAAGCTGGCGCGCGACTATATCTGGCCGACGGAAGCCGTCTTCGACGGCGCGCGGGCATGAGCGAAAGCCCCATCCTCGCCTTCGACTGCTCGACGCAGGCGGCCGGCGTCGCCCTCCTCGCGCATGGGCGGACGGAGGAGCGCGCCATCGCGCAAGGCCGCCAGGCCGCCGAGCTGGTCGACGCCATCGACGCGCTGATGCGGGGCGCGAACGTCGCCTACGGCGAGCTCGGCGCCATCGTCACCACGCTCGGGCCGGGCAGCTTTACCGGCCTGCGCATCGCGCTCGCCACGCTGCACGGGCTGGTGCTCGCCGTGCCGCGCCCGGTGAAGACCCTCACCAGCACCGAGGCCGTCGCCTGGGACATCGCCCGCTGGGCCGACTCGCCGGAGCATTTCGCCATCGCCATGAACGCCGGCAAGGGCGAAATTTTCTGGCAGAGCTTCACCAACGATGCCAACCGCCCGCGCGCACAGGGCGATATCGAGCTCGGAAGCCCCGAAGCGCTCGCCGGGCTCACCGTGCCTTTCTACGGCAACACGCTCGACCCTGCCGATGCGCACTACATCGCCGGCCCCTCGGCCGCCGTGCTCTGCGCCATCGCCGCCGAGCTTCCGGAATCGCCGCTTTCGCAGGCGCAGCCGCTCTATATCCGCCCGCCGGACGCGAAAATCCCTGAGCAGCCTGCATGGCTGGCTTGAGAAAAGAGGCTCGTCATGCTCGGTCGCGCATCGCGCGATCCGGGCATCCATGGGTCCCCGGACGACGCGATGCGTCGCCGAGGATGACGGAAAATGAAAATTTCCCATGATGGATTTATAGAGATCGTATTATGGGAGTCTCATGAAAAAGCCCCTGCTCTTCGCCATTGCCCTGCTCGCCCTCGCCGGCTGCGTCGATAGCGCCGAGACGTACCACGCGCAGCGTTTCGACTTCGCGACGCAGCCGTCGGTGCGCATCAACGTCGCGCGGGTGAAGGTCGTCAACGCGTATCGCCCGCCGCTCGCCGCGCCGAACGTCGAGCAGGATTTCCCGACGCCGCCTGCGAAAGCCGTCGCGCTCTGGGTGCGCCAGCGGCTGCAGGCGGCGGGAACGCAGGGCGTGCTCGAAGTCACCATCGACGACGCCTCGGTGCGCGAAAACAAATTGCCGGTCGATAAAAGCGTCAGCGGCTTCTTCACCGACCAGCAGACCAGCCGCCTCGACGCACGGCTGCACGTGACGTTGCGGCTCTATACCGGCGGCGACGCGATGTCGGCGGCGAGCGGCGATATCACCGTCACCCGCTCGGTCACGCTCAACCGCAAGGCCTCCGTCACCGACCGCGAGCGCGCCTTCGACGACATGGTCGCCGCCATGATGACCGATTTCGACATGCAGGCGCATGACCGGCTGAATAGTTATTTTAAGGCCTACATGCTGTAGGCCGGGTCAATCCGTTGTCTTTTTCGGGAATGCCTTGCCATACATCCACTTCACGCCGCGCTTGAAGTGACTCCAGTACCAGCCGCGCGGCCTCAGCTCGATGACGGCGGTGCCGGCGATGCGGTCGTGCCAGCCGCGATGCTCGCGGCCGAAGGTGATCCAGAAAATGCCGAGCATCAGCGGCAGGATGCTGACGATATAACCGAAATAGCGCACGACGAACTGCCAGCGCGCCGGGCGCTCCAGCGTTTTGCGGTCGACGATGCGCAGGCCGAGCAGCCATTTCCCCGGCGTCGTCCCGCTGGCGCATTGCGTGCCGACGATGGCGACGCCGATGATGCCCACCTGCACCGCCATGTTGATCAGCCACAGCTGCGGCTGGTGCGACGCCCACAGCAGCGGGAAATCGTGGATCACCGCCGCCGCGTCCGGCGCCGAGTTGATCGCGTCGCGCGCTTCCGCCAGCTTCCCGGGATCGACATGCGCGTAGATGCGCTCCTGCAGCCAGAGGAACATGGAGAAGAACAGGATATAGAGCACCATCACGTCGATGGCCGAGGCCATGGCGCGCTCGTTGAGGTCGGCGAAGCGCGGGCCTTCCGGCTCCGGCCGGCGGCGGCGCGCCGGGTTGGCGTAATAGACCAGCTTGTCCATCAGCGCTTTCATTCGAGCTCCCTGCCGAGGCGGTGCAGTTCCGTCGCCTCGCGCCACGAGGATACGCGCGGCTGCGCCACAATCAACGGAATATCGCGCGCGAAGCGTTTGAGCGTGTCGGCGGTGGAGGAAAGCGGCACCGCGCTGCCCTCCGATTCGCAGATAATAAGCGCGGCGATGCGCAATTCCCGCAGCGCGTCGATGGCCGTCAGCGTATGGCTCAGCGCGCCGAGATAGCTGCCCGTCACCACGATCACCGGCGCGCCGAGCGCGACCATCCAGTCGCGGGTGGTGTGGCTGTCGTCCAGCGGCACCATCGCGCCTCCGACTCCTTCCATCAGGCGCAACCCCTCGCCTGTTATTTGCGCGCGCGACCAGCTCACCAGCGCATCGAAATCCAGCGCTTTGCTTTCATCCGCCATGTTGGGTGAGAGCGCCGCCGGGAAGCGCCACGGGTTGATCGCTTCGGCGTTCGCTTCCGTCACCGCCTTGTCACAGGCTTCGAGCAATTGCGCAACGTCGCCCTCCGCCGCGCGCGAGACGCCGCTGGCGACCGGCTTGAAGCCGCGCGCGGCGCGGCCGGCGGCGTGGGCGCCGTGCAGCAGCGCGCAGGCGGCGAAGGTCTTGCCGACGTCGGTCCCCGCGCCGGTGACGACGTAGAAGCTCATGCCGGTTTCTTCAGCGCGAGGAACAGCGGCTGCCAGCTCGCGGCGACGCCCTGCGGCGTGGCGTGGCGCCGCTCATACTCGGCGATCAGGCGGCTGAGGCGGTAGCGCGGCGCGAAATGGTTCGCCCGCTCGCGCATCGCGTTGCCGGCGCCGATGTCGCGCATCGCGCTGAGCAGGCCGAAAGCGCTGGTGTAATAGAGCGTCTCGATGTCGCTGCGCTCGCGCTCGATGTCCAGCCCGGCGGCCTGCGCCTGCGCGCGGTAGGTGGCCACCGGCTCCATCGGCAGCAGGCCGAGCTCGCCGCTGCCCGCGAGCGCCTTGAGCTCGCGCAGGGTCTCTTTCGTCAGCGTCACCAGCACCGCGGACGCGCCGGGCTTCAGCACGCGCGCGATCTCGCGCAGCGCCGCCGGCCTGTCCTCCACCCATTGCAGGCAGAGCGAGGAGAAAACGCCATCCATGCTCGCCGAGGCGAAGGGCAGCGACACCGCGTCCGCCTGCGTGACCGCGCCCGTGCGCTTACGTGCCGCGTCGCACATGCCGGGCGAGAGGTCGAGGCAGGCGATGCGCCAGCCGGGGCGCTGCGCCGAGGCTTCCTCGGCGAAAAGCCCGGTGCCGCAGCCGACGTCGAGCAGCTGCGCGCGCTCGGGGAAAATGGCGAGCGCCCAGTCGAGCCCGCGCCGCATCAGCGAGTGCTGGTAGGTGGCGAGCGCATCGTAGCGCGCCGCGGCGCGCGAGAAATTCCGCTGCAGCCGTGCGCGCTCGACGCTCATGCGGCCGCCTTCTGCGCGCGGCGATGCTCGGCGATCTCGCGCGCCAGCCGCGCGGGATCGTGCAAATGCGGCGCGTGGCCGGTGCCCTCCCAACGCGAGATGGTGACGTTCGGCAAGGCGCAGAACTGCTCCGCCTGCGCCACGGGCACGATCGCATCCGCCTCGCCGTGGATGGCCAGGGTCGGCGGCAACTGTTCAAGGAATGCAGCGTCGGGATGGTATTCCGCCAGCGCGTCGAGCCATGGCAGCCAGCGCGCAGCGTCGTCCGCCGACGGGTGGTGGCGGAAGTCGCGCAGGATCTCGCGCTGCCTTGTGTCGTTTTTCGCCACCAGCCCGGCGAAGCGCTCCATGCTGCGCGCGGGATCGCGCTGGTAGCTTTCGCGGAAGAGCGTGAAGGTCTCCTTCCCCATGCCGCCCGGGCCGACGAACTGCCAGGGCGTGGCGATCAGCGTCAGGTGGCGCGGGCGGAGCACGCCCTCGGCGATGGCGCGCAGGGCGAGCTGCCCGCCCAGCGACCAGCCGACGACGTGGGGCATCGCGGGGACGTCACGCAGCGCCTCGATCGCCGCTTTGGGCGAGGCAAAGGCGCTGTATTGGAAAACCGCCGCATCCGGCAGGATCGCGGCCAGCGCATCCGCCGGTTGCGTCCAGCCGCTCAATGTCAGGGTGGTGGCGCTCATGCGGCGAGTCTCTCCGTTTTCAGCGCCCGAATCAACCGCTCGACATGCGCATCCTCGTGCGCAGCGGAGAAGGCCAGCCGCAGCCGCGCGGTCCCCGGCGGCACCGTCGGCGGGCGGATGGCGACGGCGAGGATGCCCTGCGCCCTGAGCGCATCGGAAGCCGCCAGTGCCGCCCGTTCCTCGCCGAGGATGAGGGGCACGATGGCGCTTTGCGCCGGCGGCAGCCCCAGCGCATCGGTGAAGCGCCGCGCCAGCGCGAGCGCCCGCTCGCCGCGCTGCGGCTCGGCCTCGATGATGCCGAGCGCAGCCAGCGCCGCCGCGCAATTGGCCGGCGGCAGGCCGGTGGAGAAAACGAGGCTGCGCGCGGCACTGGTGAGGCAATCGATGATTTCGCGCGCGCCGGCGACATAGCCGCCATAGGCGCCGACGGATTTCGACAAGGTCCCCATCCAGAGATCGACGCCGGATGTATCGCGGTTGCGCAGCACGCCGAATCCGTGCGCATCATCCACCATCAGCCATGCGTCGTGCGATTTCGCCAGCGCGGAGAGTTCGGCCAGCGGCGCGACATCGCCGTCCATGCTGTAGACATGGTCGACGAGGATGAGCGTGCGTTCATAGCCTGCGCGGTGCTCCTGAAGCAGCGCCTGCGCGTGCGAAGCGTCGTTATGGCGGAAGCGTTTGAGCGTCGCGCCGGAAAGCTGGGCGCCGTCGAGCAGGCAGGCATGGACCAGCTTATCGGCGAGAATGAGGTCCCCCTTGCCGACCAGCGCCGGGATGGTGCCGATATTGGCGAGGTAGCCGCTGCCGAAGACCAGCGCCGCCTCCTGCCCCTTCATGGCCGCAAGCTTCGCTTCCAGCGGCGCGTAGAGCGGGTGGTCGCCGGTGACCAGCCGCGACGCCCCCGCCCCCGCGCCGTATGCCGCCAGCGCCTCCTGCGCGGCAGCGATGACGGCGGGATGTTGGCTTAATCCCAGGTAGTCATTGCAGGCAAAAGAGATATATCGCTGCACGCCTTGCGTGACGCTCACGCCGTCGCGCATCGATTCCGTCAGCGAGCGGCGGCGATGCGCCGCTTCGAGCGCGGCGAGTTCGGTGCGGCAATACTCAGCGAGCGATGGCATTTTTCCTTTGTCAGCCTTGGATAGACCGGGTAAATCTCTGGCACAAACCAGCCAGCGAGGCGAGCAGAATGTCAACCATCCGCCATGATTGGAGCCGCGCTGAGGCGCTCGCGCTTTACGCCTTGCCGCTCAATGACTTGCTGTGGCGCGCGCAGGCCGTCCACCGCGCGCATTTCGACGCCAACGAGGTGCAGGTCTCGACGCTGTGCTCCATCAAGACCGGCGGCTGCGCCGAGGATTGCGGCTACTGCTCGCAAAGTTCGCATTTCGACACCGGCGTGAAAGCCACCAAGCGCATGGACGTCGCCGCCGTCATCGATGAGGCGAAAAAGGCGAAGGCGGCCGGCGCGTCGCGCTTCTGCATGGGCGCCGCGTGGCGCGAGCCGAAGGAGCACGACATGGCGCCGCTCGCGGAGATGATCGCCGGCGTCAAGGCGCTGGGGCTGGAGACCTGCGCCACGCTCGGCATGCTGAGCGATTCGCAGGCGAAGCAGCTTGCGGGCGCCGGGCTCGATTATTACAACCACAACCTCGACACCTCGGAGAATTTCTACGGCGAGATCATCACCACCCGCACCTACCAGGACCGGCTGGATACGCTGGGCCGCGTGCGCTCGGCGGGGATGAAAGTCTGCTGCGGCGGCATCCTCGGCATGGGCGAGCAGCGCGAGGACCGCGCCGACCTGCTGGTGACGCTCGCCAACCTGCCCGCGCACCCGGAAAGCGTGCCGATCAACATGCTGATCCCGATCAGCGGCACGAAGCTCGGCCATGTCGAGCCGCTCGACGGCATCGAGTTCGTGCGCACCGTCGCGGTGGCGCGCATCCTCATGCCGCGCTCGATGGTGCGCCTCTCCGCCGGCCGCGAGGCGATGAGCGACGAGCTGCAGGCGCTGTGCTTCCTCGCCGGTGCCAACTCCATCTTCTACGGAGAGAAACTGCTCACCGCCGCCAACCCGCAGGCGGACGCGGACGATAAGCTCTTCGCCAAGCTCGGCCTCACGCCGATGGAACCGCGCGGCGCTGAAGCCGCCGCCTAACATGGCCGACGACGCCGCATGGCTCGCCGAAGGCTGGCCGCACGTGTGGCTGCCTTACGCGCAGATGCAGACGGTGATTCCACCCCTGCCCGTCATCAGCGCGCAAGGGTGTCGTTTGAAACTCGCCGACGGGCGCGAGCTCATCGACGGCATCGCTTCGTGGTGGAGCGTCTGCCACGGCTACCAGCACCCGCACATCGTCGGCGCGATCCGGAAGCAGGCGGAGCAGCTGAGCCACGTCATGTTCGCCGGGCTGGCGCACGAGCCGGCCTATACGCTGGCGAAGCGCCTCTGCGGCTTCACGCGGATGGACATGGAGCGCGTGTTCTTCGCCGAATCCGGCTCGGTCGCGGTCGAGGTGGCGCTCAAGATGGCGCTGCAATACTGGCGCAACAAGGGCGCTGCGAAGAAGAACAAGTTCCTTTCGTTCAACCACGGCTATCACGGCGACACGGCGGGCGCGATGGGCGTCTCGGCGAAAAGCCATTTCAACAACGCCTACGAAAGCCTGACGCTGCGCAACTTCCAGCTCGACATCCCGACCGACGAATACAGCTTCGCCGAATTCGCCGATACCGTCGCGGCGATCCGCGGCCAGCTCGCGGCGATCATCGTCGAGCCGCTGGTGCAGGCGGCGGGCGGCTTCCGCTTCCACTCGCCGGACATTCTGAGCGAGATCCGCCGCGTCGCGCGCGAGCAGGAGGTGCTGTTCATCGCCGACGAGATCGCCACCGGCTTCGGCCGCACCGGCAACCGCTTCGCCTGCGACGAGGCGGGCATTTCGCCGGACATCCTGTGCCTCGGCAAGGCCTTGACCGGCGGCCACATCCCGCTGGCGGCGACGCTGGCCTCGAAAGCCGTATTCGACGCCTTCCTCGGCGACTCGGCCGACAAGGCGCTGATGCACGGCCCCACCTTCATGGCGAACCCCCTCGCCTGCGCGGCCGCGAACGCCTCGCTGGATTTATTTGAGCGCGAGCCAAGGCTGGCGCAGGCCGAAGCGCTGGAGCAAAAGCTGCGCGATGGCCTTTCCGCCTTCACCGCGCGGCCGCAAGTGGTCGACATGCGCGTCAAAGGCGCCATCGGTGTACTGGAATTGAAAGAAGGCACGGATGTTTACGCGCTGCGCCGCGCGTTCGTCGAACATGGCGCATGGATTCGGCCGTTCGATACGTCGCTCTACCTGATGCCGCCGTTCACGATTTCGGACGATGAGATGGCGACGCTTTTCGGTGCGATGGATAGAGCATTAGAAAAATAGCTGTCATTTTGGCGTAAGCAGGAATCTTCGCCACACTAACGCTTAGGACCAAATCCTGGTTCCTTATTTTTAATGCACTCAGACAGTGCATATGTCCCCACATCGTGGGGCGTATAAGGAATCTTGGCATGATCTCCCGGATGAGCGGGTGTCGTCGATCCCCAACGGTGTAAAAGCTCTTCGGATAGCGCATCGGCAGTCGGCTTGTTTATCTTAGCAAGATCGGAGAGCGATTTCTCGATGCGCGCCGATGCCGCAATACATTCTTTGACCAGCGACTCTACCCTTTTACTCTCCTTATCGCCGTCCATGGCAATCTCCTAAATGCAGACAGAATCAAAAGCATATCTCGATTTTGTTAATAATTCACTAACGGCCTCAATTGGGCCAGTGCGCTGGGTGCCAGCTTTCGCTGGCATGACAAAGTATTACTTCACCAACTGGTCGATGTAGCCGCCGATGACGTCGAGGCCGGCCTGCCAGAAATCGGGCTTGCTGGCGTCGAGGCCGAAGGGTTTTAGCAACTCCTTGTGGCGCTTGGTGCCGCCGGCTTTCAGCATGTCGAGATATTTGGCGGCGAACTGCTTGCCGCGGCCGGCCTTGGCTTCCTTGCGGTAGACGCCGTAGAGCGAGTTCACCAGGCAGTCCCCGAACGCGTAGGCATACACGTAGAACGGCGTGTGGATGAAATGCGGGATGTACATCCAGTAGACGCTGTAGTCCGGCGTCAGCTTGATCGCCGGCCCGAGCGATTCGGCCTGCACTTTCATCCATAGCTCGCCGATGCGCTCCGGCGTGAGCTCGCCCTTGCGGCGCTCCTCGTGCACCAGCCGCTCGAACTCGCAGAAGGCGACCTGGCGCACCACCGTGTTGAGCATATCCTCGACCTTGCCGGCGATGAGCAGCTTGCGCCGCGTTTCGTCCTTCTCGCGGGCGAGCAGCTCCTGGAAGGTCAGCATTTCGCCGAAGACGGAGGCGGTCTCGGCGAGCGTCAGCGGCGTGTCGGCCATCAGCGCGCCCTGAGCGGCGGAGAGAAGCTGGTGCACGCCGTGGCCGAGCTCGTGGGCGAGGGTCATCACGTCGCGCGTCTTGCCCTGGTAGTTCATCAGGATGAACGGGTGCGCCGAGGGCACGGTCGGGTGGGCGAAGGCGCCCGGGTCCTTGCCGGGGCGCACCGGCGCGTCGATCCAGCGCTCGTTGAAGAAGCGCATGCCGAGGCGCGCCATTTCGGGCGAGAAGGCCTTGTAGGCGGAGAGCACGGTGGAGACGGCGCCGTTCCAGTCGAAGCGGCGGTCGGACTCGGCGGGCAGCGGCGCGTTGCGGTCCCAGTAGTTGAGCGCGCTGCGGCCGAACTGCGCGGCCTTCCACGCATAATAGCGGTGGCTCAAATTCCCGTAATTCTTCTTCACCGTCGCGATCAGCGCGGCGACGACCTCGTCCTCCACCTGGTTGTCGACGTTGCGACTGCTGATGGGCTTCTTGAAGCCGCGCTTCTTGTCCTCGACCTCTTTTCCCTTGGCCAGCGTGTTGGTGATGAGCGCGAAGAGCGGCGCGTTCTTCTTGAACGCGCGGGCGATCGCCTCGGCGGCCTTGCGGCGTTTCTTGGGGCTTTTGTGCGACAGCAGGTCGAACACTTCGGCCGAGCCGAGCTTCTTCTTGCCGACCTTGAAGCTCAGGCGGGCGATGGATTCGTCGAACAGCCGGCTCCACGCGTCCTCGACCACCGAGCTTTCATGGATGTACTGCTCCAGCTCGTCGGAAAGCTGGTAGGGCTTGTAGTTGCGCACGTGGTCGAACCACGGCCTGTAGCGCGCGAGCTTCTTGCTGGCGGCGAAGGATTTGGCGAGGAATGCGTCGTCCAGCCGGTTGATCTCCAGCCCGAAGAAAATGAGCTTCGAGGAAATGTTCGTCAGCGTGTCGGAGATGTTCTGGTAGAACTGCGCGATGGCGGAGTCCTGCATGTTGCCGGCGTAGAGCAGCTGCGCGTAGCTGCCGAGCTTGCCGAGCTCCTGCTCGATCCGCTCGAAAGCGGCGACCGCTTCCAGTAGCTGCGCGGGCGCCAGCGTTTTCAGCTGGCCTTGATATTGTTTGGCGAAATCCGCCGCGTCCTTCTCCAGCCGCTTGGCGTCGCGGGCGATGGCGGGGTCCTGCATGCCCTTGTAGAGCGCGGAAAGGTCCCATTCGGGAAGCCGGTCCGACGCCGCTGCGGGCGAGGCCTGCTTGCGTTTAGTGGCTGCTGCCATGGTCGTCTCCTTTGGCCGGTGCGGCGGGCACCGCCGGTTGCGGCTGGACATGCGAGAGCTTGTGCCTGAGGAAGATGGTGAACAACTCCTCGAATGTCGAGTGGCCGATGACGAACGCGCCGCCATGCGTGCGCGCGACGTCGACCGAGAGGTCCTTCACGTCGGCGAAATCCATGCCGGCGATGTGGCTGACGATATCGGCCACCAGTGCCTCGCCCTCGGCGCTGAGCATGCCGTATTTCTTCAGCTCGGCGGTGAGGAACGGCAGGTTGGTGAGGCTCAAATGCGCCTTGCCGACGGGCAGCACGTCGTTCGCCTCACCGCTGAAATCGGCGGTGGCGTCGAGCGCGGCGTTCTTCGTGTGCAGCGCCAGCGTTTTCAGCACGAAATGCGACGATTTGGCCGTTTTCGCGTCGCCGCCGTTGTAAATAAAGTCGTAGACCAGCGAGATGGGCGCGTTGGGCAGCAATTCTGCTGCTGCGGTGATGTCGCCGAAATGCAGCGACGACGTCATGGTCTCGATGCCTTTGGAATCGAGCGTGTCGCTCCACTTGCTGTCGAACTCGGCAATTTTAATGGCCGCGTCCGGCATGCCCTCGGGCGCGATGACGATGTCCTTCAGCAGCACGGTGCTCTCGCCCAGCTTCTTCTCGCCGATGGCGATGCGCAGGTCGCCCTCGCCCGAATCGAGCGAGAGGATGATGGTCTCGTACGTGTCGGCGGCGCCCGGGTGCTCGCGCAGGTAGGTGAGCTTCGTCGATTTTGGCCAGTCGTGGTGGTAGTGCACGTAATCCCGCGAGTCGGTGCGCTCCTGCGTGACGTCGAGCGTCCACGGCGTGGCGGGGGCGATGGTGAGCAGCGCCTTGCCCGGCGTCTCCTCGGTGGCGACGTTGATCGCGGACGGCAGCACCAGCCGCATCGCCGAAAGGTCGGCCGATTCGGGATAGATCTCGAAGGTCGGCGTGCTCAGCAGCAGCGAGCCCGGCTTGCCGGCGGAAGGCGGCGGCGCGTTGCCCGGCAGCGGCTTGATGAGCAGCTTCGGATCGTGGACGATGGCGTGGCGGTCGGAGAGTCTGCCGGTGATCTCGACCTCGCCGTAGGTGAGCTCGACGTCGCGCCCCTGCGCCTGTCCTTCCTGCTTGAGGTGGGCGGCGAAGCGGTCGAGCTGCTGCTGCACGAGCTGCGCGTCGATGCGCGTGTAGGAGGCAAGCACGACCAGCAGCGCAATGACGGCGACGGCGCCCAGCGCGATGAGCGTATAGCGGCGCTTGCTCCAGTGGCGTACTGCGTTCCCGTCGCTCATCAGCTTCCCGTTTTCTTGTCAACCATCATGTTGCGCGTGGCGGAGGGGACGGCGACCTTCAGCCCCTCCAGCGAATCGTTGACCATGATCTGGCAGCCCAGCCGCGAGGTATGCGTCAGCCCGAAAGCGAGGTCGAGCATGTCCTCCTCGTCGTCCGAAGCCGGGGGCAGCCGGTCGTAAAAATCCTCCGAAACGATCAGGTGGCAGGTCGAGCAGGCGAGCGAGCCCTCGCAGGCGCCTTCGAGCGGCACGCCGTTCTTGTGCGCGACCTCGAGCAGCGAAATGCCGTTCGGCGCATCCACCAGCTTCTCCTCGCCCGAAGGCATTACGAAGGTGATTTTCGTCATACTATCCCTTGATGTCTTCCACGCGCTTGCCTTCCAGCGCCTGCGAGATGGCCGCGTTCATGCGGCGCTCGGCGAAGGGGCCGCTCATGGCGCCAAGCTGCGTGCGCTCGGCGTCGATGCGGTCGCGGTCGGTGCCCGAGGCGGCCTTGCGTACGCGTGCGATCTGCGACTCCAGCATATCCTTTTCTCCCGGCCTGAGCAGGGCCGCGTCGGCGTGCATGGCGGAAACCACTTCCACCGCGCTGCGCTCGGCCTCTACCCGCGCCTCGATCAGCAGCCGCTCGGAGATGTCCGCCCGGGCGTGCTCGGCGCTGTCCCTGACCATACGTTCGATTTCCCCGAATTCAAGGCCGTAAGAGGGCTTGACGGCGATTTGCTGCTCGATCCCGGTGGTCGTTTCTTTAGCGCTCACCGTGAGCAGCCCGTCGGCGTCGATGGCGAAGGTCACCGCGATGCGCGCGATGCCCGCCGGAAGCGGCGGAATCCCGCGCAGCTCGAACTGCCCGAGCGAGCGGCAATCGGCGACTTTCTCGCGCTCGCCCTGCAGGACGTGTATTTTCATCGCGCTTTGGCCGTCCTGGTAGGTGGTGAATTCCTGCTGCGCCACCGCCGGGATCGGCGAATTGCGGTAAATGATCTTCTCGACGATGCCGCCGACCGTCTCCACGCCCAGCGACAGCGGCGTCACGTCGAGCAGCAGGTGCTCGGCACCCTTGGTCAGCGCTTCCGCCTGAATGGCCGCGCCGTACGCCACCGTGAGGTCGGGATCGATGGAATCGAGCGGCGCCTTGCCGAAGAAGGCCTCGACGTCGCGCTTGATCTGCTTCATGCGCGTCGCGCCGCCGACCAGCACGATCTCGCCGATGGCGTCGCTGGTGAGCTTCGCGTCGGTCAGCGCCGCGTCGCAGCAGACGAGGCTGCGGCGGATCAGCGGCGCGATCAGCGTGTCGAGATGCGCGCGCGTCAGCACCACGTCGGAGCCGCCCCAGGTGATGGTGGTCTCGCGCATCGTGGTCAGCATTTCCTTCGCCTGCCGGGAAAGCCCCATCAGCTGCCCCGTCTCGGCGGCGGAAAGCGCGCCTTTGTGCTTCGCGTGCGCGCGCACGTAGTCCGCGATGGCGCGGTCCATGTCGTCACCGCCCAGCTGCGTGTCGCCGGCGGTGGCCAGCACTTGGAAAATATTATCGACCAGCTTCAAGATGGAAATGTCGAACGTGCCGCCGCCCATGTCATAGACGGCGACGATGCCCTCCGCCTGCCGGTCGAGCCCGTAGGCCAGCGCGGCGGCCGTGGGCTCGTTGAGCAGGCGCAGCACTTCGATGCCGGCGAGGCGCGCGGCGTCTTTCGTCGCCGTGCGCGCCGCTTCGTCAAAATAGGCGGGCACGGTGATGACGGCCTGCGCGATGGGGCGGCCCAGCGCGTCGACCGCCATGTGTTTCAGGTGGCGCAGGATGTCGGCGGAGATTTCGGTGGGCGTGATCTCGCGCCCGCCGATGGCAACGCGCAGCGGTCCCTCGCTTTTGGCCAGCGCCAGCCCGTGCGGCGGATTCTTGAAATCGCCGGCGGCGCGGCCCATCAGCCGCTTCACCGAGGCGACGACGCCCGGCTCGCCTTCCATCCAGGCGCGCTTGGCGTCGTGGCCGACGATGGGCTCGGCGCCGTCGAACTGCACCATGGAAGGGATGATGGCGCGACCGTGCGCGTCGTGGATGGCCTCGGCGTGCTGGCCGGTCGACACGGCGACGACGCTGTGCGTGGTGCCGAGGTCGATGCCGAGCGCGGTGACGTCCGCATGTGGCAGCGGCGTCTGGCCGGGCTCGAAGATTTGAAGGAGGCCGGTCATGATACCTCCTCCCCCCGCCGGGGGGAGGTTGGGAGGGGGGCATTGTTGAAGCTCCGAGCGGCCGGAGCCCCCACCCTGACCCTCCCCCGCAGGGGGAGGGAATTCCTGAGACGCTCACGCATGGCTACCCGCCTTGAAGCGGAACAGCAGCATGTAGGCCTCTTCGAGCGCTTTGCCCAAATAGGCCAGCCGCGTGGTTTCCTCGACAGCGCGGGCGGTGTCGTCCGCGGCGAAGGCGTCGGCGAGCGACTGCACGCAGCGCGAGGCTTCGCCTTTGACTTCCTCGACCATCGAAAGCAGCGCGCGGCCGTCGCCCGAGGCGGCGGCGATGCGCTCGCGCAGATCCATCATCTCCATCAGCAGCGGCGGCGCGACGGGGCCGCTTTCGTCCGTGTTGACGAGGACGCCCTTGAGCAGCAGCAGGTGCTCGGCGCGCGTCAGCGGGTTCTTCAGCGTGTCATAGGCCTCGTTGACCCATTGCGCCTGCTCCACCGCGCGGGCGTGCTCCGCTTTGCCGGCATTCACCAGCTTGTCGGGGTGCGACCGGCGCTGCGCGGCGAAGTAATTCTTCTCGAGCGCTTTTTCGTCGAGCGCGAAGCCGGTCGGCAGGTCCAGGATATCAAAAAAGTTGAGCATGCGCGCGGGTTTTAGTGCGGTTTGACTCAGGTGTCCACCGTCATTCCCCGAATTTGCGAAGCAAATTCTAGGGGAATCCAGCAAATGGCGGGGCCGGGCTGGATTCCCCTAGAATCGCCAGGGCGATTCGGGGAATGACGGTCAGACGTTGAAGGATTCCCCGCAGCCGCAGCGGCTTTTTTCGTTGGGGTTGACGAAGACGAAGCCGCTTTTGAACTTCTCGTCGACGTAATCCATTTCGGTGCCGAGGAGGAACATCACCGCCTTGGGGTCGATCATGACGCGCACGCCCTTGTCCTCGACCACCTCGTCGTATTTGCCGATCTCGTCGGCGTATTCGACGGTGTAGGAAAGCCCCGAGCAGCCGCGCGTGCGAATGCCGATGCGCACCCCCGCCGCCGGCTTGTTGCGCTTGCTCAGCAGCGACTGGATGTGCTCTGCCGCGCGGTCGGTAAGGCTCAGTGCTTTCGTTGCGGTGTTGGTAATCATCGTTTCTTTTCCTGTCATTCCCGCGAAAGCGGGAATCTAGTCCTTCTTTTTAAGTGGCGCTTCGCGCGCTGGATTCCCGCCTGCGCGGGAATGACGAAATCCTTTAGCCGGCCTTAGCCTCGTTGGGGCGGTGCTTGTCCTTGTAGTCCTTGATCGCCGCCTTGATGGCGTCCTCGGCGAGCACCGAGCAGTGGATCTTCACCGGCGGCAGCGCGAGCTCCTGCGCGATCTGCGTGTTGCGGATGGTGCCGGCCTCGTCGATATGCTTGCCCTTCACCCACTCGGAAACGAGCGAGCTCGACGCAATGGCAGAGCCGCAGCCGAACGTCTTGAACTTCGCGTCCTCGATGACGCCGGCGGCGTTCACCTTAATTTGCAGCTTCATCACGTCGCCGCAGGCCGGCGCGCCGACCAGGCCGGTGCCGATATTGTCCTCGTCCTTGCCGAACGTCCCCACGTTGCGCGGGTTCTCGTAGTGATCGACGACTTTTTCGCTATAGGCCATGCTGGTCTCCTTAGTGGGCTGCCCACTCGATTTTTGAAATATCCACGCCGTCCTGCACCATTTCCCACAGCGGCGACATGGCGCGCAGGCGGTCGATGGAGCCGGTGACGATCTTGATGGCTTCGTCGATCTCGGCTTCGGTGGTGAAGCGGCCGATGCCGAAGCGGATCGAGGTGTGCGCCAGCTCCTCGCCGACGCCGATGGCGCGCAGCACGTAGCTGGGCTCCAGGCTGGCCGAGGTGCAGGCGGAGCCGGAGGAAACGGCGAGGTTCTTGATCGCCATGATCATCGACTCGCCTTCGATATAGGCGAAGCTGAGGTTGATGCAGCCGGGAATGCGGCGCTCGCGGTCGCCGTTGAGGTAGACGTCCGGCACGTCCTCCATCACCGCCTTGAGGAATTTGTCGGCGAGGAAGCGGATGCGCGCGTTGTCGCTCGCCATTTCCGCCTGCGCAATTTTGGCCGCTTCGCCGAGGCCGACGACCAGCGGCGTCGGCAGCGTGCCCGAGCGCATGCCGCGCTCCTGCCCGCCGCCGCTGAACAGCGCTTCCAGCCGCACGCGCGGCCGGCGGCGCACGTACAGCGCGCCGATGCCTTTGGGGCCGTAAATTTTGTGGCCCGAGATGCTCATCAGATCGATATTCATCGCCTCGACATCGAGGGGGATTTTTCCGAAGGCCTGCGCCGCGTCGGTATGGAAGAAGACGCCGCGCGCGCGCGTCAGTCTGCCAATTTCTTCGAGCGGCTGGATGACGCCGAGCTCGTTGTTCACCGCCATGACGGAGACCATCAGCGTCGTGTCGCGGATGGCGGCTTCGAGCACTTTCAGATCGATGAGGCCGTTCTCCTGCACCGGCAGGTACGTGACCTCGAACCCTTCCATCTCGAGGTGGCGGGCAGAGTCGAGCACGCATTTATGCTCGGTGACGACGGTGATGATGTGGTTCTTCTTCGCCTTGTAGAAATGCCCGACCGATTTGAGCGCGATGTTATTGGCCTCCGTCGCGCCGGAGGTGAAGATGATCTCCTTCGGATCGGCGTTGATGAGGCGGGCGACCTGGCCGCGCGCCAGCTCGACGCCCTCCTCCGCCTCCCAGCCGAAGGCGTGGCTGCGCGAATGCGGGTTGCCGAATTTCTCGGTGAAATAGGGGATCATCGCGGCGAGCACGCGCGGGTCCACCGGCGTCGTGGACTGGTAGTCCATGAAGATCGGCGTCTTGCGGGTGTTGTGGCCCTCGGTGGCGGTGGCGGATACGGTCATCGGTTCTCTCTGGTCGGGCGGCAGTTTTCCGCTCGAAAGCGGCAGCGCCTCTGTTGCGCTGCGGTGTAGAATAACATAGTCCGGGAGTCAACTATTATCAAGCTGCGGAAACCCTTAATTTCCTTACGCCGCGCGGGCCCTGCCGAGCTTGCCGCAGGCCGCCTGCCAGGCAGCGGCGAAGGCCTCGATCTCGGTCAGCGACGTGCCCCAGCCGATACTGACGCGGATGGCGGTCTCCGCCACCTGCGGCGCGACGCCCATCGCCAGCAGCACGTGCGACGGCTCGATCCGGCCCGAGGAGCAGGCTGAGCCTGCCGAAACGGCGAAGCCGGCGAGGTCGAAATGCATCAGCTGCGTCTCGTTGCGCACCCCCGGCATGGATACCTGCGACGTATTGGACAAGCGTTCAGCCTTTTCGGCAAAAATGGTGGATTGCGGCGCGAAGCTTTTGATCCGGCTTTCCAATTCATCGCGCAGCCGGGCCATCAGCGCCGCTTCCGGGCAGCCCGCTACTTCGCTGACCAGCACGGCGAAGCCGGTGATGGCGGTCAGGTTCTCGGTCCCGGCGCGCCGCCCCAACTCCTGCCCGCCGCCGCTGATGAGCGAGCGGATGGGCAGGTCGTTACGCATCAGCAGCGCGGCGGCGCCGAGCGGCCCGCCCATCTTATGGCCGCTGACGGTCAGCATATCCGTCCTCAGCAGCCCCCAGTCGAGCGGGATTTTTCCGAGCGCCTGCACGGCGTCGCAATGGAGCAGGCCGCCGTGCTTGTGCACGATATCGGCGATCTGAGCGATGGGCTGGATGACGCCGGTCTCGTTATTGGCCAGCATCACCGAGACGAGCGCCGGCTTGCCGAGCGCTTTCAGTTGCGGCGTCGAGCGCGGCGAGGTCGAGCACGCCGTTTCCATCCACCGGAATGGTCGCCGCGCCGAGCAGCCCGGCCGTTTTTCGCACCGAGGCGTGCTCGATGGCGGAGACTAGCAGCGGGCGGTCCGGGAAGCCGCGCAGCGCGAGATTGTTGGCCTCGGAGCCGCTGGCGGTGAAGATCACTTCGTTGGGGAAGGCGCGCAGCGCCGAGGCGATCTCCGAGCGCGCATCCTCCAGCAGCTTCTTCGCCTTGCGCCCGGCCGCATGCACCGAGGACGGGTTGAGCGGCAGCATCTCGACCTCGCTCATCGCGAGGCGCACGGAGGGCCGCAGCGGCGCGGTCGCATTGTAATCGAGGTAGATCATTTTATTTCCCCGTCATTGCGAGGAGCCGGAGCCGACGTGGCACCCGAGCGAAGCGAGAGAGGCGACCGCAGGGAGCCAATCCAGTCCTTGCGGACGGCTTCTGGATTGCTTCGTCGCGATGCTCTGGCAATGACGCCTTCTAAACATGCGCCAGCTCGCCGACCATTTCGGCGAAACATCGCCGCCCCGGGGCAGCGCCTTGCCGCGCGGGAATTTTTCGGAAATGCGGCGGGCGCAGACATCGGCGAGGCTCAGGCCGCTGAGATAGGTGTATATCTGCTCGCCGAGGCCTTCCCACAGGTCATGCGTCAGGCAGCGCGTCCGGCTGCTCATGCAGGCCTTCACCTCGCCGCCGCAGCGGGTCATCTTGATCGCCTCCTCCGAGGCGAGGACGATGTCGGCGATGCTGATCGCATGCGCGGGGCGCGCCAGCTTGTAGCCGCCGCCCGGCCTCGCACCGAGGCGACGAGGCCGGCGCGCTTCAGCTTGGCGAATATCTGTTCGAGGTAGGCGGGCGGGGATCTCCTGCCGGCCCGGCGATGGCGGCGAGCGTCACCGGCCCCGGCGCCTTCTGCGCGGCGAGGTCGACCATCGCCATCACGGCGTAGCGGCCTTTGGTGGATAGGATCATGGCTTGCCCTTGTTTTTCGGGGCCGGCATAGCCAAAACCCGCGCATCGCAACGGATTTACCGTGCAGTGCCGCTCCGGCGCGTCGCCACCGCGAGCAGCGGCAGCAGGACAAATCCCATCTTGTCCATGGGCAAGGTCATGAATGGTTTGAGCAAATCGCCCAGGGCGAAGATGGCCAGGATGCTCGACAGCCCGACATAGACGATCGCGGTGACGAAGGAAGCCGGCTTGCGGCGGGGCGAATAGACCAGCCAGAAAACGACCGCCGCCCAGAGGACGACGCAGGCCAGCACGGCGAGCACCGCAGGCATGTGCGGCAGCTGGTCGTCCTCGTTCCCGGCGAGGAACTGCCAGAACATGTCGCCCGTGACCAGGTACAGCAGGCCGAGGATCAGCAGAAGCCCGAGCCAGAAGCCCCGATGCGGTGATGTCCGCCCCAGCCACAGGCCCATGATGAAGGACGGCGTGCGCATTATATCCCGCTGCCCTCGCCCTCGTTGGCCTTGACGCGGCGCTCCACGGCTTCGAGCTGGCGGCGCAATGCGTCGATCTCCTGCTGCATGGGGTCGATGTCCTCGGCGGAGATGCCGTAGCGGTGAAGGCGTCATGGACACCCGTCGCCTGCCGCGCGGGGATGCCGACCATGGTCGCGTGCGCCGGCACGTCGCGCACGACGACCGCATTGGCGCCGAGCGCGCGCCCTGCCCGACCGTCACCGGCCCCAGCACCCTGCGCGCCGGCGCCGATGATGACATCGGCCTCGATGGTCGGGTGGCGCTTGCCGTGGGCGAGCGTCGTGCCGCCGAGCGTGACGTCATGGTAGATGGTGACGTTGTTGCCGATGATCGATGTTTCGCCGATGACGACGCCCAACCCGTGGTCGATGAAGAAGCGCTGGCCGATCACCGCGCCGGGGTGGGATCTCGATGCCGGTGAGGAACCGCGCGATGGCTGGAGACGATGCGCGCCGGGCAGCTTCAGCCCGTGTTTTCCACATTTTTATGGGCGAGCCGGTAGAACAGCACGGCGTGCAGGCCGGGATAGCACAGCGCGACCTCCAGCCGCGAGCGTGCGGCAGGATCGCGCGCCATGATGGCATCGAGCTCGTCGCGGATTTTATGTACGGCACGCATTTCTATTTCTCCGCCATGCCCGGCGCAATCCGGGGCATCCATGGATCCCCCGGACGAAGCTCCGCTTCGCCGAGGATGACATTGCAATGATGGAAAACTATTGTATCGCAAGCGGCTTTGCGTTACCACGCCTTGCACGAAATACAAGGGTCCCATAGATAGGTTCCATGCCCGAAGTCATTTTTCAAGGTTCCGAAGGCCGCATCGAGGGCCGTTACCACCATAATCCCGACAAGCAGTCGCCGGTCGCGGTGATCCTGCACCCGCACCCGCTCTATGGCGGGACGATGAACAATAAGATCGTCTACCGGCTCTATAGCAGTTTTGCGAAAGCGGGCTTCTCGGTGCTGCGCTTCAATTTCCGCGGCGTCGGCCGCTCGGTCGGCAAGTTCGACGACGGTATCGGCGAAATGACCGACGCGGCCACCGCCCTCGACTGGGTGCAGCTGCAGAACCCCGACGCCTCCTGCTGCTGGATCGCCGGCTTCAGCTTCGGCGCGTGGATCTTCATTGCAGTTGCTGATGCGCCGCCCGGAGATCGAAGGCTTCATCGCCGTCTCGCCGCCCGCCAACATGTACGATTTCGGCTTCCTCAGCCCCTTGCCCGGCCTCCGGCCTCATCACGCAGGGCGACCGCGACGATATCGTCAGCGAGCCCGCCGTCTCGACGCTCGTCGACAAGCTGCGTGCGCAGAAGGGCACCAACGTCGAATATAAGTCATCCACGGCGCCGACCATTATTACCGCACGCAGATGGACGCGCTGACGGGAACGGTCGAGGAATTCATCGCCCGGCGGATGGACGAGATCAAGTCCCGCCCGCGCGTGCGGCCGGAGATAGAAAACGCCGCCAGATACCGGCCGAGCTACCCTCAGTAGTCGACGGCAGCGTCAGCGCCAGCGCCTGCATGCTGCGCGCCGCGAGGTAGGCGAACGCCTGCGCTTCGAGCGCATCCCCATCCCACATCATGTCCTCCACCGGCACGGCCTGCTTGCCGGTGGCGTGCGCGATCATGCTCATCAGCGTGGAGTTTGCGCGCCCGCCACCGGTGACCAGCAGCCGCTTCGGCGCCTGCGGCACCATTTCGCAGGCCCTGGCGATGCCCGACGCCGTCATCGAGGCGAGCGTCGCCGCGCCGTCCTCCAGCGACAGGCCGGCCACCAGCTCCAGGCTGAAATGGTGGGCGGTCGAGCGATTTTCGGCGCGGGGGCCGAGAAGAACGGATCGTTCAGGAAGGCGCTGACGCGCCGGACGTCCACCTTGCCGCCGGCGGCGACGCGGCCCTCCTCATCGAAGCGGGCCTTGGTGTGCAGGCCGAGCCAGTCGTCGATCAGCGCGTTGCCGGGGGCCGCAATCGAAGGCGACCAGGTTGCGCGAGGGCGGCGGTCGACGGCTCGCCCACCCAGGTGACGTTGGCCCACGCCGCCGATAATGACCACCATCAGCGGCTTCTCCAGCGTGCGCGCCAGCGCCGCGTGGTAGATCGGCACCAGCGGCGCGCCCTGCCGCCGTTCTTGATGTCGTTGGAGCGGAAATCGGCGATCACCGCAGGCCCGTTTTCTCGACGATGAGCTTGGGCCTCGCCGATCTGCACGGTGATGCCCTGCTTCGGCGCGTGGCGGATGGTCTGGCCGTGGAAGCCGACGAGGCGCACCTCCTCCTTCGCCTGCGTGCGCAGCTTCTCGATGGCCTCGACATGCACCAGCGTCAGCGCGCGGGCCACGGCATTGCGGTCGCCGACGCCCTTCATCAGCGCGAGGATGTCGGCGCGCAGCCGGTCGGCGTAAGGCACGGTTGACGGAAAGCGAGGGCTCGGCGACGTCCCTTGCCGTCGGTATAGAGTAGCGCCGCGTCCACTACCGTCGGCGGAAGTGCCGCTCATCAGCCCGATCACCCCAGCACGGGAATTGAATCTTTGACGCCATGCGCGACATTATGCGAATAGGAAGCGAGATGTCACAGGATTTTCTTTCCATCATCCAATCGCGCGGCTTCGTCCACCAGCTGACGGACGAGGCCGGGCTGCGCGCGTTGCTTACGACGCCGGGCCAGCGCGCCCTATATCGGCTTCGACTGCACCGCGCCCAGCCTGCATGTCGGCTCGCTGGTGCAGATCATGCTCCTGCGCTGGTGGCAGAAATGCGGCCACACACCAATTGTTTTACTCGGCGGCGGCACCACCAAGATCGGCGACCCGTCAGGGAAGGACGAGACACGCCCGCTGATTACCGACGAAAAATTGCCGAGAACATGGCAGGCATCCGAACGGTATTCGGAAAATTCATCGACTTCAGTGCCGCCGTCATAGTGAACAACGATGACTGGCTCTCTGTACTGTCATTAAGGGACATGCTGGAACTGGCGCGTTATTTTTCCGTCAACCGCATGGTCAAGCAAAAGAGCGTGCAGCTGCGCCTCGAGCGCGACCAGGAAATGAGGCCTGCTCGAGTTCAATTACAGCGTCATGCAGGCCTACGATTTCGTGGAACTCTATCGCAGCCATCGCTGTCGCGTGCAGATGGGCGGTAGCGACCAGTGGGGCAATATCGTGGCGGGCATCGAATTGCAGCGCCGCTTGGGCAAAGGCAAAGCCGAGGAGGTGTACGGCATCACCTCGCCGCTCATCACCACGGCATCCGGCGCGAAGATGGGGAAGACGGCGGCGGGGGCGGTGGTGGCTCAATGCGGACCTCACCAGCCCGTACGATTACTGGCAGTACTGGCGCAATACCGAGGATGCGGATGTCGGGCGGTTTCCTGCGGCTGTTCACGGAATTGCCGCTGAACGAGATCGACCGGCTGGTCGAAGCCGGCGGCGCCGGGATCAACGAGGCGAAGAAAATCCTCGCTACCGAGGCGACATCGCTGCTGCATGGGCGCGCCGAAGCGGAAAAAGGCGGCGCAGACGGCGAGCGAGACGTTCGGCGGCTCCGGCGTCAGCGCCAATTTGCCGGAAATTTTCGTCACGGCTTCGGAGCTCGCCGAAGGCACGCCGCTTTACGCGCTGCTGGTGAAGGCGGGCTTTGCGGCGAGCAACGGCGAGGCGCGCAGGCTCATCAAAGGCAACGGCGTGAAGCTCAACGACGCGCCGGTGACCGACGAGAACCGGCGCCTTGCCAAGGAAGACCTCTCGCGCCGGATTTCGCCAAGCTCTCGGCGGGCAAGAAGCGGCACGTGCTGGTGCGGGTGAAGTGACCGTCTGCGTCATTGCGAGCGGCAGCGAAGCAATCCAGTCCTTTAGGCGGCAAGCTGGATTGGCTCCCTGCGGTCGCCTCTCTCGCTTCGCTCGGGTGCCGCGTCGCGCGCTGCGCTCCTCGCAATGACGGCTAGGTAGCGCGCATCGTGCCTGTAACAGCGGCCGCTTGATGATGCTCGATGGCGGCGGCATCGATTTTCGTGGCGGGCCGCTCGTCTTTTTTCGCCTCGGGCGGTGCGATTTTTTCCGGGGCCGGTGGTGAGGTTGCAGGCTGCTGGTGGGCAAGGTGGTATTCCTGCTCGCGGCGGGCTTCCTTGGCCTCGCGGCGCAGGCCGAAGAAGGGGCCCGTCACGCGGGTGATGACGAAACAGCCCGTCGGCGACGATGGCCGAGGTGATTCGCCTCGCTGATGAAATAATACGGCCCTGACGGAATGCATCGACTCGAAGACGCCCTTGATGGCGCCGCTCTGCGTACGCTCGATGACCGACTTCATGACGCCGGGGGATGTTTTCATCATCTCGGCGGCCTGGGTGGCGGCTTTCGGCGTTGCCCGCCAGCTTCGCCGCCGCCCAGCCGATCGTGCGCGAGAGCCGGGTGATCGGCCGGTCGACATACGCGGCGGCGCCGGTCGCCCCGGCCAGCGGGCTCTTTTTGTCCCAGATCAGCCAGTAGCCGAGATAGAACGGGATCAGCGCCAGGATGCGCCCGCTCATGATGGAGGCCCAGCCCTGCCTGGGCGCCGCCTCGACCTCCTTCTCGGGAGCGGACGATGGCCGGATCGTCGGCCACCTGCGGCCCGTAGATATGCTGGTTGTATTTATGGACCAGCTCGGCCTTGCGGTCCTCGAGCCATTTCATCGGCGGGATGACAAGGAAGCCGGCCGGTCAGGAAGAATGTCTTGGTGATGTAGTACCGCATGCGCTCGAGCCCTTTTTCGGTCGAGGCGAAACGGTGAGCGGTCCAGTCCAGCACCGAGCGGCCGGAACGGGTGCGCTCGATCCAGTAGATGCCGAGCAGGCTGAGGCCCACATTGGCCATGTAGCCCCAGCGACGGTAGGTGATGGCGTTGAACTTGTGCTCGCCCTTGGTCTCGAAATGGCGCGCAGGCGCGGGGGGCCGGTGCCGTCGCGGCATCGTCCCTTTCCTCGCGCGCGGGTTCGCGCAAATTGCGGCTCCTCGGCTTGCGCCATGGACAGACCTCTCTAGCTTCGACTATAGCAGTACCGCTGGGGCGGATTTATGAAGGTTTCATGAAATCCAATGGGTTATTGCAGAAAAAACCGCATATTTATTGCCTGTCATTCCCGCGAAAGCGGGAATCCAGTCCTTCTTGGTGGCGCTCCGCGCGCTGGATTCCCGCTTGCGCGGGGAAATGACGGCTACTTGGATGGCGCCGGCTGCGCCAGGGCGGGGCGCCTCTTCCGGGCCGATGAGGCGGGAGGTGCCGGCTTCGTCCGGGTTGTCGGTCCCCTCGGCCGGGGCCGGCGTGTTCGCCCCGTCGAAGACGTTGAAGATGCCGCGCAGGAAGCCCGGCGTCAGGCCGGAGAGCGGGTTCACCGAAACCCTTGGGATCGCTGTATTTGCCGCGCACGGCGTAGTTGAAGGCGATCAGCCCCCTCGCCTTTGCCGCCCGCGAGCCTTGCCGATCAGCGGGATCTTGGTGACGATGGAGTTGAAGAAAATAGGCCGGCACCAGCAACGCCCTTGAGGTCGAGGTCGGAGCGGGTGGTGTCGACGCGGCCCCTCGACGGTGATGCCGAGCGAGTTGCCGCTGGTATGGCCGTTCTTCACGTCGACGATGCCTTTGAGGTGGTGGATGTCCGCCGTCATGTGGTCGAATTCGATGCCGTTGTTGGTGAGCATGTTGACCATGCCGGTGATCGAGGCGATCGACAGGATGCGGGCGAGGATCTCCGAGTTGCGCAGCGTGTAGTGGTCGATGCGCAGCTTGCCGTCGAACGGCGCGGGTTGCTTGCGGTCGTCGTAGGTGCCGGTGAGGTCGAGCGTGCCGTCGAACACGCGGTCGGAGATGTTGAGGGCGCGGAATGAGGTCGCCCGCGTTGCTGCCGGTGATGGAAAGCCGGCGCGGCCCGTTCGCGTGGTCGATGACGGCGTGCAGCGCGGCGCGCCCGGCGGTCGCCGAGATGTCGGCGCTGTCGCAGCGCGCGCGGCCGCAGGCGAGCGTGCCGTGGACGTCGTGCAGCGAGCCCGTCTCTGTCAGCGCCAGCTCGTCCAAGGCGAGGGTAGAGCGTGATGGGCGGGGAAATCGGCGAGCAGGGTGGTTGTCGCCGCCCTGCGCCGCGTAGGAGGTCGAAGCGTCGAGCCGCTTGCCGCTGAGGGCCGACGCTGAAGCCGCCGGCCGTTCACCGCGTAGTCGAGGCCGAAATCGTTGAGGTCGGGTCACGATGCGCGGCATGTGCAGCGCGGCGAGCTTGCCGTCGGCCCGAGGCTGAGGCTGCCGCCGTCCGCGTGCAGGTCCTGCGCGTCGAGCGAGATGCCGTAGCTGCCCTTGCCGGCGGGCGGTGACGCTGCCGCTGCCGCGCTCCCGCCGCGCCTTGCTCCACGACAGCCCGGGGATATTCAGCGCGAGGTCTGTGACGTCGAACGTCGCGCGCTTGAGCCTGCACGTCGTGGTCGGCGAAGCCCAGCTGCGCGTTGAGGTTGATGCTGCCGTCGCCGATCTGCGGCAGGTCGGGCAGGCCCAGCGCGGCCGAAGCTCTTGCGCGGCACGCGGCCGGAGAAAATCGGCGATCACGTGGCCGTTCGCCGCTTCGGTGAGGGCCAACGTGCAGGCCGGTGCCGCCGCTCATCGCCAGCGCGCCGTCGAGCCGGAGGCCCTTGGTGTCGGCGTGGAGGAGCGTGCCGTCGAAGGCGGGAGAGGTCGCCGCGGCCGAACAGGCCCGGCTGCGCCACCTGTTTGAGCGTGGCGTCGAGGGCGTAGCCGATCGCGTCGAGATGCGCCTTGCCGTCGTCCGGGCGGCCGGAATCGGCCTGGAATTCGAGCGTCATCTTGGCGTCGATCTGGCCGGTCGCTTTGCTAGGGTCCATCTGCCAGTCGTGCGCGAAAGGGAATGCGGGAAGCTGCAGCATCGTCTCGACGTCGGCAGCCGGGCGCGCTGAGGTCGAGCACGGCCTTCATCGGCACGTGCGGGTCGGAAAGGTCGGCATCGAGCACCGCCGAATGGACCGTGCCGCCGGTGAGCAGGACGCCGGAAGTGGCAGCGATGTGCATCGTGCGCCCGCCGAAATGCGCTGCGCCGTTGACGTGCTTGAGCGGCGGGAAGCCCGGCAGGTAGTTTGACGGTGAAGTTCTCGGCCTTCATGTCGCCGAGTGAGCGCATTCCTCGCGCAGCTGGTGCGTGGCGAGCTCCTGCGGCGTCACGTCGATCTTCACCGTCGCGTCGCGGGCGATGCCCTCGGTGATCTTGCTGATGGTCCACAGGCGCGTGTCCTTCACCATCGGCAGCGGCCAGTATTTATAGAGGCGCGTCATGTCGATGCGCGGGATGGAGCCCTGCGCCTTGACGGCCCAGCCGGCGTCGCTCCTGCTCGCCGCGCCGGAAAGCGAGACCTCGACGTCCGGGAACTTGAACTGCGCATGGTCGAGGGCGATGCTTTTGCCGCCGTCCTCCATGCTCGCCGCGATGTCGCTGGAGACGAAATCGAGCGGCTCGGCGAACCAGTCGGGCAGCGTCAGGCTGGCCTTTCCGCTGGTCACCGCCGCCTTGCCCGCGCTCGAAATAGCCCGTTGCCGTCGAAGGCGATCTCCAGCGTGCCGCTGACGTTGCCCGCGCCCTTGCTGCCGTTCGCGGCAGTCGGCGAAGATGCAGACGAGACTGCGTCGGGAACTGCTGGAGCTGCACGGCGAGCAGGTGCTCGCCCGTTCGCCGCCGGCCTCAGCTGCCCGGCGATGACCGGGCTGCTCAGGCGGGGCGTTGATGCGGCCCATGGCGCCGTCAAAGATGAAGGGCATCGCCAGCGCGCCGGTGATGGCGCCGCTTGGGCCCCGCGCGATGCGGAAGCCGAACTGCGTGCTGGTGAGCGTGGCGCCCGTCGCGTCGTCCTGCAGCGAGAGCGAGGCGTTGCGCACCTCGACCGCGCGGAACGGCAGCGCCAGCGGCGCGCTCTTCTTGCCCGTGCCGGCGACGAAGAAGCCGAGGAGCTCGTTCTCAGTCACCTTCGCCGCGCTGCCGACGGACGACCGCCTCGTGCTCGTCATCCTGCGCGGCGCGCTCGACGGGCTGGCCGCCGTGCCCGCCGTATGGCGACCGCAACTACGTCGCACAGCGGCGCACCCTCGCCCTCAAGCCGCCGACGGAAGCGAACGGCGCGATCGACCTCAACGGTTTCTTCGGCCTGCATCCGGCGATGGCGCCGCTGCACCCGCTGTACCAGAACGGCCAGCTCGCCGTGATCCACGCGGTCGCCTCGCCGTACCGCGACCGCTCGCATTTCGACGGGCAGAACCTGCTGGAGAACGGCACCCCCCACCCCGGCGGCAACGACGGCTGGCTCAACCGCGCCCTCACCGCCCTCAAGGCGGATCCCGGCGCCTCGCTCGCCTTCAACCAGCAGGTGCCGCTGGTGCTGCAGGGCTCCTACGCCGCCTCAAGCTGGGCGCCCAAGGGCGGCGGCCTCGACACCAACAGTGACTACATGAAGCGCGTCGCCGCGCTGTATAAAGACGACAGCGAGCTATCGCCCGCCTTCAGCGAGGCCATCGAGACACAGCAGATGGCGGCGCAGTCGCTGTCGGGCGACGACCTCACCGCCGGCAAGAAACGCCAAGGGCGCCGACCAGCTCTACGGCGCGGCGCGCATGGCCTCGTCCTTCCTCGCGCGCTCCAACGGCCGCGCGTCGCCGTGCTCGAGGCCAGCGGCTGGGACACGCATTTCCGCCAGGGCACCACCGACGGCCAGCTTGCGCTGCGCCTCGGCGACCTCGCCAAGGGCCTCGCCGCCTTCCCCGCCGGGCTCGGCGCGGCGTGGAGCAGGACGACCGTCATCGTCGTCACCGAGTTCGGGCGCACGGTCGCCGAGAACGGCACCGGCGGCACCGACCACGGCACCGGCAGCATGATGCTGGTGCTCGGCGGCAATGTGCGGGGCGGGCAGGTGCTCGGCAAATGGCAGGGCCTCGCCTCGGGCGATCTCTACCAGAACCGCGACCTGATGCCGACGACCGACATGCGCAGCGTCTTCAAGACGGCGCTCTATACCAACTTCCGCGCCCCGCAGGCGGTGCTCGAAAGCTCGATCTTCCCAGGCAGCTCCGGTGCGCCGCTGGTGAGCAACCTGTTCGTTTAGGCCGCGTTGTCCCAGCGCGGCGCCCAGGCGGGGTTGATGAGGCGGTTGTCGCCGCCCAGTGCGTCGATCGCCGCGCGGTCGGCATCGCTGAGCTTGAAATCGAAGATGTCGAAATTGGCGCGCGCGTGCTTCTCGCTCGACGTCTTGGGGATCGCGGCGACGTCCGGCTGCTCGATGAGCCAGCGCAGCGCGACCTGCTGCGGCGTCTTGCCGTATTGTTTGCCGATGCGCTCCAGCACGCCGCCGTCGGCGAGCCCGCCACGCCCGAGCGGGCTGTAGGCGGTGACGACGATGCCGTGCGCATGCGCGTACTCGATCACCGGCTTCTGCGACAGCATCGCGTGGTACTCGACCTGGTTGCAGGCGATGGGGGCCTTCAGCGCCTCCGCCGCCTCGCGCATCAGCGCGACGGGGAAGTTGCTGACGCCGATGGCGCGCGCCTTGCCGGCCTTCTGCAGCTCCTGCAGCGCGCCGAGCGTTTCCTTGAGCGGCACGTCGGGGTTCGGCCAGTGCATCAGCAGCAGGTCGACATAGTCCGTGCCGAGCTTGGCGAGCGACTCGTCCGCCGAGCGCAGCACGTCGCCGTGGTGGAAGTTGCTGGTCCAGACCTTGGTGGTGACGAACAGCTCCGCGCGGTCGATGCCGGAATCCGCGATCCCCTGCCCGACCCTCGCGCTCGTTCTCGTAGGCCTGCGCGGTGTCGATGTGGCGGTAGCCGATGGCGACGGCCTCCGCCACCGTGCGCGCCGCGTCCTTGCCCGTAAGCTGCCACGTGCCGAGCCCAGCGCCGGCATCCGCGCGCCATTCACCAGTAGACGATATTCCATGAGCACCTCCCTTGAAGCGCCATGCTAGACCCCGGCGATAAAAAAGCAATACGGCCCGCCGGCCGCAATAATTTAACCGATCCCTTATAAATCCACCGTCAAACCGCATTCCAACCGGAGGCGCATCCGCGCAGAATGCGCCAACACCAAAAGGAGCCCGTCATGCTATCCACCGTTCTTCTCGTCGTCCTCGTCCTCATCATCCTCGGCGCGCTGCCGACCTGGCCGCACAGCCGCGAATGGGGCTATTATCCCTCCGGCGGGCTTTCGCTGGTGCTGATCGTCGTCCTGATCCTGATGTTCAGCGGGCGCCTGTAGGCACGCGGGAGAGCGAATGACGAAAAAGCCCGGCAGCGTCGCGCCGAAGGACCGTGCGCCCGCGTTGCGTGCGCTGCGTAACCTGAAAATGGCGCGCTCGGCGCATGCGTTCGTGCGCGGCAGCACGCAGAAATTCTACGAGTGGCTGGAGACCGACGAAGGGCTGAAGGTCCCCCAGGGCCCCGCCGTTTGGATCTGCGGCGACTGCCACATCGGCAATCTCGGCCCCATCGCCTCGCCAAGGGCGGCATCAGCATCGAGATCCGCGACCTCGACCAGACCGTCATCGGCAACCCGGCGCACGATCTGATCCGCCTCGCCCTTTCCCTCGCCTCGGCGGCGCGCGGCTCGGACCTGCCCGGCGTCATCACCGCGCGCATGGTCGAGCAGGTCATCCAGGGCTACGAGCTCGCCTTCGACGAGGACCGCAAGAAACGCGAGGAGCTCGAGAGCCCAAGGCCGTCTCCCGGCCCTCAAGACCGCGCTCAAGCGCAAATGGAAGCAGCTCGCCGAGGAGCGCATCGAGGACGAGAAGCCGACCATCCCGCTCGGCAAGAAATTCTGGCCGCTGTCGGACGGGGAGCGCAGCGAGATCGAGCGCCTCTTCAACGACGAGAAGACCCGCCACCTCATCACCGCCCTGCGCGGCCGCGACGACGAGCGCCCGTCGAGCTGCTCGACGCCGCCTACTGGGTCAAGGGCTGCAGCTCGCTGGGGAACCTGCGCTATGCCGTGCTCGTCGCCGTCGGCGACAAGCGCGACGAGCTCTGCCTCATCGACATCAAGGAAGCGATGACCGCCATCGCCCCGCACGCGCCCAAGGCCGCGATGCCGAAGGACAACGCCGGGCGCGTCCACGAAGGCGCCAAATACCTCTCGCCCGCGCTGGGCAATCGCCTGCTGCCGGCGCACCTGGGCGACAAGCCCGTCTTCCTGCGCGAGCTGCTGCCGCAGGACCTGAAGCTCGAGATCGAAACGCTGACGGTCGACGATGCCGAAGGCGTCGCCCGTTTCCTCGCCTACGTCGTCGGCCGCGCCCACGCCCGCCAGATGGACGACGATGCGCGTCAGGAGTGGCGCAAACAACTCGCCGCCAACCGCTCCAAACAACTCGCCGCCCCGAGCTGGCTATGGTCGAGCGTGGTATCCCTGATGATAACGCACGAGGGGGGCGTATCTGGAGCATTGCAGGAAATATGCGATGGGGGAGTGAGGCTAGCCTACCGCGCGCAAAAGAAAAGGCCAGCGATTAGGCTGGCCCTTCCCCTCCGACTTAAGAAGTTCTAGCCGCCGTGCTTGGTGCCCGGGTAGGCTGAGTCATCCGGATAGTCCTGGTCTTCGTCCGGATGCGCCTGCGGCTTCGGTGTTTTGGGCCGCTCGACGTGCAATCCGCAGTTCTTCTGAATCCCGGCCTGCTCCAGCGCGTCGAACTCGCCCTTGAGCCTGCCGTACTCGGCGGCCTGGGTCGTGTTCTTGTCGAGGAAGAACAGCGCCGGCCAGAACAGCACCAGCCCGACGCCCATCACGGCTTCGTCGTCACCGGCCACTTTGTCGTTCTGCGCGGCCAGCTCGCTGACGCGGGCCGAGACGGTGGCCATCTCCGCGCCGATCTGCTTACAGCTTAGAGTCTGGTACTGAACCGGTGAGGTATACTGCGCGGGATTTCGGACGAGTGCTGAGCACACCCTGCAACACAGGCGCTAACGAGTGACAGCGAGGCGATTGTCGCCGCTGGCCGCATAAGAGCTAGTCTCATGGTGATCTCCCCTAGGTTGGTGGCAGGGGAGTTTAGAAAACCCGTATTTCAAGGTTCGCAGTAGCCTTTAAGCCTTGCGGCTCTGGACATACGCTAATGCCTCCCCAGCCGTGCTAGGGAGTGCAGTGACGGCTGCACAAAGACCGGAAATACGGGAGGTTCTAACGCCCCAAAGCAGCCTTACGCCGCTTCGATTGGTAGGCTAGATGGAAAAAGAATAAGGCTCAACTGAAATGTGAGACGGGGCGAGATTGATGCGGCCTGCTGGCCGCCGCCCCTTCGGGGCTGCCTGCGGCAGTCCAAAACGTCTCCTGACGTTTTGTCGAAGGAGTTCTAATCCCGAACCACCCAATCCGCCATGAAAAAGGGGAGCCAAGTGGCTCCCCTTTTTCATGGCGGACAGGGCGAGATTCGAACTCGCGACACAGTTTCCCGTGTACACACTTTCCAGGCGTGCGCCTTAGACCACTCGGCCACCTGTCCGCGCTTGAAGCGCGCCTTATAGCGATGTCGCCCGGGAAATTCCATGGAGATTTTAAGGCCGCGCGCGCGGCCCGGCGTGCGCGTTGATTCGGGCCTGTCGGCCCTCACCCCTTCGGGGCTGCCTGCGGCAGTCCAAAACGCCTGCCGGCGTTTTGCGAGACCACTCGGCCACCTGTCCGCGCCAGGAGCGCGCCTTACAGCGATACCCATCCGGAAATTCCATGGGGATTCTGCGGCGGCTTCCCATCCGGGGCCGGGGCTGCTATCGCTGGGGTGGCAAGAACCCTGAAGGAAGTCCCATGAGCGATCATTTCGCGCCGATCGGCAAGCGCTCGGTGCCGATCATCCCCCTCACCGCCGCCACGCTCGATGCATGGCTGAAGAAGCAGGACGCGCGCACGCGCCGCTGGGTGGCCGCGCAGAATTACGCCGCCAGGCCGGATTCGGCGCTGCTGCTGCTGCCGGATGCGCAGGGCAAGCTCGCTGCGGTGCTCGCAGGGATCGACGGCGCGCCGCAATATCTGGTCGCTGGCGGCGCTTCCGGCGCTGCTGCCGGCGGGCAGCTACCGCATCGATGCGAAGTGGAGGCGGAGGCGCTCGCCGAAGCGGCGCTCGGCTTCGCGCTGGCGCAATACCAGTTCGGCCGCTACCGCAAGCTGGAAAAGAAAGCGCTGGTGCTGGAGCTGCCGGCCGGCATCGACCGCGCGGCCGTTGCGCGGCGCGTTGATTCCATCGCGCTGGTGCGCGACCTCATCAACACGCCGGCGGGGGATATGGGGCCGGAGGCGCTGGCAGCGGCGGCGCAGGACGCTGCGAAGCGGATGGGCGGGAAATTCTCGCAGGTCGTCGGCGAAGAATTATTGACGAAGAATTACCCGGCCATCCATGCCGTCGGGCGGGCGGCGACGCAGGCGCCGCGCCTTGCGCGCATCGAGTGGGGCAAAGCCAACCATCCGCACGTCGTGCTGGTCGGCAAGGGCGTGACGTTCGACACCGGCGGACTCGACCTCAAGCCGCTTTCCGCGATGAAGCTGATGAAGAAGGACATGGGCGGCGCGGCGCTGATGATCGGGCTGGCGCAGCTGATCGCGGCGGAGGCGCTGAAGATACGGCTGACGGTGCTGCTGCCGATCGTCGAGAACGCGATCGATGGCGACGCTTTCCGCCCGCAGGATATTCTGCGAACGCGCAAGGGGCTGACGGTCGAGATCGGCTCGACGGACGCCGAGGGCCGCCTCATCCTCGCCGATGCGCTGGCGGAGGCGAGCGGCTCGCGCCCGAGCTCATCATCGACGCGGCGACGCTGACCGGCGCGGCGCGCACCGCCCTCGGCACCGAGCTGCCGGCGCTCTACAGCAACCGCGACGCGCTGGCGCGCGGCATCCTCGACGCGGGCAGCAAGGTCCGCGACCCGCTCTGGCACATGCCGCTGTGGGCTGGCTACGATAAATATGTCGGCAGCCAGGTCGCCGACCTCACCAACACGCCGAACTACAATTTCGCCGGATCGATCACCGCCGCGCTGTTCCTCCAGCGCTTCGTCGAGAGAACGCCGTGGGTGCATATCGATACTTATGCATGGAACGCCGAAGCGCTGCCGCCCCGCTGGCGGCGAAGCGCTCGCCCTGCGCGCGCTGTTCGGCTATTTGCAAAAGCGGTTCGGGTTAAAATTGTCATTGCGAGGAGCGCCTCGCGCGACGAAGCAATCCAGAGTGCGGCCTAGAAAGCTGGATTGCTCCGCTGCCGCTCGCAATGACGGCTTGATGAGCGTTGAAACCTCGGTTATTACTCGTTCCATGAACGGAATGAGTAATCCACAGGATGCGCTGCATCTCTGGCACCGGGTGACGGGGCGGGCGCTGCGCGAATTGACGCACGACCTTTCGCAGCGGCAGATGGCGGTGCTGCTCAATGTCTACATGACGCCGCCGCCGCACACGGTGCGGAGCCTCTCCGAGCAGCTCGCCATTTCGAAACCCGCGGTCTGCCGCGCGCTCGATGCGTTATCCACATGGGACCTCGTCCGCCGCAAGAAAGACGAAGAGGACCGGCGCAACGTTTTTTTGCAGAGAACCGTTAGCGGTTCGGTATTTTTGCGCGACTTCGCCGATATCATCCTTGCCGAATCTGTGCATAACCAGAACGACGCGATGGTTTCCGTCGCGAATTCCCGCTAGGCAATTATTTCCTAGATTATATCAAAAATAATTCTTGCCTAATCGCGCTCTTATTATTATGTTCACAACGTAGGCAAATTCTGCCCAATAAAAATAAATCAGAGCCGTTTCGGTAAGCCACACCTGGGTGAGTTCATGTCCGATACGCGCTTAATCCGCCTGTCTTGCATCATCTCGCTCCGGTTTTCGTCACCTTCTCTCCCCGGAGCGTAGTTCATGAATGCGATGGTCCAGTCCCTGAAGGAATTCAACAGGCGAAGCTCGCCGCGATGGTCGGCGCTGCGGTGCTGCTGATCGGCTTCTTCGCTTATATCTCGCTGCGCATGACCGCGCCGGACATGGCCCCGCTCTTCACCAATATCCCGCTCGCCGACGGCGCCAAGATCGTCCAGGAGCTCGAGGCCAAGAACATCCCCTACGAGATCCGCGCCAACGGCAGCGAGATCCTCGTCCCACCGAGCAGGTCGACAAGATGCGCATGTCCCTCGCGCAGGAAGGGCTGCCGAATTCCGGCTCCGTCGTCGGCTATGAGATATTCGACAAGGGCGACACGCTCGGCACCTCGAATTTCGTGCTCAACCTGAATCAGCTGCGTGCCCTCGAAGGCGAGCTGGCGCGCACCCTCACCGGCTTCGACACGATCGAGGCGGCGCGCGTGCACCTCGTCATGCCCAAGCACGAGCTTTTCTCGCGCGATACGGTGCAGCCGACCGCCTCCGTCGCGCTGAAGCTGCGCGGCGCCGGCACGCTCAATAAGAACGAGATCGCCGCCGTGCAGCACCTCGTCGCCACCGCCGTGCCCGGGCTCAAGCCGCAGCGCGTCACCATCGTCGACAGCAAGGGCGAGCTGCTCGCCAAGGGCGTCGACGAGGAGGACGATCCGAATCTCCTCACCGAGGAGTCGGAGGATTACCGCATCGCCTACGAGAAGCGCCTGAAGACGACCATCGAGAACCTGCTCGAGCAGTCGGTCGGCGCCGGCAAGGTGAAGGCCGAGGTGCACGCCGACATCGATTTCGACCGCGTGGTCAGGAACGACGAGAAATACGACCCCGAGGGCCAGGTCGCGCGCTCGGTGCAGGACGTCAGCGATTCGCAGAAGAGCAACGAGAAATCCGGCAGCGACAACACGGTCAGCGTGCAGAACAACCTGCCGGCCGGCCAGGCGGGAGCCGCCGGCGGCGGCGCGGCCAACAGCAACGACCACAGCCGCTCGGAGGAGACCACCAACTACGAGATCAGCAAGACCGTCACCAACTCGGTCAAGGAGACCGGCGACGTGAAGAAGCTCTCGGTCGCGGTGCTGGTCGACGGCATCAGCACCACCGACAAGGACGGCAAGCAGCAATACGCGCCCCGCTCGGACGAGGAGCTCAAGAAGCTGCAGGGCCTCGTGCAGTCGGCCATCGGCTTCGACGCGGCGCGCGGCGACACGGTGAACGTCACCACCATGCAGTTCGCCGAATCGCCGAAGGACATGTTCAACGAATCCGCCTTCGACTGGATCAAGGCCGACTTCAACTCCATCATCCAGACGCTGGTGCTGGGCGGCGTGTCGATCCTCGCCATCCTCTTCGTCATCCGCCCGCTGGTGACCCGCGCCATCGAGTCGTTCGAGACCGCCGGCAAGGCCGACGAGCTCGAGCAGGCGGCGCTCGCCGCCCCGGCCATCGCCGCGCGCCTCACCGACCAGTCGCAGCGCCCCGCGCTGGCCGACGAGGAGGAGGCCGAGGACATGATCAACATCGACCGCATCCAGGGCAAGGTGCGCTCGTCGAGCTACAACAAGATCAACTCCATGGTCGACAAGCATCCGGACGAGACCGTCCAGATCCTGCGCCAGTGGCTGAACAGCATGTAGGAGCGAGCGATGGCACAACTTCCCGCGACCACCGACAAGAAAGAGGACTACCGCAAGCTCACCGGCGCGCAGAAGGCGGCGATCATCATGATGGCCGTCGACGAGGAGAACGCGACGAAAATGTTCAACTCGATGAGCGACGACGAGATCAAGGAGATATCGAACACCATGGCCTCGCTCGGCACCGTTTCCTCGGAGACGGTCGAGCGGCTGTTCCTCGATTTCGTCGAGGGCATGAGCTCCTCCGGCGTCGTCGTCGGCACGTTCGACTCGACCGAGCGGCTGCTGACCAAGGCGCTGGGCAAGGACCGCGTCGACAACATCATGGAGGACATCCGCGGCCCCGCCGGGCGCACGACATGGGACAAGCTCGGCAACGTCAACGAAGAAATTCTGGCGACCTTCCTCAAGAACGAATACCCGCAGACGATCGCGCTGGTGCTCTCCAAGATCAAGCCCGACCACGCGGCGCGCGTGCTCGCCGTCTTCCCCGAGGAGCTGGCGATGGATGTCATCCTGCGCATGCTCGGCATGGAGTCGGTGAAGAAGGAAGTGCTCGACGGCATCGAAAAAACGCTGCGCGTCGAGTTCATGAGCAACCTCGCCAAGACGCAGCGGCGCGACACCCACGAGATCATGGCCGAGATCTTCAACAATTTCGACCGCAACACCGAGTCGAAATTCATGACCCAGCTCGAACAGAAGAGCACCGACGCCGCCGAGCGCATCCGCGCCCTCATGTTCACCTTCGAGGATTTGAAGAAGGTCAACCCGCAGGGCGTGCAGGCGCTGCTGCGCGTGGTCAACAAGGACAAGCTCGCCGTCGCCATGAAGGGTGCGTCCGACGCGATCAAGGAGCTGTTCCTCAAGAACATGTCCGAGCGCGCCGCCAAGCTGCTCAAGGACGACATGGAGGCGATGGGCCCCGTGCGCCTCAAGGACGTCGACGAGGCGCAGATGGCCATCGTCACCGCCGCCAAGGAGCTCGCGGCGAAAGGCGAGATCATCATCGCCGGCGATTCGGCGGAAGACCAGCTGGTGTACTAGGGGAACGGCATGCTTCAACGCTTCGACCAGCAATTCCTGCGCGACTTCCGCACTCCCGTGGCGGTCAAGGCGGCCGCGCCCGTGGCGGTCGAGGAAGCGATCGCGCCGCCCCCGCCTCCGCCGCCCGTCTTCAGCGAGGCCGAGCTTGCCGCCGCGCGCGACGCGGCGAAGCAGCTCGGCTATGCCGAGGGCGTCGAGGCCGGGCTCGCCCAGGCGGCGACGGAAGAAGCCGCCCGCCGCAAGGACCTCACCGAAGCCGGCCAGCGCATCGCCGGGCAGCTGGCGCAGCTCGCCGGCACTTATAGTCAACTCATCGCCCAGCAATCGGTGGAGCTTTCGGCGCTGGTCGTCGCCATCGCGCGCAAGGTCGCCGGCGAGGCGCTCGATGCGCGCGGCGTCGATACCATCGCGGCGCTGGTGAAAAGCTGCCTTCCCGTGGTCTACGGCCGCCCGCGCGTCACCATCGAGCTCCATCCCGACCTGCTGGACGACGCGCGTGACGCCATCCGCCCGCTGATCGAGGCCAGCGGCCTCGAGAGCGAGATCGCCTTCAAGGGCAGCGAAACGCTCGCCCGCCACGACGTGCGCGTCGACTGGGGCAACGGCCAGGCGCACCGCTCCGGCGACGCCATCTGGCGCGAGATCGAAGCGCTGCTTGGACAAGTGCCGCTCGTGCCTGATATGACACAACCATCACATCCAACGGAGCAACCACATGGCTGAGGAAGCAACCAACGTACTGGGAGACGCCGCCGGCGGCAACATCACGCTCGACGCGGTGAGCGACATCCCGGTGCAGATCTCCGTCGTGCTGGGCAAGACCAGCATGCAGGTCCAGCAATTGCTGAAGCTCGGGCGCGGCGCGGTCGTCGAGCTCGACCGCAAGGTCGGCGAGCCGGTCGACATCTTCGTCAACAACCGCCTCGTCGCGCGCGGCGAGGTCGTCGTCGTCGAGGACAAGATCGGGGTGACGATGACGGAGATCATCAAGGCTGAAAAATAACGGACGGGGAAACCCCGCCGCATTCATGAGAGGTGTGCTATGAGACTACTTATCGTCGGAGACTTGGGCGGACAGATCGGCGCCGCGTCGCGCATCGCGCGCGAGCGCGGGGCGAAAGTGTCGCAGGTGGCGGACATCGACGGCGCCTACCGCATGCTGTGCGACGGCCACGGCGCCGACCTCATCATGGTCGAGGTGCACCAGGACATCGCCCGCTTCGCCGGCATGCTCAAGGACGAGCGCATCACCGTGCCGCTGGTCGCCTGCGGCATCGAGGCGGACGCCAGGCAGGCCGCCAACGCCATCCGCGCCGGGGCCAAGGAATACGTTCCCCTGCCGCCGGACGAGGAGCTCATCGCCGCCGTGCTCGAAGCCATCTCGGAGGAAACACATTCCGTCATCCACGGCTCGGAAGCCATGCGCCGCACGCTCGCCATGGCCGAGCAGATCGCGCCGTCCGAAGCCTCGGTGCTCATCACCGGCGAGAGCGGCACCGGCAAGGAAGTCGTCGCCCGCTTCATCCACCGCAAGAGCTCGCGCGCCAGCAAGCCGTTCATCGCGGTCAACTGCGCCGCGATCCCGGGCAACCTCATGGAGTCCGAATTGTTCGGCCACGAGAAGGGCGCCTTCACCGGCGCGCTGTCACGGCGCATCGGCAAGTTCGAGGAGGCCGAAGGCGGCACGCTGCTGCTCGACGAGATTTCCGAGATGGATGTCGGGCTGCAGGCCAAGCTCCTGCGCGCCATCCAGGAGCGCGAGATCGACCGCGTCGGCGGCAACCGGCCGGTGAAGGTGAACATCCGCATCCTCGCCACGTCGAACCGCGACCTCGAAGCGGAAGTAAAAAAAGGCGGCTTCCGCGAGGACCTCTATTTCCGCCTCAACGTCATCAGCCTGCCGCTTGCGAAGCTCGCCGACCGGGTGGACGATATCGGCCCCCTCGCCGATTACTTCATCGAGAAATATTCCAAGGCCAACGGCCTGCCGCCGCGCAAGCTGACCGATGCCGCGCTCGCCAAGCTGAAGGCCTACCACTGGCCCGGCAACGTGCGCGAGCTGGAGAACATCGTCCACCGCGCGGTGCTGCTCGCGCAGGGCAATACCATCGACGAAGCCGCCATCCTGCTGCCGGTCAAGGCGACGCTTTCTTCGGCGACGATGGCGACGCCGGCGGTCACTATCGCCGCGCCGCCGCCCGCCATCGCGGGCCAGCCGGGCAAGCGCAACGACCTCGTCGGCCGCACGGTGGAGGAGGTCGAGCGCGAGCTCATCCTCGACACGCTGGACCATTGCCTCGGCAACCGCACGCAGGCGGCGCAGATCCTCGGCATTTCCATCCGCACGCTGCGCAACAAGCTGAAGCTGTACCACGACGAAGTGCCTGTCGGTAAGACCGGAACGGGCGGATACTAACAAGGGACTGGAAGACGCATGGCTGACGTGCCCGCCACAGCGACCTTCGCGTCGCGCATGAACATGACGTCGATGCGCGCCGGCGTGCGCGTCGGCGCGCGGCGCTCGGACATCATGTTCGCGCTGGGCGTCATCGGCATCCTGACGGTGCTGGTGCTGCCGGTGCCGCCGATGATGCTCGACCTGCTGCTGTCGACCTCGATCACCATCTCGGTGCTGATCCTGCTCACCGCGCTGTTCGTCAACAAGCCGCTCGACCTCTCCGCCTTCCCCACCATCCTGCTCATCTCGACGATGCTGCGCCTGTCGCTCAACATCGCCTCGGTGCGGCTTATCCTGAGTCACGGCCACGAAGGACCGGCGGCGGCGGGCCACGTCATCCAGGCGTTCGGCGGCTTCGTCGCGGCGGGATCGGTGCTGATCGGCGCCATCGTCTTCGGCATCCTGACCATCATCAACTTCGTCGTCATCACCAAGGGCTCGGGGCGCATCGCCGAGGTCAGCGCGCGCTTCAGCTTGGACGCGATGCCCGGCAAGCAGATGGCCATCGACGCCGACCTCTCCTCCGGCCTCATCGACGAGAAGGAGGCGCGCCGCCGCCGCAAGGAGCTCGAGGACGAGAGCAGCTTCTACGGCGCCATGGACGGCGCCAGCAAGTTCGTGCGCGGCGACGCGGTGGCCGGGCTGCTCATCACCTTCATCAACCTCATCGGCGGCATGGTCATCGGCGTCGTCATCAACGGCATGCATTTTTCCGAGGCGGTCGATACCTACACCAAGCTCACCATCGGCGACGGGCTGGTCTCGCAAATTCCAGCGCTCATCGTCTCCACCGCCGCCGGCATGCTCGTCACCAAGGCGGGCGTCGACGGCTCGTCCGACAAGGCGGTGCTCGGCCAGCTTTCGCGCATGCCGGCGCCGCTCGGCATCACCAGCTTCCTGCTCATCTCCTTCGCCATCCTGCCGGGCATTCCCTTCGCGCCGTTCTTCGCGCTGTCCTCGCTGACCGGCTACCTCGCCTTCACCCTCAACAAGAACAACAAGCTGAAGAAGCAGGCGGCGACCAATGTCGGCGGCGTTCCCGGCGCGCCCGGTGTCGCGGGCATCCCCGGCCAGCCCGGCGCGGCGGTCTCCGACGAGAAAATCTCCGACACGCTGCAGATCGATTCGCTGCGCCTGGAGCTCGGATATGGGCTGCTGCCGCTCATCAACTACCAGAAGGGCCACCGGCTGACCGAGCAGATCAAGGCGCTGCGCAAGCAGGTCGCGCGCGAGCTCGGCTTCGTCATGCCGCCGGTGCGCATCCAGGACAATATGCAGCTTCCCGCCAACACCTATGTGGTGAAGGTGAAAGAGGTCGAGATCGCGCGCGGCGACATCCGCCCCGACATGCTGCTGGTGATGGACCCGTCCGGCAACAAGATCACCCTGCCCGGCGAGGAGACCATCGAGCCCACCTTCGGCCTTCCCGCCATGTGGGTGACGGAGAACTACCGCGAGGAAGCGCTGTTCCGCAACTACACCGTCGTCGACCCGCCCACCGTCATCACCACGCATTTGACCGAGGTGGTGAAGGACAACATGTCCGACCTGCTCTCCTATGCCGAAACGCAGAAGCTGCTCGACGACCTCAGCAAGGAGGAGCAGAAGCTCATCTCCGAAACGATCCCCTCGCAAATTTCGGTCTCCGGCGTGCAGCGCGTGCTGCAGAACCTGCTCGGCGAGCTCGTTTCCGTCCGCGACCTGCCGACCATCATGGAGGCCATCGCCGAATCGTCGCGCGTCACGCAGAACATCACCATCATCACCGAGCACGTACGCATGCGCCTCGCCCGGCAGATTTCGCACGCGAACACCAACGAGGAAGGTTATATCAGCATCCTCGCGCTGTCGCCCGCGTGGGAGCAGAGCTTCATCGAAGCGCTCACGGGCGATGGCGAGGAGAAGATCCTCTCCATGCCGCCGACGCGCATCCAGGAATTCATCACCGCGACGCGCACGAAATACGAACAGCTCGCCATGCAGGGCGAGCTGCCGGTGCTGCTGACCTCGCCGTCGATCCGCCCCTACGTGCGCTCGATCGTCGAGCGTTTCCGCCCGCAGACGGTGGTGCTGTCGCAGAACGAGATCCACGCCAAGGCGCGCATTAAAACGGTGGGGCAATTGCAATGAGGCACGTAACACATCCCCTTCCTGTCATTCCCGCGAAGGCGGGAATCCAGCCCTTCTTCACTACTATTAAGCGGCGCTTCGCGCGTCTGGATTCCCGCCTTCGCGGGAATGACAAGGCTGGAGTGCTTGCATGAAAATGAAGCAGATCAGCGCCAGGAACATGCAGGAGGCGATGACGATCGCCAAGCGCGAGCTCGGCGACGACGCAGTGCTGCTCGACAACCGCAAGGTCGCCGGCGGCGGCGTTTCCGTCACCTTCGCGGTGGAGGAGGACGATTCGGCGCTGCTCATCGAGGACCCGGCCGATATCCTCCCGTTCTCGCCGAACATCGCGCGCTCCGCCGCCGGCGGCATCGAGACCAGGCACCCCGCGCTCGACCTCATCACGCAGGCGCTGGAGCTGCACAACGTGCCGCTGTCGCTTTCCGAGCGCATCCTGCGCCGCGCCGCGCAGGCGCGCTTCACGCCCGACGCGCTGATCGACACCGCCGAGGCCGCGCTCGCCGAGGCGCTCGCCGATATCCTCGTCTTCCGGCCCATCGCCACCGGCGCCGAGCCGCCGAAGCGCGCGCTGATGCTGGTCGGCGCCTATGGCGCGGGCAAGACCTCGGCGCTCGCCAAGCTGGCCACCGAGCTGACGCTGGCCAAACAGCGCGTCGTCCTCGTCTCCAGCGACAACGAGCGCATGGGCGCGCTCGACACGCTCGACGGGCTGTCGAAAATCCTGAAATGCGAATTCTGCGTCGCCGAGAATCGCGCGACGCTGAAGCCCATCCTGAAAAGCACCGTCGGCAAGGCGTGGGTGCTGATCGACACCAGCGGCGTCAATATCTACGAGTTCAAGCAGCTCAAGGGCCTCGGCGAGCTCGGCACGCTGGCGGACGTCGAGCCCATCCTCACCTGCCCCGCCGGTATCGACGCGCACGAGGCGCAGGAAATGGCGGGTGTGCTGAGCTTCCTCGACATCGAGCGCATGGTGGTCACCCGCGTCGACGCGGCGCGGCGCCTCTCCAGCGTCTTCGCCGCGCTGGCGACCGGCGGGCTGGCGCTCGCCAACCAGTCGAGCTCGGCGTCCCCGTCCGACGCCTGCACGCCGATCTCCGCCCCCCTCCTCGCCCGGCTGATGCTGCGCGAGGCCCGCGAGAAGCTGACGCAATGAGTAAAAATAAAACAATGTCGTCATGCTCGGTTGCGCATCGCGCAATCCGGGCATCCATGGATCCCCGGACAAGGCTCCGCCTTGCCGAGGATGACGAAAAGGAGGAATCATGAGCGAACCCGCACCCAGCATCGCGCCGTTGCGCGGCGAGAACATCATCGCGGTGGCGTCCGGCAAGGGCGGCGTCGGCAAGACGTGGTTCTCGATCACGCTGGCGCATCTCTTCGCGCGCTCGGGACGGCGCACGCTGCTGTTCGACGGCGATATCGGCCTCGCCAACGTCGACGTCCAGCTCGGGCTGACGCCGGTGCGCGACCTGGGCGCCGTCTTCGCCGGCACGGTGGCGATGAAGGACGCGATCACCCCCTACGCGGCGGGGAATTTCGACATCCTCGCCGGCCGCTCGGGCTCGACCGCGCTCGCCTCGCTGAGCGCGGGCCGCATGCAGCCGGCGGCGGAACAGCTCGTCGCGCTCTCGGCGAGCTACGACAACGTCGTCATCGACCTCGGCGCGGGCATCGAGCAGCACGTGCAGGTGATGTCGTCGCTCGCCTCGCGCATCATCGTCGTCATCACCGACGAGCCGACCTCGCTGACCGACGCCTACGCCTTCATCAAGCTCGCCACCGCGCGCGAGAACGCGCCGAGGATCGAGATCGTCGTCAACCAGGCGGCGTCGCAGAAAGAGGGCGAGGTCACCTACCAGACCATGAACCGCGCCTGCACGAATTTCCTGAAATTCTCGCCGGCCCTGCTCGGCGTCATCCGCAAGGACAACAAGGTCAAGGACGCGATACGCTCGCAATCCTCGCTGATCGAGAGGGCGCCGCACACCACCGCAGCGACGGACGCGGCGACGATCTCCGTCAAGCTGCTGCGCAGGGAGTAGCGTTCCGTGGCCGATCCGCTCGCAGCACCGGCCATCAATCCGACCATCAGCGTGCGTCCGCTGGCCGCCTCGGCGCCGGAGCGCGATTCGCAGGGCATCCCCCCGGCGCTCGCCGGCGTGGCGAACGGCACCACCGTCGAGGGCTTCGTCGTCAACCGCGATGCGCAGAACAACCCCGTGCTGCGCACGCCGCTGGGCGACCTCGTCATCCAGAGCGACGTGTTCCTCAAGACCGGCAGCCAGGTCGTCTTCCGCGTCGACGCCACGCAGGCCTCGCGCGCGCGCATCGTCAGCATCGACGGGCTGAGCCCGGCCGATTACGCTGGCCAGCAGACGCGCGCACCTTCCTCCGACAGCATCACGCAAACGCCGCTGCCCACCGGTGCCCCGGCGGCGGAAGAGCCGGCGGCAAGCGCCGAGCAGGCGCCCGCGCAGCCGCTCGAAGCGCTTTTATTGTCGCCGGCAACTCCGGCGAAGACCGCGACGCCGCCTATAGGCACACCGGCTGCCCTCGCGCCTTTGCCGCTGGCCGCCGCTGCCGCGAATACATCGGCAAAACTTCCACCGGCGCTCGCCGCATTGCCGGCAGGAAGCGCATTGCAGATCATCATAAAGACGGTTCAACTGCCGACAGAGCAGCCTTTGCCGCCTGCTGCCGTCGTTCCCCTAGCGCCACAGGCCGCATCGGCGGCGCAGCCCGTACGCGTGCTCGCCCAGCCGGTCATGGGTGCGCCGCTGCCGGAGCCCGTGCCGGAAGCATCGGTGACTGTTCCTGCCGCGCCCTCGCCCGTTTCTCCGCCGACGACAACGCAGCAGCCATTTCCTGAAAACACGGCGTCGACTTTGCCGGCATTATCTGCAACCGAGGCATCACTGGTAGTTGCTTCCCCGCCTCCGGCTTCCGCTCCGCCGTCAGCGCCCGTTTTACTTCCCCCGGCCGTCGCCATATCCGAACCAGCCCGCACAGCCGTACCGATCGCGCCGCCGGCTGCTTTGCCACCGGCAGCGGCATCGGCGATGCCTGTGCCGACGACGGCCGCACTTCCTGTAAGGACTGCGCAGCAGCCACCGATTCCAGCCGCGCCGGCCGCTCCGTTACCTCCGACACCGGCGAACGGCATGGCGATGACCGTCATCGGGCATGAGGCGAACGGGGCGACGATCCTGCATTCGCCGCTGGGGACGATCCAGGCCTACCTGCCGCAGAAACTGCCGGTGGGGACGCGCGTGCAGGCGGAGGTGATGCCGAAGGAGCAGGCCGGCGCGGCACCCACGGCGGCGGCGCCGCTGGTCGACGATTCGATGCAGGAGCTCACCTCGCTGGCGAGCGACTGGAAATCGCTGAGCGACGCGGTGACGTTCCTGCAGGCGGGCAACCCGCAGCTCGCGGCGCAGCTGACGCAGCAATTGCCGCAGGCCGGCCCCCAGCTTGCCAGCGGGCTGCTGTTCTTCCTCGCCGCGGTGAAGAACGGCGATCCGCGCCAGTGGCTCGGCGGCCGGGTGATGGCGGCGCTCGAAACGACGGTGCCCGGCATCGCCGGCAAGCTGCGCGCCGACATGACGCAGCTCCAGCAATTCTCGGCCGAGGCGCCGAAGGGCAACTGGTCGGTGGTCATGCTCCCGATCATGCAGGACGGCCAGCTCGAACAGGCGCGGCTTTTCTTCCGCCACGACCGCGAGCCCGGCGAAGGGCTCAAGAAAGGCGGCGCCAACCACCGCTTCATCCTCGAAGTCGACCTGTCGCAGCTGGGCTCGATGCAGCTCGACGGCTTCGTGCGCAAGGCCGAGCGCAAGCACCAGTTCGACCTCGTCATCCGCAGCGCGCGGCCGCTTTCGCCGCAGGTCAGCAACGACATCCGCACCCTGTTCGAGGATTCGGTGGCCGCGGCGGGCTTCGGCGGCTACCTCGCCTTCCAGCTCGGCAGCCAGCATTTCGTGCGGCCGATGGCGAGCGTGCAGGCGCCCGCAAGCACCGGCCCCGGCGGCGCGGACGGCAACACCATCCTTGCCTGAGCGGGCCGCTTCCGCTACGAGGCAGCATGGCCACGAGCGCCGCACCGCTTGAGAAACCCGCGCCCGCCGACATGGCGGCGCTGCGCGGGCTCGTGCGCGACGACCTGGCGCGCGTCAACGACGTCATCGCCGAGCAGGTGAAAAGCGAGATCTCGCTCATCAGCGACGTGGCGACGCATCTCATCGCCGCCGGCGGCAAGCGGCTGCGACCCAGCCTCACCCTCGCCGCGGCGACGCTCTGCGGCTACACCGGCGAGCGCCACGTGCGGCTTGCCGCCTCGGTCGAGTTCATCCACACGGCGACGCTATTGCACGACGACGTGGTCGACGAAAGTGCGCTGCGGCGCGGCGAGGCGACCGCCAACGCGGTGTGGGGCAACAAGGCGAGCGTGCTGGTCGGCGATTTCCTGCTCAGCCGCGCCTTCCAGCTGATGGTGGCGGACGGCTCGCTCGACGTTCTGAAAATTCTCTCCGACGCGGCGGCGACCATCTCGGCGGCGGAGGTCGAGCAGCTGATGGCCAGCCACGACCTCGCCATCTCGCAGGCGACGTATGAAAAGATCATCGGCGGCAAGACGGCAACGCTGTTCGCCGCCGCCTGCGAGCTGGGCGCCGTGGTCAGCGGCAAGCTTCAGTGGCGCGAGGCGCTGCACCGCTACGGCTACGCGCTCGGCATGGCCTTCCAGATGGTCGACGATGCACTCGATTACGCGGCGGAGCAAAGCGAGCTCGGCAAGAATCTCGGCGACGATTTCCGCGACGGCAAGGTGACGATGCCGGTGCTCGTCGCCTACCAGAAGGCGGACGCGGAGGAGCGCGAATTCTGGCAGCGCACGCTGGAATCGCAGTCCTTCGCGCCGGAGGACCTCGCCACCGCCAAGCGCCTCCTCGCCCGGCACCGCGCCTTCGAGGCGACGCTGGCCCGCGCGGAGACGTTCGCGCGCGACGCGGCGGCGGCGATCGCGGATTTCCCTGAATCGGCGGCGAAAGCGGCGCTGCTCGAAGCGGCCGCCTTTACGGTGCAGCGCGGTTACTGATTATCGGAAGCGACCGGCGGCTTGAGCAGCCCGGCCTCGCGGAAATAGCGCGCGGCGCCGGGATGCAGCGGCGCCGTCTGCCCGGCGGTGACCATGTGCGTCGGATCGAGCGTCGCGAAGACGAAATGCAGCGTCTTGAACGTGTCCATGTTGTCGAACACGGCCTTGGTCAGCTGGTAGACCGTCTCGTCGTCCATGTCGGCGTTGGTGACGAGCGTGGCGCGCACGCCGAAGCTCGGCGTCTCCTGCGCGTTGCCGTGGTACATGCCGCCGGGGATGACGGCGCGCGCGTAGAACGGGTTGTCGGTGAGCAGGCGGGTGACCGCCGGGCCCTCGACCGGCACCAGCACGGCGCCGCACTGCGCGGTGAGCTCCTGGATCAGGCCGTTGGGATGGCCGGCGGTGAAGACCATCGCGTCGATCTGGCCGTGGCAGAGCGCGCTCGCCGCGTCGGTCGGCTTCAGCTCGGTGGTGGCGGCGAAGCTTTTGCGCGACCAGCCGGTATATTCCATCAGCGCGTCCATGGTGGCGCGCATGCCCGAGCCCGGGTCGCCGATATTCACGCGCTTGCCCTTGAGGTCGCGGAAATTATGGATGCCGCTTTTCTTCGACGCGGCGACGGTGAAGACCTCGCTGTGCAGCGAGAACACCGAGCGCAGGTCCTTGTAGGGTCCGGCGTCGGCGAAGACGTCCTTGCCCTTGTAGGCGTCGTACTGCCAGTCGGACTGGATGATGGCGAAGTCGATGTCGTGCGCGCGCAGCGCCTGCAGGTTGTAGATCGAGCCGGTGGTCGATTCGACGAGGCAGCGCAGGTTGGTCTGCTTGCGCTGCTCGTTCATCAGCCGGCAGATGGCGCCGCCGGCGGGGTAGTAGACCCCCGTCACCGACCCGGTGCCGATGGTGACGATGTTCTCGTCCCCCTGCGCGAAGGCGAGCAGCGGCAGGAACGCCAGCGCCGCGACGGCGAACAGGGCGGTGCGTAAGGCAGGCCGCATTTAGTAGAGCCGGTTCATATAGTCGGTCCAGAAGCGCTCGAGCTGGTGCATGACGCGGTTGGCCTCGGTCAGCTGCTTGAGCTCGGGGTCGCGCTTGGTGAGCTCGGCGATGTTGCGCTCGATCAGCGCTTCCATCTGCTTGACCAGCGCCGCGCCTTTCTCCGACAGCCGCACGCGGGTGGAGCGCTTGTCGTGCGGCGCTTTCTCCTGCAGGAGGTAGCCGTTGCCGACGAGGTGCTTGACGTTGTACGACACGTTGGTGCCGAGGTAATAGCCGCGATTGGTGAGCTCGCCCACCGTCAGCGTGTCGTCGCTGATGTTGTAGAGGATCAGCGTCTGCACGTTGTTGATATCCTCGATCTTCAGCCGGTCGAGCTCGCTCTTGACCACGTCAAGGAAGCGGCGGTGCAGACGTTCGATGAGCAGGATGGTCTCGAGATACACCTGTTTCACGTGCGGGGCTCCTTTCGCCAGTGACCCTATCTGCCATACCGTAACGGGTTAATCAAGCATCCCAACCGCGAGCCGGGCGAGCCAGCCGTGAGCCCGCGAGCGGCGCGCAGGTTCGATCAGGAGATCGAACCGAAGCATCCAAAGACTAATCAAGCAGTGCAGGGTCCGACGTCAGGCGGACGGTGACCTTGGTGCCGAAGCCCTTGGTGGACTCGATCTTCAGGCGGCCGTGATGCAGCTCGACCAGCCGCTTGGTCAGCGGCAGGCCGAGGCCGGCGCCCTCGAATTTGCGGTTGAGGCCGGCGTCGGCCTGGTTGAAGGTGGTGAAGGCCTTGCGCACCTCGTCCTCGTCCATGCCGATGCCGTTGTCCTCGATCTCGATGACGAAGAAATGCACCTGCCCTTTGCCCGGCTCGACCCGCGCCCGCACGACCACCTTGCCGCCCTCGGGCGTGAACTTGATGGCGTTCGAGAGAAGGTTGAGCAATATCTGCACCAGCCGCACGCGGTCGGCGACGATCTTCGGCAGCTTCTCCGGAATGTCGGTGTAAACGTCCACCCGCCCCGACTGCGCGGCCCCGGCGACGATGTTGAGCGCCTTCTCGAACACCTTGTTCAGCGCCAGCAGCTCGAACTTCACCGAAAGCTTGCCCGCCTCGGCGCGCGAAAGATCGAGGATGTCGTTGATGATGTCGAGCAGGTGCCGGCCGGAATCGTGGATGTCGTTGGCGTATTCGAGGTATTTCGCGTTGCCCATGGCGCCGAATTTTTCCTCGCGCAGCATGGTCGAGAAACCGATGATGGCGTTGAGCGGCGTGCGCAATTCGTGGCTGACATTGGCGAGGAACTGGCTTTTCGCCACGTTCGCCGCCTCGGCGTTCTGCCGGGCCTTTTCGAGCTCGACGGTCTTGCGCATCAGCCGCGAATCGCGATCCTCGATCTCCTTGAGCATGGCGTTGAACGATTCGATGAGCATGTGCACTTCCGAAGGCACCTCGGTGAGCACGCCTTGCGTCACCCGCAGCGAGTAGTCTTTGTACAGCGTCACCCGCTGCGCCGTCGTCGCGATCTGGCGGATGGGGCGCAGCACCGATTTGAGCAGCCGCCGCCCCAGCCAGACGCACAGCGCGAGGAAACAAAGCACGAACACCGCGAAGGTCAGCAGCCGCAGCGAGAAATAGGTCAGCACCGACGGCGGCTCGGCGATGAGCATCACCTCGCCCATCGCCTTGGGCAGGTGCGGGTCCATCACCGGCGCGCGGGTGACGAGCAGCAGCGGCGGCGCCTTGCGGATCACCGATTCGCAGAATTTGCGCTCGTCCGCCGGCAGGTCGCTGCGGCGGGCGCGCGCATCCAGCCGCTGCCCGCCGGCGGCGGCGATGAGCTTGCCGTCGAGGTCGGTGAGGCAGGCGGCGTCGAGGCGCGGGTTCACCGCCGCCTGCGCCAGCCGCTCACGGTAGAGCTCCGGCGCATGCTGGGTGAGGTCGATCTCGGCGGCGAGCATGCTCGCCTGCAGCGACAGCGCATGCGTATGGTCGATGCGCAGGTAGAAGATCGAGAAGACCAGCAGTTGCAGCACAAGCAGCAGCACAAGCGAGGAGCACAGCACGAGCACGCTGCGGCGGTAAAGCTGTTGGATGGAGCGCATGGGCGCGTTCTATATCAGACGCGCCTGAGAATCGGTAAGGATTCATTCCCGCAATGCGGCAGATTTCAAATTATAACGTTGCCCCGTTGCAGGGTTGCATGCTACGCGCGGCTTTCAGGGAAAATCCTATGTGTGGCATCATCGGTGTCGTTGGCTCTTCTGACGCGCCTTCGCAGGTCTTCGCCGCGCTGAAGCGGCTGGAATACCGTGGCTACGATTCGGCCGGTATCGCCGTCGTCGAGCGCGGCACGATCGTCCGCCGCCGCGCGCAAGGCAAGCTTTCGGTGCTCGGCGCGCTGCTGGAGAAGGAGCCCATCGCCGGCACCACCGCCATCGGCCACACGCGCTGGGCGACGCACGGGCTACCCAACGAGGCCAATGCCCACCCGCAGGCCACCGCCGACGTCGCCGTGGTCCATAACGGCATCATCGAGAATTTCCAGTCGCTGCGCGCCGAGCTCGAAAAAGCCGGCGCGACCTTCACCAGCCAGACCGACACCGAGGTCGTGCCGCAGCTCATCAGCCATTACCTCGCGCAGGGGAAATCGCCGCGCGACGCGGTGGCCGCGACGCTGAAGCGCCTCGAAGGCGCCTTCGCGCTCGGCATCCTGTTCGCCGGCTCGCCGGACACACTCTACGCCGCCCGGCGCGGCTCGCCGCTGGCGCTGGGCTTCGGCGAGGGCGCGAACTACCTCGGCTCCGACGCCGTCGCCCTCGCCCCGCTGACGCGGCGCATCTGCTACCTCGAAGACGGCGACTGGGCGGAGCTGACGCCGGGCGCCGTCACCATTTTCGACGCGGCCGATAAAAAGGTGGAGCGCCCCGTCAAGACGACCGCCCTCACCGGCGCCGCCGTCGGCAAGGGCGATTTCGACCATTACATGCAGAAGGAAATCTTCGAGCAGCCCTCCGCCATCGGCCAGACGCTCAACGTCTATTACAACCCGACGATCTCGCGCATCGCCCTGCCCGCGCTGCCGTTCGACCTCAAGGACGTGACGCGCCTCACCATCGTCGCCTGCGGCACGTCCTTCTTCGCCGGGCTGACGGCGCGCTACTGGTTCGAATCGCTGGCGCGCCTGCCGGTAGCCATCGACGTCGCCTCCGAGTTCCGCTACCGCGAGCCGGTGATGGAAGAAGGCGGCCTCGCCATCTTCATCTCGCAATCCGGCGAGACGGCGGACACGCTCGCCGCGCTGCGCTACGCGAAGTCGCAGGGCCAGCACACGCTCGCCATCGTCAACGTGCCGGAATCGAGCATGGCGAACGAGGCGGATTGCGTGCTGTTCAGCCATGCCGGGCCGGAGATCGGCGTCGCCTCGACCAAGGCCTTCACCACCCAGCTCACCGTGCTCGCCTGCCTCGCCCTGGCCCTCGCCGACGCGCGCGGCACGCTGGGTGCCGCCGAAATGGCCCGCCTCACCCACGCCCTCGCCGAAGTGCCGAGCCGCGTCAGCGAAGTGCTGCACCACGACGACGCGCTGCGCGAGCTCGCGAAGGTCGTCCAGCACGCGAAGGACATGCTCTATATCGGTCGCGGCACCTCCTACGCCATCGCGCAGGAAGCCGCGCTCAAGATGAAGGAGATCAGCTACATCCACGCCGAGGCCTATGCAGCCGGCGAGATGAAGCACGGCCCCATCGCGCTGATCGACGATTCGGTGCCGGTCATCGCCATCGCCCCGAAGGATGCGCTGTTCGAAAAGACCGCCTCCAACATCCGCGAAGCGGCAGCGCGTGGCGGAAAAATCGTGGCGCTCACCGATGCGCCGGGAATGAAGGAGCTCGCCGACATCGCCAGCCAGTCCATCGTCATGCCGACGGTGCACCCGTTCGTAGCGCCGATCTTATACGCGATCCCGGTGCAGCTTCTCGCCTACCACACGGCAGTGCTCAAAGGCACGGACGTCGACCAGCCGCGCAATTTAGCCAAATCGGTGACGGTGGAATAGCTACAGTACCAGCGGCAGATACAGCGCACACGCCACGACCGGGATGAGCGCCAGCGCGCGGTGCTGCGGTTTCCCGAAATAGAACAGCAGCAGGAAGAATACCGGCACCAGCAGCAGCGGCCAGAGGGGCGTCGGCAGCAGCGCGCCCATGAGCGCCATCCACCATATCCATGGGGTGGTGAAGGGGTCGAAGCGCGTTGCGTTGATCTTCGCGACCAGCATGTGCAGGGCGACGCAGAGCACCAGCATCAGCAGGAAGCCGTCGAACCAGCCGTAGATCGTGTGCTCCGCGCGCACGCGGGCGAGGCCGATGGCGAGCAGCGCGTAGCTGTAGACGCTCTGCGCCACCCAGCCGCGCTGCCACTGGATGCCGGCGACGATCAGCGTGAAGACCGCGTAAGCGGTGTAGAGCAGGAAATATTCGCCGATGCCGAAATTCAGGAAATAGGCGACGAACACCGCCGCGCAGGCGAGCTCGATCACCGTGTAGAGCGACGGGATCTCTCCCGCGCAGTAACGGCATTTCCCGCGCGTCAGGCACCACGACAGGATCGGGAACAGGTCGATGGGCTGGAGGTCCGCGCCGCAATGGCCGCAATAGGGGTGGCGCTCGAACGGCGTCTGGCCGCGCGGCAGGCGGTAGACGACCGAGCATGCGTAATTGCCGACGGCCGGTCCCAGCACCAGCATGAAGATGACGCCGATGACGACCGCTTCATGCGTGCTGAGCCAGTCCATCTAATTCTCCACTGCGGATTTGGGGTTCACCAGCGCGTCGAGATAGCGGCCCTGGAATAACGTGATGCCGAGCGCGTGGCCGAAGCCGATGGCGGACTCGTCGTCGCAGCGGGTGAGGATGACGCGGTTGGCGCCGCATTGCCTGACGGCGGCGGCGAGGCGCTGGTTCTTCTCCGAGCCGACGTCGCCGGCGCCGTTGCCGTTCCAGATGAGCTTGAGCAGGTCGAAGCCGAGGCGGGCGCGGTCGATCTGCGGCAGGCTGATGTCGCTCACCCCGTCGAGGCAGACGCGGTAGCCCAGCTTCTGCACCGTGTCGCGCGCGGAGAGGAAGCCGCCCATGTCGGCGAAGATATCGGCCAGCTGCAGCTCGATGACGATGGAGACTTTCGTCGCCGGCTTGATGGCGGCGTCGAACTCGGCGAAGCGCGTCGACAGCAGCGTCGCGATGTTGAAGTTGAAGCTCACCGGGTTGGTGAGGTAGCGCATCGGGTTCTTCTGGATGGTGTCGAGCATGCGCTGGTCGAGCACTTCGGTGAGGTATTTGAACAGCCAGCGGTTCGACAATAGATCGACCTCGATGCCGATCGATTGCCGCAATTGCGCGATGTTGATGTACATCTCGTCGAACACCGTGCGGATCTGCCGCTCCGGCGTGATCGAGACCACCGGCTGGCGGCGCAGCGAGACGGTGAGGTCGACGTCCTTCAGGTCCTTCTCGATGGCGGCGAGCGTGCCGGCGTTGAACTGCTTCACCTCGCGCCGGATATAGGGCGTCGGGCTGATGCCGGCGGAGGCCATCGCCTGCGCGTCGGCGCGCGAGGGGCCGCGCTGCTCGGCCTGCGTGCGCTTGACGCGCGTCACCAGCCGGCGCTTGCATATGTCCATGAAGTCCTGCCACTGCGTCTCGATCTCGTAGGTGGTGGCGAACTCGGGGTTCTCCTCGCCGTCGATCGTGTAGGCGAGCGGGTCGTCCATGAACAGATAGCGCAGCTGGAAGACCATCTTGTCCATCAGCGGGCGCGGCAGGTGGCGCACCATGATATAGATGGTCGCATCCGCGCAGGGATAGATGGCGCCGTCGCGGTCGCCGAGGAGGTCGTTCATCAAATTGATGGCGATCTTGAGCTGGTATTCGCTGCGGTAATGCTCGAGCAGGCGCGAGAAGCCGAAGCACACCGCCTGCCAGCCCTGACGGTTGTCCTGCACGAGGTTGAGCAGCTCGATGAGGTGGGCCTCCGGCTCCTTGGCGATCACGCGCATGGATTATTCTTCCTCATCGCCCTCTTCGTCTTCGTCCTTCTCGGTGTAGTCTTCGAGGTCGTCGACCAGCTTCTCGCCTTCCATGCCGGTGAACATCTCGTCCTCGGCGTCATCGGAATTGCGTTTTTCGTCCTCGTCCTCGTGCTCCTCGACCTCTTCGAGGGAGACGAGCTCGACCTCGTCCTCCTCCATCGGTTCGAGCTCCTCGACCTCGCCGGCCTCTTCGACCTCGGGCGGGGCGACCTCGCCAAGCAGCTCCTTCTTGGGCGCGGGTTTCTTCAGCGGCGGCAGCGCTTTCTTCACTGCGGGGATGCGCCGCGTCTTCTTCGCCGCCGACTCCTTCCAGCTCTTGCCGCATTTGGGGCAGGCGATGGTCTCGGTGGCGCCGAGATCGTAGAATTTGGCGCCGCATTTGGGGCATTGCCGTTTGGTGCCGAGATGGGCTGTCATCGAATTCCCCGTGCTCCTCGTTGACGGTTTCGTTCCTTGCCGAGCCCCGCGCGGTGCGATATGCAGCCCGGGCGGGCGTCCGGCCCTCGAATCAACCTAACGTGAGTTTTTTACAAAACGCAATAGCGCTGATGGCCCCATCCACGACCAGCACTGCGAACCCCCGTCCGGCGACCGCATCCACGGCGAGGCAACTGCGCGGGCGCGTCGCGGTGCCCGGCGACAAATCCATCTCCCACCGCGCGCTGATGCTGGCCTCGCAGGCGCTGGGGACGACGACGATACGCGGCCTGCTCGAAGGCGAGGACGTGCTGGCGACCGCCGAAGCGCTGCGCCAGTGCGGCGTGCCCATCGAAAAGAGCGGCGATGCGTGGGTGGTGAAGGGCCTCGGCATCGGCGGGCTGCACGAGCCCGAAGGCGTGCTCGACATGGGCAATGCCGGCACCGCCTGCCGGCTGATGATGGGGCTGCTCGCCTCCTATCCCTATCATGTGCAGTTCACCGGCGACGCTTCCCTGCGCAAGCGGCCGATGCAGCGCGTCATCGCCCCGCTGTCGGAAATGGGCGCCGAATTCTGGGCGCGCGAGGGCGGGAAGCTGCCGCTGGCGATGAAAGGCAGCGCCGCGCTGGTGCCGATCGACTACACGCTGCCGGTCGCCTCGGCGCAGGTGAAGTCGGCGATCCTGCTCGCGGCGCTGGGCACGCACGGCACCAGCACCGTCATCGAGCCCGAGGCGACGCGCGACCATACCGAGCGCATGCTGCGCTTTTTCGGCATCGATATCACTGTCATTCCCGCGAAGGCGGGAATCCAGACGCGCGAAGCGCCGCTTAATGGTGGCGAAGAAGGGCTGGATTCCCGCCTTCGCGGGAATGACAAGGGAATAATAATCACCCTCACCGGCCAGCAATCGCAGAGCTATGAGGACCGCGCATTCGAGGTGCCGGCCGATCCTTCCTCGGCGGCGTTCCCGCTGGTCGCCGCGCTCATAGTACCCGGCTCCGAAGTCACGGTGACGAATGTCTGCCTGAATCCATTGCGCACCGGGTTGTTCGACACGCTGAAGGAAATGGGCGCCGACCTCACGGTCGGCAACGAACGCGAAATCGGCGGCGAAATTGTCGGCGACATCACCGCGCGGCACTCGAAGCTGAACGCGGTCGATGTCCCCGCCTCGCGCGCGCCGTCGATGATCGACGAATATCCCATCCTCGCCGTCGCCGCCGCGTTCGCCTGCGGCACCAGCACCATGCGCGGGCTTGCCGAGTTGCGCGTCAAGGAAAGCGACCGGCTCGCCGCCATCGTCGCCGGGCTGGCTGCGTGCGGCGTGAAAGCCGAAGCCAAAGGCGACGACCTCATCGTCCATGGCGCGGGAGAAGTCGAAGGTGGCGGCAGCGTCACCACCCATTACGACCACCGCATCGCGATGAGCTTCCTTATCCTCGGCCTCGCTGCGAAAAATCCGGTGACGGTGGACGATATCCGCGCCATCGCCACCAGCTTCCCCGATTTCCTGCCGCTGATGGAAGGGCTCGGCGCTTCCATCGCCACTGCGCGAACGCATGCCTCGACCCGCCGGGTCGTCATCGCGGTGGATGGGCCGGCGGCGTCCGGCAAGGGAACGCTGGCGCGCAGGCTCGCCGATCATTTCGGCGTCGGCTACCTCGATACCGGGCTGCTTTACCGCGCGGTGGCGATGCGCGTGCTCTATAAGAAGAAGGACCCGGCGGATGCGAAAGCGGCGGGCGCGGCCGCTTCCTCGCTCAAGGAGCACGACCTTTCCAACCCGAAGCTGCGCGGCGAGCGCGTCGGCCAGGCGGCATCGATCGTCTCGGCGATCCCCGAGGTGCGCGCGGCGCTGCTCGACTACCAGCGCAATTTCGCCGCACGCGACGGCGGCGCGGTGCTCGACGGGCGCGACATCGGCACCGTCGTCTGCCCGCAGGCGGACGTGAAGCTGTTCATCACCGCCTCGATCGCAACGCGCGCCCATCGCCGCCAGCGCCAGCTCGAAGGCTACGGGTTCGACATCACCGCCGAGGAGGTCGAGGCCGACCTGCGCGAGCGCGACACGCGCGACGCGGCGCGCGCCGTCGCCCCCGCTCAGGGCCGCGCCCGACGCCATCACCGTCGACACCACCGACATGAGCGCCAACGAGGTGTTCGAGAAGGCGCTGGCGCTGGTGAAGGCGAAGCTCCGGCCGCATTGACTCGGCCGATGCGCCTGACTAGGCTGCTTCCATGAAATTCCGCGCCGCGTTCACGCTCATCGAGATGACCATCGTGCTGGTCATCATCGGGTTGCTGGTGGGGGCGGTCATCGCCGGGCAGACCATCCTTCACTCCGCCATGCTGCAGAAGACCGTCAAGTGGCAGCTCGCGATGAAAAGCGAGTTCGACGCCTTCACCGACAAATACCAAGCCTATCCCGGCGACATGCCGAACGCGACGAACTTCTGGGGCGTCAGCACCGTCGCCGCGATGAACTGCGCGACGCAGCCCGGCACGGCGAGCGCCACCGGCACCTGCAACGGCAACGGCGACGGCTATGTCTCGTGGGGCAGCGGCGGCGGCAACGGCGAGAACTACAATTTCATCAACCACCTCCAGCTCGCCGGCATGGACACCACCCCGCTCGCGCAAAGCGCCGCGTTCCCGGCCGCCCCCGGCCCCTATTTCCAGACGCCCGGGCAGAGCGAGACGGCGGTCAGCTATGTCGGCAGCGGCGATCCGCCCTACGCCGACAAGTACGACGGCTCGATCCCCAACGGCAGCCTCGCCCAGGGCATCGGGCTGCAGACCGCCGGCCTGTGCATCGCCGCGGGGGAGGCCGGCGCCGTCCTGCCCGCCGACGCGGCCTATATGGATACCAAGACCGACGACGGCCTGCCGACATCCGGCAATTTCCTCGCCATGAACGGCACCCTGAGCACGAACTGCATCAGCTGGCAGAGCTGCGTGACGCTTTCCAACAACGTGTATATCTATAATGCCGGCAATACGGCCACGGCCTGCCGCTTCATGTTCATGCTGGTGCAGAAATAGCTCAGCGGTCGGGGGTATCGTCCGACGGGCCGAGCGGGATGCGTATCTGCAGCGCCACGACGGGGTGGTGGGTGTCGAAATGCTTGCCGTCGAACCCCGCATCGAAGTGGATCTGCGCGGTAGAGACGCCGAGGTCCACCCGGCCGTCGATGCTGCCCAGGGAATAGTTGGGCCGGCGCAACTCGTAATTGAACGGATGCTCCGCCCGGCGATTGCCCGGGTCGGCGAGCTGGTCGAACTTCATGTAGGCCGCATGCAGCTCCCGCTGCCCGTCATGCTCGATGCGCGAGGTCACTGCGTCCAGGGCGACGGCGCCGATCTGGTTCCATTGCACCTTGCCGAACAGGAGGCTTTGCGTAAGGTCGGCGAGGTGCGTGACCACCTGCGCATCGGGGTTAAGCGGCAGCGGCGGGGTATAGCGGACATCGCGGTCCTCGAACGCAACGGCGAGCGCGTCGCGCTTGGGCATGGTGAAGTGCACCGGTGGGATATCCAGCAGCTTATCGGCCATACTCTCATTTTAGCCGTTACATATTAACATTCAATTAAATAAGGACGGGGCGGCCTGCCGGATTCCCTAGGAAAATGCTTGATTTTGCCGATTTGGGGCGTATGACTACCGCCTCCTTGGCGCGGGTGCGCCTCGGAACGGCCGCCGGACGCCCAGAGAGCCAGGCCCGGCGCCGGATTTTTCAAACCGCTACCGGCTCGACGAACAAGGTTGATCATGGCCAAGGCCGCAACGATGCGCAAAGACGACGAAATCCAATCCGAAGAACCCAAGGAAGCCCCCTTCTCCACCGGCGAAAATTTCGCCGAGCTGTTCGAGTCCTCCGGGGCGGCGAAACTCTCCGAAGGCGGGGTGGTCAAAGGCACCGTCGTCGGCATCGAGAAGGACCTCGCCATCATCGACGTGGGCCTCAAATCCGAAGGCCGCATCCCGCTCAAGGAATTCGCCCATGCCGGCCAGCCCTCCGAAGTGCGCATCGGCGACGTGTTCGACATCTATATCGAGCGCATCGAGGACCGTAACGGCGAGGCGCAGCTCTCCCGCGAGAAGGCCCTGCGCGAAGAAGCCTGGGTGAAGCTCGAAGAGATCCACAAGAACGCCACCAAGATCGAAGGCATCATCTTCGGCCGCGTCAAGGGCGGCTTCACCGTCGATATCCAGGGCGCCGTCGCCTTCCTGCCCGGCTCGCAGGTCGATATCCGTCCTATTAAAGACGTCGGCCCGCTGATGGGCATCCCGCAGCCGTTCCTCATCCTGAAAATGGACCGCCGTCGCGGCAACATCGTCGTCTCGCGCCGCGCCGTGATGGAAGAATCGCGCGCCGAGGCGAGGAACGAGCTCCTCGACAAGATCGCCGAGGGCCAGATCCTCGACGGCATCGTCAAGAACATCACCGATTACGGCGCCTTCATCGACATGGGCGGCGTCGACGGCCTCCTCCACGTCACCGACATCTCGTGGAAACGCATCAACCACCCGTCGGAAGTCTTCTCGATCGGCGACTCGGTGCGCGTCATCGTCACCAAGTTCGATACCGAGACGAAACGCATCTCCCTCGGCATGAAGCAGCTCGAGTCCAACCCGTGGGAAGGCGTCGCGCATAAATTCCAGCCGGGCGCGCGCCTCAAGGGCAAGGTCACCAACATCACGGATTACGGCGCCTTCGTCGAGCTCGACGCGGGCATCGAAGGCCTCGTTCACGTCTCCGAGATGAGTTGGACGAAGAAGAACATCCACCCGTCGAAACTGGTCACCCCCGGCCAGGAAGTCGAAGTGCAGGTGCTCGATGTGGACGCCAACAAGCACCGCATCAGCCTCGGCATGAAGCAGGTGATCGACAACCCGTGGAACAGCTTCGCCGCCGAGCATCACGAGGGCGACGTCATCGAGGGCGAGGTCAAGAACATCACCGACTTCGGCCTGTTCGTCGGCCTCAAGGGCGAGATCGACGGGCTGGTGCACCACTCCGACATCTCGTGGAGCGAGCCGGGCGAGGAAGCCATCAAGAAGTACAAGAAAGGCGACAAGGTGCAGGCGCGCATCCTGGCGATCGACATCGACAAGGAACGCATCAGCCTCGGCATCAAGCAGCTTTCGGACAACCCCGCCGGCGACCAGACCTCCGGCTTCAGCAAGGGCCAGGTCGTCACCGTGAAGGTCACCGCGGTGGAACGCGACGGCATCGAGGTCGAGCTCGAAGGCGGCATGAAGTCCTACATCAAGAAGAACGACCTCTCGCGCGACCGCCAGGACCAGCGCGCCGAGCGCTTCACCGTCGGCGACCGCGTCGATGCGAAGATCGTCTCGGTCGACAAGAAGACCGGCAAGGTCGGCGTCTCGGTGAAACAGCTGGAGATGGACGAGCACAAGCGCGCCATCGAGGAATACGGCTCGTCCGATTCCGGCGCGTCGCTCGGCGACATCCTCGGCGCGGCGCTTGCCGAAGGCCCCGGCGCCAAGAAGAAGTCCAAGAAAAAAGCCAAGTCCGAGGACGAAGACGAGGACGAAAGCGAAGAAGAATAAAATTGTCATTGCGAGGAGCATCGCGACGAAGCAATCCAGTCCTTGCCTGTTGGCACCCACTGGATTGCCGCGCTCCCCGCTGGTCGCTCGCAATGACGGACATGGGAGTAACGCATGCACCCCCCCGGTGACCTCCTCATCGACCGCAAACGGCTGAAGGCGCATCTGAGCGCATGGCGCCTCGTCGCGCTGGTCGCGATCTTCGGCTCGGTGGCGCTGCTTTCCTTCCGCGCGCATCACGGCGGCGGCGCCCTCGGCGGCGATTACATCGCGCAGGTCGATATCGACGGCATCATGGGCGACAGCGACGACCGCGACAAGCTGCTCAAGCAGGTCCGCGACGACGGCCACGCCAAGGCGCTGCTGGTGCGCATGGACTCGCCCGGCGGCACGGCGGTGGCCGGCGAGGTGCTGGAGCTCCAGCTGCGGCAGGTCGCGGCGAAGAAGCCGGTGGTCATCGTCATGCGCACGCTGTGCGCCTCCGCCTGCTACATGGCCGCGCTCGGCGGCGACGAAATTTTCGCGCGCGACGGCACGCTCACCGGCTCGATCGGCGTGCTGCTGCAATCGGTCGAGATCTCGCGCCTTGCCGACAAGCTCGGCATCACCCCCATCACCATCAAGTCCGGCAAGTACAAGGACGTGCCCTCGCTGACCGACCCGCTGACGCCGGACGAGCGCGCCGTGGTCGCCACCGTCGTCATGGACGCCTACGACCGCTTCGTGGGCCTGATCGTCGACCGCCGCAAGCTGCCCGAGGCCACCGTCCGCCGGCTGGCCGACGGGCGCGTCTACACCGGCCACCAGGCCGTGGGGCTGCACCTGATCGACGCCATCGGCGGTGACGACGAGGCGCTCGCCTGGCTGGCGAAGAACCGCAAGATCAACGCCAAGCTGGAGCTCAAGGAGGTCAAGCCGCCGAAGAAAAAATCCTCCCTGCTCGACATCGTCGGCGAGTGGACGGGCGGCAAAATTTTCGGGGACGCCACAACAGGGCTTGACGGGCTGGTAAGCATCTGGCATCCTTTGGCGCAATAAACGCATGAAATGCCTCAGAAATCCCTAGCGGGGGAAATATGACGAAATCTGAACTTATCCAGCGGTTGAGCAAGCGTTACCCCGCATCTCTACCAGCGCGACATCGAAGTGCTCGTCAACACCATGTTCGACGAGATCACCAAGGCGCTGGCCGAGGGCAACCGCGTCGAGCTTCGCGGCTTCGGCGCCTTCTCGGTGCGCACCCGCGCCCCGCGCGCCGCGCGCAACCCGAAGAACGGCGCGCTGGTCAGCGTCGCCGAGCGCCACGCCATCTATTTCCGCACCGGCAAGGAGCTGCGCGAGCGCATCACCACCGTGATGCCGAAGGCGTAAGCACCCATGATCGCACGGCTGCTCGCGGTCGTGTTCTACGCGCTGCTCGCCGTCATCCTGCTGGCCTTCATTTTCTCCAACCGCGATGTCGTCGAAGTTTCCCTCTTCCCGCTCGGCGTCGTCGCCGCCATGCCGCTTTATTTCGCGCTGGCGCTGGTCTTCGCCATCGGCCTCGTCCTCGGGCTTTCCTACAGCCTGTACCTCGCCATCGGCTTCCGCCGCAAACGCGCGCGCGACCGCCGGCTGATCGCCCAGCTCGAACGCGAGCTGGAAGAAAAAGAACCCGGACGGGAACTCGTCGCGTGAACGTCAAAATAAAGAACTGCGGCCTGAGAACGGCCGAGGACATCCACGCCGCGGCGATGAGCGGCGCCTCCTATGTCGGCTTCGTCCACCACGCCGCCAGCCCGCGCCACCTGGGCTTCGAGGCGATCGCCGATCTCAGCGAGTCCGTACCGCCGACGCTGCAGCAGGTCGTGGTGATGGTCGACCCGTCGGACGAATCCATCGCCGAATTGCAGCGCTACCTGCGTCCGCATTTCCTCCAGCTGCACGGCATTGCCCATCCCGGCCGCATCGAGGACATCGCCAAGCGCACCGCGATCCCCATCATCGCCGCCGTGGCGATCCGCACGCGCGAGGACACCGCACGCGCCGCCGCGTTCGAGCCCGCCAGCGCCCACCTCCTGCTCGACGGCGCCCACCCCGGCAGCGGCCGCCCCTTCGACTGGTCGCTGCTCACCGGCCTCGCGCTGAAAAAAACCGTGGTTCCTCTCCGGCGGGCCTCACGGCAGAGAACGTCGCCGAAGCGCTACGCATCACCGGCGCGCCGATGGTCGATGTATCCAGCTTCATCGAGTCCGCCCCCGGCATCAAGGACCCGGAAAAGATTGCGGCGTTCAACCGCGCCGTGTTAAACGCCTGAGCCATGTCCCATAGCTTCGTCATTGCGAGGAGCATCGCGACGAAGCAATCCAGGAGCCTGTTGCAAGGACTGGATTGCCGCGCTCCCCGTTGGTCGCTCGCAATGACGGTGAAAAAAAAACTCCCTGCCCGACGAGCACGGCCATTTCGGCCCGTATGGCGGCCGTTTCGTCGCCGAGACGCTGATGCCGCTGATAATCGAGGTCGAGCGCGCCTACCGCGCCATGCAGGCCGACCCCGCATTCCATCGCGAGTTCGCCGACCTGCTCGCCCACTATGTCGGCCGCCCCTCGCCGCTCTATTTCGCCGAGCCGCTGACAAAAAAACTCGGCGGCGCGAAGATCTATTTCAAGCGCGACGAGCTCAACCACACCGGCGCACATAAAATAAACAACTGCGTCGGCCAGGCGCTGCTGGCGCGGCGCATGGGCAAGAAGCGCATCATCGCCGAGACCGGCGCCGGCCAGCACGGCGTCGCCACCGCCACGGTAGCCGCGCGCTTCGGCCTCCAATGCGTCGTCTATATGGGCGCCAAGGACATCGAGCGGCAGAAGCCGAACGTCTTCCGCATGAAGCTGCTCGGCGCCGAGGTGATCCCCGTCACCTCCGGCTCGCGCTCGCTCAAGGACGCGATGAACGAGGCGATGCGCGACTGGGTCGGCCACGTGCACGACACCTATTACCTCATCGGCACCGCCGCCGGCCCGCACCCGTTCCCCGAGATGGTGCGCGACTTCCAGTCCGTCATCGGCACCGAGGTAAAAGAGCAGATGCAGGAGCGCGAAGGCCGCCTCCCCGATACGCTGGTCGCCGCGATCGGCGGCGGCAGCAACGCCATCGGCCTGTTCCACCCATTCCTCGACGATCGATCGGTGAAAATGGTCGGCGTCGAAGCCTCCGGCCACGGCCTCGCCACCGACAAGCACGCCGCCTCGCTGACCAAAGGTCGCCCCGGCGTGCTCCACGGCGCGCGCAGCTACTTACTTCAAGACAACGACGGGCAGGTGCTCGAAGCGCATTCCATTTCCGCCGGGCTGGATTATCCCGGCATCGGTCCGGAGCACGCCTACTTAAAAGACAGCGGTCGCGTGGAATATGTCAGCGCCACCGACAAGCAGGCACTCGATGCATTCAAGCTGCTCGCGGCGACGGAAGGCATCCTCCCCGCGCTGGAGCCGGCGCACGCGCTGGCCGAGGTCATCCGCCGCGCGCCGAAGCTGCCGAAGGAGCATTTGCTGGTGATGAATCTCTGCGGGCGTGGCGACAAGGACATCTTCACCGTCGCCGAGGCGCTGAAGGTGACGTTATGAGCGCACGCATCCGCAAGACTTTCGCGCGGCTGAAGAAAGAAGACCGCGCCGCCTTCATCCCCTTCCTGATGGCCGGCGACCCGACGCTGAAGAAAAGCGCCGCGCTGATGAATGCGCTCGCCGAGTCGGGCGCCGACATCATCGAGCTCGGCATGCCCTTCTCCGACCCGATGGCGGACGGGCCGGTGATCCAGGAAGCGGGCTTGCGCGCGCTGAAGCACGGCGCGGGCGTGAGGGCCACTCTTACCCTCGCCGCCGGCTTCCGCGAGTTGCATCCGGCGGTGCCGCTGGTGCTGATGGGCTACCTCAACCCCGTCGAGCGCTACGGCTACGAGAAATTCGCGCGCGATGCCGGCCGCGCGGGGGTCGACGGCGTCATCCTCGTCGACCTGCCGCCGGAGGAATCCGCCGGGGTGGATGCGCTGCTCAAGGCGCAGGACATCGCCCTCATCCGCCTCATCGCACCGACCTCGATCCCCTCGCGGCTGAAGCTGCTGGCCAAAGGCGCGCGCGGCTATCTCTATTACGTCAGCATCGCCGGCATTACCGGCGCGGCGGGGGCGAGCACGCAGAGCATCGCCTCGGCGCTCACGGCCATCCGCAAGGAAACGCACCTGCCCGTCGCCGTCGGCTTCGGCGTGAAGACGCCGCAGGACGTGCAGGCGCTTGCGCGCATCGCCGATGGCGTCATCGTCGGCTCGGCGCTGGTGAAAAAGATCGCGGCGACGAACGGCGACGCAAAAAAAGTCGCCGCTTTCGCGCGCGCGCTGGCAAAGGCGACCTCCCGGTAGTGTCCCAAGGCGGATGCCGTCATGAAGACGGCATGACAATCTGGAGAAGCGGCAACTCCACCGGCGTCTTCGTCATGCTCTCAAGCAACCCTGTCGTCGGCTTGCCGTATTCCTGCGCTGGCGGCTCGATACGCTGCTCCAGCCCGATAGTGACACCTTCAAGCATGGCCAAAATAGCAAGCGCGGGGTCGGCATCGGCGCAGGGGACGCGGTGCTCGATACGCTTGTCGTACGGGTCCTCGTTCGCGGGGATGCGCAGCGCACAGTAGCGGTTATTGACGCCCCAGCCGGCGAGCTTCGGCACATGGTCGACGTCGCCCAGGCGCGCGTAATCCTCCTTGCGCGGGAAAAAGACCGGCATGGCGGAGGGCAGGCTCGCCAGCAGCCCGCCGAGGCTCCAGCGCAGTGCGTCGGACGTCCATTCCTCGGGCTTGTGGTAGGCGTTGATGCCGTCCCCGTCGCCGAGATGCAGGTGCAGATGCAGGCCGCTCGACGGCTCGTCAGGATACGGCTTGGCGGCGAAGGTCGCTTCCACCTCCAGCGCGCGCGCCTGCGCTTCGACGGTGCGGCGGATGGTGGCGAGCCAGCCGGCGAGCCGTTGCGGCGTGGTGACGTGCGTGACCAGCTCGTACTGGTGCGTGCCGCGCTCTTTCTCGATGCGGATGAGGGAGACGCCGTCCTTCTTCAGGCTTTCGTCGACGGGTTTCCAGAAGCGGTCGATGTCGTCGTCCAGCGTGACGTAGCACTCGATCTCCGCCGCCATGACGGGGACGAGGCCGAACTGCCCGCGCAGCCGCGATTCGATCTCGGTGATGGCTTCTGAGGAGTTCATCGCCGCCATTCTATAGCAATGACAAACCGGGGTAGTCGATCAGGCGATCTGCGCCTTGAGCCACTCGACGAGCTGCGTTTTCGGCATGGAGCCGACCTTGGTCGCCACCGGCTTGCCGTCCTTGAACAGGATCAGCGTCGGGATGCCGCGCACACCGAAACGCTGCGGCGCCTCCGGGTTCTGGTCGATGTTGACCTTGGCGATGGTGAGCTTGCCTTCGAGCTCCTTGGCGACTTCGTCGAGCACCGGCGAGAGCTGCTTGCACGGGCCGCACCACTCGGCCCAGAAATCGACGAGGATCGGTTCGTGGCTTTTGAGGACGGCGCCTTCGAACTCGTCGTCGGAAACATGTTTCGTTGCCATAGCGGCCTGCCTTTTTTTGGGATTCGGTTACTACCCGGTTAGATAGGCGCGCCGCCCCGCCCCGTCAAGGCGATTGGCTAGGATAACTGCCACGCAATCGCGGCGACTTCGTCGCTCAGCCACATCAGCTTCGGCCCCGCCGTCCACAGGATCGCGCAACGGCGCGGCACCGACGGCTCCATGCCGGCGAGCAGCGCATCGTAAGTCTTTAGCTGGAGCAGGTAATTCGGCGGCACGTCGGCTTCGCCCGCCGGCACCCGGCCGGTCTTATAGTCAAGGATGACAAAGCCTTCCTTGGTGCGCACCAGCCGGTCGATCTGGCCGTTGACGGCGACGGCGGTGCCGTCGATTTCGATCGTGCCGCTGATGCCCGCCTCGGCGATGGCATCGCCCTGCCATAGCCACTGCTCCTGCCGGTAGAGCGCCCAGATCTCGTCGCCGGCGACACGCAGTGTTTCCGCATCCCAGTCGGGCGCGACGGCGTCGAGCAGTGCGGCGACGTCCCCGCGCGTGCTGTCCGCCGCCAGGAACTGCAGCACGCGGTGGATGCGCACGCCGCGCTCCTTCGCCGCGCCGGGCGGGCCGCCGGCGAAGGGCGCCAGCGCCTTCTCGGCGGCGAGGCGCGACGGCACCAGCGTCGGCGCGCGCGCGCGCGAGGGCAACGGGCGCAGCGCCCATTCGGGCAGCGCGGGCTTCGCCGGCAGCGCGGAGGGAGCGGCGGATTTTTTTGCGACGCCGCCGTCGCGCAGGACGATCCGGCCATCCTCGCGCTTTTCGGCACCGTCCATCGCGCCCAGCGTGTCGGCGAGGTGGGCGTACCAGCTTTCGGGGCGGATGGTACCGCGCGCGTCCTCCCAGCCGAAGATGTGCAGCTCGTCGCAGGCGCGGGTGAGTGCGACATAGAGCAGCCGGTGGTATTCGGCGAGCAGCGCGTCGCGGCGCGCGTCGCGGGCGGCGCGCAACAGCGGCGCGTGGCGCGAATCCTCGCCGATGGAGAGGACGGGGAACGCGCCGTGCTCCGTTTCGCAGCGGAACAGGCGCTCGTGGCGCAGGTCGGGCACGCGCGTGGTATCGGCGAGGAGCACGACGGGCGCTTCGAGGCCCTTGGCGCCGTAGACGGTCATGATGCGCACCTTGCCCGCGCCCCGGCTGTCGGACTCGCGCTTGATCTCGCGCGGGCTGCGGGCGATGAAGTCGGCGAACGATGCAAGGCCCGGCGGCAGGCTCGCCGGCGGGCTCGCCGCCTGCTCCTTGAACTCGTCGAGCACCTCGTGGACCTCTTCGCCGAAGCGCCCGGCGAAGCGGCGGCGCGCGTCGTCCACTTCCAATACCTGCGTGAGGAACTCGTAGGGCGATGCATCGCGCGCGCCCAGCCAGCGCTCCAGCGTTGCGCGCGATGGATGAGTGCGCAGGCGCTCCCACAAACTCCCCTCGCGGCCGAAGGCGAGCTCGCGCAGGGCTTCGTCGCCCATGCCGATGAGCGGCGAGCGCAGCACAACCGCCAGCGCGAGGTCGTCGCCGGGGAAGCCGCACCAGCGCATGAGGGCGAGCAGGTCCCGGACTGCGAGGTGGTCGGAAAGCGTCAGCCGGTCGAGGCCGGCGACGGGCACGCCCGCACGCTGCAGCGCGCGGATCAGCGGCGCGACCAGCGGCGCACGGTTGCGCACGAGGATCAGGATGTCGCCCGGCGCGACGGCGCGGTCCTTATTGGCGAGCGGGCGTTCTTCGTCGAGCCATTGCTTCACCGTCGCGGCGATCGTGCGGGCGAGGAGCTGCGCGCCGCTGCCGGCGATGCGGTATTCGGTGGGGATGGTGAAAGGCTCGGCCTCTGTCCTCGCCTCCGGCGCGGCGGGCGGGTAGAGCACGACCTCGCCCACCGTGCCGGTGCGCGAGAGCTGGTGCGGCTCGGGCGCGCCCAGCGCGCTCAGTGACGGCAGCAGCGCCGGGCGCGCAGCGACCGCGTCGACGAAGCGCAGGATGGCGGGCGCCGAGCGGTAGGAGATCGCCAGCGTCTCCCCCGCCAGCGGCGCGCTGCTTTGCGCGAGGAGCTTGCCGAACATCGGCCGCATGCGGGCGAACAATTCGGGCGCGGCGCCCTGGAAGCTGAAGATCGATTGCTTCTCGTCGCCGACGACGAGCAGGCCGCGCGCGACGCCGGCGCTGCCGAGCCCGCCCGAGGTCACCACCAGCTCGGCGACCAATGATTCCGCGATGGCCCACTGGCCCTTGCTGGTGTCCTGCGCCTCGTCGATGAGCAGGTGGTCGATGCGGTGGTCGAGCTTGCTCATCACCCAGCCGGTCATGTCGCGCGCGCTGAGGAGCTTGTAGGCGGCCTCGATGAGGTCGTCGTAATCGAGCGCGCCGCGTTCGGCCTTGAGCTGCTCGTAATAATCGAGCGCGGCGCGGCCGGCGATGGCCAGCGCGCCGGTCTCCTCGGCGCAGGCGAGCGCAGCGCGGCGCCGGCAGTAATCCAGCGACGCGGCGGCGATGCGGTCGAGCAACTCGCGAAGCTTCGTGCCGGGCGGGAAATCCTTGTCGTTGACGAGGCGCTTGCGCGGTTCGCGCTCGGCGGTAAGCCACAGGGAAAGCATCGGCCCGATGAGCCCTACGCGTCCGGCGCAATCCGCCGTCAGCCACTGCGCCAGCACGCGCGCGATCTCCTGCTCCTGCTTGTTCTTGTGCGCGGCGAGGCGCGGCAATTCTGTTCGCAGGAGCGCAGCGGAATCGCCGGAGATCAGGTTGCAATAATCGTTGGCGAGCGACTCGGCGGTGACTCCCGGCGCGATGCCGTGGAGGGCGGAAAGCCGCGCGCGCATGTCGGCGGGGGTGCTTGCCCCCTGCCAGAGGGCGCGCCATTCGGCGTGGCGGCGGAAGACGCCGTCGAGCAGGCCGGAGAATTTCTGCTCGTGCGCGCGGTCGATGAGCAGGCCGAGCGCGGCGGCGAGCTCCGCATCCGCCCGGGTGAGGCCGCCCAGCAGGCGCTGCACGGCGCGCGAGCGCAGCAGGGCGCTCTCGCTCTCCTCCAGCACGGTGAAATAGGGCGCCACCCCGGCCTCGATGGGGAAGGCGCGCAGCAATTGCTGGCAGAAGCCGTGGATGGTGCTGAGGCCGACGCCGCCCGTCGGCGAATCGAGCATGCGGCCGAACAGCGTGCGGGCGCGTGCGAGCTCCTCCGCCGCCGGCGCGCGACCGAGGAATTTCGCGGCGTGCTCGCGGCATGCCTCGTCGTCGGCGAGGAGCAGCGCGCGCAGGGTGGAGAGCACGCGCTCGCGCATCTCGGCGGCGGCGGCGCGGGTATAGGTGATGCAGCAGATGCGCTCGGGCTCGACGCCGAGCAGGAGCAGTTTGACCACCCTGCCCACCAGCGCCGTGGTCTTGCCGGAGCCCGCATTGGCCGATATCCACACCGACGGCAGGCCGGGATCGGGCGAAACCAGGGGTCGATACGCCATTTTGCTCACGCGCTCGCTCGTAAAAGCCCTCTCCCTGCAAGGGGGAGGGTTGGGAGGGGGTCTGCTGAGTTTCCATAGGCACGGCCCGAGTTCGCGGAACCGCCGTGGACCCCCACCTTAATCCTCCCCCTTCCAGGGGGAGGAAATATAAACCGGGAAACCATCGGAAAATCGCCCCGCTTTAACCATATGTTTACCTGCGCGCGCTAGGCTTGAGGCAAGAGGCAAAAGCCCGACACTAACCGAGGATGGACCGAATGCGCCCTGTCGCGCGCGAAGCTGCGCCTGAGCATCACCTACTCTTTTTGCCCAACGTGTTCAACGAAACGTTGGCGCTGCTTTTCGACGCGCACCAGTATTTCCAGGAGAATTCCGGGCTCGCCGCCCGCCTCGCACCCGGCCCGCAGCAGGCCGTCGCCGGCGAGATGGGGCGCATCACCATGCGCCTGACCGCCGTCATGGCGTGGATCATGGTGCGCCGCGCCGTCACCTCCGGCCGCATCGACGAAGGCAAGGCCGCGCGCTCCTACCGCCTCGAAGCGGGCGACGACATCTGCATCGCCGACGCTGGCCTCGCCGAGACGCTGGATGCGCATTTCGGCTATCTCTGCGAGCGCTCGGCGGAGCTCTACCAGCGCATCCGCCGGCTGGACGATCTGGCCTACGGCGTGCGCCACTAAGGGCTTCAAGCCCCTCACATTATTCACCGAACTGTCACAAACCTTGCCGGCCGCCTGTGTTAGGCTTGACGATGAAGGATTGTGCTATTCATGCCTGCTGACGATACACCCATCGTTCCCGGCCGCTACGGCGAGCAGACGCTCGCCGATTTCGACGCGCGCCAGCGGGCCGAGGACGAAGCGGCCGCCGCAGCAGCCGCCGCCCCGCCGGCAGCCCCGCACGGCATCAACTGGCAAAAGACCCTGATGCGCGCGGCGCTTGTCGCCGTGGGGATCGTCGCCGCCGCCTATATCCTGCCGCTGGCGTGGCCCTGGGTGCCCGTCGGGCTCAGCTACGTGCCCTATGTCGGCGCAACGCTGGGGAGCGCCGCCGCCTCGCTCGGCTACGGCGTGGCCGGGGTCTGGGGCACCGCCATGGCCGTCCCGGCCGCCATCGGCCACACGCTGTTCGGGATCGGCGCGGCGGGGCATGCCGCGACCGTCTGCGTCGGCGCCGGCACGGCCGCGACCGGCGTCTGCGCCTATCCGGTGGTCAGCCACCAGATGAATGCGGCGCATGCCGGCGCTAACGCCGGTACGGTCGTCACCGCCAAGAGCTCGGTCCTGATGAGCGATCCCAGCGCCCATCAGGCGACGCATGGCTTAAGCGATGCGTCGGTCGACTCGAACGACCGGCCGAGCTGGGCGACGCGCATCGGCGCCCGCATGGCCGCCCACAATACGCTCAACGGCGGCGGCAGCTATTCGGACGCCATCCTTGCCGCCCAGATGGCCGCCAACCCGGCGAGGGCGCGAAATGCCTCGTTCACTCAACAGCTTGAGTCCGAACGGGCGGCGCTGAACCGTGCGCTGGCCGATCCTCAGCGCTAGGCTGTCACAAAACCTTCACAATTCCCGGGGCGGGCTGTCACAGAACCGTCATATTTCTATGTTACAAGTTGGTTAAGGGAGACCTCGCACCATGACCACACCGCCGAATATTCCCAATATCTCCGAAGCGGCCAAGGAACGCGCCGTCAGGGTCGCCAGCGAAATGGCCGGGTATCACACGCAGGCCCAATTGGATTCGGAAAAACATTTCGCCAGCAGCAAGCTCGCCCAGAACCTCGCGACCACCGTGAAGAACCTGCAGAACGACCCGTCGCAGATCTACCGGCACGACGGCATCAGCACCTATATCGCCGCCGCCTCGGAAAGCATCGCCAGCCATTTCGCGCAACCCTTCACCAAGCCCAAGGACCAGTCGCGCACCGTATAGAACGAATTTCATGATGAAAAAAGCCCGCTCCGGCGGGCTTTTTTATTGCTCCGTCATCCTCGGCGAAGCGGAGCTTCGTCCGGGGATCCATGGATGCCCGGATGGCGCGATGCGCCACCGAGCATGACGGGCTTTATTTCTTTTTCTCTGCCCCAGGGGCAGCGAAAGGCGTGAACATCGAGAATGCCTTGCTGAACAGCTCCATGTTCTGCTTGCCGATCTCTTCGAGCTGCTGGGCGACCTGGCCGAAGCCGCCGATATTGCCGATACCCATCATCTCGCGCATCTTTTCCTGGTTGGTGAGGAAGGTCTGCATCGCCGATTCGAGGTAGTGCGGCACGAAATCCTTCAGCGAGTTGTCGTAGAAGCCGATCAGCGAGCGCAGGAAGTTGATCGGCAGCAGGTGCTCGCCGTGCGATTCCTGCTCGAAGATGATCTGCGTCAGGATCTGCCGGGTGAGGTCCTCGCCGGATTTCGCGTCGTAGACGATGAACTCGGCGCCCTCCTTCACCATGTCGCAGAGATCCTCGAGCGTGACGTAGCTCGAGGTGTCGGTGTTGTACAGCCGACGGTTGGCGTATTTCTTGATGACGATCGGCTCGGACGATGCGTTGGGTTTCTTACTCATTGCCGCTCTCTATGTTGCTGTGCGAAATGTGCTTTTGCAAAGGGAAGCATGACCTAGCCCAATCCGTTGGCATTGGCAAGTTCAGCGAAAATGCGCTACGCATGCCCGCATGAGCGATCCCACCGACATGGCGCGCATGGCGCAGCAGTTCCTCGCCCTCTGGCAGCGCGAGGTGACGCGGCAGATGAGCGACCCTGCCACCGTCTCGGCGATGATGACCGCCATGCAAGCCTTCTCGAACACCGCAAAAAAGGAGCCCGACCATGATGGCGCCCGACGCCCTGCCCCTGCACCTGATGCTGAGCATGATGCAGTCCGCAAGCTTTCCAAGCGCGTGGCCGAGCTGGAACGCGAGCTGGCCCGACTACAGCGCGTTCAACCCGTTCCTGCCGAAACCAAAAAGCCCGTTCGAGCAAAGCAGCGACGCGATGCTCAGCGCGTGGCAAAAAATGGGCGAGCAGTGGGGCGACGCGGGAAAAGCCTGGCTAAGCGCCGCAAGCCCGCCGGCCGCAAAAAATAATTCTTCTGCACCGTCATCCCCGCGCAGGCGGGGATCTCTCTCCCCGTCCGCGCAAGAGGATAAAGAGATCCCCGCCTTCGCGGGAATGACGATGATGGATTTCGCTCCGTATTTCTTCCGGCCGGATTTCCTCGGCGCGCTTGGCGAGGAGGGCATTCCGCCGCTCGGCGAATTTCCTCGACGGCGTGCAGGCCTATCTCTTCTCCAGCGAATACCGGCGCGAGGCACCGGACTATCCCGTGCTGTGGAAACGCGGCGCGGCGACGCTCTACGACCTCGCGCCGGAGAACAGCGAAGGGCTCGCGGTGCTGCTGGTCCCCTCGCTCATCAACAAATCCTACGTACTCGATCTTTATCCCGAGGTCAGCTTCGCGCAGTTCCTGAAGGCACAGGGCTTCCGCCCGCTCCTGCTCGACTGGGGCACGCCGGGCGAAACCGAAAAGAATTTTACCACCGCCGACTACATCAGCTCCCACGCGCTCGACGCGCTGCGCGAGGCACGCGCCCGCCACGAAGGCCCCATCGCGCTGCTCGGCTACTGCATGGGCGGCATCTTCACCATCGCCATGGCGCAGCTCGCCTCCGTGTTCGTCGATGCGCTGGTGCTGCTCGCCACCCCGTGGGATTTCTCCGCGCCCGACACGCCGCGGCTGTTGCTGGAGCCCGCCGCACAGGCGATGCTGCGCCAGTGGATCCGCTCGCTCGATCCGGTGCCGCCGGTGGTCACGCAGACGCTGTTCCACCTGATCGACCCGTGGCGCGTGCAGGAAAAATACAGCGCCTTTCCCGCGCTCGACAAGCAGGCGCGCCGGCATTTCCTCGCCGTCGAGCAGTGGGTGAATGACGGCGTGCCGCTGGCGCCCGCCGTCGCCGAGGAATGTTTCGTCGACTGGCCGCAGGGCAATATCCTCGCCAACCACCAGTGGAAGGTCGGCCGCCGCTGGATCGATCCGAGCGCCCTCGCCTGCCCCGCGCTCGCCGTGATCCCGCAGCGCGACCTCATCGTGCCGCAGGGCGTCGCCTCGCCGCTGGCGAAAGAGCTGCCGCGCTGCGATACGCTGAGCCCCGACGCCGGCCATGTCAGCATGGTGGTCGGCCGTCGCGCGCAAAAACTATTGTGGGAGCCGGTGGCGGAGTGGCTTAACGAAAAGTTTAATGACTGAATATTCGCGCCGGCCTATATTCGCGGCCGGATCAACGTTGGAGTCGCATCATGGCCGGACCGCAGGACAGGAATACGGGAAAACGCTTTCTCTTCTTGACTGCCAGCATCGTTGTCTCGGTGCTGCTGATCTATGCCGCGCTCTGGGGCGTCTACGGGGTCAGGAAATGGTATTTGAAGTCGCATGAGAACCACCTGGTCGAGCAGGTGCTGGCGAAAATGCCGGCCCCGCGCATTCGAGCAGAAAGAATTCAGCCGCGCCTACATCGTCTGGATGACGAAATACTGCGTGACCAGGGACTTCGTGCACAAGTTCACCCCCGAGCAGGTCGTCACCTATTGCGCCTGCTTCCAGGACCAGAAGGTGAGCCATATGAGCATGAAAGAGGAGATGGACGGCATGAACGCCGGGTGGAATCCCACGAAGGTCCCCGCGATAAGCAAAAAGATCGAAGCGTTCGAGACCACCTGCCTGCAAGAGACCCTGAAATAGCGCGGCGCGAGGTTCTAGGCCCTGCCGGTAGCGGCGGCCGCCATGCCTGCGGCAGCGGCCACGCGGTTGCCTTCCGGCGGATGCCCCGGGGGATGGTCGAGCCCCTGCTTGTGCTCGGCCGTCCACGTGGGAGGTTTATCCAGCCCGTGCACGGCAAGCGCTGCCATCACGCGCGACATATCCTGCACGCCCGGCTTTACGATCTCTACCCCGGCGGGGCCCTGGTTACCGATATGGTGCGTAGCGCGGGCGACGCCGTCGTCCCAGGGGCACGATCTCTACTCCGGCGGGGCCTCGATTGCCGGTGCGGTGAATGGCGCGGGCGACGCCGTCGTCCAGGGGCACGATCTCCACTCCGGCGGGGCCTTGATTGCCGGTGCGGTGAATGGCGCGGGCGACGCCGTCGTCCGGTCGCGCCGGGGCGACGGCCGGTCCGGTCGTCCGCCTGCGGGCCGACCCGTCCATGCCCCAGTCATTGCTGAGGTCGCCGGGGCCGCCCGCGCCCCGGTGCGTCCATGCCCCGGTCGTTGCTGAGGTCGCCGGGGACCGCTGCGCGCCGGCGCGTCCATGCCCGGATCGTTGGTATTGAGGACGAACTGGGGCGTCGCCCCGAGGCCGGTGGCAACGCCCGGCTGCCTGTTCAGCGGGATGCGCATCTCGACATGCGGGTTGGTCGCGTAAAAATGCCCTTCCGGCGTGACCAGGCTGCCGTCCGCAAGGATGGTCGCCCCGGTCGAGGGCTGCAGGGTCTCTTTCGCCGGCCCGAAATTATTCGCGATGGTGTTCAATTTGGCTTCGATGGCGCCTATCCCGGCTCCCATCGTCTGCTGAAAATTTTTCGTCGGCCCGAAATTATTCACTGCGCTGCTCAGCCCGGCTTCGATGGCGCCCACGCCGACTTCCATCGTGTGCTGAAGATCCTTTAAGCCCTGGAGCCAATCCGCCATAAATCTCCCGAAATTCATGCCACCGTAGCACGGCAATGGTTAATATATTCTTAATACTAAATAAGCCGCTGCTTTCTGGACATTACCCGGCAACTGACCTAAGTAACTTCGCACCGAAAAAAGAGGGTATCATGGCCAATGCAAACGACATCGTCATCGTCGACGCGGCGCGCACGGCGATCGGCAACTTCATGGGCGGGCTTTCGGGCCTTTCCGCCGAGCAGCTCGGCGAGCATGTCATCAAGACGCTGATCGCGCGCAACAAGCTGAAACCCGCAGACGTGGACGAGGTCATCCTCGGCCAGGTGCTCACCGCCAACGTCGGCCAGAACCCGGCGCGGCAGGCGGCGGTGAGGTCCGGCATCCCGGTCGAGAAAACGGCCTATACCATCAACCAGGTCTGCGGCTCGGGCCTGCGCGCGGTGGCCGAGGGCATGAAATCCATCCGCAACGGGGATTCGAGCATCGTCATCGCCGGCGGGCAGGAATCGATGAGCCAGGCGCCGCACGCGATCTCGATACGCAACGGCGTGAAAATGGGCCCCGGCACCATGGCCGACACGATGATCGTCGACGGGCTGTGGGACGCGTTCAACAACTACCACATGGGCATCACCGCCGAGAACATCGCCCAGCAATTCCAGATCACCCGCGAGGACCAGGACAAATTCTCCGCCGGCTCGCAGCAGAAAGCCGCGAAGGCGCAGGCCGACGGCAAATTCACCGCCGAGATCATTCCCATCACCATCAAGGGTAAGAAGGGCGACACCGTCGTCGACAAGGACGAGTTCATCCGCCCCGACACCACCGCCGAGACGCTCGCCAGGCTGCGCCCCGCCTTCAAGCCGGACGGCACGGTGACGGCGGGCAACGCCTCCGGCATCAACGACGGCGCCGCCGCCGTGCTGCTGATGACGCGCGCCGAAGCAGAGAAACGCGGGTTGAAGCCGCTTGCCACCATCAAGTCGTGGGCCACTTCCGGCGTCGATCCGTCGATCATGGGCACCGGTCCCATTCCTGCTTCGAAAAAAGCGCTGGAGAAAGCCGGCTGGGCGACAAAGGACCTCGACCTCATCGAGGCGAACGAGGCCTTCGCCGCGCAGGCCGTCTGCGTCAACCGCGAGATGGGCTGGGACGAATCGAAGGTGAACGTCAACGGCGGCGCCATCGCGCTCGGCCACCCGATCGGCGCCTCCGGCGCGCGGGTGCTGACGACGCTGCTCTACGAAATGAAGAAGCGCGACGCGAAGAAAGGCCTCGCCACGCTGTGCATCGGCGGCGGCATGGGCATCGCGATGTGCGTGGAGGCGGCGTAGTGCTCAAGGGCGAAAGCATGAAGGGGGCGCGTCGCGCTGGTCACCGGCGGCACGCGCGGCATCGGCCGCCGCCATCGCGGTCGACCTCAAGAAAGCGGGCTGCAAGGTCGCCGCGAGTTACGCCGGCAATGAAGAAGCGGCCGCCCGCATTCAAGAAAGAGACCGGCATCGCCGTCTACAAGTTCGACGTCGGCGATTTCGACCAGTGCTCGCACGCGGTGAAGGTGATCGAGGCCGAGATCGGCCCCATCGACATCCTCGTCAACAATGCCGGCATCACCCGCGACGGATTCCTGCACAAGATGGGCGCCGAAAGCTGGCACGCGGTGATCGAGACCAACCTCACCTCGCTGTTCAACATGTGCCGCGTGGTGATCGAGGGCATGCGCTCGCGCGGCTACGGCCGCATCATCAATATCGGCTCGATCAACGGGCAGATGGGGCAGGTCGGCCAGGCCAACTACTCGGCGGCGAAGGCCGGCGTGATCGGCTTCACCAAGGCGCTCGCGAGAGAATCGGCGAACAAGGGCATCACGGTGAACACCATCGCCCCGGGCTATATCGAGACCGACATGGTCAAGGCCGTGCCGGAGAAAGTGCTCGAAAGCATCGTCGCCAGGATCCCCGTCGGCCGCCTCGGCCAGCCCGCCGAGATCGCCCGCGCCGTCTGCTTCCTCGCCGCCGGCGAGGCCGGCTTCATCACCGGCGCCACCCTGTCCCTCAACGGCGGACAGGACATGGATTAAGCCTCCTGTCATCGAATCTTCACGCGCCGTCATCGAATCTTCACGGACTCCTCCCGCCTGCGAATGTTAGGATAGTGGCATGGATGAAACACCGTCAGTCGATCAGACCATCGATTTCCTTAAGGTGGTACATAAAGGGCAGCGTTACGGCGATATGCCGTACGACCAGCATCCCGTCCGTGCTCTGCGTTACCTGGAAGGCGATCACGATATCGAAGTCGAGCTGGCGCTCCTGTTGCACGACGTATTGGAAAAATCCAAATTCACCGCCGATGACCTGCGGAAAATGGGCTATACCGACCGCACGGTGCTCGCCGTGGAGCTCGTCACCAAACGTGACGGGGTCGGCGTTTACAAGGAAGGGATGTCGTATGTCGAATGGATCAAGGCCATTATCAACACCGGCAATATCGGCGCCCTGCGGGTCAAGTATGCCGATCTGGCCATGAATTCCGACCCTGAGAACCTCAAGAAGCTTCCTCCGGAGAAGGCGGACGAGCTCAGGGATAAGTACAAGATGCCGATGGTGCTTCTGCGCGATGCCATGGAGAAGAACCACCTTCTTCCCCTGCGCGGCCGCCATCTCGGGGAGGACGATCCCAAATGAGCGATCCGCTCGACCTCCTGATAGGAAATGCGTTGCCGGTCGCGCTGCAGATTCGCGGCGGCATCGGCGATCACGTCCTCGGCAGCACGATCATGGACGGATACCGGGATGCCATGCTCGGCTCGGTCGGCGCTTTTCGCGCTGGGGCCTCTTCAGTCCCGCGGCGCTCGGTGCCTTGCCACCGCCCGCACCCACCGCAGCCGGTACGGGCGCGCCGAAACTTTCGAAATAGATTTTGAAAATAGTTCTGCGCCCGCGTTCCGCGTCGGCGCGTCGCTTAGGCGTCGAAATTGCCTTTCGGCGTTTCCTTCGACGACTCGCGCGTGAGCAGGATGCGATTCTTGCGTTTGGCCGACGACGCTTCCTCGTCGTACCAGACGTGACTGATCGTCCCCGACGACAGCGCGGCGTATTTCACCGGCTTGCGGGTCGAGGTCGATTTGTTCACACGGATCAGCATTCGAAACTCCCAGTGGCTGCAAGGACCCTACCACACGAGGGTTAAGCGATGATTAACGGCGGATTACACTTCAGGAAGGTTCGCAATCCCCTCGCTTACGCCTACATTGTCCGATATAAGCGACCAATAGAAAGAAAAAAGGGCAAATCCGTGGCAAATCAGCCACAAGATATTGCGATTTGTTGCGCTTAAGCCACAGTCGTAGACAAAAACACTGTCATTCCCCGCGAAAGCGGGAATCCAGGACGGCACTACGAACGCTAGCCGTGGCGCATCTGGCCCTGGATCCCTGCCTTCGCGGGGATGACCGATTCTCAGGCGAACTGCAGCAGGCGCGCTTCGGTGACGCTCGGTAATTTTTCGATGTCCCTTAGCAGCTTATCGCCGACTTCCTGATCGACTTCGAGCAGCGCGACGGCGTTCGTCGCCGCGTCGTTGCGGCCGAGATGGAAGTTGGCGATGTTCACCTTCGCGTCGCCGAGCAGCTTGCCGAGGCCGCCGATCAGGCCCGGCTTGTCCTCGTTGGCGATGAAGAGCATGCGCGGGGCGAGCGCCGCTTCGAGCGAGATGTCGCCGATGGCGGTGACGCGCGGCTTGTCGCCGAACAGCGTGCCGTCGATGGCGAATTTCCCGCCGTCATAAACGACGGCGATGCGCATCAACGTTTTGTAGTTGGCGGTGCGCTCGTGCGAAATTTCCGAGACGTCGATGCCGCGCTCGCGGGCGACGACCGGCGCGTTCACCATGTTGACGCCCTCGACCAGCGTCACCAGCAGCCCGTTGAGCGCGGCGGCGGTGAGCGGCTTCGTATTGAGCGCGGTGACGCGGCCCTCGTATTCCAGCGTGACTTTGGTCAGCCCGCCCTTGGCCATCTGCCCGGCGAAGCGGCCGAGAGCGCGGCGGCGAGCTCGAGATACGGCTTCAGCTTCGCCGCGTCCTCCGCCGAGACGGAAGGCATGTTGAGCGCGTTGGTGACGGTGCCGACGGTGAGGTATTCCGCCATCTGCTCGGCGACCTGGATGGCGACGTTCTCCTGCGCCTCCGCCGTCGACGCGCCGAGATGCGGCGTGCAGACGACCTGCTCCATGCCGAAGAGGATGTTGTCCTTCGCCGGCTCCTCCTCGAACACGTCGAACGCCGCGCCGGCGACGTGGCCGGACTCGATCGCTTCTTTCAGATCCTTCTCGACGACCAGCCCGCCGCGCGCGCAGTTGATGATGCGCACGCCCTTCTTCGTCTTCGCGAGGTTGGCCTTGTTGATGAGGTGGCGCGTCGCGTCCGTCATCGGCGTGTGCAGGGAAATGACGTCGGCGCGTTTCAGCAGCTCGTCGAGCTCGACCTTCTCGACATTCATCCCCTGCGCGCGCTCGGCGGAGAGGAACGGGTCGAAGGCGATGACCTTCATGCGCAGCCCCTGCGCGCGCTCGGCGACGATCGAGCCGATATTGCCGCAGCCGATCAGCCCCAGCGTTTCCCGGCGAGCTCGACGCCCATGAACTTGTTCTTCTCCCACTTGCCCGCCTGCGTCGAGGCGTTGGCGGCGGGGGATCTGCCGCGCCAGCGCCATCATGAGCGCGATGGTGTGCTCCGCCGTGGTCACCGAGTTGCCGAACGGCGTGTTCATGACGATGACGCCGCGCGCGGTCGCCGCCTTGACGTCCACGTTATCGACGCCGATGCCGGCGCGGCCGACGACCTTGAGCTTCTTGGCCGCATCGAGCAGCTTCGGCGTGACTTCGTCGCCGAGCGGATCGCCAGCCCGTCGTAATCGCCGATGATCTTGAGGAGCTCCTCCTCGCTGAGGCCGGTCTTCGTATCGGCCTCGACGCCGCGATCCTTGAAGATGGCGACGGCCTGCGGGCTCAGCTTATCGGCGATCAGTACTTTGGGCATGGGGCTCCGTGTCATGATATTGTCATCAAATCCTGCTAGGATGCAGGACGCTTAAAAGCCGGGTGGGGAAAGGTCAAGCTATGAGTGATCCGGACGACGGCCGCAGGAATTTGCCGCCCTTCGTACAAGCCTCGCTTCGGGCAACGGGCATGATGACCCAGTTCCTGACCCCGGACCAGAAGTCCATTCTTCTGGAACGTTATGAACAGCTGCTGCCGGCTGGAACGTTATGAACAGCTGCTGCCGGCCATTCCGGAGCAGGTACGCGCCATGTTTCCCCCTGAGATGAGAACCTGGCAATTCACTGGCCAAACTTAACCATATTTGCCTTGGCCTTGCATGGAAAGAAGTCGTCGAGCGGAAAGGCTTCACGCCTCCAGACGAGGTATTTTCCAAATTGCTCCAGTTTTTACCGGAGCTCATGGGTGCATCGCCTAAACACGGCATCCAGTGACGGTCCCCCCGCGCCGTCACGACAAGCGTTTTCGTGCGTTATCTTCATGAAATTGTCGCATTCGGGAATGCATAGGAAGATTAGAATAGGTCATGCCCCGAAAAATCCTATACGGAAGCCATCGACCGCCATGTGGAGCGGCAATTCGAGGCGCAGCGCCTTATCAGCAGGGCTGTCGCGCCATGACTGCTTCGAGCTGGCGCTGAAAATGGGATTCACCACCCCCACCCTCATCGTCTTCGATCAATATGAGATGAAGATCCCGGCCTGCTGGTCGACCAGGATTTCTCCATGGCCGTGAGCATGGAGAAGCTGCGCGCCGAGACCAATGCGCAGGGCATGAAAGTGCTGGAGGAACAGTCCGTCGAAGAGGTCCAGCATTATTTCATCTATCGGCTGGCCGATGTCGCGGCACAGATGCTGGCAGTGAACGCGCGCAAGACCAGCCGGGGGAAGGATTTCTCGACGATGGGCGGGAAAACGCTGAAGGAAGAGCTGCTCCATGCGATGGACACGCCGCCGCAAAATCTTGGCAGCAGAGCCGAAAGCACAAGCGCTGGGTTGAGCCGCTTCCCGGGGTGCACTAACCCTTCAGGTAATCCACCTCGACCTTGCCGTAGGGCAATGTCATGTCGGCGATGAAGTGCGAGCCGCCGATGACGCGCTTCACCGGCAGATCGGCGACCGGGGCGTTGACGTGCGGCACCAGGTGCAGCCGCGCCGACCCGCTCCAGGCGCCTTTTACCGCGATGTCCGTCATGTTGTAGGAGACGAGGTCGGCGATGGCGAGCGAGCCGTCGACATGCGGGATGAGCTTCAGGTTGAACTGGCGCTTGCCCAGCTTCTTCTTGATGACGGCCTGGTCGCGCATGTCCTTGTGCGCCGGGTCGCCGAGCAGGTTCTCGGTCTTGTAGAGCATGGTGCCGAGCGCGACCAGCTCGCCGGCGTAATGCAGCGTGCCGGTCAGCGTATCGTGGATGACTTCGAGCTTCGGTGGCCGATCTTCTTCGGGAAGCCCCATATCTCGCGCCCCGCCCGTCATCGGCGGCTCGTCGTCGAGATACATGGCGACGGTGAAATTGACCGCGTCGCCATTGTAGGTACAGGGGGATGACGAGGCCGGATTCGGAATAATCGCCGAAGCCGGAGGAATCCGGCATCTTGATGAATTCGTAGGCGACCGTATTGCTGCCGTCCGGCTCCAGCGGCTCGGGCACGACGGCGCGGATCGCCTCCGGATCGCTCTCATAGGTGACGATGAGGTATTCGCGGTCGATGAAGCGATACGGCCCGCGCGGATAGCTGGGGCCGAGGATCGGCATCGAATGGAGTTTAAGGATGTCGTCGCGCTTCATGAATGGGCCCTGCGTTTATTCCGATGTATAGTGGACGTTATAAAAATTCAGATAGGCTTTTATTCAATTCTATCCAGTGTTTCATGGAATGACTTTAGAATCGCTGGAGAGCTCCGGTATTTCTTATCCAACGCGTTTTTTTCGGAATTATCGTTAACGCGTCGGCAATGAAGCCTCTTCATCTCCGCATTCAAATCTTCACCGGTGGCCGCTCCACCAAATTCGCCCGCCACAAAAGAACACTGCGCCGCGCGGTGCAAAATAGGCGACAATATCCGTCGGGCAGGTCTTGCCGACTAAAAAGTGACTGCTGTCCTTTGTCTCATCGACTGCGCACGGCGTCGCCTGCGCGGCATTCGCGATAAAAAAGCTCACCAGAAAATGCAGGTACATCGTCTCATGCGCCTTTGCCGCCTATGGTTCTCGCTGTCCCGGATAACGCCATCGACGAATTTGGTGAGATCGATCGTCATATCCATAAAGCACTCGTCATAGGTGAGAAGGTCCATCTGTCCACCCGAGGTCATGGTGAGTCCACACATATCGCTTCGATACTTAACCAGCTCATCCATGAACGCTTTTGGATCTGCCACCTGAGGCGTACCGTCCTGACGGCGTATCTTTTTTATCTCCGCGAAAAGCCTGTCATCGAGCCTGGCTTTTTCTGCCCAGGCACAATCGCGCATGTCCGGCACCACGCCGCCCGCCTTATCCATGCATCGTTCATAGGTCTTGATACGAGGATGCGGGGAATTCTTCGTTGCGGCATAAGCACTGCCAAGCGACGATACGGAAAGCATTACGCCCATCGCTATCGCGGGCAACTTGGAAAGAATGGAATTGGTCACGCTGCCTTGCTTCCCTGCTGTCTTACTTCCGTCCACGCCCAGTCGAGCCACGGGGTCAGCGCCTTAAGGTCCGTCGCCTCGACGGTGCCCACCGCACCAGATGCGCAGGCCGGCCGGCGCGTCGCGGTAGGCGCCGATGTCGTAGGCCACCTGCTCCTTCTCCAGCAGCGAGGTGAAATCCTTGATGGTCTTCGCCTGCGAATCGGCAGGAAGCGACTGGAACCACACGTCGGTGAATTGAAGCAGACGGAGGTGGTCGAGCGCGCATCCGCCATTTCGCAGAGGAAATCGATCCACGGGCGTCCGCGCACCCACTCGGCGAGCACGGCGCGGTTGGTGTCGGCGCGGGCGACGAGCGCCTTGAGGGCCGCCGATGGATTTCGCCCATTTCAGCCCGTCGATGGCGTCCTCGACGCAAAGCATGGAGGGCGTGTTGATCGTATCGCCGAGGAAAATACCCTCGATAAGCTTGCCGTCCTTGGTCATCTGGAAGACTTTCGGCAGCGGCCAGGCGGGCTTGTGGCTTTCGAGGCGGGCCACCGCGCGCGGGCTAAGCGCCAGCATGCCGTGCGCCGCCTCGCCGCCCAGCACTTTCTGCCAGCTCCAGGTGACGACATCGAGCCTGGCGAAGGGTACGTCCATGGCGAAGACGGCCGAGGTCGCGTCGCAGATGGCGAGGCCTTCGCGGTCGTCGGGGATCCAGTCGGCATCGGCACGCGTACGCCGGAAGTGGTGCCGTTCCAGGTGAAGACGACGTCGCGCTTCCAGTCGACCGCGCCGAGGTCCGGCAGGTCGCCGTAGCCCGCTTCGGTGACCTTGAGGGTCGGCGATCTTGAGTTGTTTTCTTCGCATCCGTCGCCCAGCCCTTGCCGAAGCTCTCCACGCCAGCACCTCGACGCCGCGCGCGCCGAGCAGCGACCACAGCGCCATCTCCACCGCGCCGGTATCCGAGCCGGGGACGATGCCGAGTTTATAATCGTCGGGGATGCCTAAAATTTCGCGGCTGAGGCTCAGCACTTCCTGCAGCTTCTTCTTCCCCGCCGAGGCCCGGTGCGAGCGGCCGAGCGCGGCGCCTTTCAGCGCATCGAGGCTCCAGCCCGGCCGCTTGCTGCAGGGGCCGGAGGAAAAATGCGGGTTGGCAGGTTTTTCGGTGGGTTTCATGGTGTCCTCGCGAATGGCCCCTTGGTCTAGCGGGCGCGGGTCAAAGGGTCAAGCCGGCGCGCAGCCGCGCCACCGTGCCGATGAGCAGGGCGATGTCCTGCGGGCGGCTCAGGCGGTGGTCGCCGTCCTTGACGAGGGTGACGGCGACTTCCGCGAGATCAGGCGCTGGGAGATGGCAAGCGCCGTTTCCCACGGCACGTCCTCGTCCTGCTCGCCCTGCAGCAGGTGGACGGGAATGTCGAGCGGGATGGAATCGTGCAGCAGGAAATGCGACTTTGCCTCATCGAGGAAATGCTGGGTAACGGGATAATCGTTGTTGAAGAAATCGCTGTGCAGCCAGGTCACGCCGTCGCGGTCGAGCTCCTCGCGCTGGGCGGTGCTGATGCGCTCGCGCATGCGCGCCGGAAATCCGGTGCGGCGGCGATGCCGACGAAGGCCTTCACCTGCCGCTTGCGCTCCAGCGACGCGAGCAGCGCCAGCCAGCCGCCCATGCTGGAGCCGACGAGCAGCTGCGGGCCGGTCGCGATGTGGTCGAGCATCTCAAGGGCGCTCTCCAGCGCGCGGCCGATGGTGAAGTCGGTGAATTCGCCCTCCGACTTGCCGTGGGCGAAATAATCGAAGCGGGTGAATGCGATCTTTTCCTGCACCGCCCATTCGGCGAGCGCCGTCGCCCTTGCTCGCCTCCATGTCGGAGCGGTAGCCGCAGAGGAACAGCACGCCCGGGCCCTCGCCTTCCTGATGCCGGTAGGCGACCTTGTGGCCGGCTTCGGTGGTGTGGAATTTTATTGTCATCGTCATTGCGAGCGATAGCGAAGCAATCCGGTCGATGCAACCGGCAAGGACTGGATTGCTTCGTCGCGATGCTCCTCGCAATGACGGCGGAACTTGTGTCGCCGCGCTTCTTCTTTATAACGGGCCCATGAGCACGACGACGCCGACCATCCTGCAAGTCCTGCCGCGCCTGCAATCGGGCGGGGTGGAGCGCGGCACGATCGAGATGACCGAGGCGATCAGGCTCTCGGCGATGAAACCGCTCGTCGCCTCCGCCGGCGGGGCGCTGGTACCGCACATCTCGCACGCGGGCGGCGAGCATATCACGCTGCCGCTGGCCTCGAAGAACCCGTTCACCATGCACGCCAATATCGGCAGGCTGGCCCAGCTCATCCGCCAGCGCGAGGTGGACCTCATTCACGCCCGCTCGCGCGCGCCGGCGTGGAGCGCGTATTACGCCGCGAAGCGCGCCGGCATCCCGTTCCTCGCCACCTGGCACGGCATCTACGGCACCGAGGGCCTGTTCAAGAAGCGCTATAATGAGGTGATGCTCAAGGGCGAGCTGACCATCGCTGTGTCGAAATTCGTCTTCGACCACATCGTGCGCGAATACGGCGCCGACCCGAGCCGCCTGCGCCTCATCCCGCGCGGGGTGGACAGCCGCGTCTTCTCGGCGGAGAAGGCCAATCCCGGCCGCATCGCGCAGCTCACCAAAAGCTGGATGCTGCCGGACGAGCCGGTGCCCGTGCTGCTCTGCCCCGGTCGCATCAACCGCAACAAGGGCCATGAAGTGCTGATCGACGCGCTGGCGGAGCTTTCCGACATGCGCTTCCTCTGCATGATCGTCGGCAGCGACCACGGCATGAGGATTTCCGTGAATCGCTGGAGAAGAAGATCGTCGCCTCCGGCCTCGAAGGCAAGGTGCGCATCCGCGACGCGACGCCGTTCATGACCGAGGCCTATATGCTGTCGCAGCTGGTGCTTATCCCCTCGCTGCAGCCCGAGGCGTTCGGCCGCGTGGCGATCGAGGCGCAGGCGATGGGCCGCGCCGTCGTCGCCACCGACCACGGCGGCGTGCGCGAGACCATCATCCCCAACGAGACGGGCTACCTCGTCGCCCCCGGCGATCCGAAGGCGCTGGCGGAAGCGATCCGCTTCGCACTGGCGCGCGACGCGGCGACGGTGAAGGCGATGGGCGATTACGCCGCCCAGCACGTCGCCAGGCATTTCTCGCTGCTGCAGATGCGCAACAAGACCATCAGCGTCTACAGGGAATTGCTGGCGTGACGCGGGAGCAGATCCTCATCCTCAAGCACGGCGCGCTGGGGGACATCGTGCTGGCGACGGCCGGGTTCGCCGCCATCCGCGATGCGTTCCCGGACGCGCACATCACCGTGCTCACCGGCAGGCTTATGCCGAGCTCCTCGCCGGCCAGCCCCTATTTCGACGAGATATGGGTCGATCCCAAGCGCCCGCCGTTCGACCTCAAAGGCGTGCGCGACATCGTCCGCACGCTGAACTCGAAGCGCTGGAGCTGGGTGTTCGACCTGCAGATGTCGCTGCGCAGCGCGACCTACCAGTGGCTGTTCGTGCCGCCGTGGGCCGCGCATCAACAACGCCAGCCGCTGGTCGAGCCACGGCTATGTCGACCACAACCGCCGCCGGCACCACGCGCTGCGACGGCTGCAGCTGCTGCTGCAGGTCGCCGGCATCGACGCCGGCGAGCCGGATATCTCATGGCTGAGCGCGGATATAAGCGGGCTCCTGCCTGAAGGCCCTCTCCCTAACCCTCTCCCCGCAAACGGGAGAGGGAAGCAAGGCACAGCGCCGGACTCCCTCTCCCGTTTGCGGGAGAGGGGTGGGGGAGAGGGAAACTTCCCATCCCTACGCATTACTCGTTCCCGGCGGCGCGCCGCACCGGCCGCAGAAGCGCTGGCCGGCGCAGCAATACGGCCGGCCCTCGCCATGAGCTTGCGACGGCCGGCATCACGCCCGTGCTGCTCGGCACCCATTCCGAGCAGGCGGTGCTCGACGAGATCGCATTGCGCGAGCCGAGGTCCATCCATCTCGGCGGCAAAACGTCCATCGCCCAGATCGCCGAGTTGGCGCGCGGCGGCCCGCTTCGCGGTGGGCAACGACACCGGCCCGATGCATGTCATCGCCGCCACCGGCTGCCCTTCGACCGTGATCTTCTCGCACGATTCCCACCCCGCGCTCTCGGCACCGGTCGGCAACGTGCGTATCCTGCGCAAGGCGCGGCTGCAGGAGCTCAGCGTCGATGAAGTGCTGGCCGCGACAGTGGCTAGTGGACCAGCTCGCGCGGGGGGCCTGAAGGTAAATGTCTCGGCCATCGTAGGGGAAGGCTCCGAGCCCTTCTCCCCCTACCGTCCCCGCCCATTTCCGGACCGGAGGCTTTTCTTTTTCGGGAAAGTACTCGAGCACGGCCTGCGCGACCTTCGGATAGAGGCATATCTTTACCAGCGCGAATCTTCTCCCGCCGGCTGCAGCCTCACCGGTGCCTGGATGGCATTATGCACATAGGTCAGGAACCCATCGAGGCCGGAGCGCTCGCACGTCTCGGAGACCAGCATGGTGTGGCCGTCGACCTCGCCCGGCTGCCAGCGCATGCCCGTCTGGTACAGCAGATGCGCCTGAAGCGCGTCGATATCGGATGCCCCTGCGGTCGCGGCACGTTATTCTCCCTGCTGGTCCCCATTCTACGATTTTCCCCGCCTGCAATATGAAGCTTTGGTGAAACCCGCCGGGCGCGCTTTGCTTGACAGGCCTCGATAAAACCCTAGAGTTACCGGCCTTTTGGAGATTTT